>JAOZPG010000010.1:19506-98873 GCA_029932855.1 Bacteroidales bacterium | reverse complement strand
ATTAGTGGCTCACTTTGACCCGGAGAGGGCGGCTCACTTTAACCGGAATTTGCACTTAGTTCAACTGTTCTCTTCAGATAGAACCCCTATCCATGCCGGGGTTAGGTACTCATCCTTCCCTACGGTCAGGATTCATGCCCCCGTTGCTCCGGTGTTGCAAACAATAACAAATACCTTGCTTCGCAAGTTTCTTTTTGTTATTCAAAAGCTTATAAAAACAAGTTTTCAACGCTTTTCTCTAACAAAAAACCCCCTTAGGGGGGTATTTGTCTTTTGTTTGCTTGTGGAGCTGCCGGGGGTCGAACCCGGGTCCAGGCAAGGAAGCCATATGTTTTCTACATGCTTAGTTATGCTCGGTTTTCGAACCAGTCCAGCTGCATAACAAGGAAGACTGATCTTAGCCCTTTTATTTTCACCGGCGGGCCAGGGCCTCCTGCCGGCTAACTCCGGATTGACTGCGCCCCGTTATCGGATTGGATCAGAGTGGAACCGTCCGCGGAACGTCTCGTTCCAGCTGCTACAGCCGGAATAAAGCCTTATCTACTAAACTTCGATTAGGCAGCGAGAGCAAAATTGTTTTCGCCAATTATAAATGTTGCAGCGGTTTTTAAGAGCCTTACCACAACGCTCTGCATGCTTGCATAACACCACTCTTGCTGTCAAAGCCAGAACAGCCCCATACATCTGCAAAATTACAAAAAATGTACCAGAATCTTTTATTATGACTTATTCTCCGTCCCAGCCTGCTATCCTTGCCAGAATGTACCACATTGCAAAAGCCTTGCGGTTAGCAGTAATATGCTGGGTATTATGGGCTCCATAGGTGGCCGAACCTCCCGGGGCTGATTTGTTTTCATACCAGTCAACTCCCAGAACATGACTGTTTTGCCAGTCGGCATAATAATTACCACCGGTTGAGGAATCGCCGTTATCTCCTGCATCCTCCCAGTAATTACCATCCATATCATGAGTGTCTATGCCATAATAATCAAGGCAGTAGAACTTGTTCTCCCTGCAGTAATCTATTATCAGGTCTGCCTGGTTCTTTGGCTTACCATCTCCTACATTATTACCCCTGTTGGCATGACCGGTCATAAAAATAAAAGTGACAGCGGGATATTCATTTATCAGGGTCTGCATGCCGGGCAGGTAATTAGCTGCCACATTATGACCTGCAATATTACACCAGCTCCACATAACAACATTTATTTCAGAGTTGACAGGGTCATCAAGATAATTCCTGGTGGCCTGGATAAAAGCTGTTTCATTCCTGCTCAGATCAGAGGCATCAACACCCGCTTCTGCGTAAGAAGCCAGGGCCAAATCCCTGAAATCAAGCTTCCCCGCCTGGGGATCATTATTCGTTATGGCAAACAAAGTCTCATCGCCGTCTTCAAAGTCAGGCAGGCCAAACATTCCATATGCAACATGAGTACCATGAGAAGTATGCTGGTAGGCAATATGCAGATCCTGTCGTGCAGCATTAATATATTCGGCAGGAATACTGCGCAAGACACTTTCAAAAGCAATAGAATCACCGGCAATAACAGACTGGTTCCCTTTTTTAATCACGGGATCAGGATTGTCTGCCTTGCATGAAACAAAAATAATGGCAAGGACAGAAATTAATAAGATTAATACTTTAAGTGTTTTCATTGATTATATAATTTATTGCTCAACATTATTACAGACTACTATATTACGCAAAAAGTTGTTTATAATTATTCTAAATAATAATTAGTATTTTAGCAGCAATAAATCTTTTGCCAATAATCCATTAACAATAATTATCATGAAAAAATTTAAGAAAAGCATTCTCTTACTGGTTATAACGGCTATGTTCAACCTGTCTGTGCAAAAAGTATCTGCCCACTGTGAAATTCCCTGTGGCATCTATGGCGACTCCATTCGTATTGCCTTGCTTTACGAGCATATTGAAACCATTGAGAAATCAATGAATATGATAAACGAGCTTTCTGCAGCTGAAATTATTAACTATAACCAACTGGTGCGCTGGATAAACAACAAGGAAGAGCATGCAGGCAAGATACAGGAAGTAATAAGCCAGTATTTTCTTCACCAGCGAATAAAAATACAGGAGCCCGAAAACCATGAAGCATACAATAAATACCTTGAGCAGTTGCAACTTATGCATACTATGCTGGTTTATTCAATGAAAAGCAAACAAACTACCGATCTGGTATATGTGGAAAAGCTTAGAAACACACTTGCTGCCATTGAAAACAGCTACTTTCATAAGCACTGAAACAGGGAACAGGAACAGCTGTCCGGCTTTGAAACTTTTGCTATCATGCTGAATTTTATTAACTTACTTGTTCTAAACTTTAATACACCTGATTATGAAAACACTTAACTGGCTAAGCTGGGCTACAGGCATCATTGCCACTGCATCAATATTCTGCGGCAGTGTTAACTTTTTGTTCGGAACACATCTGTTTGGCGTAAACCATGCTGTAAACTATTTCCATGTGGCAAACAGTTTCCTGCTGTTAACCATCTGTTTACTGGTATATATCAACCTGAGCAACTGCGAATGTGGTAAAGAACATAATTAGGCAGGACTGAGCATTACATTTTTTTTCTACTTTTAAGGGTTTATTTTAAACTTTTAATTTTTTTAATAATGAAAAAATATTCCCTATTGATCCTGCTGTTGTATTTTGCAGTAAACATCCATGCTTACTCATGTACATCTGCTGTTATTTCCGGAAAATATACCGTCGATGGCCGTCCTCTGCTATGGAAGCATCGCGATACGAATACCTTATTGAACAAAATCATCTTCAGCAAAGAAGGCAAATACAGCTATACCGGGGTAGTAAATTCAACCGACAGCCTTAATAAAAGCATATGGTATGGCATGAATTCAGAAGGATTTGCAATTATGAATACTGCAAGCTATAACATCAATAATGATACAATTAAAGGAACGGGGAGAGAAGGTGTTCTCATGAAAAGGGCACTTGAAGAATGTGCTGATATTGATGAGTTTGAGCAATTACTCAGGTCCCTCAAGCAACCTACCAGGGTGGCAGCCAATTATGGGGTTATAGATGCAAAAGGCGGAGCTGCCTATTTCGAGGTAGGTAACTTCGTAGTTGAAAAAATAGATGTTAATGATCCTAAAATAGCCCCCTATGGATATGTTATAAGAACAAATTATTCTTTCACAGGGGAAAAGGTATTTTCCGGTCATGGATATATCAGGTATGAAACTGCCGAGAAACTGATAAAGAAAGCTGCTAAAGAAAATAATCTAAGGCCCCAAACAATTATACAGGAATTTAGTCGCAGCCTGTATCATTCTTTAACAGGAGTTGATCTTTATGATTATTCAGATATTCCTGAACACAATGAAACACATGTATTCTTCACAGATTTCATAGTCCGTAGAAGCACTGCCTCAGTAGCTGTGATCCAGGGAGTAAAAAAAGGTGAGGATCCTGCATATACAACGATGTGGACAGTGCTTGGCTGGCCCCTGTCAACAGTTTGTATACCGGTATGGAATAGTCCTAAAACAAAGCTGCCTGCAATTTTCACATACAATGAGAAACTGAAAGATTCCCCTATGTGCTATATGGGGATGGACGTAAAAATGAGATCATTCCCTTACAGGTGGACCGGCCATAGTGAGAGTTACATAAATATAAACAGCCTGGTAAATGCTGATAACACCGGTAGCATACAGAAGATCACTCCTTTTGAAGATGAGATATTCGACAGGGCGGATGCAATGCTTAAAAAATGGAGGGAGTCGGAGATAAGTAATAAAGAAATGCAGGATTTCTATAATTGGGTAGACCTTGAGGTACCGGCATTTTATAAGAAGAATTTCGGTATCAGCATTAATAAATAGTCCCCAAATAAATATTGCAGGCTCAAGCCGGTAAACAAAAAAAACAGGATAACGGCAGAAATAATTCATTTAATCAACATAGTGGGAAAAGAAATGAAAATGACAAGAATAAACTTACTATCAATGCTGGCAGTTGTGATACTGCTTACTTCATGTGCCAATAATGAAAACCAGGCCGCCACAGATAATAACATTAAAGTGGGAGTATTCAGCGGTGGCGGAAGTGGAAGTTTTATTGGACTTATTGAAGTAAGTGAAGCCCTTAAAATTGATAAGGAGATCACTCCCTGTGAAGTAACCAGCGAAGAAATTATGCAGGGAAAGCTCAATGAGCTGGATGTACTGATCTTTCCCGGCGGAAGCGGAAGCACAGAGTTTAATAACCTGGGCCAGCAGGCTGCAGAAAAAGTAAGAAAATTTGCATATGAAGATGGAAAAGGACTCATAGGTATATGTGCAGGAGGTTTTATTTTATCTACCACCCCGGGATATCCCAGCCTGCAGATATTTCCCGAACCGGATATCAGGGACGGATATTATGACAGGGGAAGAGGGCTTGTTGCATTTCACCTGAATGAAAAAGGTAAAGAGATCTTCTATGAACTGGCAAAGGAGGATTCTTTATATATTCAATATTATGATGGCCCAATCTTTAAATACCCAGAGTCGGATAGAGCAGATATACTGGCTAGCTTTTATTCCGATGTAGCAAACAAGCCAGGATACCCTGAAGGCACAACACCGGGGAAACTGATCTTTGCCACCTCCGAGTATGGCAAAGGAAAAGTATTTATCTCTGTTGGTCACCCTGAAGCCACGGCAGGCATGCGATGGATAATTCCCAGGATGGCAAGGTGGGTAAGCGGGAATGAGCTTGTTACATATTCCGATAAGCTTATTCGTCCCGGACTGAACCATAAGGAAGTGCTTTACTTTTCTGAACAAATAAAATCTGAAAAGAAGAACTTCTGGAAACTCTTCAGTGAAGATGACTCCATAGTGATAAATGCCCTTGACGAGCTATATTCAATTCGTTCAAGACCTTCCATACGCTGGTCTATAGGACTACTGCGTCATGAATCACCGGAAGTAAGAATGCATGCTGCCAAATACCTGCTTGAAACAGAATATACCGATGCTATTCCCGACATGCAGGCTGCTGTGGAACAGGAGGAAGACCAGGAACAAAAGGCAGAAATGGAAAAAATACTGATTGGCCTGAAGAAAATTGTGAACCAACCTGCAAAATAAACCGGTCGGGCTTCATTAATTATATATACCTCTGTCAAAGCTCGTATTATGGAGAAAGAAATATTATTCGGAAAAACTCTTGATGAACTAAAAGTCATTGTTAAAAAAATCGGGCTGCCTTCTTTTACGGCTTCCCAGCTTGCCGGCTGGCTTTATAAAAAAGATGTTAAGAGCTTTGATGAGATGTCTAACCTGAGCAAGAAAGCCAGGACCATACTTGAAAATAAATTTGAGATCGGGCTGACAGAGCCTGCCGGGGTGCAGGAATCTAAAGACGGAACAAAAAAATATCTTTTTAAACTTGCAGGGGGTAATTATATCGAATCGGCATATATCCCCGAAATAAGCAGGAATACACTTTGCGTTTCAACACAGGCAGGATGTAAGAGAGCCTGCAAATTCTGCATGACAGGCAGGCAGGGCCTCCTTGGAAACCTGACTTCCGGAGAAATTATCAACCAGGTAAAAAGTATTCCCGAATCGGCAGATCTCACAAATATTGTTTACATGGGTATGGGTGAGCCCTTCGATAATTTCGACGAAGTGATGAAAAGCCTGGAGATAATGACCTCTGACTGGGGATTTGGCTGGAGCCCGAAAAGAATAACAGTTTCTACCATTGGCATATTACCGGCTGTAAAAGAGTTCCTGGCAAAAACTGCCTGCAACCTCGCTATCAGCCTTCATAGTCCCTACCCTGAGGAAAGGCTGAAGCTAATGCCTGTTGAGAAGCTACATCCCGCAGCTGAGATAATCAGGGAACTGAAAAATACAGAGATAAGCAGGTACAGGAAGTTGTCTTTTGAGTATATAATGTTTAAAGGAGTAAATGACTCACGGCAGCACGCCCTAGACCTGGCTAAACAGCTCAACGGACTTAAGTGCATGGTGAACCTGATATATTTTCATTCAATACCTGATACGGATCTTTCCGGCACAAGGCATTTTGAAATGGAAAAATTCAGGGATCAGCTGAATGCTAGGGGAGTAATTGCGACCATACGCAAATCAAGGGGTCAGGATATTGATGCAGCCTGTGGATTATTATCTACAAAAAAATATAATTAATAAGCTGTAGTGAGCCTTAGTCCCTGCTTTACTCAGGATTATCTTCTTCTTCCATCCTCATACCATCTGTCTCCGATATTTCAACCAGCTTAACAGGAACCTTCACAATATCCTTATAATCCAGGCCGCAATCGCGCATATCCCAGTCATCCTGTTCATAGATCCAGTGTATCACAATATCCGAACCGGCTTTGCTGGCCTCATCAAGCTTCTTAAATATCTTAAGGATGAACTTTGATGAAGAAGTATTAAAATAATCAATTTGAACAAGGACCTTTATACGTGGGGGCGGATTCTGAATTAAAGTATCCATCCATTCAAGTATTGGTTCGAAAAAAACGAGGTTGTCTTCAGGAATAAACTTACCTCTGAGACTGATAGTCTCAGTATCAGGATCAAAATCAAATTCCATTGTTTTTAATGTTCTCGGAACATTAAAGGGAAGCAGGATCTTTGAACCATCAGCATTCATATTTCTCAATTATTTTTTGTGAATGTACAAAGAAATCCCGAAATAATAATAAATGAAGAATGAGGGTAAACAATACCGGTATTTCTTTGTAAATTGAGACTTTGTCCAAGTTATTCCCAATGAATCGCGAAAATAATAAAAGCATCTTCCCGGATCCATCTACTGCCAATAAAGATGGCCTTCTGGCAATTGGAGGAGACCTCTCAACAAGCACTCTGCTAGATGCATACTCAAAAGGAATCTTCCCATGGTTTAACGAGAGCTCACCAATATTATGGTGGTCTCCCGATCCCAGGCTCATACTTCTTCCGGAAGAGATGAAAGTATCAAAAAGCCTGGCCCGCACAATTAAGTCGGGCAAGTTTGAATACCGGACAGACAGCTCTTTTGAAGAGGTGATAGATGCATGTTCGGGCCTGGAAAGGAAAGGACAGGAAGGAACATGGATAACAAATAAAATGAAGCAGGCTTATATTGAACTGCACAGGCAGGGATATGCTCATTCTGTTGAATCTTTTTATAATGGCAGGCTTGTGGGGGGCCTTTACGGGGTTTCACTGGGTGCAGCTTTTTTTGGCGAGTCTATGTTTCAGACAGAGAGTGATGCATCGAAAGCAGCATTGCACCGGCTTGTGCAATTGCTTAAAGAATGGGAATTTGACTTTATTGATGCACAGGTGCCTACCGATCATCTAAAAAGGATGGGAGCAAAAGAGATATCCAGGAGAGGGTTCATAAAAATGCTTGAAAAAAGCCTGGAAAAACCAAGCAGGGAAGGAATATGGGAGTATTAAAAATGTTCAGCTATCAAGCTTGAGTAGCTGATCTGCCAGTTCCGGGGGCTTGTAACGTGCAATATCCATAATGATAACATTCTTTAATGAGAACTTCTTAATTATCTTCTCTGTAAGATTTCTTCTCACTACCCATATCATTGGATGTTCGTAGGCAGATATCAACTCTTCCAGCCGCCTGCTCCATCCTCCGTCTTTTAGCTCAAGGGGTCCAATCTCATCAATCACCATAATGTTATTGCTGCCTGACTGCTTTAGTATCTTCTTTCCGAAAGCAAGTCCCTCCGGATTAAAATAAAACCTGCCTGTCTTCTTCCATTCTTCAGTCTTTTCCTTGTGGCAAAGCAATACCTTCTCATCACTTGAAACATCCACCAGCATGAAGCCAAACCTCTCCCCCTCCCTGTCAATTCCCTCGGTCATTATTCCACCAACCCTGGTCCCGGCCTTCCTTAGTATGTCAATTGTCTCTTTCAGGAAGCTTGTCTTTCCTTCCCTGTGGTTCCCGGCAATAATAAAAACAGGATTCATCACCTCCATCCTTTCCCTGAATGAATTATAAAGCTTGCCGGAATACTGAACTATCTCCGAGAGTGATCGTATAGGACTCAGGATCAATCCCGCAGGCCTGGCAATACGGTTCATGGCAGCAGGCAATACCGAGAATGCAAGTCCCAGGGAAGTATAAAGCTTTGAGAATCCTCTTTTATAAAGCACTGCCTTTACAAGAGGGTTTCTCAGCTCAACACTGACGGCAGAGAAGACCAGTACCACCAGCAGGGCCCTGATAATCATCCTGGCACCAATGATATAACCTTCAATATCCAGCAATGATCCCTTTGAATAACCATTCCAGAACAATACGGCAAAGAGAAGGATCAATACCAGCTGGAACCAGAACAATGGTTTTGCCAGCCTCCGCAAAGATCTTTTATATTTTATAAAGACGAATACAATATAGGGCAGGATTATGACGGAAGAGAGCAATATGTTAAGGCTGTTTACCAGGTATAAGCCGGTAACCAACACCAGCAGGTGAAAAATCAGCAAGAAGATAGAGTATTTTTCATCTCCCTGCAGGCTGAATTCATCATTTATGATCTCCCTGCTGTAGTCTTCCTCATTTACATACTTTCCTATCCTTCTGCCCGAAGCCATCCCTGTCAGCGTTGCAAGTATCCCAAATAAGATGTATAATAAAATAAGATAAAGCACAAGCATCAGGGGTTCGGGACCTTCCACTCTTAGCTGCTTTCGTGCATATTGATATACATTTTCCAGTATATTGACAATATTGAATCCATAGAGGATAATGATTGTGGCCACTTTATGTACCAGTGCACTAAGCACTGCTGCTATCGAACCTGTTAAAAAGCCCAGCATATTTCGTCCGAATAAGCGAATTGCAAAATCCAGCAATACGGCCTCGGTTAATATGCCAAGCATAGGACCAATGATTACGGCACTGGGTGAGAGTGACTTCATGATGGCTGTAATCAGCCCCGCCCGCCAGATAAGTCCCTTGTCATTCCATTTATACTGAAAAGCAATCATCAGGCTTATCCCCATCACTGCCAGTATGGTACCGGCAAAGGGCACCCTCAGGTTATGCAGGAAGCTGCCAACAACAATCTCCACGGATGCCCACAGGCTTCCGGCCACCGCTGCTTTTAACCATATATCGCTATTCCTTACTGTCATTAGCCTGCATTATCAGACAACGAAAATAAGGAATTAATGTTTAAGAAATAATGACCCCCGAGGTTTATGGGTTCATCCATTTAAGAGGCTTGCGGCTAATGGGCTTCTTAGCATAAAAGAAGTCATCAAGGGGAACTGCAATCTTTCTGAAAAGAGCAGATCTTCTTACTCCCAGCCTTACCAGCCTGTGCAGGTAATTATCGGGATGAGAATAAGGGCAAACAGCTATGCATCTTCCACAATCAGTCCCTGCAATACACCAGTAGTCATAACATTTCTCCTGGTTTATCTGCCACCTCTTAATCCCGTTTATCATTTTCTGCTCACCGGAGGGTATTGCTGCTGCGGGACAATTATTAGCACATTTCTTACAAATATCACAGAATTCCGTTACAGAGAGGTCTCTCTTTACAGTATCCTCTTTCATCTCCATTGACGTTGTTACAACACCAATCCTAACCCTGGGACCTTCTTTAGCTGTTATAAGCAGCCCCATCCTTCCTATCTCACCCAGCCCGGCATCCCTGGCTACCAGGGGTGCAACCAGTTCATAATGCCCGTCAATATGAGCCGTTGCATCATAGCCAAGCTCCCTGATAAAAGCAGCTATCTGTACGGCAACAGAACCTGCATGCATATATCTTCCGGCCGACTCCATTACTGCCGGTCCAAGAGGAGCCCTGTCAATCATTTCCTTATCCATCTCTACCGTAAAGGCAATAGCATACTTATGCCTCTTATCCACCTTTTTACCATAATTATGTTCCCTCCCCCGGTAACTATAAAGATGCTCTGTCTTTAATAAGGTGATGCCAAGATCAAGTGCACCAAGCTTCCTTGCCCATCCCTTCAGGAAAGTGCTCAGGGCAGCAGCTTCGATCTTTACCTTTTCTGCTGTGGCCGGTTTATCTATTGCCGGAACCAATGCTTCAACGGCAGTGAAGCTTGCATTTGCAGCAGCAAACTGCAGGGGATGGTAATACTGGGAACGAGGTGACAAGAGGCCAGGCTTAGCCCTTGACCTGTCATCTGACTCTTTCTTTTCAGGATTTTGCGAATAATATTTCCTGTACCTCCTGCTTCCTTCCTTTAACAGGCGTCTTGAAAACATTATATCCCTTTCATCAATCTGTCCCCGGGGATCAGGTCCCTTATCCCCCTCCCTGTTACTCCCGGCAGGCCAGAATAAAAGTATCATAATTAACCATGGAGATATAGCAAATATCCATAATGCCGGGATATTGCCAGAAAAGAAAACAAGCATATAAAGAGCCAACAGGATAAAGACGGCCGACAGTAATATCCATCCTGCACGAGCTTCATTTTCCCTAAACGACTCTATCGAGAAAAGAAGGACTGCACTCACGAAAAAGCCTGCTGTTATTATCAACAACAGGCCAATGAAGAGTCCCATGGAAAACATTAGTCTTTAGCTGATTTCTTTTTCTCTTTGACGGCAGGTGTGGCCTTCTTCTCTGCAGCTTTTGCAGCAGGCTTCTTAGCTTTGCTTTCCTGTTTGACGGCAGGAACTGCCTTCTTTGGAGCTGCTTTTTTCGGAGCAACTTTCTTTTCAGTTGTATCCTTAACCGGCTTTGCAACAGTTTCAGTCTTTTTTATAACAGCTTTAGCTGTGGGTTTATAAGTTGTTTTTTTCTTTTTTGGTCTTCTTACCCCATAAGATCCTGCAACAATTTTACCCCGTTTGGTCTTTTTATCCCCTTTTCCCATAATAAATTCCTGTTAAAACAATATATCCAAAATTCAGGCCTCAATAATATAGTCAAATGTAAACATTATCATTTACTTTTTCAAAATATAGCACAGCATATCATCAGGTTGCTCCAAAGGGATCATCTATCGATCTGGTGGTCATCCCCCCCAGGTAACGGGCACCATCTTCGGTAACCACAAAGCAATCCTCAATCCTTACTCCAAACTCACCATAGATATATATTCCAGGCTCATTACTAAAAGTCATGCCTGGCTCCAGCTTAAGTTTATTACCTCCCACCAGGTAGGGATATTCATGTCCGTCCATCCCTATCCCGTGTCCCAGGCGATGTGCAAAATACTTGTAGCCGGGACCGAAGCCGGCATCTTCTATCACTTTCCTAGCCACAGCATCAACAGATTCTGCCGTTACACCGGGACGAATAGCTTTAAAAGCCTCCTGTTGCGCTTTCAGGACTATATCGAAAACTCTTTTTTGCCTGTCAGATGGTTTCCCGAAAATGACAGTCCTGGTAACATCCGACCGGTATCCCTGAACTGAACATCCTCCGTCATTCAATACTATATCTCCTTCCCTGAGCGGGGGATCTTCTTTAGACCCATGTGGAAAAGCGGATATTGTACCGAACTGTGGATAACTACCCCCCTTGGCACCAAGGCTGGAATGAGTTTCACTGATGATCTTTGCCAGGTCTGCAGATGACATTCCCTCTTTTAAGTGCCTGAACCCCTCGGCATAGGACAGCTTGGTTATCCTGTTTGCCACATCCATAAACTTCAGCTCTTTTTTTGTCTTTATTCCCCTGCATCCATTTGTTATCACCGAGCCATCGGCCAGTCTCAACTTCCGCCCCTTCCCGTCTGCCTGTATCCCTTCAACTACAAAATTCCTTACCGTAGGCCCTATTGCAAGTTTTCCCCTGGGCGCTCCAAGGTCCTTCATGATACATGCTACCAGTTTATAGGGAGATTCATTTTCTTCCCATGTACGGATATCTGATCCGAACTGTATCATTTCCCTCGCTCTTTTCTCCTCAAAGGCCGGACATATCCATACAGGGTCGCCCTTGGTGTTCAGTATTGCTCCAAAAAAACGTTCGCTTCGCCACCACGACATATCGAGGAAATACGACATATTAGTGCCACCTGTCAGCAATAATCCGTCTATGCCATTCTGCTCCATCAGCTGCTTTGCTTTTTCCTGCCTCTTTACATAATCTTCAGGTGCCAGGGCTTTTAATCCCCTTGTAAGCTCATCTATCTGCAAACTGTCGTTGCCACTTATATCCAGTGCAGATGAGATACCGGCCAGTCCGCCAAATGCTGCCAGCGAAAGGCCACTGCTTATAATAAATCCTCTTCTTCTCATTTGTATATAATTATGAGTTAATTCCTGAAATTACTAAATTTTCCTGAGCTCTTAGCCGGCAGGAACATTAAAAAGCTTCCACCGGCTGTTTTATGACAGTAGAGCTTTTGAAGTTTTAAATAATAGTCGGATATTTGCACTGGTTTTATGGAGAGATGCCGGAGTGGTCGAACGGGGCGGTCTCGAAAACCGTTGTGCGCCTTGTGCGTACCGAGGGTTCGAATCCCTCTCTCTCCGCAATAAACAATAAAGTCCCGTCACTGCTAAGTGGCGGGATTTTTGTTTCACAGGCACCGTCAAAAGATTTCTTTTGTAAGGGGAATGGGAAAGAAAAACAGGTATTTGCTGTTAGGCAAAGACCTTTTTGTTTATTGCAGGGAACTCCATAACGGGATCACGAGTTACCGAAGGTAATGAACTACTCCCTCATCCCCAACACAAGGCTGTCTCCATACTCTGCGGCCAGATCCAGCAGCCGGGTTTTTAGTCCGGAAATGATCTCTGCATATGAGCTATCAGCTATAAGATTATTCATTTCATGCGGATCATTCTCCAGGTCAAACAGCTCCCATGAGTCTATATCGTAATAAAAATGTATCAGTTTATATCTTGAAGTACGTATTCCATAATGCTTTTTCACGCTGTGCCAGGCAGGATATGCATAATAATGATAATAGATAGCTTCCCTCCAGTCCTCAGTATCCTTTCCCTCGATTACCGGAAGCATGGAAACGCCCTGCATCTCACCAGGAATTTCAATCCCTGCCATATCAAGAAAAGTAGGGGCAAAATCAATGTTTTGCACCATCTCACTCACCTGTCCCTGTTTTTTCGCACCGGGAACCCTCATAAGAAGCGGCATCCTCAGAGATTCCTCGTACATAAAGCGTTTATCGAACCATCCGTGTTCTCCCAGGTAAAATCCCTGGTCGGAGGTATAAACAACAATAGTATTATTATCCAGGCCTGTCTGTTCAAGATAGTCCAGCAGGATTCCAACATTATCATCAACCGAAGCTATACATTTTAGGTAATCTTCAAGGTAACGACCCAGCTTCCACCTTGCAAGATCATCTCCTTCCAGGTCTGCCCTGATAAACTCTTCCGCCTTTGCCTGGTATTCCCTGTCCCAGGCCTTTCTTTGTTTCTCGTTCATCCTGAGCAACATGTCCTGAAACCATGAACGGTAATCCGAGTCCAGCTGCCCTTCCCTGTCAAGCATCTTAAGGTCAAAGATCAGGTCAAGATTTTTTATCACACTCATCTCCTGCTGTGCTGCCGCCTCCCTCCCCTTATAATCATCAAAAAAATTAGCAGGCACAGCAAATTCCTTATCCTTAAACAGGTCAAAATAAGCAGTGTCGGGCATCCAGTTACGGTGAGGAGCTTTATTATGTATCATCAGTAAGAATGGCTTATCCTTATCTCTCCCTTTCAGCCAGTTAATTGAGATATCGGTGATGAGATTTGTTACATAACCCTCAAGCCTTGACTCCTTTCCCATTTCAATAAAATCGGGGTTGTAATACTGCCCCTGGCCCGGCAAAATATTCCAGTAATCAAATCCGGATGGCTGGCTCTTCAGATGCCATTTTCCAACTATGGCTGTCTGATAACCTGCATCCTGCATAAGTTTCGGAAAAGTAACCTGACTGCTGTCAAAGATTTGCCTGTTATCATATACGCCGTTAGCATGACTGTGCTTACCTGTTAAGAGGCTTGCACGACTGGGGGCACAAATAGAATTGCAGACAAAAGAATTGGTAAACTTCAATCCACCCTCTGCAAGCCTGTCAATATTAGGTGTTATTATCAAAGAACTATCATAACAACTAATTGCCTGGTAAGCATGATCGTCAGACATTATAAAAATAATATTTGGCTTTTCAGGCAGCTTTGTCCCCCTCTGAGAACAGGCTGAGAAGCTTATTGCTACAATAAAAATCAACAGGTAAAATAGCCTGGCCGGATACGAACGCTGGTAATGGATCATGATATAAAAACGATTATGAACTATTCAATAAAGATAAAAAGATTAAGAAATAAATCTGTAAATTTGCCTCTCTTAAAATTGCAGGAAACCAATAAGCAAATACTGAAGAATGATCAATTACAAGAAGCATCCATATTACGGAGAGATGAATCTCGATAATTTTTTCCAGGCGGGCTGGGAAATATACCGGAAGAATTTTGGCTGGTTCTTTTTCTACAGCTTAATGGCAATGATAATACTTCAGGTAGTTAACTCATATTTTATCGGTCCCTATATGGAAGATATTCAATCGATTACTGAAAACCCTGAACTTATCAGCGGTTTACTGGCCAATCTGGTGATAATGTTACTCTCATCTGTTCTTATCTATACTCTTGCAGGGCTATTTCTATCATACCTGGTCCTGAACCAGGATGAGATACAGGAGAAGGGACACCTGGAGCTGTTTAAAGAATCTGTAAAGGAATATTTCCTGCCATTGCTTGGCGCTTCTGTGATCAGCGGTATCATCCTGTTTTTCGGTTCTATGCTGGGACTGCTGCTGTTTATTATAGGAGCCCTTTTTGTTGCCATTTACCTGCTTGTGGTATTTTTTCCCCTGACCGCTGTTGTTATAATAGAAAAACTAAATCCCGTCGATGCCATAAGAAGATGCTTCAGGATGACACATTCCGATTTTTGGAAGACCACAGGCCTTGTAGTAACAGTACTTGTTATTTATTTAGTAATATCATTGATCCTGGGAGTTCTTGCTATGGCACCTTTTGCCGGTGATTTTATTGATATGCTAAAAGATCCTATGGGTGCAGAGAATATTACAAATAATATTGTCAACCCCATACAGCTGCTTATAACAAGTATCACAAATGCCCTGTTGCTGCCGGTATTTCCTATTTTTGGTGTATTGCTTTACCTTAGCCTGAAGAAAAAAGAAGACCTGGAAAACGGTAAAGCCGATCTGCTTGAACAAATTGCCAGGTAAGGAAAGGGCCTGGTAAGAATAACTACCTTTCTTATGATAAACATTGTAATAGATAAGGATATTCCGTACATATATGGGGCCCTTGATGATATATGCAATGTTAACTACCTGAAGGCTGACTCAATAAATAATAAGACAGTTAAGGATGCTGATGCCCTGCTAATAAGAACCCGCACAAAGATAAACAGGGAATTGCTGAAAAACAGCAAATTAAAGTTTATTGGCACCGCCACGGCAGGAATAGACCATATAGACATAGATTATTGTAAGAGGGCCGGAATACACTGGGAGAATGCCCCGGGATGCAATTCCTCTTCAGTCATGCAGTACATAGCTGCTGCACTATCCTTTCTGGCTAAAAAACATAATTTCAGATTTCACGATAAGGTACTTGGGATAGTTGGTGCCGGCCATGTTGGAAGCAAGCTTGCCAGGATGGCCAAAATACTGGGCCTCAGAGTGTTGCTCAATGACCCTCCACGTGAAAGAAATGAGGGGCCACAAGCCTTTGTTCCCATAGAAAGAATACTTAAAGAATCTGATATAATCAGCTTTCATGTCCCCCTGATCACAAAAGGAGTGGACAAAACCACCGAACTGTGCAACAGTGATTTTTTTGAAGGTACAAAGAGAGGTGCAATAATAATAAACAGTTCCCGTGGTGAAGTGGTGGATGAAGATCAGCTTATAAAAAATCTAAAAACCGGGAAACTGTCGGGCGCTGTTCTTGATGTATGGAGAAATGAACCTGACTGTAATCCTGAACTCCTTAAGCTTGCCGATCTGGGCACCCCCCATATAGCAGGCTATTCAGCCGACGGAAAAGCCATGGGCACAAGCATAATAGTAAAAGCCTTAAGCAGCTTCTTTAAGCTGGGCCTTGATAACTGGGAAAGCCATATGAGGGACACTACTGACAGAATAATAAGATTTGACAATAAGCTGCTGCCTGAGCAGGAAATACTCAGCCAGGCTATTCTAACAACTTATCCCATAATGGAAGACCACCACACATTAATCAGGGATATATCAAAATTCGAATCCCTCAGGACAAATTACCCCGTCCGCAGAGAGTTTCCCGCATATACAATTGAGCATAATAATATCGACCCGGAAATACTTTTAAAACTCAGAGAACTGGGCTTTAATTAAGAATGCTTCTTATTTCTGTATTTTGCAAAAAAGCTTATATTAGCCTGAAATCTTAAAAATCTAAAATC
The DNA here is from genome assembly GCA_029932855.1 of Bacteroidales bacterium. Classification (GTDB taxonomy): domain Bacteria; phylum Bacteroidota; class Bacteroidia; order Bacteroidales; family VadinHA17; genus JAYEGO01. The sequence goes on along the minus strand of JAOZPG010000010.1, from coordinate 82,412 downwards.
TATTCAAATGAAAAAACTAATGACCATTGCCCTGGGACTGGTAATATTTACCAATATCTATGCCCAGGAACAAGCTACTTCAACAAAAATGTGGATAGGCGGACAGCTGTCTTTCACCACCAATAACACATACACCCTGGGACCGAGTTTTGGGATGATGCTAACCGATGTTATGGCTGTTGGAGGCACACTCACCATTAGTGATGCCTTCTGGGCTATTGAACCATATTTCAGGATGTACAAACCAATAAAAGATAATTTTAAGTTTTATGGCGACGGTTACCTGTCAATTGGCGGAGGCAGTTCAGGAGCCACCGATTATAGTTCATTCGGTATTGGTGTACGTCCCGGAGTACAATACTGGTTTACCCAACAATGGTCTATGGCTGCAACCCTGGGTAATATTGGATATTCCCAGACAAGCTGGGAAGGAGGGACAAGTGACGGACACTTTGCACTGGGAATCGATTTTTCCTCTCTCCATTTTGCATTTTTCTTTCATTTCTAAGCCTTAATAGAAAATAATTAATCAAGTCATACTATATTTATAGTGTGACTTTTTTTTGAGCCCTATGGAAAAACTGATCTTATTCGCAGCATTAAGTGTTCCGGTAATAATTCTATCCTGGCATACTTTATTTAATATCAAAAGTCACGGTTTCTACAGATTCTTAGCCTGGGAAGGAATAATATGGCTTTTTGTAAGTAACTATAAATACTGGTTTGCCGATCCTTTCAGCATACAACATTTATTTTCCTGGGCCTTACTTTTTATTTCTATTTACCCGGTTGTTGCAGGAACTATGCTCCTAAGAAAAAAAGGCAGGGCTTCAGCCCTCAGAAAAGAAAAAGAATTATATAAATGGGAAAAGACCTCCGAGCTTATTGATACCGGTATCTATAAATATATCAGGCATCCCCTGTATTCATCATTGCTGTTTCTTGCCTGGGGCATCTTCCTGAAGAATGTTTCTGCCGGTCTCCTTATAGTTATATTACTGATCACTATTTTGCTTTATCTTACCGCATATTTCGATGAGAAAGAATGTATTGTTTACTTTGGCGACAAATATGCAGGCTATATGAAAAAAAGTAAACGCTTTATTCCTTTCATTTTCTGATTACACATATCAGGCTACAAAATAATACAAGAGTGATCTTCTACCTGTTCAGTGTTTGAGGATATGTTCTGTTTAATATTTCTGTTAAATCCATTTCTTATATTACATCGTTTTCACAGCTTATGTGTAATCTATTTTATCTCAAAAGTCAATGTCGCCCAGTTAGATTCGTAATCAATATCCGGTTCATCACATTCAGTCATATGAATTGTAGCTATATACCATTTACCTGCCTTGTCCGGTTTAATTGAGAATAAACCTTTTTCGTCTGTCATGACTGAACGTTCATGATCAGAATTATTCCCTGAACCGGAATGGCTGCCATAATGAACAACATGCTTTGCCAGGGGCTTTGCATCCTTTAATAATAAAAACCAAAGCCTGTCTCCCTTATTTAGCTCATAGGGGTTTGTTTGTGGTATAAATTCAATCGGATAAGCCAGTTCCTTCTTATAATGATTGCTTCTTTCATCATCAACCTGCAATATCGCCTTTACGTGTTTTGAATACTTTTCCCTGGCAGGTTTATTGCTAATAGCTTTTAATTTCCGTTCTGCTATAATAGCCCTAAGCTCTTCATGTTCAAGGTATTCATTAAACTCATCTGCACTCAGACTTATTTCACTTGGCAAAGTTGAAATACCGGCAAGGTATGTCCCTCCTTTTCCTGTTTTAAACCTCAGGTAGCTAATATCATCTTTGTCATAATAATCTTCTTGAGAGGGAAGGAACTGGTAATCGGGACCAATGATCTTTGCGCTTCTGATCCTGTCGCGGCTTATACTGTTTTCACTTTTATCAAATGTTCCATTGAAAAGAAATAGTTCACTTTCCTCATTGGCATTCAGAAAGTAATTATCAGATTTAAGGAATAATTCATGAGACGAAAGCAAGACAAAAGCTAATAAAAGAATAAGTGTCTTTTTCATAATAGCTGATATTTATTGATTAAATAATCCTCAATGTCAAATTTATATGGCAATTGAGACTTTATACTTCCAAATTTACCAGCTTATTGCTAAAAAACCTGTGTTTTATATTATTTTTGATCATTAAAACTTTTATTATGAAACGATCATTCCTGGCCGGCTTACTTGTTGTTATTCTTGCTCTGTTTTCAGTAGGATGCGTACAGGACAACAATAGCAGCAACAACAGCAATACCAGCAACAACAATTCAAGCCTTGAGAAAAACAGGATCATCCTTATGAATCCCGGCGTTTACTACCTGGAATCTTTAGTCTATATGACTGAGAATGATATTATTAATATTGATAATCTTGAATACCAGGCAGTTTTTTATACCAGGAATGAAGTAAGTTATGAAGAGGCTGAGAAATATGTGAAAGATAATGGCATTTCTTATATCAGCCTTAAAAAGATTGACGGTAATCTTAATGTCGCAAATCTGTATAAGAAAAATTCCTGCACAGACAGTTTTATCAAACTATTTGAAAACAGCGACGGGGTCATCTTCCTGGGCGGGGCAGATCTTCCGGCAGCTGCATATAATCAAAAAACCAGTTTGCTTACAGCAATCAGGACTCCTAACAGGCATCTTTTTGAGCTTTCGTTCCTTTATCATTTATTGGGTCGTGAAGATGATAACTATATACCTCTTCTGGAAAAGAAGCCTGACTATGTTGTTTATGGCATATGCCTGGGACTGCAAAGCATGAATGTGGCCACAGGAGGGGATCTGTACCAGGATATCCCATCAGAAGTTTACGGGATGCAATACTTTGAAGATGTAGTGGCACAGGATAAGAATAATGTTCACAGGGCTTATTCATATAGCCTTAACTTCGACAACAGGGGAACGTTTCACAGCTACCACCAGATAAAATTTGTTGACGGACAATTTTTCACAGAGAACATGAAGAAGGATAAGGACTATCACCCCTATGTTGTGAGCAGCCATCACCAGGCAATAAAAAATACAGGCAAGGGATTTGATGTTTCGGCATACTCAATGGACGGAAAAATAATTGAAGCTATTTACCACAATAAATACAAAAATGTTTTTGGAACCCAGTTTCATCCGGAGGGCCTTAACTTACACGATCCCGGCAGTACGAAGTACAGGATAGAACCTGGCGATACGATACTGCAAACTGAGCACGATTACATTAACAGTCTTGGATCTTATCCTTTCCAGCTTGAATTCTGGGAATACTTCAGCAGCCTGTTTTAACAAAACCCGCCTGCAGCATATTTCATGGGCATATTTATAGCCGGATTATCTTTTTCCGGGCTTCTCATTTTTTTGCTGATATCCCGTTAATAAGTTTTATAAAGAACTTAAGTTACTGAAAGAAAATCTTAATACTTTTGGTCTTTATCAAACTTTCATTATTACTTTTCTTATGGAAAAATCTATAACAGTAAGAGCTGCAGACAATATCCGTATTTTATCAGCCGCCATGGTTGAAAAGGCAAAATCGGGTCATCCTGGAGGAGCCATGGGTGGTGCCGATTTTCTGAATATACTTTATTCTGAATTCCTGAAATTCAATCCCTCTGATATGAACTGGCCCGAGCGTGACAGGTTCTTCCTCGACCCCGGGCATATGTCTCCAATGCTCTATTCCATATTACACCTCACAGGTAATTTCGCTATGGATGAACTTAAGAATTTCAGGCAGTGGGGAAGCTCCACACCAGGACATCCGGAGATGAATATCAACAAGGGGATAGAGAATACATCAGGGCCTCTCGGACAGGGCCATGTAATGGCTGTGGGGGCTGCCATTGCAGAGCGCTTCCTTACAGCCCGCTTTGGGGAATGGATGGCTCATAACACATATAGCTTTATCTCCGACGGAGGTGTTCAGGAAGAGATCTCTCAGGGTGCGGGAAGACTGGCTGGATTCCTGGGCCTGAATAAACTGGTATTATTTTACGACTCCAACGACATACAGCTATCTACCGGCACAGAGTCGGTAAGCACAGAAGATACTGCAGCAAAATACAAAGCCTGGGGATGGAGGGTTTACACCATAGACGGTAATAACGAGAATGAGATCCGGACCAGTCTGAAGGCAGCCGGAGAGGAAAAAGAAATGCCCGTACTTATAATTGGAAAGACCATTATGGGTAAAGGATGTATAAAAGATGACGGAAGTAGCTTTGAAAGGAAGACATCCACACACGGGCAGCCAATAGGCAGTGCAGGAGCCTCATTTGAAAAAACAATTCAGAAGCTGGGAGGTGATCCTGCTGATCCTTTTAAAGTTTTTCCTGAAGTGGCGGAGCATTACAGGAAAGTACTGGAGTCTAAAAAAACTTATGCAGACCGTCAGGACAGCATCAGGGAAAAATGGGAAAAGGAAAACCCTGAACTGGCAGCCAAACGTCATATGTTCTATAATGGTGAGCTTCCCGATATTGATTTTGCAGGGATCAGCCAGAAAGAAAATATTGCCAGTCGTGCTGCCTCGGGGACTGTGCTGGGAGTTCTGGCAGCTACTCTTGAGAATATGATAGTAGCATCGGCAGACCTGTCCAACAGCGATAAGACAGATGGTTTCCTGAAAAACTCAAGGGCATTTGTAAAAAACGATTTTAGCGGTGCTTTCCTGCAGATGGGGGTATCCGAACTAACAATGGCGGCGGTAATGAATGGCATGGCAGCTCATGGAGGCGTAATCACTGCCGGAGGAACATTCTTTGTATTCTCTGATTATATGAAACCCGCTGTAAGAATGGCGGCCCTTATGGAGCTGCCTGTTAAATATGTATGGACACATGATGCTTTCAGGGTGGGTGAAGACGGCCCCACACACCAGCCTGTGGAACAAGAAGCCCAGATACGCTTGCTTGAACACCTCAGAAACCATTCCGGCAGGAGGAGCATGCTGGTACTGCGGCCTGCCGATAGCGCTGAAACAACCATTGCATGGAAGATGGCCCTTGAGAACACGTCGAGGCCCACGGCCCTGATACTGTCAAGACAGGGCATTAAAGATCTCCCTGCCCTGGGGAATTCAAGATATGAAGATGCACAGGCCGCAAAGAAAGGTGCTTATGTAGTTAAAGAAACAAAAGGGATACCCGATATGATAATGGTAGGCAGTGGTTCAGAAGTTTCAACCCTCTATGAGGCCGCAAGCATACTTGAAAAGGAGAATAAAATTAAAATAAGGCTTGTCTCAGCAATATCCGAAGGACTCTTCAGGGATCAGGACAGTGAGTACCAGGAAAAAGTACTTCCTGCAGACATACCGGCTTTCGGACTTACAGCAGGCCTGCCGGTTACTCTGGCCGGACTGGTAGGGCCAAAAGGGGTGGCAATAGGAATGGAGAGCTTCGGCTTCTCAGCCCCTGCAGCTGTACTTGATGAGAAACTGGGATATACCGGAAGACAAGTGGCAGAAGAAGCACTGAAATTTTATAATATGAATAAGTGATGCCAGGAGAGATCCGGATAAGTCACTACTAAAAAATTCATAATATAGAGAATATCAAACTATGGAAAAAGATTTTTTTATCCCGGAGGATACTCAGGCATTGATCTTCGATCTTGACGGAACCCTGGCAGATAACATGAAGCTTCATTTCGAAGCATGGAAAGCGGCCTGTGAAAGTTTTGGGATAACATGCAATAAAGAGGAGATGATGCAGTTTGCAGGCTTGTCCACCTATAAGATCTCTGCAGCACTGCTGGAAAAAACATTTGGCAGGAGTGATCCTGATAAGATAAAAGAGCTTGTTGCAAAAAAAATGAGTGAATTTGATAAACGCCGTGGGCTGATTAAGACTATTAAGGAAGTAGCAGATGTTGTATTGAAATATTACGGCAAGCTACCTATGGCTGTTGGCACCGGGGGACTAAAGGCAGGTGCTGTAAAAACCCTTAAACATATTAATATGCTTCAGTATTTTGCAGCTGTGGTGAGTGCTGAAGATGTAAAACATCATAAACCAGAACCCGACACTTTCCTGAAATGTGCAGAGCTAATGAATGCTGATCCTGCAAAATGCCTTGTTTTTGAAGATGGAGACAGGGGAATAGAAGCTGCAAAAAGAGCAGGCATGCAGGTTATAGACATACGGGAAACCCTGGGGCATAACTGGTAAAATCATCAAAGACTTATCTTACTTAAGATAAAATCCAGCTTCTCCTCCATGGGCGCCAAAGCATCCAGCCAGTGAACTGTGATACCACGTTTTTCCATTCCCCTGAACCATGTCATCTGACGTTTTGCGAAGCGGTGTATAGCCGTCTCCAGCTGCCCGAACATCTCTTCATAGCTTAGCTCTCCATCCAGGTAATAGGTGATATATTTATATTCCAGGCCATAATAAACAAGAGTTTCTTTCTTAACACCACTTTTTATAAGAGCCTTAACTTCCTCAATCATACCCTCTTCCATTCTCTTTTTAAGCCTTAGAGATATCCTCTCCCTCCTTTTCTCCCTGCTGATACCATTCCCAAATATTACAGGATCAATTACCGGCAGATCATCTGCAGTCTCCGGATGTTGTGTATAATATGTCTCTATCTCTATGGCCCTGATAAGCCTCTTCCTGTGCTTAAGATCAGTTGTATTATGCAGCCTCTTAAATGAGCTGAGTATCTCTGCAAGTTCATCCATGCTCTTATCTTCAAGCCCGCTTCTGAGCTGCTGGTTATCAGGAACCTTAATAAGCCTGTAGCCCTTCAGCACAGCTTCAATATACAGGCCCGTGCCCCCACAGAGGACAGGGATCTTTCCCCTGTCTCTGAGTTCACTGAAAACCCTGAAAAAATCCTTCTGATACTCATACACATTATAATGATAACCGGCATCTGCAATATCAAGCAGGTGGACAGGCATCTTTTTATCATGCTGTCCCGGCAGGCCTGTAAGCTTATAATCTTCATAATCCTTACCTGTCCCTATATCCATGCCACGATAGACCTGTCGGGAATCGGCACTTATGATCTCTGTATCAAGCTTATGTGACAGATGTGCTGCAAGCTCAGTCTTTCCAGTTGCTGTGGGTCCGAGAATAACAATCAGGTTATAGGATTGAGACATAAATTGGATTTTTATCTTATAAAATTAGCTAAATTTGTGCTCATCATATAAATCGACAAATAAAAAATCCTGTAAAGCAGGCAGAGTAAGTGGGGCATGCAAAAGAAACAGGACTGCCTGAGTTAGTTAAACAGAAGAAGCATGTAAAGCCGGGAAAAACCAGACATCAATGTCAGCAGGAATAAACATAAAAAATAAGAAAGCCTGGTTCAATTACGAGTTCCTGGAAAAATATATTACAGGAATTCAGCTCAGGGGAACAGAGATCAAGTCGCTAAGGCAGGGAAAAGCAAGTCTTACTGAAGCATACTGTGCTTTCTCAAACCACGAATTGTTTGTACATAATATGAGCATCTCCGAATACTCACATCGTGGTTATGTAAGTCATGAGCCCATGCAATACCGTAAGCTCCTGATGAAACGCAGGGAACTGAACAAGCTTGAGAAGAAGGTAAATGAAAAGGGACTGACCATAGTCGTATTAAGGGTTTTCATAAATGAAAAAGGCCTTGCCAAACTTGAGATAGCCCTTGCCCGAGGTAAACGGGAATATGACAAGAGAGAGTCTATAAAGAAAAAGGATATTAACAGGGATCTCGACAGGATAAGAACGCGTTAATCCTGTATGAAATAGAATTCCATCATTTCGTATATATCCTGCAATGAAAGGAATGTACGAAAATCGAAGTACTGCCTTATGCCGAATAAAAGCTCGTCGAAAGAAAGATAATCATCATCATCCATATCGAAAGCCTTAAACTTAAGGGGAACACCATGCGGCCTGGCCATCACTATCCGGTCAGACTCCCTCATCATGGCAAGGTAATACTCCACATCTTCTCTTGGAGCAGCTTCTCCAGGCTGCATCATAGCTATTAATTCTGCTTCATCTATCTGTACACCATAATCATCTACAAATGCATTCTCCGGTGAATCAACCTCCCTGTCAAGGTAGTCAGCTATAAGGTCATTGTCACTGTCAAGAGGACATCCCATTGTATCCACCTCAATACCATAAGGGGTGAATGGACATTCATCCCCAAAGTCCAGCACCCAGTCCATATCCTCATCTCCCATCAGGATATCATCCTCCTCAAAGTCCAGATACATCTTTTCAACTGTAACATATTCAGGCTCTGAGAAAAGATCGAAGTGAAAGCTTAAATATGAAAAATTAAAGAAGTCGGGCCTTTTGTTTTTCAGCTCCAGACCGGCTTTATTACCTACATTATCTATATAATCAGAAGTAGTAAAATTAAATGATGTTCCAACACGCATGCTTACCCTCTTCGACAGGTTGGCATTCAGTCCCAATCCCACAGGCATAACCACTCCAAACTGTGAATAATTACCCTGCCCGTACAGATCAAGGCTCCTTAGATCGGACTCGTAAACAAAATCACGCCCTATGATCATATCTCCAACATCACGTATTGTTCCGTCAGGAGCATACACATAGAGATTCCCGTTCTCATCTTCCAGGTCGCCTTTGGGACTGAATTGCAGGGTCCCCAGGCCAATCTCTACAAAAGGAGAAGCTGTAAGATGCTTGTTACCAACGAAATGTGCAAACTCATAATGAAGGTTTGCACCCATGCTGAAAACGCGGGTTGAGAAATTAAGATTCCTTTCAAGACCTGATTCATTGCCTGAGAGTTCGCCGAAAAGCACATAGATATCATACATAAAAATGTGTTGCTTATCTATATAACTCGATATTATAAGTTTCCCCCCCGGATTTATCATTGATGGGTTACGATAGTTATTATTTACATCACCATAAAAATTAAATACCCCCGCAGCCATCCCTACAACCGGCTTATATATAGGATTCTCAACCTTTACTTCTTCGATCAGAAGGCTGTCAAAATAATTTTCTTGTCCAAAGCCTGCAAGTGAAAATGTAGCAGCCAGGACAAAAATTGAACAATATTTGTATATCAGCTTCATATATTTTTCAGGCAGAACTCTTACTCAAACCATTTTTGCCTGCTCAGTCTTAATGCTTCTTTAACTTCTATGCGCCGGCCATCTTTATAAGCTGTAACAAAGGCATCCTGCAGGCCTGCATTCATCAGTTCAGTGATATGAGAACGGGCATCCTTATAATACTTATAACTACCCGAGGTATATTTATACATACCATCATGCTTCTCCATCTCAAGCCTTCCAATATCCTTGCCTGCAAAATACCTGTCGGTATTAATAACTATATTGGATGCAAGTACCTGTACCTTAAACACTATACCTTCACTGACAGGAGCTTTGGGCTGTACCGGTTTGGGAGCTGGTTTTGTTTTCTTCGCCGGCTTATCTACAATCAGTGGTTTCTGTACCGGCTTTGTCGCAGGTGCAGACCCGGATATCAGGGCTACAAACTCTTCATCACTCATGCTGCCTATAGCCGCATCTTTCTGTACTATGGGAATGGACTTAACATTATCATCCTCCATATATGAAAACATTCCTTTTATCCCGGGTGCCTCATCAGAACTTCCTCCTTCAGATTTAATCTCATATGAGATCAAAAAATATGCCTCCGGGGGAAGTGTCATCCACAGAAACTTGGCAACGCCTCCCTTGAAACTGAATATTGCATCTTTTGTTTCTATTGCTTCGGCCATATAACCCCCGGGTATATCCTCCTCAACCCTGGCAAGCTTGGAAATACCACCTTTGCTAACCAGTACATTCACTATCCACCCATCGGAGGAAGGACTGATATAGGGTGCCTCCCTGTAAGCTGCAACAGGCAATACAACCGCTTTCTCTGCTCCCTGGAAATCACCCGTAAAAGCCATAACATCAACAATAAGGTCAGCACTTACCTGGTCTGAGGGATTAATATGTATGTTTTGGGGATCAACTGATATTTCCTCTCTTTCACTCTCATATATATACGAAAACTTACCTTCCAGGCTAAAATCACCCTCCACCCTGGCATCTGCAACAAGCTCGTACTTTAAACTGAGTTCCCGTTTTGAAGGAAGGTTAAGCCATATAATGTTCAGCTTACCATCTGAAAAGCTAAAATCGGCACCGGCCGATTCAATTGCCTTAACATTTATTGCAGCAGGAAAAGGCTGCTGCAAGCGTGCAAAACCATTAAGAGAACCTTTTGATATAACTATCTCAATAATTGCAGGTTCACCGGCAGTGATCTCTGAAGGTGAGTTGATATTAACATTTACATCCTGGGCATTAATAAACATAGCCGAAAAAACCAGGAATAATACTGAAATAATGTATCTCATTGCTTATAAGTTTATTTTGTTAGTTGTTTTTGTTGTTGAGCTAATTACAAGTATAACAATTATTGTTTGAATCATAAAGCCAAAAAACGAGGAATAATGCACAGTATAAGAGACACAGACTAAAAGTTAGGAGAAAGCAGATATTTTGAATAAAAGCTATCTATCTGGCTCACTGCATCTTCCGCGCTATCAACAAGCACAAACAGGTCTAAATCTTCCCTGTTGATATTAGCTTCCTTTTTCAGCATTACATCTTTTATCCAGCTAACAAGCCCCTGCCAGTATTCCGATCCGACCAGTATTATTGGGAACTTCCCTATTTTCCCGGTCTGAATAAGGGTTATTGCCTCAAACAATTCATCAAAGGTCCCAAATCCACCCGGCAAGACAATAAATCCCTGGGAATACTTCATGAACATCACCTTTCTTACAAAAAAATGATCAAATGAAATAAGTTTGTCATGATCGATAAAAAGGTTTGCACTTTGCTCAAAAGGCAGGTCAATATTTATTCCAACCGACCTGCCATTTCCCTTTTTGGCCCCCATGTTTGCAGCCTCCATTATTCCCGGCCCCCCTCCGGTAATTACCCCATAGCCTTTTTGTGTAAGCTTAAAACCAATCTCCTCAGCAAGTTTAAAATACTTGTCCCCCGGCTCTGTGCGGGCAGAACCAAATACGGATACGCATGGACCTATTCTCGACAACTTCTCAAAGCCCTCAACAAATTCCGACAGTATCTTAAATACCCCCCATGAATTGCTTGTTCGTATCTCATTCCAGTCTTTTTGCTTAAAGGCCTTCTTTACTTTATCATCTCCTGACATAATTATCCTATTTAAATTATCAGCATCCCTGATTCATTTTATAATAAAACCCCCACTGGAGCATGCTTTGAATAAGCTGATTCTCCTTAATGATTGATTAATAAAAGTACAAAAACTTAGTCAGTTGCAGAACCAAATGCTTAAAAAGTTAATACTTTAACTACAGATCTCCACCAGTCAGGTAGCAAGGAACTATCATGGGATACTATAATGATGAATGACTAAGCTCCTCTTTGAGATAACTGGCGGTAAGGCTTTTTTCATTATCTGCTATCTCTTCAGGACTCCCGCTAACTATTACCTCTCCCCCATTCCTTCCTCCCCCGGGTCCCAGATCAATAATATGGTCGGCCACTTTTATTACATCCATATTATGTTCGATTACAATAACTGTATTTCCCTTGCTTACCAGCCTGCTAAGTACCTGCAGCAATACCCTTACATCCTCAAAATGCAGGCCGGTAGTAGGTTCATCCAGAATATACAGAGTCCTTCCCGTATCCCTCTTTGCCAGTTCGGTAGCAAGCTTAACCCTTTGCGACTCCCCTCCTGAAAGTGTGGTTGAGGGCTGACCAAGCCTTACATAGCCCAGTCCCACATCTATAAGCACCCTGAGCTTATGACTTATAGAGGGAATATTCTCGAAAAACCCGTATGCTCTGTTAATGGTCATATCCAGCACATCACTTATGCTTGATCCTTTATACCTTACTTCGAGGGTTTCAGGATTATACCTTTTACCGTTACAATCACTACACTTCACATACACATCAGGCAGAAAATTCATTTCTATTGTCCTCAGTCCCGCCCCCTGGCATGTCTCGCATCTCCCTCCTTTAACATTAAAAGAAAACCTGCCTGCTTTATAGCCTCTTATCCTGGCTTCGGGACTTTGCTCAAACAGTTTCCTTATATCCCCGAACACACCTGTATAGGTGGCAGGGTTAGACCTCGGGGTTCTTCCCAGGGGCGACTGGTCAACTTCTATTACCTTGTCAAGAAATTTTATTCCTTCCAGTTTCTCATAGGGAAGCGATTCCTTTACCGATCTGTAGAAAATCTTGCTTAATATAGGATGAAGGGTCTGGTTTATCAGCGATGATTTCCCGCTGCCGGAAACCCCGGTAACACATATGAATAAGCCCAGAGGAAACTTAACATCTATATTCCTGAGGTTATGCCCCTTTGCCCCTTTAAGCAAAAGAAAATTACCATTGCCTTTATTCCGTTCTTTGGGAAGAGAAATGGATTTCTCCCCTTTCAGGTATTCAGAGGTCAGGGAGCTTGTTTTCAGCACATCTCCCAGGCCTCCCTGGGCTACAATGTTTCCCCCGTGCCTGCCTGCAAAGGGTCCCATATCGATAATGTGATCTGCTGAAGTGATCATAGCCTTATCATGCTCCACAACTATGACCGAGTTACCGGCATCCCTTAACTTCTTAAGGGATAGAATAAGCTTCTGGTTATCGCTCTGATGCAGACCTATACTTGGCTCATCCAGTATATACAGCACATTAACAAGCTCTGAGCCTATCTGGGTAGCAAGCCTTATCCTTTGGCTTTCACCACCCGAAAGACTTCCTGTCGGTCTCCCCAGTGCCAGGTAATCAAGTCCCACATCAAGCAGGAACTGCAGACGGGAATTGAGCTCTTTTAAAATATCCCTTGCAATGATTTTTTGTTTGTCCGACAGATGGGCCGGAAGCTCTTTCAGCCATAAGAGAAGCTCTTTCATGTCCATTGCGGTCAATTCTCCAATATGCTTATCATGTATCCTGAACCATAACGATTCTTTTTTTAACCTGAACCCTCCACATTCCGGGCATGTTACATATTTAACAAACTTGTTCTTCTTCCTGGCCATGGAAGTGTTATTCAGGGATTCCTGGTTGGATATATAGTTTATTACACCTTCAAAGCTCAGGAAGTAATTAGAAGAAACGCCCAGTGAGGAATTCTTTATCATAAATGATTCATCCGAGCCATAAAGTATAATATCCATTGCCTGCCCGGGAATATCCCTGATGGGAGTATCCATACTAAAGCCATACTTCTCAGCTATAGCTTCCAGCTGCCAGAATATCAGTCCCTTCTTATAAGTACCCAGTGGCTCTATCCCACCTTTCCTTATGCTAAGGCTATCATCCGGAATGATCTTTGACACATCTACCTCAGACACCTTACCCAGTCCGTTGCACATCTTACATGCTCCCTGCGGAGAGTTAAAAGAAAATGTATGAGGCGCAGGTTCATTATAAGAAAGACCGGTATCAGGACACATCAGATGACTGCTGAAATATTGCTGTTCCCCACTATCCTTGTCGAGTGTTATTATCACTCCATTACCATGCTTCATAGCCAGCTTCACCGATTCTTTAAGGCGCTTCAGGTCATCCTGCATTAGCTGCAGCTTATCTATAACTATTTCTATAAAGTGGGTCTTATACCTGTCCAGCTTCATGCCAGGACTCAACTCCTTAATCTCCCCGTTTATACGCACATTCAGGAAGCCTTTTTTCCGGATCTGCTCAAAAAGCTCCTTATAATGGCCTTTCCTGCCCTTAACAACAGGAGCAAGAATATATATTCTCCTCTTATCATACTTCTCACTGATCAGTCTTAATACCTGATCATCAGAATACCTCACCATAGGCTTTCCCGAATTGTAGGAATAAGCTATCCCTGCCCTGGCATAGAGCAATCTGAGCATATCATATATCTCGGTAATGGTCCCAACCGTTGACCGTGGATTCTTAATTGTTGTTTTCTGTTCAATAGCAATCACAGGGCTCAGTCCGGTCACCCTGTCAACATCAGGCCTCTCAAGTCCGCCCAGGAACTGCCTGGCATATGCAGAAAGGGTTTCCATATAACGTCTCTGGCCCTCGGCATATATGGTATCGAAGGCAAGTGATGATTTCCCGCTGCCACTGAGGCCCGTTATTACAGTCAGCTTGTTCCTGGGAATAGAAACATCAATATCCTTGAGATTATGCACCCTTGCACCGTAAACATTTATATTAGCTTCCATTCACTCTTATCTTTCACCTGCCACAAGCCGGCAAATTAATATTCAGGGCAATTCCTCATTCCGGGGGCATTTGATTATCATATACCCCCGTTCTGAAATTCTTGCATGGTATCAGTATTTCGTAAGTCTTAGCACTCTTATTACTGAGCCGGATCTCCCTCAGCCATGGATTAAAATATTTAAGCATTTTGTAATTCATATCAAACTGTGCCGCAAAATCAATCATTGATTTAATTGCCGTATCAACTTTCACCTTCCTCACAGAAAGTGGTGGATACAGATCGTCAGGCCTGAAGTTAAAACCATATTTCCCCGGATCACTAACAATAAGCTTCAGTGCCAACAGCCTGTAAACATACCTCGAGGTCTCCTCATTCAGCAAGAGATCGAAATAATTATCCTCCTCCTGCCTTGAGAGTTGTTCGTTAATCCCTTTTCGCCCCCTGTTATAGGAAGCCGCCACCAGTATCCAGCTGTCAAATTTTTTGTATGATTCATTCAGGTAGCGGCAAGCAGCCTCTGTGGATTTTTCGATGTTATAGCGTTCATCAACTTCATTATTTACTTCCAGTCCGTAATCCCGGGCTGTTCCTGACATGAACTGCCAGAAACCTGTGGCCCCCGTGGGAGAAACAACCTGGATAAGTCCGCTTTCCGCAAGGGCAAGGTATTTAAAATCATCAGGGACAGAATTTCTTTTTAATACATCTTCAATTATTGGGAAATACCTGTTTGCCCGCTTTAAAAAAAGCAATGTTTGCGACTGCCAGTATGTATTTACCAGCAACTCCCTGTCCAGGGCCTCTCTTACGTCAAAATTCTCAAGAGGAACTCTTTCTCCTGCATATTCCATCTCTGAAGGAAGCGGAAGTGCAAAGATCGAGTAATTCTTTCTGAATAAATCCTGGAAGGATTCCTCCAATACATCAGATTCAGAATCAAAACTATTTATAACAAACAGTATAAGCGGAATAAGAAATGCAAGAATAAAATAAACTGCCCTTCTCCTGAATATATTTTTGAATGCAAGCATTTTGTGATCTTTTAAAGCTTCTGCAAAAATAGTTCTTTTTGGGAACTAACAATAAGCTATAAGATCTCCTTTAAAAAGAAATGCTGATACCTGAATAAACTCCAAAATAATAAGGATGGGTAGAAAGTGTTGATTCGGTATTCATAGAGTTAAGAAAGTACTTAAGGCTTGGTTCAATATTTAAGGCAAGTGATTTACTTATCAGATATTCCAGTCCCATACCAACTGTCCCCACCAGGTTAACAGACCTGATATCAGAGGTACGTCCCATAGCAAACTGCTCACCCAGGTATGTCATATAAACCTCATTATTGATAAGGAAACTTGCTCCCAGTCCGCTCAGCAAATTAACTCCAAGCTTCCTGTCAATAAGTTTATACTTCACTATTACAGGTACTTCAAGAAATTCCAGGTTCTGAGTAAGGTCGGTATTCATCATCTCATATGAGGCAAACTCGGGATTAGCAGACAGGTTCCCGGTATAATAATCGCCACCCGGCATTTTAAAATCCGCAATGTAGTGAGTGAAATCACCCGAAGAGATGTTTCCCAGGGAAGTTTCAAAGGGATAAGGAATATCTTCGTTAAAAATACCTGAACTAAGAAGCCTGCCTGTCTGAACATCCTGGTAAAAAATTACATTATTTACCTGAACTCCATTTTTTGAATACTGTATCCCGGACCTGACCGACCATCTCTTTTCAAAATTGTACTCTGCACTTACACCGCTTGTAAAAGAGATTACCGGGGTCTCGGAATTATAATAATAATTATCTGTCTTAAGAGTATTTTCTGAATTAGCATACCTGAAGGAATAAACAGGCGTATAGTTACCTGCCACAGTCCATTTATTAGCATACTGCACCGGCTCCGGAACCACAAGATTACCCGGATAGTCCCCTGAATTTACCTGACCCATAAAGCCCATCCTTTTTTGTGTTTCCATGTGAAGCAAGGATTTCTCTTCTTCGGGTCCCGGAGAAAGGTCACCGGAAGCATTTCCCGTATAGTTTGCTGCCACAGACTGCGACCTGAGAGATGTAAAAAGGCTAGAAGAATTAGCCTGCACTTCAGAAATGTTCTCCCGGGCAACAATTTTATAGTCCTGGCCGGCTGGAAATAAGCCGGCTGAATTTTCGGCAAGAAGAGCTTCTGCATTATCATTTCCTGCAGGAGACTGCTCAGGCACAACTATCTCTCTAACAGGGGCTTTATCTATTGTTTCTGCCGGAAGTACTATTGCCTGCTCAGCCAGCATACTGGCTGCCGGTTGATTTAAGTTAGTCCTCATTGCCCAGAATGCAGTGGCTACAACCACCACAAGTACAGCCACTGCTGCTGCAATATTGCTGTAAACAGGCCTTAGCTCATCAGCTATACCTGCACGAATTATCGGCCACGAACCGTAGGGGGTCTGAGATTCATAAGAATATAATTTATCCCTTATTGCCTGATTAAACAGGCCTTCTTTTACAGACGCCCAAACATCAGCCGGCGGTTCAGCCTGAAAATTGTCCAGACCGGACTTAAATACACTGTCAATATTATTTGGCCTATCCTTCATTTACTTTTTTTCTCCTTCCTTCCATAGCTGAAAGACTTATAATCCTCTTTTGCAGAATGCTTCTTGCTCTCGACAAATTCGACTTCGAAGTTCCTTCTGATATACCAAGGCTTTCTGCTATCTCCTTATGCGAATATCCTTCAATGGCATACAGGTTAAATACCAGCCTGTACTGCGGTGAAAGATCCTGAATCATTTCCAGCAACTCCCCGGCAGAAAGCTCAGATATTATGTTTTCGGGCACTTCCCCAATTGTAAGTTCAGCCTTGTCATCAAGAGAAAGTATGGGCGTCTTGTTCCTGAACTTCTCAAGGGCAGTATTTATAAATACCCTTCGCAACCAGCCTTCAAAAGAACCATGCCCATTATATTGCTTCAGCTTGCTAAAAACCTTAATAAAAGCATCCTGCAGTATATCCTTAGCACTATCAGCATCTTTGGCATACCTCAGGCAAATACCAAACATTACAGAGACATACTTGTCGTACAAATGTCTTTGTGCCAACTGATTACCTTTAATGCACTCGCTAATTAAGCGCTGTAGTTTTTCTTCCACCCTTATAATTTTTAAGGCCTGCGTCAATCAAAATTACAGCTTATATTAGAGCTAAACAATCATATTAAGGTTTTTTCAAAGAACTTTTGCATTCATTTGATGATTTAAGATGATAAATGGTTGCGTATTTATATTAATGATGATGGCACAGAATTTGCTTGCATTTATTATTCACCAGACGCAACTTACAGGCTGTTAAAGTTGTCTAAACATAAACCGGGTATGCCCTGAAAAAATATATGTCATGAAAACTCCATTTAGATCAAAAACTGTTATTATACTGTCATCTGTAATACTCGCAGCAGCTATATTTATTGCTTCCTGCGAAAAGGACCCTGTTTCCCCGGCAGGACCAAAGCAAATTAACCTGGACCAGAAAAGCCTACTCCTGCTTAAAACAAGCAATGATTTTGCTTTCGATATATTTAAAACAACAAATTTACTTGAGGAGGACGAGGATAATCTAATGATCTCCCCATTAAGCATTTCTCTTGCACTGGCCATGACCTACAACGGAGCTGAGGGGGATACAAAAAAAGCTTTTGAAGAAGTGATGCACCTTACCGGCCTTAGCCTGGAAGAGATCAACCAGTCCTACCAGCTTTTAATAAATGCCCTGCTCAGTGTAGACCCGAAAGTGATAATGGAGATTGGCAACTCTATATGGTACCGCGATAATTTTCCGGTGAAAGAAGACTTCCTGAATGTCAACAAGACTTTTTATGATGCAAAAGTCAACCGCCTTGATTTTACCGACCCTGCATCTGTGGGAATAATAAACGGCTGGGTAGCTGAAAAAACACATGATAAGATTGACAAGATCATTGAACAGATCGATCCTGAGAATATTATGTTCCTGATCAATGCGATTTACTTTAAAGCTACCTGGAAGTACCAGTTTAACAAAGAAGAAACAAAAGAAGAAGCATTTTACGACCAGGAAGGGAACATTATCAATAATGTACAAACCATGTCTTTCAAGGAAAATATAAAATATACTTCCAATCAACTATTCAGCGCGGTTGACCTTCCATACGGGCAGGGTAACTTCAGCATGGCCATATTGCTGCCGAATTATAATGTAAGCCTCGACAGCCTTGTATCAGCCATGAACCAGGACGCATGGGATAACTGGAATGCGGACTTCTCTGATGAGACAGCAGTAAATATTTTCCTTCCAAAATTCAAGATAGAATACAAAAAGGAATTAATACCCGACCTGACTCAGTTAGGAATGGGAATTGCCTTTGATAGTAAGGGTGCAGCAGATTTCTCAAAGATAAACTCTGATGTTGACCTGTATATTTCTTCGGTAAAACATAAGACTTTTATCGAGCTTGACGAAGAAGGCACAGAGGCAGCAGCTGTAACCTCAGTTACAATAGGCGTTACATCGGCAGGCGGCGGAGGAGATAACAGTATTGAGTTCAGGGCAAACCATCCTTTTGTTTATATAATAAAAGAAAACACAACCGGGGCCATTATGTTTATGGGCAAGGTGGAAAACCCGGAATAATACGATACTCTCATTTATGAAAATCTGGATCATGAAAAAGAAACATTTTGTTATACTGATACTGGCATCTGTTTTTTTAAACTTTTCCAGCTGTGAGGATAATCCTGTTATAATTAAGAACGAAGTAAAAGGTATTGTTCGTGATTACACAGGCCTGGACGGCTGTGGTTTTATCATTGAGCTGATTAATGGTGATAAGCTGGAACCCGTTGAAATAAATGATGAGAACTTTGTGCTGATGGACGGGCAAAGGGTGATACTGACCTATACCGAATTAAGCAATATGAGCATCTGCATGGTCGGGAAGACAGTAAGAATAGATAGCATAAGGGAGCTGGAGTGCAAAGACTTAAACCCCTATTCTGCAAAACTCCCCTCCGACCCTTTCAGCCTCGACACCCTCGGAATAAATGGCGATTGCCTGGGCCTGGCGCTGCACTATAGTGGTGGCTGCCATGAGCATGATTTTTCTTTAACAATACTACCAACAATGAAAAATACCTCAAAGGGAATGCTGCCGGTGCTGGCCCTGTGCCATAATGCCAACGGAGATCTTTGCGAGGCATGGATAGGAGATCATGTATCATTTGATATCAGCTCCCTGCAAAATTCCAATGCTCACTCAACAAAGTTCATTCTTGTCCTCAACTACGAAGGATCTGCTTACAGTAAGGAAATAGATTATTACTATTAGAAACTGCTGAAAAACTCTACAAAGCCGGAATGGGGAACTGAAACACACAGCCTTGAGAACTGTGATGCCCATTGTTTTTCATCTTTTGTAAAATAACTCAGAGAAACACTACCTATGTATTTTTCAAGCAATTCCTTTTCCGTTTTATTAACAATGACAAAAATCCCCATAGGATCAGAATCGGAATAAAATTCATTATCAGCCAGGAGACCTTTTTCTTTCAAATACCTAATATTCAGCCCTATATCTCTTACGGTCTCCTTCCTGAAGTTATCAACAGCCTTTTTCCCTTCCTCCGATACCAGCAAGCGGCTTACCAGCTCCTGTGCAAAACCATTAATGCCATTATTTGCATAAAGAATACGTATTCCCAGTTCATTATTAAATTCCTCATTGCCTGAATGTACAAATGCCAGCCTTTGTCCGGACAGGCCTACAGACTTACTGAAACTCTCAACTATAACTACGTTATCAAGCTGTGCAAGTTCAGCGAACATTGGTTCATCCCTGTCGTAAAACACCCTGCGGTAAGGGCTGTCAAAGACCACAACCGCACCTTTTGATTCAAGCAGCTTAACTGTTTCAAGCACTTCCGCATCATCATACTTGTTTCCTACAGGATTATTAGGATCACAAATAATCACTGCAGTACCTGCCATGCTGCCTGCCAGAGCTTTCAATTCAGGAAGACTGTTATAGGTCTGGTTGGGCACATTACGGATAAGTAAAATATTAGCATAAGCACCCCAGTAAAACCTTGGAAGCAATATCTTATCTATGTCCAGGGTCTGAAAAACAAGGTCGAGCCCACCCATACCTCCTGCAGAAATGGTAATATTATCATCCCTGGTTCTATTATGAAAGTATATCTCGTTAATAGCAGATTTAAGCCTGGGGAAACCGGAATTAGGCGGGTAAACCTGTATAGTACCCGAGTTGAAATCAATATCTTTTACCACCTCATTCAGGTTTATATTACAAACCGCATTGACCCCCCTGTTCAGGAAAAGATATTCCCTGGCTGTTTGCTTACTGAGTTCCTTTATTTTTTCTCCTATGCCTACTATGGCCGAATAACGGGCCCCGCTTTTATTTACTCTCATAATATAATAATTCAGCTCAAAAAATTACAGGTGTATCACCTCATCATATGCTGCTGCCGCCGCTTCCATAACAGCTTCCGACATTGTTGGGTGCGGATGTACACTTTTTATCATTTCATGTGCAGTGGTCTCAAGCTTCCTCGCCACCACTATCTCAGCTATCATCTCAGTTACATTGTCCCCTATCATATGGGCACCCAGCAGTTCCCCGTATTTTTCATCAAAAATAAGCTTTACAAAACCATCTCTCCTGCCGGCAGCACTGGCTTTACCTGAAGCGGTAAAAGGAAACTTACCAACTTTTATTTCCAGTCCCTTTTCCCTGGCAGCAGACTCGGTAATACCCACAGAAGCAACTTCCGGGGAAGTATAGGTGCAGGAAGGAATATTTTCATAATCCAGGGCCGCGGGATCCTTACCCGCTATTTTTTCAACACATATTATCCCTTCAGCCGATGCCACATGGGCCAGGGCGGGACCGTGAACAATATCTCCAATTGCATAAACCCCCTTCAGGCTGGTATTATAATAGTCATCAACCTTTATCCTGCCATTCTCTGTTGCAATGCCAAGTTCTTCAAGTCCCAGTCCTTCAATATTGGGACTGACACCCACAGCTGAAAGTACCAGCTCTGCTTCAATCTCTTCAATACCCTTCCTGGTCTTCAGCTTTGCCTTACAGAGCTTTCCGGATATATCAACAGATTCCACAGCCGAACCGGTCATCACTTTAATCTTAGCTTTCTTAAACGATCTTTCAAGCTGCTTTGATACTTCTTCATCCTCAACGGGCACAATATGAGGCAGGAACTCCACAAGGCTTACTTTTGTTCCCATGGAATGGTAAAACCATGCAAACTCACTTCCTATTGCACCCGAACCGACAACTATCATGGATTCAGGTATCCTGTTAAGTGTCAGCGCCTCCCTGTATGCAATTATCTTTTTGCCATCCTGCTTAAGCCCGGGGATCTCTTTCGACCTTGCCCCTGTTGCCAGGATTATATGATCTGCCACCATCAGTTCTGTTTTCCCATCAGGCGAACTGACCTCAACCTCATTAGCCGACACCAGTTTCCCTGAACCTTTGATAACATCAATCTTATTCTTCCTGAAAAGAAACTGAACCCCCTTGCTCATGCCCTCGGCAACATTCCTGCTACGCTCAACTATTTTTTTCATATCGGGCTCAATGCTTCCCTTAATATCTATGCCATAATCCCCGGCATGCTTTATATAGTCCATTACCTGGGCAGTCTTTAATAATGCCTTGGCAGGGATACAACCCCAGTTAAGGCATATCCCACCTATCTCATCCCTCTCTATCACCACCACTTTCAGTCCGAGTTGTGAAGCCTTTATTGCAGCCACATAGCCTCCGGGACCACTGCCAATTATCAACAGATCATATTTTATTCGTTCCATTCGTTCAAAATCATTTATTTTCAATAATGTATAAAGTTAAAAATATCTTATCATATAATTCATTTATAGTATTTCCTTTCTTTGTCTTATCTTAGAATAAAATTTCTAAGCACATTAGAATATAATTTCTTGTGTTCAATGAATCATAAAATATTTAATCCGCCCTTATGGATGATCCCGACATTATAAAAGAACTAAGCAGTTTTATCGGTACTGATAAAAAACTGGCCACTTTTCTTCACAGGCTAAGAGATACAAGACTTGCAGAAAAGATTATGCATAAAGGCTTTATGTTTGAGAACCACCTGGGAAACACTACCGATCATGTTTCTCCGGATGATATTATAGAACTCACATATTTCATAAATATCCGCAGGGCCTATGGGAAAGTAGCCATTGTAATACAGATAAACAACGAGCTCATAGAGTCAATTAACCGGAAACTGGTAAACAGCGGATCTCATTTCTCAGAGGTACTAACCAAATACCCCCCGGTAATGGGTTACAATGAAATGCTGATCTACACCCTGCCCGCACAGTTCATAATGGGTTTCTTTGATACTGAGTCAGGAAAACAAGTAGCCAATCCTGATTTTAACCCCTACTACGAGACTGAAGTATTTGACAGGAATATTGAGCTGATATTGAAAAAATAATTAATTAAAGATCTCTGCCAGCTTTTCCTGCAGCTCCTCCCCGCGTATATTCCTGGCCACTATTATTCCTTCATCGTTAATCAGGAAATTTCCAGGAATGGCATTTACCCCGTACAGCCTGGCTGCCGAGTTAGACCAGCCGTTAAGCTCAGACAGATGTGTCCAGCTGAGATGATCATCCTTAACTGCTTTTAACCAGCTGTCCCTGTTATCGTCGAGAGATATTCCCAGTACTTCAAATCCCTTGTCGTTGTACGTATTGTATGCCTTAACAACATTGGGATTTTCACCACGACATGGTCCGCACCATGCAGCCCAGAAATCAATAAGCACATATTTACCTTTAAAGGATGACAGTGATACCGGATTGCCCATAGAATCGTTTTGAGTAAAATCGGGAGCAGGCTGACCAATTGCAACTTTCTTTAATACCTCAACCCTTGCCTGCAGGTTCTTTACAATATTGGAAGCAGACAGCGATTCATCCATTGCGGACAGGTATTCCTCAAGTTCAGTAGCATCCATTGAATATGAATTAGCCTGAAGTATGGAAGGGGATAAATATGAAGAAGGATTTGCCTTAAGATAGTCCATCTGGTATGAGACCATCTCATCATACACTGAATCTGACTTTGCCATATACTCCTCTTCGAGACCGGCAAGATCCTTTTCTCCCTGGCTTTCATCTTTCCCGGCCCTTGCTTCCCTCATCTTTAATGAATATCCCCTCAACACATCATAATATTGATAAAGTGTATCGGTATATACACCATACTCATCGTTAGTTTGTGAGCCTGACACCTCCGCCTCGCGAAGAGAATCGGCGTTTCCTCTTATCTCAATCACTGAGTTTTCGAGGTAAAATCTTTTTGCTCCCCTTTTTCCGTCAATCTTCAGATCAAATACATCGGGTATAACAACTGAGCCCTGCATGATAAACTTCCCGTTTTCAATAAGAGCAGAATCGACATTAACATATTCGCCATCAATTCTTTGTACAAGAAAGGCCTTGCCGTCTGTAATTCCGTCAAGTTGTGTATTGATAACATAGCCGGGTTCAGTAGAACAGGATTGCAGCAAGATAGCTGCAGCAAAAAAGTAAAAAAGATTTTTCATTTATTAATGCTTTAAAATAAAATTCCAGCAAATATATCAGAATTATCCCAACTTAATCATATTAGTCACAGAACTGTATCAAATACATGGGATTATTATTGTAAAAAAGCCGGTAATCAAAAAAACACTAAGCTCTGCTCACTTAAGTTCTTTTCGTGATGAAGTATATGTCTCCCACTTCTTAATAATAGCTTTCATATCGGCAGGAAGCTCAGAATCGAAATAAAGCCTCTCGCCCGATACAGGATGTGTTATGGTGAGTGATTTGGCATGAAGAGCCTGCCGTGGTATAATTTTAAATGAGTTCTCAACAAATTGCTTGTATTTCGAGAAGGTGGTTCCCCTGAGGATGGCATTTCCCCCGTACTCACTATCATTGAAAAGAGGATGCCCTATATAACGTAAATGCACCCTTATCTGGTGTGTCCTTCCCGTTTCAAGCTTGCATTCAATAAGCGATATATATCCAAGATCCTTAAGTACTTTATAATGAGTAACTGCATGCTTACCCTGGCTCCCGTCGGGAAACACCCTCATTACTGTACGATTCTTGGGATTGCGGCCTATATGTCCGGTAATTGTTCCCTCCTTGTCCGGGGGCATTCCCCATACCAGCGCCTGGTACCTCCGGTCAACAGTGTGATCAAAAAACTGTTTTGCCAGCCTGTTCAGCGAAAGTTCGTTTTTAGCCACAACAAGCAGCCCCGAAGTATTCTTATCTATCCTGTGTACCAGTCCCGGCCTGAACTCACCCGAACTGAAAAGGGGCAGGTCTTTAAAATACCAGCTCAGAGCATTTACAAGGGTACCCGAGTAATTACTTATCCCCGGATGAACCGTCATTCCCGCCTTCTTGTTCACTATGGCAATGTCATTATCTTCATATACTATATCAAGGGGAATATCCTCAGGTATCAGTTCATACTCCCTGGGAGGGTATGCAAGCACTATTGAAATGCTGTCTCCGGGCTTAACCTTGTAGTTTGGTTTTACTTGCCTTGAATTTACAAGAATATTTCCGGCCTGGGCGGCGGCCTGTATTCGCGACCGGGAAGCATTCTCAAGCTTATTGACCAGGAATTTATCTATCCTCAGGCTAGTCTGTCCCCTGTCAACATCAATATGAAAATGTTCATAAAGTTCTTTCTCTTCACCTGGTAAAATCTGTTCCGGCATGTTTATAGATAATCTTCCTTAGCTGTTTTTTATAAATTTCTTCCTGCATATGCCTGAGGCATCTTTCAGTTCAAATATATACAATCCGGGAGAAAGAAAGGAGACATCAATTTCGGCGGGCAGATATTCATAATATCTCACCAGCCTGCCCCATGAATCATATATCTTCACTTCCTGTCCTGTGCTACGCACAACAGGGACATATCTTAACTTAAGCATGCCGGATACCGGGTTTGGATATATCTCGAACTGTATATCTGCAGATCGTTCCGGTATTGAGCTTAAAATATTCCCACCCACAACAGGTCTCATCATTAAAGCACCTTCATATATTGTCATGTTCCACTCTCCCATCTTCTGTACCAGTATCTTGCTGTTTTTATTCCTGTTTTTATCAAATCCTATATTAAGAAAAACCTTGGATGTTTGCTGCCAGCCAATATAAAAGATACCATCAACCGGTACTTTTTCATCAAGGGGGTAAGTCACAAAACAGTTAAGACTATCCCTGTACTTTGGCTTCTTATTCTCATCTGAATAAATTATATCACCCGGTTGTCCTTCATTATCATTCCAGACAGTAAGATGAAAGTAACTGTCATTTTCATCAAGGTATGACCTGTTAAAGAAAATATTTACTGCCTGCAAACTATCCGGAATATATGACCTGAAGCTGTAGGCGACACTCATATTCTCACTTCCTTCGCCGGCTAATCCGTAACCTGCTTCAGGGATACCGTCATCATAAGCAAAATAGTTGGCAAAATGCTGGTAAAAAACAACTGTATCATTTACTTTTTTATCAAAGTCATCGGTAACAAGCCATGCTTTTATCCTGAACAGGGCAGAATCCTGCTGTGAAGAACCAAAATTCCAGAGAAGGTTTGAATTATATTCAATAGTTTGCCAGGGACTGATGTTTTCTGCACCTGCAGAATAGGAATGAGATTCCATATCATCATAAACATCCCATATCTGGAAATCTCTTGTTACATTTCTTGTGATTGAATCAAGATTGGTATAAATAATGGGAATATAGCCACCCATTTCATTATAAATATTCTCTTTGTAATGCCGCCAGGGCATAGCTTCATGATTATTGAGTATCGACTGCATGGGCTCTGATATCACAACATCATGCGGAACAGTATCATTAAGGGTCCTGTCGGTATCAAGAAACACATAATCTATGTGCCAGTGGTCACAATTAGTCCTGATACCAGGGATATCACCCGAAGTGCTTATACTAGCAAGGTTCATAAACCTGAACCTGAATCCTTTATCCAGGTATTTAAGGCTGTCTATATGTATCATAACATGCCTGAACTCCGGTACAGAATCAGTTTCTGGTCCTCCGGCAGCCCAGGCCCTGTCCCAGACAGTATCAGAAGGAGACAGGAATTCCAGAAAAAGAGAATCTCCCTCATTGGGCATATCTCCCAGTCCACCGGGCTGGTAATAAAAACTTAGATAAGTATCCCCGGGGCCCCCGCTACTAAGATCCAGCGGCACAGATGTTAAATGATCGGCTATAAAACCATATGTCTCGGCATATTCATATATAAGTCCCTGTTCATTTAAGACATCAAAGCTTGCCACTCCCAGGGAAGGAGGATGAATTCCCCATGTAGTATTTATAAAAACTTCCCTGTCTTCCCATTTATCAGGCGAGGGGAATATGTCTTCTTTTGAGAAATCGTCAAAAAACGGAAGTCCCAGGGTGTCGGTAGTCATTAATGCTTTCACTGAGGCTTTCACTTCACTGTGATAATTCCTGAGCAATGAATTCTCTTCCAGGCCCACAAGTGCCTCCTGTCCCCACAAGCTTAGTGAAAGCGTTGTGAACAACAAAGAAAGCAGAAGCCTGTAATTAGCGGGGTACTTCATCCTGAAAATTATTGCTTAATGTATCAGGCTGCGGTAAGCGAAGTGAATCAACACTTAACCAGATATATACAGGTGATCCCAATCTCAACTTCCTGTCTTCACTATATTCCGGATTTTGTTTCCATACAAAAGCTGCTGCTGAATCTTCCCCGTTTATTACAGATATGTCATAAAGCACAGCACCCATGTTCAGGGAAGCACGCAGTATCCGGTCTTTTGCCTGTTCAAAACTCATCCCTGTCAGATCGGGTACGCCTGTCCTCCTGTTACTGAGACCTGTTCCCAGGACAAGATCAATATGTGCACCCTTTATTATAGTATCTCCAGGCTCAATCTCCTTACCCTTATACATTTGTTTAAGAACATTATTCACGGCAATGTCAGGAGCATAACCTAACCTGCCTATCTCCAGGCCTGTCATCTCCAGTGTTGCCTTGGCCTGCCTGTGAGTTACTCCAACAATATCTGGCATAATAACCATCTCCCTGTTACGGGCATTTATAATAAGAAATATCCTGCGGCTTTTTTTCACCATCTTACCGGGCAGAGGATTTTGCTCAACAACAGTACCTTTCTCAGCATCCACATTATAAACCGAGTCAATTATCTCTATCCTGAGCTTATTATCATCTGCCATTTCAGCTGCTGCATCAGGGTCCA
The DNA here is from genome assembly GCA_029932855.1 of Bacteroidales bacterium. GTDB lineage: Bacteria > Bacteroidota > Bacteroidia > Bacteroidales > VadinHA17 > JAYEGO01. The sequence goes on along the minus strand of JAOZPG010000010.1, from coordinate 54,770 downwards.
GTCCGTAAAAAGAGGGAACAGCTCTTGTTCTTCCATGCTGGGTAAACAGGTGCAGTCCGGAAAACACAAGTACTATTATTACAATTGTAAGTATGGCTGCGATACCCAGATTTTTTAAGAATACCTTGCTGATAATGAATCGTAAAAAACTTTTAGCTGCTGACATTTATCTAAATGTTTATTAATTAACGAATAGATATAAAAAAAATTATATGATCAATACCGCTTTATTATATTATAAAGAGTATCTCTCTCCACGGGACTGCGACGGGCATCTTTAATAATACCGATAAGCTCCCCGCTGCTGAGACCGGGAGCCTTATCCTCCGAACCGGCCATAGAGTATATCTTTGTTGAATCATCAATCGTCCCGTCAATATCATCAACACCAAAGGAAAGTGAAAGCCTGGTAAGCTCTTTACCCAACATGGGCCAGTAAGCTTTTATATGTGGGAAATTATCAAGGAATATCCTTGATACTGCAAAATTCCTGAGATCTTCAATACCCGATACCTCGCCGGCTTCCGAAAGCTGGTTGTTTTCTTTTTTATATTTAAGAGGAATGAACACATTAAAGCCCCCGGTCTCATCCTGCAACTCCCTCAACCTGTTGAGATGATCTGTTCTGTGGGAATAATTCTCAATATGTCCGTATAAAATAGTTGCATTAGAGGGTATTCCCAGCTCATGTGCTTTCCTGTGTATGTTAAGCCATAAGTCAGAACTTGATTTCTCTTCACATACCTGCCTTCTTATTTCCTCGTCAAATATCTCGGCACCGCCCCCGGGAATGGAATCGAGACCGTAATCTTTCAATGCAAGCAATCCCTCCTCAAGACTCATCCCCGCTTTACGGATCATAAAATCGAGTTCAATTGCTGTAAATGCCTTTATATGTATATCGGGCCTTTGCTTTTTTACAAGCTGTAGCATCTTCCCGTAATAATGAAGATCACGTTTGGGATGCACCCCCCCCACTATATGTATTTCACTGAGTTCTTTCCCTTTATAAGCATCCAATCGTTTTTGTAGCTCATCGTAACCATATTCCCAGCTACCGGGTTCATTGATATTTCTTTTATAAGAACAAAACTTACAGTTATAGATACATATATTGGTAGGTTCGAAATGAAAATTCCTGTTAAAATATACATTGTCCCCATTCAGACTTTTGCATACATGACTGGCCATTATCCCAAGTTCACCAAGCTCTGCCTCAGTATAGAGTACAAGAGCCTCATCGCAACTTATTCTTGTTCCCGATAATACCTTCTCATAAATATCCTTTATCGCAGCTGTTTTTATTTCCGGAAATTCCATAATCCATAATCTATAAAAGCAATTAAGGTTGTAAAATTATGAAAAAAAAAAGGATCATTGCTGATCCTTTTCTATTTTAAAATATCCCTTAAATTAGATCTTAGGCCTTGACTCATCGGACACCGACAGCTTTGTTCTGCCTTTTGCCCTTCTTGAAGCAAGCACTTTCCTTCCGTTAGCAGTGGACATTCTTTCCCTGAATCCATGCTTGTTTTTTCTCTTCCTGTTTGATGGCTGAAATGTTCTTTTCATTGCTGTCTTGTCTTAATTCCAAAATTGAGTTTGCAAATTTAATCTTTTTTTCTTTATCACAAAAGCTTAAGTTAAAATTAAAGCTCAAATAATATCGGAAATAAACATAGTTGGAAATAATAAAAGCCCTGATTGTATCTATACTGCGGCAAACACATATATTTAAACAGGAATAAACACGATTTTTTTTGTCTCAAAAAAATCCTCCTCAAAATATTCTGACAATAAAACCTCCCTGGCTCTTCCCGGGACAGATATAAGCTCCTCATTGATATCCCCTCCTTTTAAATACAATATCCCCTGCTCCTGCCCATGACTTTGCCTGCCTGGAAGGATGGCAAATTTATCCTTCACCCAGTCATAAAATACCGGCAGGGAAGAAACGGCCCGGCTAACAACATAGTTGCATTTAACTTTCACATCTGCGGCACGTACCTGCTCTGCCCTTACATTTTTAATACCCAGGGAGACAACTACTTCATTTACCACCTTTATCTTCTTTGCAATACTGTCGATCAGATAAAATTCTGTCTCAGGAAACAAAACGGCCAGGGGAATACCAGGGAAACCTCCACCCGTACCCACATCCATCACCAGCATATTTTTCTTAAAAGGATGGTAAAGACCTATTGACAGGGAATGCAGTATATGATGTAAATAGAGGTTTTTTATATCTTTCCGCGATATAAGATTGATTCTTTCATTCCAGTAGCCATATATATCTCCCATTTGCATGAATTGCTCATACTGCCTGGCGGAGAGCTGTGGGAAATATTTTTTAATTATATCCATACGGACAGATCATGTCACACACCCGATCCGGTTTTGTTTAAAATATTATAAAGAAGTTCCCTGGCCCTGAATAGCTGGGCCTTAACCGTACCCAGGGGCAGGTCAAGCTCAATGGCAATTTCCTCGTACGAATACTCCTTAAAATATCTTAACTCTATCAATCTGCGATACCTGGGCTTAAGCTGTGTTACAATATCCCTGAGGAGTTTCTGCTTCTGTTTCTTAATCAGGTTTTCCTCGGGATCAAGAGTACCAGACTGTATTGACAGGGGCGATGAGTCTGATGGTTCATCTCCCTGATCTATAGAGATAGTATTCCCCCTTTTCTTTCGTATAAAATCAATGCAGTTATTACTTGCTATCTTAAACAGCCATGTACTAAAAGCAAATTTGGGTGTATATTGATTAAGATTCTTGAAGGCCTTGCCAAAAGCCTCTATTGTAAGATCTTCTGCATCAACACTGCTGCTAACCATCTTCAGAAGCATATAGTAGATTGCATCCCTGTAACGATTCATTAATTCAGCATAGGCCTTCTCTTCTCCATCCAGAGCCCTCTCTACCAGCACACAATCATAACGGGCTTTCTCAGATAGATTTTCATTTACTTCCATGAAGATACTCGGGAGTTAAAAATGTTAGCGATATACAATACAGAATTAATAAAGGGCGAAACCAGATCATAAAAAAACGAAAGTACAAATAAATTTGTTTCATTCAAACGGTTCATGGCTGATTTGAAAACACTAAGCATTACCAACAGCCTTAAGGTAAAAGCAGCCAGCAGATAATAATGATACTGCTCCGTGCCAGCCAGGAGTATTACAAACAGGGCATAAAACAAGAGCCTGGAAATAATCTCTCCTGCAAGTAACCATTTCGTTAAAGCAGAATAATGAGTCCCTGTGCTTAAATGCCTCTTTTTCTGCATCATCCATTCCCCTAGGTTTTTCTTTGCCTCTGAATATGTAAATGTACAGGGAGAATATTCCACTTTTGTATTGCGGCCATGGGCAACCTCATTAATAAAAAGATCATCATCTCCTGAAGCCAGTTTCCTGTGTGAGGCAAATCCCTTGTTATCAAAAAAGAGCGATTTCCTGTAAGCGAGGTTCCTGCCTACACCCATATAGGGAATACCTGCAATGGCAAAACTCATGTATTGTAATCCTATAAAGAAAGTATCTAACCTTATATAGCTGTTCAGTAATCCTTTTTCCTGCTTGTATGGACCATAAGCCAGAACTACAGATGTTTTTGAACTAAAGTTCTTTTGCATACCGCTTATCCACCTGTTGCTCCCCGGGGCACAATCGGCATCTGTAAGCAGCAGCCATTCATTGCTGGCAGCTTTTATTCCTATTGTAAGGGCCAGTTTCTTCCCATGACTGAACTTTTCATCCTTTTTTATTGTGGTCACCTTCAGCTTAGGATACTTTTTGCTGAATTGCTCCAGCACCTCTGCTGTTGCATCTTCAGAGCAATCATCCACAACAATTACTTCAAAATCATCATAATCCTGTTCCATTATCAAAGACAGGTTTTTCTTAAGCATATCTTCTTCATTCCTGGCACAGATAACAACAGAAACGGGCTGCCTGGCAGCCTTTTTAGCTTTGACCCTGCCAAAGGCCATCCTTGCATAGAAAAAAAGATAGTAGAAAAGCTGTATGGCCATACTTAGCAAAAACAGGATAAGCAGTATATCGCTAAGGGCAGGATTGTAAAACAACTTTTGGATCATGTTATTGATTATGCAGTAATTTTATTACAATTTTTTTGTTAATCCAAATTGACAGTTGCCATAAAACCAGGCTATCCCTTAATCTTTTCCCAGTAAACTATTATTTTTAAAAAGATGATGCAAAAATAAAACTCATATTAAGAACCGAACTATTCCCTATCTTTGTCACAATGAAGTTCATCATATCTCATAGCGACAGCGGATCTTCAGCCAGGGCAGGCAGGCTGATAACTGATCATGGAGAAATTCAGACACCGGTATTTATGCCTGTTGGAACTGTGGGAAGCGTTAAAGGCATTTCACAAAATGAGCTGGAAAAGGAGATTGACGCAGAAATAATACTGGGAAATTCTTATCACCTTTACCTGAGACCCGGAACCGGCATACTTGAAAAGGCGGGTGGCTTACATAAATTTATGGCCTGGGACAGGCCAATTCTGACAGATAGCGGGGGATACCAGGTGTTTTCACTTGCCGCCAATCGTAAATTAACGGAAGAAGGATATGCCTTTCGCTCTCATATAGACGGTTCAAAGCACCTGTTCACTCCCGAATCAGTTGTGGACATTCAGAGAGCCATAGGCTCTGATATTATCATGGCCCTCGACGAATGCACACCATACCCCTGTGAATATGATTATGCAAATAAATCTATGGGGCTAACACACAGGTGGCTGGAAAGGGGTGTAAAACATTTCAATGCTGGCAGTCCGAAATACAGTCATAGTCAGAGCTTCTTCCCCATTGTTCAGGGCAGTATATATACCAGCCTCAGGCGGCAGTCTGCAGAGTTTATCAGCTCAATGCAACAGGAAGGAAATGCCATAGGGGGACTTTCTGTTGGTGAGCCTGAAGAAGTGATGTATGAAATGTGTGAGACAGTGACCGCAATACTGCCAAAAGATAAACCCAGGTACCTTATGGGCGTTGGCACACCGGTAAATATTCTTGAGAACATTGCCCTGGGCATTGACATGTTCGACTGTGTTATGCCTACCAGGAACGGAAGAAACGGGATGCTTTTCACAGCAGAGGGCATAATAAATATCAGGAATGAAAAATGGAAGGATGACTTTTCACCCATTGATAATTTTACAGACGCAGGCAAACAATATTCAAAAGCCTACCTGCGTCATCTTATATATGCCAAAGAAATGCTGGGTGCCAGGATAGCAAGCCTGCATAACCTTGAATTTTATAAATGGCTGATGACCGAAGCAAGAAAAAAAATAAAAGATAACAGTTTTGCCGGATGGAAAAATCAAATGCTGCCAAAGCTCAAAACCAGGTTATGATATAAGGAAAAAAAGACGTGCGAAAATTTAAGGGAAGCATAATACTTGATATATATATAATTAAAAAGTTCCTGGGTACTTTTTTCTATGCCATTACTTTGCTGATGCTTATAGTCATAGTTTTCGACATCTCTGAAAAACTGGATGACTTCATTGAAAACAACGCTCCCTTCAGGGATGTATTATTCAAATACTACTTTAACTTCATACCATACTTCGCACTGCTTTTCAGTCCCCTGTTTACATTTATTTCAGTCATATTCTTTACATCCAAGCTGGCTTATGACTCCGAGATAATTGCAATGTTTAGCAGCGGACTAAGATTCAGAAGGCTGCTCTTTCCCTATTTTATATCAGCCCTTACAATTGCAGGCTTCACCTTTGTATCCGGCAATTACATAATTCCACCGGCCAATAAAAAAAGAACCGATTTCGAAAATGCTTACATAAATAAAAGACCCCGGTCTGTGAACAGGAGAAATATTCATCTCCAGCTACATCCCAATGAGTATATATACATGGAGAGTTTCAGTAACAATTCCGGTATAGGATATAAATTCTCTATGGAGAAGTTCTCGGAGAAGGGTGAGCTAAAATCAAAGTTACTGGCCGATTATATAAAGTGGAATGAGGATAAGGAGAACTGGACCATCAGGAATTATTATTCAAGAATATTCCTTAATGATGGAACTGAGAAGCTATCCTATGGCAGGGAGATTGATACCACATTAACCCTTCGTCCCGAGGAATTCTCAAGAAATGACGACTTTGTACAAAATATGAATATCAGGGAGCTCCGGGGATTTATTGACCAGCAAAAACTGCAGGGCTCTGAGAATATCACTCCTTTCCTTATTGAAAAATACAAGCGACTGGCATTTCCTTTCTCAACCTTCATATTAACTCTTATAGGGGTCACCCTGTCTTCAAGAAAGATCAGGGGTGGCATAGGTGGTCATATAGGAGCCGGCATAGCCCTTAGTTTTGCCTATATATTGTTTCTGCAGTTTTCTTCACAATTTGCCGTTGGGGGTTCCATTGACCCACTGCTTGCCGTATGGATGCCAAACATAATATTTGCCATTATTGCCGGATTCCTGTATTACTATGCTCCCAAATAGCCATAAAATATTCTTTTATAAATAATTTGTAATATTGCACTGCTATATTAATAAGTATATATCTCTAATATAACTGCATAAATTATGGCATTAAAGAAAAATATCCGGGAATTGCAGAAAAGGCGTAAGGAAGTATTTGCCGGTGGTGGTGAGAAAGCAATAGAAAAACAAATTGCCATGGGTAAGCTTACTGCCCGTGAGAGAATAATCAGTCTTGTTGACAAAGGCTCCTTTAGCGAATATGATCTCTTCGTTGAGCACGAAGCCCGTGACTTCAACATGGACAAAAAAACATTACATGGCGACGGTGTTATTATAGGTACAGGCACCATACATAAAAAGCCTGTTGCCATTTTTGCACAGGACTTTACAGTGGCAGGCGGGTCACTGGGACTTATGCACAGCAGGAAGATCACCAAGATCATGGACTATGCCCTGAAAATGAGAATGCCCCTGATCGGGATTAATGATTCGGGTGGAGCAAGAATACAGGAAGGAGTTAACTCGCTTGCAGGTTATGGCGAAATATTCTTCAGGAATACACTTTCCTCAGGGGTTATACCTCAGATATCTGTAATACTGGGACCCTGTGCCGGCGGAGCCGTATATTCTCCTGCCCTGACCGATTTTGTTTTCGTAACTGATAAAATATCAAAAATGTTCATCACCGGACCCGAGGTGATAAAGACAGTACTGGGTGAAGAGATCTCCATGGAAGACCTGGGAGGTGCGCGCGTACATAGCGAGATCACGGGCAATGCACATTTCTTTGCCGAAAGTGAAGTTGAGACACTGGACCAGATAAAGAAGCTGCTCTCCTTTATTCCATGGAATAATACCGACAAGTCTGATATTTGCAAAATCAAAGCACCAAAAAAAGAATTTAAGATCGGGCAGATAGTTCCTGATGATCCCAGGCAACCATATGATGTCAGGGATGTTCTCAATAGCATTGTAGATGATTCAGACTTCTTTGAAGTACAGAAAATGTGGGCAGCTAACATGGTTATAGGCTTTGGAAGGCTTGGTGGAAAAACAGTAGGTTTCGTTTGCAACCAGCCCCTTGTTCTGGCAGGAGTACTGGATGTGGATTCTTCAGATAAGGCTGCCCGCTTTATCAGGTACTGTGATGCTTTCAATATCCCTATCATCACACTTGTTGACCTTCCTGGTTATCTTCCGGGTGTGGACCAGGAGCATGCCGGAGTAATCAGGCACGGGGCTAAGCTCCTGTATGCATATAGCGAGGCAACAGTTCCCAAGATAACATTGATAATAAGAAAAGCCTATGGCGGAGGTTATATAGCAATGAGTTCCAGGCATCTCAGGGCCGACTTTGTCTTTTCATGGCCCGGCGCCGAGATAGCTGTGATGGGTCCCGAAGGTGCAGCTAATATTATTTTCAGGAAAGAAATAAATGAAGCTGATGATCCTGAAAAGATGAGGCAAAAGAAAATAAAGGAATACAAGTCTAAATTTTCCAATCCCTATGTTGCTGCAGCCAAAGGTTATATAGATGCTGTAATTGAACCCGAGGAAACGAGGAAACTATTTCTTCATGCTATTAAGGTATCCTCCAATAAGGCAATAGCAAGTCCGAATAAAAAACATGGAATACCTCCATTTTAATAATATCCTGTTCTATTATTTATGAAAAATAAATCCATGGAAACATCAGAGTCAGCAAAATCAGGCAGATTAAAGTCAATAAATATTGATGGAACCAAATACAAAACCCATTATACCACCAAGTTCAGTCAGAGAACAAAATGGGAAAAGCCGGATGTTAAGAAGGTATTTTCATTTATCCCCGGCACTATTATTAAAGTAAAGATCAGTGCAGGGAAAAAGGTGAAAAATGGTCAGCTTGCCCTTATCTTTGAAGCCATGAAGATGAGAAACAGGGTTTATGTCCCAAAGGCCGGTATAGTGAAGAAAGTTAATGTGAAAGAAGGGGAACTGGTACCCAAGGGGAAACTGATATTCGAAATGGAATAATAGTATCTTGATCAGGTGATGCCACCATACCATCCGCTCCATTTTAATTCATTAGCAAACCGGCCTTTCAGATCGGGCTCATTTTCAAATAATCCATAAACAGCCGATCCGCTTCCCGACATGGAGCTGTAGAATGCACCCATGTTGTATAATTCTTCTTTTATTTGTCCCAGCCTGGGATAGCGACCAAATACTTCTTTCTCAAAATCATTGCTAATAAGTTTCTTCCAGGCCTTCCTGCCTTCCTTCAGTGATTCAGGCAAACTTAAGACAGGTCTGACCGGCCTTATCCCGGAATAAGCCATGGCAGTATTAATCTTTACATTAGCCGTTACAATTATCAAAAAAAAATTCCCGGTATCAATATCAAGTTTTCTAATTATCTCTCCCCTGCCTGTAACAAAAGAAATCCTGTTCTCAAGGAAGAAAGGACAGTCGCTTCCAAGCCTGGCAGCATAAACACCCAATTGACCGACAGATAGATTAAGCTTAAAAAGACTGTTCAATGCCATAAGCATAAAGGCCCCGTCTGCCGAACCACCCCCCAGTCCTGCCCCCCAGGGTATCTGCTTGTGAAGGGCTATCTTCACCGCCGGCAGGTCGTAATCTTCAGCCATTTGTTTATATGCCTTTACAACAAGATTATCATCGGCATGACCATTAATCTTTATTCCCGACTCAAAAAACAAATAATCTCCCGGTTTAGCCCCGGGATCAGGCAAAAGCTCAAGAATATCTGTGAAAGCTGTTGGAAGGAAAACACTTTCAATATTATGAAATCCATCAGGCCTTCTTTCAACAATATTAAGACCAAGATTTATTTTTGCATTGGGATAACAAATCATAATTCTACTCTGTAAAGCTACAGCTACAGCCTTTATCACAAATGTATCTTTTTATTAACAATTCCCTTTATTTTTAAACAGCTTTTTGTTTAAAAGAAACAGGCAAATATAAGAGGCTGTCTTTTTCAATTTCTTATTTTTGACAGCGAAAAACTAATAATACACCTATCCTTATGGCTCTTAAAGAAAAAGTAAGAAGCAGCTCTTCACTCAGCACGGCAAGCCTCGAACTTGGCAAACTTCCCCCACAGGCTATGGAGCTTGAAGAAGCCGTACTGGGTGGCATTATGCTTGAAAAAGATGCTCTTATATCAGTAATAGACATCCTTAAAGCAGATAGTTTTTATAATGAGGCAAATAAGAAAATTTTTCAGGCCATACTGGCTCTCTCAGACGCCGAGAGGCCTATAGACATACTTACTGTTACCGAGGAGCTTAGGAAAAAAAGCCTTTTGAAAGAAGTTGGAGGATCAATATATATTTCCAAACTCACAAACAGGGTGGCATCGGCAGCTAATATTGAATACCATGCCCGAATAGTTGCACAGAAACATATACAACGTGAACTGATACGCGTTTCTTCCGAGATACAGACCAGGGCCTTTGACGAAAGCATTGATGTTGACGACCTGCTGGATTTCTCCGAACAGGAACTCTTCCAGATAGCTGAAGGAAATATAAAAAGAGAAACAGCAAGAATAAATGTTCTTATAAAAGAAGCCATTCTGCAAATCGAGGAAGCCGGCAAGACCGAAGGCAGTCTTATAGGCGTACCTTCGGGCTTTACCAAGCTTGACCGTATCACTTCTGGATGGCAAAAGTCGGACCTTATAATTCTGGCAGCCAGGCCATCTATGGGAAAAACAGCATTCGCTCTTTCTATGGCTAAGAATATTGCTGTTGATCATGGAAGACCTATCGGGTTCTTTTCACTCGAGATGTCATCCATTCAACTGGTAACAAGGCTTATTGTAAGTGAGACTGAGCTCCCATCACACAGGATTCGTAACGGTAAACTCGACGACCATGAATGGAAGCAACTTGAATCCAATATAAAAACCCTTGTTGATGCTCCCATATTCATTGATGATACGCCTGCAATATCACTTTTTGAGTTCAGGGCCAAGGCAAGAAGGCTGAAACTACAGTTCCATGTTGAGATTATAGTTGTTGACTACCTTCAGCTAATGACAAGCTCGGCAGATAACCGTGGAAGCAGGGAACAGGAAGTAAGCAGTATCTCCAGGTCGCTTAAAGCGATTGCCAAAGAGCTGGAGATACCTATCATTGCACTTTCCCAGCTAAACAGATCGGTTGAAACACGTACAGGCTCCAAGCGACCACAACTTTCCGACCTTAGGGAATCGGGTGCCATAGAGCAGGATGCCGACCTGGTATTATTTATTCACCGTCCCGAGAAATATGGTTTCCTCACAGATGAGGATGGCAACTCAAACAAGGGACTGGCCGAGATAATTGTAGCCAAGCACCGTAATGGACCCATAGATGACGTAACCCTCAGGTTCAGAGAAGAAATGGCCAAGTTTGTAGAACCCGATGAAATGGATATTGCAGGGCTTGACAATGAAAAGGGCATATCATCGATATCATACGGATCGAAAATGAATGATGACCTGAAAGGTGGAGGAAACAGTTTTGAGAATGACGGCCTGAGCGAGGATGAACCTTTTTAGTTAAAGGATTTCCAGAATTTCTTCCAGCCTGCTGACCTGAAAACTTATCTCCTCATTATGCCTGTGCCCATTTGGTGCCAGGTAAATCTGGTCAATACCTGCATTCCTGGCTCCCAGGATATCAACCCCCAGAACATCACCAACCATTATGCTTTCTTCCTTCTTTGCACCTGCTTTTTCAAGAGCAAACTCAAAGATAGCCGGATCCGGCTTCATTATACCGGCATCCTCAGAAGTTACAACAGTCTTGAAATAAACTCTTAAGTTACTGTTATCAAGCTTAGTATACTGAACTTCATTAAAACCATTTGTAATAACATGCAGAGAATAACGCTTTTTTAATTCTTCAAGCAGATCAATAGCTCCCGGTATCAATCCTGTCTTTTTTGGACTCTCAGTCAGATAAAAATCATCAAGCTCCCTGGCAAGCCTTTCATTCTCGACGAACTTCTCCTTAAGGCTTAAATAAAATCTGTACCATTTAAGCTTACTCTTTTCAATTCTTCCTTTACGATAATCTTCCCATAGCTCATCATTATATTCATGATAAATACTTATAAATTCCTCAGCACCTGAAAAAAACTCATCAAGCCCGAACTGCTTGTACATTTCATGCTGTGTCAGGTCGGAATTAGCTTTAAAGTCCCAGAGGGTATTATCAATATCAAAAAAAATGTGTTTATACTTTGTCATGGCCTGGTCTTATGTAATAGATATTATTAGCTTCATCCCGGCATCCTGATCCAGGCCTTATCAATTACCTGAAAACATATAATAGAGTGACTAAAATTATAACTAATTTATAAGCTCTCCTTAATTATTGTAATTAATTATAGTATAATCTCTGCCTGAGAATTTAATTTCAATAAGCAGTCTGATCTTTTGGGCAGTCTTTGTATATTTACAGCTGTTTCACAAGCAGATATCAAGCAATCAAAATATATAATATGGAGTCAAGAATGATTAATCAGTTCCTGGAGATGGTAAAGATCGACAGTGAATCGGGTGAAGAGAAGCATTTTATAGAATACCTTGAAAAAGAATTAAAAGCATTAGGTGCCGAAACATATATAGATCCTTACGGCAACCTGCTTGGACGTTTGCCCTCAAAGAATGCTTCTAACAGTGAAAGCATTTTACTGTCATGCCACGCCGATACGGTGCAACCAGGAAAAGCTATTAAGCCTGTTATTAAAGATGGAGTGATCCGTTCAGACGGAACTACCATCCTGGGTGCCGATGATAAAGCCGGTATAGCAGAAATGCTTGAAGCGCTGAGGATAGCAGATACAAGGCCGGTGGTTGAAATTGCTATTACCCGCCAGGAAGAAGTGGGACTTATTGGGGTTCAGAACCTTGATTTCGACTGGCTAACAGCAAAAAAAGGATACCTGTTGGATAATGACACACTTGATACTATAGTTATTGGAGGTCCCTCATATTTCACTCTTGATGTTGAGATAAAAGGAAGGTCGGCACATGCAGGTATGGAACCTGAAAAAGGAATTAATGCAGTACTGGCTGCATCAAAAGCAATATCTGCACTCCCCCTGGGCAGGATAGATAAAGAAACAACTTCCAATGTAGGTGTTATTAAAGGTGGAATTATCAGGAATGGTGTACCTGATGAAACTTTCTTCCTGGCAGAATGCCGCAGTCTTAATGATAAGAAGGCTGAGGAACTGGCAAAAAAGATGGAAGTTATTATCAGGGAGAAGGTTGAGTCTACCGGGGCTACAGTTAAAATCGATGTGCAAAACCCATTCCAGGCAGTTGAGATCTCAGACAATTCTGAAACTGTAATGGTTTCAAAACAAGCACTTAAATCGGTTGGCATTGATGCCAGAACAGGTTTTATTACAGGATTCACCGATGCTTCGGTTTACAACAATCATGATATTGAAATGGCAGTAGTGGGAATAGGAGCCCATCTGGAACATTCCACTGAAGAACATATAAGCATCTCCGATATGGAAAAGGCACTGGGAATGATAGTTGAAATTCTTAAAATCTCTGCACAGTGAGTAAAGATAAAATAATGTCATTCTCCGAATTTAATCTCGACAGCTCCATAATGGAGGGCGTTGAGGCTATGGGCTTTAGTCTACCTACCCCTATACAGGAGCTTGGAATACCCCTTATCCTGCAGGGTAAAGACCTTATTGGTTGTGCCCAGACAGGCACCGGCAAGACAGCTGCCTTCCTGCTGCCTGTACTCCACAGGATAATAAACAAGAAAGAGAAGAAAGGCATAAGTGCCATGATAATAGTCCCCACCCGCGAGCTGGCAACACAGATAGATCAGCAGTTCCTTGGATTATCTTATTTCACAAATATCAGCTCAATTGCCGTGTATGGAGGAGGTGACGGAATATCGTGGGACCAGCAAAGAACTGCTATTGAGAAAGGATCTGATATCATCATTGCAACTCCCGGCAGGCTTATTGCCCACCTTCAGCTTGGCTACCTGGACTTCAGTAATCTCGATTTCCTCATCCTTGATGAGGCAGACAGGATGCTTGATATGGGTTTTTATGCCGATATTAAACAAATAGTAAAAACCCTGCCTGTAAAGCGTCAGACACTTATGTTCTCGGCAACCATGCCTCCTACCATCAGGAAACTGGCCAAAGAACTCCTGAAGGAACCCGAACAGATAGACCTTGCGGTATCAAAACCTGCACAGGGAGTCTTACAGGCAATTTACAGGATAGAGAATAATAAAAAGATACAGCTTCTGGTGGACCTGCTTGAGGGTAAAGACCTGAACAGGATATTGCTTTTTTCCGGCACAAAACTGGAGGTGAAACAACTGGCACGGACCCTAAAAAGCAAAAACATGCTGGTATCACCTATACACTCCGATCTTACACAAAAGGAAAGGGAACAGGCACTGCTTGATTTTAAAAACAATAAGATCAATATACTGGTAGCTACCGATATTGTTTCAAGAGGGATAGATATTGATAATATTGACCTTGTGATCAACTATCACGTGCCCAAGGATGCCGAGGATTATGTTCACAGGGTGGGCCGTACGGCAAGAGCAAAAGCCACAGGTGTGGCGATAACTTTCGTAAACAGGGAAGAAATCAGGCTGCTGAAAAACATAGAAAAACTTATAGAACAAAGTATTTTTGAGATACAGCTTCCCCCTCATATCAAGTAATAACAAACAGATAAATGCATATATCCATTTCCAGATATCTCTTAGTATTTGTTTTCATCCTTTTTTCCTCCTGCAACGGAAAAGAGAGTGTCAGGAAGGTATCAGATAATTCAGCTGACCCGGATAAGGTCATGGATTCATGGCATATGGCTGCTGCCCGGGCCAATGCTGAAGTGTTTTTTGGATTAATGGACAGCAGTTTTGTTTACCTTGGAACAGATGCCACAGAAAGATGGAACAAGGAAGAATTTTACTCATTTGCCAGGCCCTATTTCGATAAAGGCAAAGCATGGGATTTCAAACCATATAACAGGCAAATACACTACTCTGCCAGCAAAAATACTGCCTGGTTCGACGAGCTCCTGGACACCTGGATGGGCGTTTGCAGGGGATCGGGAGTAATGGTGTTTAAGGATAATGAATGGAAATTAACTCATTACCATCTGTCAGTAACTATTGATAATGACCTGATGGATGGATTTTTGGAGCTTACAAATCCACCTGAATTCAAATCATTAAAGAAATAGTATTATTTGTTATCATTCTCTCCCATTAGCTTAGCTCTTGCTAGAAGTGCTAATTTCTCATTGTCCTTTATCAAGTCTTTCGTAAGAATCTGTTTTGACCTTTTTTCTTGAGGGGGATTCAATTTTTCTGCTTTCTCAAATTCGATAACAGAACTCATGATATCATCGGGAAGGTCAGTTTCACACTTCGTAAGAATTTCCAGAAACTGTTGCGAAAAGAAGTAATCAATTTGAATTTTTCTCTTCGTTGTATGGGCAAATTTCCCGATTACCCTGCAAATGTTATCTCTTTCTTCCGGTGTAAGCTGTTCTGCAAACTCATATTCTTCTATCTTTTTGAGAGATAAGATGATAGGTTCAAGAGAATCAACAGAAACAAGATATACATTATAATCACCCATATTGATGAAGTGATTCTTTACGATGCTTGTAGTATTTGAAGGGATGACTAAGAAAATATCCTTCTTAACATCCTCTTCTTTAATATACTTCTTAACTGACTCAGCCTGTGTTTTTAAATATTTTGGGAAATTATTAAGATCCTCATTCGAGGGACTTTTTGCATCAAAAATGATATATTCATCAGCTATCATAATGGTATTATCTGGTTTCCCCTTAAATGGAACATCTTCCACATATTTGATGATATTATTTTTGCAAACATCTCGTATAGTTGATTCAACATTGTCTTGGTGATTCTTCCACAATTCTTTCATGCGTTGCAATGCTTCTTCTTTTTCTTGCACCCGGTCATCATTTAATCGGGTTCTGTCACCTTCCAGTCCATCACGTACAGCCTCTATCGAAGCAATTTTTTTCTCATAATCTTTCTTCCGCAGGTCTTCCGTTTGCTCATACTGTGTTACTTTCTTTTCAAGTTGCACCTTGTTACGAATAAGATGATTTTTATCTTCTTCCAATTGTGTAATCTTAAATTCAAGTTTTTGAATTCCTTCATTTTTTGATTCCAGTATCTCTTTTTCTTTCTCAAGAGTAGCAACCCTGCTTTTGCTTTGTTCCAACTCCAATTTAGATTGCTCAATTGTTGTGTTTAACTCTTTAAATTCGTTATAAGCATCATAGCTAAGTGTCTTGATTGACCTCCAGTAGAAAATTCTTTGCCAAAAGCCAATGTGCTTAATCCGATCAAAGAAGTTCTTCAAATTCTCAAATGCTGTATTCATAATGTTAACAATTGATTAGTTGTAAAACTTTGCTCATTCCAATATTTAGAAATGTCAGTAAATAGAAATCAACTTACTTCTTACCCGCCACAACCACCACAAATTCGCCCTTTGGAGCTTTAGATAAAAAGTGTTCCGAAAGCTCTGCAAGGCTGCCGCGAATGGTTTCTTCGTATATTTTTGTGAGTTCCCTGGAGACAGAAGCTTTTCTGTCGGGACCCATTATCCCGCTTAGCTGGCTAAGCAATTTTACCAGCCTGTGAGGCGACTCATAAAAGATCATTGTCCGGCTCTCACCGGCAAGGGCATTAAGTCTTTTCTGTCTTCCTTTCTTTGCAGGAAGGAAACCTTCAAAACAAAACCTGTCATTTGGCAGTCCCGAAACAACCAGGGCAGGAACAAAAGCCGTTGCACCGGGAAGACATTCCACATTAATACCATTTTCAATACAGGCCCTTACCAGTAAAAAACCCGGGTCTGATACCGCCGGGGTACCTGCATCCGACACAAGGGCAAAGCTTTCACCCTTTTTCATCCTTTCAATAAGTGAATCCAGGCTACTATGCTCATTGAACTTATGGTGGGAAATGATCTTTTTTTCTATCTCAAGGTGCTTTAGCAGGAAAGAAGTTTTGCGGGTATCCTCGGCAAGTACTGTATCAACCCCCGACAAGACTGCTACAGCCCTCCTGGTGATATCATCAAGATTCCCTATGGGTGTAGGTACAAGAAAAAGACCGGTCATTTCTTTGTATATCTCAGTTTTCTACTCGTGAGGTTAAGAAGCATTCTTACAAGCTTATCATCATGATCCCAGTCAAAATTACTGTTGAAATACTCTACAGCATCCGATTCTGACTTAACCTCGTTCAGGTAAGCAATAGTTTTATTATAACTGGATGAATCACCGTCAAAGAGCTCCCTGATATACCTGAACTTCTCATTAATACCTATTGCTGCAGGGATGTCTTTTATAGGCTTATCATAAAATTTCGAGCTAAGGTCATTTATAGGCATTTCTTTTTTAAGGGCCTCATTCCTGTACTTGCTGTTCCGGAACTTATCAGAAATAACACCTGCCGATCTTTCCATCTTCCTGGCAGATGATACTATTTTTTCCGGCTTTTCACTTACAACCCTGTCATCAGTCATACCCTCTGATACTTCACCGGGTACAGGTTCTTCCGGCATTGATTCCTTCGGCTTATCAATTGCGGCCTGCGACACTTCCACGGATACAGGTTCCTCCGGCTTATCAGTTACCACCTGCGGCATTTCCACAGATACAGACTTTTCCGGCTCAGCTATTGAAGATCCCTGCCTGATCATCCACTCAATACCGGACACATTATCATACAGGGAAAGTATTTTTACTTTAAGCGCATTAATCTCTTCCGGTGATATATCTGAATTATCCTCAAGCTTATATATCTTCTTCAGGATTTCTTGTGTATCTTTAGAGAGGTTTTTTAGACTATCTTTAATATCCATTATTACTGGCTTTCCTCTTTAAAACTTTTATTTTTGAAAGAAAATTACAATAAACAATATATAGCTTTGTAAATTGCAAGATTTGGTAAAGTTAATGATAATAAATTAGAATTTCTTAGCTGATGTTTTTGGAGAAATCCCATGTAGGGGGCAGGAAACACGGATGGATAGAGGTCATAGCCGGATCGATGTTCAGTGGTAAAACTGAAGAATTGATACGGCGGATGAGACGTGCTAAAATTGCAAACCAGAAGGTGGAGATCTTCAAACCCCAGATCGAGAACAGGTATTCTGATGTAGAAGTAGTATCTCACGATGCCAGGGCCATTATGTCTACTCCTGTTGAGACCTCTGCAAATATTCTGTTAATGTGCTCAGATGTTGATGTAGTGGGCATTGATGAAGCCCAGTTTTTTGATGATGGACTTATTGATGTGTGTAACAAGCTGGCTAATAGTGGAGTAAGAGTAATTGTCGCCGGACTGGATATGGATTACCTGGGTGTCCCTTTTGGTCCGGTACCACAATTAATGGCAATTGCCGAATATGTTACCAAGGTGCATGCAATATGTGTAAGATGTGGTAACCTGGCCTCTTATTCTTATCGTTTGACAAATGATGATAAGAGGGTTCTGCTCGGGGAGAAAGAAGCTTACCAGCCATTATGCAGGGAGTGCTATGTAAAAGAACAGGGGGAATCTAATTCCTCTTAAACTTCCACCTGTCATGTGTCCAAAGCCAGTATTCAGGGGTTTTATTCAGCATATCTTCCACTATCCTGAAAAAAGAATCGGTTAATTCATACATGGGCAACCCAGCAGGATCATCTGTCATCTTTATGAACTCATTCTCGTAATAACCTCTTTTTATCCTGGTAGTCTTAAAAAACACAACTGTTTGCCCTGTTTTCCTGGCAATCTTCTCTGCGCCCAGTAGTACGGGCGTATCCTGGTTCATAAAATTAAGCCAATGATGCATTTCATTTTTCCTTGGCCTCTGGTCGTAAAGAAAAAATGTTATGGTCTGCTCCTTATCATTCACGGCTTTCATAATCCTTCTCAGTGATTGTTTCATAGGGACAGTCTCCCCGCCAAACCTTTCTCTGAGTTTAATAAATAGCCTGTCCATAGCAGAAGAATGCAAAGGCTTGTAAATTGCCAAAAAATGAAAAGAAGATATACACTCCATGTTAACAATCCATTCCCAGTTTCCATAATGAGGTAATACCAGGATTATACTTTTCCCGGCAGCATATATTTCTTCCAGGAGTTCAGGGTTTTTATAACTGAATCTTCTTAAATGCTCTTTCCTGCTCAATGTAAGGGACATAATTGATTCAACCATAAGATTGCTGAAATGCCCGTAAAAGCCTCTTGCAATTTTCCTTATTTCTGCTTCAGTCTTTTCAGGAAAAGAATTCCTGAGGTTTTTAAAGACAATCGTTTTTCTGTAAGCAGAAATATAATACACAAAAAAGTAAATTAAGCGGGAGAAAAAATATAATACCTGCCGTGGCAAAAGAGAAATAAGCCACAGTACACTATATAATATGTAATAAAGTATGGAGTTCATTATGCCTGGGGAAAATGCCTTAACCCATCTCGCTTATCCTTTTTAATTGTGCCAGGTCAAGAACTTCTATTTTTCTGCCATTAAGCTTTATTACACCCTCACTTGCAAACATTGATAAGGTACGTATAGCATTCGAGGTTGTCATATTTGAAAGGTTAGCAATATCTTCCCTTGACAGGTAAACCTTAATTGTTTGCTGGTCAACATCAAAGCCATATGTGTTTATCAGGAAGAACAGAGATTCAGCAAGACGGCCACGTATATGTTTCTGGGTAAGCGAGACTGTCCTGGTATTTGATAATCCCAGCTCCTGGGCCATAGACTGCATCAGCTTAAAAGACAGGGCAGAATTGTTTCCCAGTACAGAAAAAAGCACATTCCTTTCAAGATTGCAAATATCAGATTCTTCAAGTGCTACTGCAGAAGCCGAATAGTTTTCATCGGCAAAAAGGGCCCTGTAACCAATAAAGCCAAGTGGCTTGGCCAACCTCACTATCTGATCTCTGCCCCCTATACCCTCTTTAAATATTTTAACTTTGCCATTTGTAAGATATAACAAACCTGTCGGCTTGTCTCCCTCACTATATATAATACTTCCCTTCCTGTGATGAACACAGGAATGATATTTTAATAAATATTCCCTCTCCTCATCACTTAAGACGCTGAATATTGAATTGGGATCATTTAAACAATTCTCACAAGAATAATCCTTTTTAGCCATACTTCGGCATTATGTTATAAAACATACAAATATATGAAACTCACATCATATATTCACAATAAAATCCAGCTTTGGAAAATCTTCTTCTTACACTCACTTACAAACTCATCTACAGGAAATTATAATTAGCCACGAGGGGGTGTCTCCTTCCATATCCAAATGCTTTGGAAGATATTCTTAATACCGGAGGCGCCTGAAAACGTTTATATTCATTCCTGTTTACCATATCAATTATCTTTCTTACCAGGCCTTCATCAAAGCCCTCCCTGATTATGCTCTCCGATCCTTTCTGTAATTCAATGTACCTGAACAGCACCTGGTCGAGAACAGAATAATCGGGAAGGGAGTCGCTGTCTTTCTGTTCCGGCCTGAGTTCAGCCGAGGGCGCTTTAGAAATAATATTACAGGGAACAATCTCCTTATCACTATTCATATATTTTGCGAGATTGTAAACATCTGTCTTATAAACATCTCCCAACACTGAAAGTCCACCGCTCATATCTCCATAAAGGGTTCCGTAGCCCACGGCAGCTTCACTTTTATTAGAAGTATTTAATAATATATGGCCAAATTTATTTGAGTAAGCCATAAGCAAAACAGCCCTTATCCTGGCCTGAATATTCTCTTCTGTGGCATCTTCCTTCATTCCTTTGAATACAGGCTCAAGAGATTCTTTGAAGGCTTGCATTGCCTTCTCAATGGAAATGATCTCATGCTCCACACCAAGCTTTTCAAGCAGTTCAAGCGAGTCACTAATAGAGTGTTCTGAGGAATAAGCAGAAGGAAGCAAAAGTGCTTTAACATTACCAGCTCCCAGTGCTCTTTGTGCAAGAACAAGGCATACGGCCGAGTCTATACCTCCCGACAAGCCCAGGACAGCCTTGCTAAAACCCATCTTGGAAAAATAATCCTTTATACCCATTACCAGGGCATCATGAATATTCTGTATTATAAGCTTTGATTCCTGCCTGCTCTGATACTTTCTTCCCTTTAGCACCTTATCCAGATCAAAATATCCTGTGTCTTCCATGAAAAATGACAGTTCATCATATATGTCTCCATTGGGACTGACAGCCATGGATCCACCCTCAAAAATCAACTCAGTCTGCCCGGCAACCTGATTGACATAAAACACCGGCAAATTATATTTCTTTGCCTTCTCGATAAATATTTTCTTTTTTACCCTCTCCTTATGATAAGAATATGGTGAAGCAGCAATATTGATTACCAGATCAGGATCAAGCCTGGCAAGCTCATCCATGGGTGAGATAAGGTAAAGATGACTCTTCCCAAAGTCTGTTTCAAACTCCTGCTGATCCCACAGATCCTCGCAAACAGTCAGGGCGATCTTTTTACCCATGAACTCAACCAGCTCAAAAAAACGGTTGGACTCAAAATACCTGTACTCATCAAATATATCGTAAGTAGGAAGCAGGCTTTTATTGATCACTTTCTTAATCCTTCCATCTTCAAGAAAAAAAGCAGCATTATACAGGTTTTTCCCCTCGGGAAGATGGTTCTGAACCGGACCTCCAACTATAGCTGCAATGCCCTGGCAATGCCCTGCAATCTCTTCTATACCCTTCATACAGGCATCCACAAATTCTTTGCGCTCCAGAAGATCAAGTGGCGGATAACCCGATACTGACAATTCAGAAAAAACCAACAGGTCGGTCTTTTGTTTCTTTGCCTCATCAATAGCATCTATGATCTTAGATACATTCTTCTTAAAATGAGCAACCTGGTAATTAAGTTGTGCCAGCCCGATTTTCATCTTTGCATTTTTTTTAAAACAAAATACCCATCCTTAGAGATAAAGAATTAAGCCTCAGGTAATCCTCAGGTTTATTGTTCCGGTCTTTAGTAATATCAATAAAGCTATTGTTAAAATACAATCCCCCGATAAGTGATGTGCTCCCTCCAATAGAATACTCAAAACCTCCTCCTATCGACCATGCTAAATTGAAGAATGATATTTCGTCACTTATCTTTTCCTTATTAAGAAGGTTATTGGGAGCAGAAGCTTTTGAGCCAAGCCTAAGCAATGCTTTAACACCCAGCTCTACATAAAAAGTAGTATAACCAATCTCAACCGTCTCCAGCTTAAGCCCAAAGGGGACAGCAAGGTATTGCAAGCCATAATTCAATTCAATTCCCCCGGGAATGCTCAGAGTATCAAAAGCGGTAACAATATCAACTGTATCAGTATAGGACATTTTCCCACCTGTATACATCATAAAGGCACCTGTTGAAACAGCATATTTCTCTCCAAAATAATTATCCACTACCAGTCCGAATGATATCCCTGTCTTCAGTCCATCTGTCCTTACCTGCCTGTGATCACTCGAGAACCAGGATATCCCGGGTTCTACCGCTATGCTGAGTTTAGTTTTCTCCTTTTGTGAAAAGACATTACCTGATATCAGCATAAACACAATAATAAGTATATGGGTTTTCCTGTCCTGAAAAAATCCGATTCTCATCTGACTAATTTTTATGATCCTATAAACTTACTTCGCCTGACCTGGAGTATAGTTTTTTCATACTCAGCATTTGCTGTAAAGTTAGTAATCTTAGATGAACTTCGCTAAATTTGCATATTCTTGTAAACACTAAATAGCAGACATTATATGAATAAACTTATAATAACTCTTCTTGGCCTTATATTCATCTCTTCAGCCTGCAAAAGAGAGCCCTTAAAAATATCCGTTTCAGATATTGATCTTGATCTTAAGCTAATAAGGTTTGAGGATAAAATGTTTATGCCCCATCCCGATTCAATATCGCAGACAGCATATCAGCTAAAACTGGAATATCCTCAATTCCTGGAACGTTTTTCTTATATCGTCAATATTGTTAAGCCGGAAAACCCTTTATTCCCCGATTTTCTTAAGGCATTTGTCACAGACCACAGAAATATCGATATCTATAATAAAAGCCGGGAAATGTTTCCTGGTCCCGAGTGGCTTGAGAATAATCTTAAGCTTGCTTTTAAGCACTACAAATACTATTTCCCCGACAAAGCAATTCCTGAAATTTATACATTTATCTCAGGTTTTAACAGTTCTATACTTATCGATACAAATATTATAGGCATAGGCCTGGACAGGTACCTGGGTACCGACTATAAGTATTACCCACGCCTGGGAATACCCGAATACCTCAGAAAAAACATGTACCCTGAAAAGATACCTTCAGATTGCATGCAAATGTGGGCAAGCACTGAATTTCTTTTTGGAGATGCTAATAAGAATGTAATAAACAACATTATATACGAAGGAAAGCTATGCTATTTTGTGAAAGCAATGATGCCCCGGGAGCCGGATCACAGGATACTTGGATTCACTGAAGATGAGTATAAATGGTGTAAGGATAATGAAGAAGAAATGTGGACCTACCTGATAGAACATAAATTACTGTTCGAAAGTGATCATCTTACAGTACGAAAGCTTATAGGCGATGGCCCCTTTACTAACTTCTTTCCACGGGAGTCACCCTCACGGGCTGCAGTGTGGCTGGGATGGGAGATAGTAAAAACCTATATGAAAAACAACAAGGATAAAGGGCTGGACGAGTTGATGGAAAATATAGATTACCAGAAGATACTGCAGGAATCGGGATATAAACCAGGCTAAAGAATATGACCCCAGGGTACAGCAAAAAAGGCCGCCTGTTACCGGCAGCCTTTTTTAAAATCCTATAACTGAATAAGTAAATTCTTATTCGGGATGAATTGCTTCAACAGGACAAACATCTGCACAAGCACCACAGTCAGTACAAAGATCAGGATCAATCTTATAGATATCACCTTCAGAAATTGCTTCAACAGGACATTCGTCAATACAAGCGCCGCAAGCAGTACAATCATCATTAATTATGTAAGCCATCTTCCTAAATTTTAATTATTAAATTTTTAATATCAAACATGAATTGTTATCTCAAAGGTTTGGCAAATATACAAAT
This sequence comes from Bacteroidales bacterium, assembly GCA_029932855.1. Taxonomy (GTDB): domain Bacteria; phylum Bacteroidota; class Bacteroidia; order Bacteroidales; family VadinHA17; genus JAYEGO01. Next base: position 31,082 of record JAOZPG010000010.1, on the reverse strand, counting down.
CTGTTTTTACTTAGCAAAAACCATTTTTAACCCTGCCAAAACAACGAATATTCCAAATATTTTACGCAGTACGCGACCAGGAATATGAATAGCAACTAATGAGCCAACATACTGGCCCACAGCAAATGCCAGCACCAGTATAAGCACATATTTGAGATTCACATAACCATTTCTATAATAGTTATAAGCTCCCATGATGGCAACAGGGAACATCAATACTGCCAGGCTTGTTCCCTGAGCGGTATGCTGATTAAGGCCAAAAAAGAACACCAGGGCCGGAACAATTACAATTCCACCCCCAACACCGAGCGACCCACCAACCGTTCCGGCCAAAAAGCCTATTGCTAAAAGAAGTAATATTTCTGAACTGCTCATATTTTAGAAATCTAAACTTAATGAGATATAAAACATCGGTTTCCTAATCCTGAAATCCTCAACTCCCCAGGCATAGTCCGCCCTGATAAAATATCCAAACAAGGTTGACCTGGCACCAAATCCATAACCAGCAACTATTGGTTCCCTGTTTGAGTGAACAGTAACCGTAATAGGACCATTTTCAATTACTTCCTTATCATAAGAGTTTTCTCCCGAATATGGATTCCATCCTGTCCATGCAGTACCTATATCAGCAAAGCCAACTACATGAAAGTTGTTCAGGAATTTGTTTGACAGGGAATGATCTGCAAGATACCTGATAATGGGCCAGCGTATTTCAGAATTAATAAGGGCAAAACTGTTACCGTTCCTTATATTCTGCTTGAAGCCCCTCATATTGGTAGCAAGGGTTTGAAAAACATAATTCTGACTGTAGTCAATAGGAATACTCTTGTCAAACATTTTATCAATGTTAAAGATCATAAACCAGTTATCCACAGAACCCATGTAGTAAATAAGTTTATTATGTCCGAAAGAAGTGCTGGCCGCAAAACGGTTTGCCCAAATAATATCCCTGTGTATCTTAAGGTAATGCCTGAAGTCTCCACCAATAATAAACACATCCGACTTCTTCCTTTCTATCTGCCTGTAAGCCTCAGCAAAAACCTTAAATCTTGTGCCATTTAGGAAGTTTATACCCCTGTACCTGGTATTATCATAAATATATTCAAGCTTTATATTGGCCCAGGTAAAATAAAGATTATCCTTAATCAGGTTATCCCTGCCGGTTGCAAGATAAACAAGCCTGTCGCTTCTTATGCTGCTTGTTGCCTTTATGGCCATTACCTGGCTGAAAGGATATCTCAGGCTATAAAACAGCTGGTTGGTATTTACCCTGATATAATTATTATCGTTTGCCCATGATTTATATGATTGCCTGTGAAAAACCGTTTGCCTGTCAAGCCGTTTCTTAAGGTTCTCAAAACTCAGCAATATTTCTCCCGAGTCGAAATCTCCCGAGAACCTGAACCCTCCAATTATTTTATAATCCTCAAAAAGATCATTCGTTCCAATATTGAAAAGCATACCCAGACCGGAATTATTATAAACACCACTTCCGTTAAATGCCTGGTATGATTGCCCCAGGTAACCAAAATCTACCTGGTTGGCCATATAGTTGGTATAGAAAGATGTTTCATATATCCTTATCGGGGGAAGCTCGATTGTTGCAGTATCAAGGTCTATCTCAAAATCTTCTTTTTTAATTTGCTGCCAGTAGTAATTTGCCTTTTCCTCCTCGAAGATATAGTTATTGATATCCACTTCGTTGTCAGTCTCGAAATAAGCATACAAGGGTTTGCTAAGACTGTCCTTTAGCCTTTTATCTTCCTCAATAAGCTTCTGCCTTAAAATCTCAATGCTATCAGCCACATACAGGTCATGCCTGTGTTTCCTGCTGAACTCTGTTGGTTCAGGATCATCAACTTCAGGAAAGCCGTTCTCAGGAATCCTGTCATAATACATATTATATCTCCCATTATCATATACAATATCAGCCAGCATCTCAGCAGAGCGGGCATAGTCGGTTTCAATAATGTTACGCGAATAATTTGTTACAGGAACCGATTTTGTGAAATAACTGTAATGAATAGCCGTATCAATGTAGCTTATGGTACTGTCGAAGTATGAATGGTACCTGTTGATAATGCCCGATTGATTCCCGGTATACAGGTATTCCCCCTTTCCTGCAGAAAAGGCCTGGATTTTATCATAATAATTCCCTTCCGGTAAACGGGTAAGAACAGGCGACTTGCTTCCAGGCTTGTAAAGGAACAATTCATAACTGTTTCCCGCTTTAATATCTGTACTGCCACCAAAGCCAAGACTGTCATTTAATCTGTTGGAAGAAAAAATAATTGACCTGCCATCTTCAGTAAAGCGGGGATGCAAATCATCAGGAAAGTCATAGCTAAGCTGCTCATGGGTCCCGGCTGCCACATCAAAGACAAACAAGTCTGTCAAACCATTCTTCATGGCCGAGAATACAAGTTTCCTGCCATCGGGGGAATAAGAAATATCCAGAACCTTATCAAAATACAAGAGATTCCTCCTCTCAATCTTCCTGCTTGATGTCCTGTAAAACAATATATCCAGCCCTCCTTTTTCTTCAGTGATGATTGTCAGCATTTTACCCGTAGGATGCCAGGCAATTACGGGGTAGGAATAATCTATTATCTGCTCAACTTTTGGTTCCTTTCTGTATATTCTCCGGCTTTTCTTCTTTTCCAGGTCGTACACCCATACCTTATATTGCCCTAACTCATTTGTGACATAGGCAATTTTTTTTCCGTCGGGACTTATCCTTATCTGCTGATATCTCCTTTTTTTCTTTGGCTTTTTTATTATTCTCTGGCCCTGAGGTGAATTCCCCGGATCTTCAGAATACATCTCCCTGTAGTAATTTAGCCATTCCTTGTTCAGATCCTTTAGCTTTACCCCTAAAACATAATAAAAACCTTTCTCAAAATCTTCATTTAACTTGGTTATATATAAAACATTAGGAATAATATTTACTCCGTAAGTGTCTGCAATGAACTTCCAGAAGGAATGTCCGGCAATCTCCTCGTTCTCAGGTTTAAGCCTGTTCAGCTTATTATATCTCTTACTAAGCACACCATCTTTAACTTCATTCTCAATATCATAATCCCAGTTAACCGAAAGAAAAGATATCAGTCCCCTGAAATACCAGTCAGGAAGATCCAGCTTACTCGAGTTTTTAGTCCTGGTTTTTTCAGATCCGTATAACATCTCATTCACCAGGGCATATGATATGGCCTTATTTATCTGTTGGTCATAAGTCCGGTGATCCCCCTCATAATACAAGAACACCTTGTTTTCAATAATGGTTGAGACACCTCCCAGGTTATAGTCGTCCTTACCGGTAACAAGTCCCATATTACTTTGTCTGTAATCCGACATCTTATTGTAGATAAGCAATATAAGCCTGCTATCCAACTCATAATCAAAGTAGTCCTCCATCTCCGCAAGTTTTTTATTAGTATAACGGGCGGTATATTCAGCCAGCTCACGCCCATACTCATTGAAGTAGGCATCGAATCTTTCAAAACGATAGAAGGACCAGTAAAAATCGTTATGTTGCACCCGGTTCTTCCCGAATGTCATCTCCAGCCCGTTATAAAACTGCCCCTTTGTACTAATGGCAGTAAAGACCAGAAAAAGCAGCAGAATATTTTTTCTTGACAGAAGATACAACATAATAAAAGAAATACTGTTCTTGTAGCAAAACTACATAATGTATGTTAAATCTGTGTAAAAAATATACTTTACAGAGGAAACTTTATTAATTTTAGTTCGTTATTTACTATGCATGTCTGAATAGTTATGTATAAATACTAATTTTAAACTCAATACTTAAAATTTAAGCTTATGAATTTATTATCACGATCACTATTAACTTCACTGATACTCTTAGCTGGTTTTCAACTAAATGCCCAGCAAAAAGCTGCCAGCATTTCATTTGAGAATGAGAAATACGATTTTGGAAATATTAAGGAAGAGGCAGGACTTGCAACTCACAATTTTGCATTTACCAATACAGGTGGTGAAGCACTTATAATACAAAGAGTTACGGCTTCATGCGGATGCACTTCCCCAAGCTGGACAAAAGAGCCTGTTCCTCCGGGAGGGAAAGGGCTGATCAAAGTAGCCTTTAATCCCAAAAACAGGCCAAACAAGTTCAATAAAACGATTTCAGTCTATTCAAATGCCGACAAGAAAGTTGTGGTTCTAAAAATTACCGGGAATGTTATTCCAAAGCCCAGGACCATAGAAGATGATTATCCTTATACGCTGGGCGATTTACGTATGAATACCAATCATATGGCTTTTGTTAAAGTAATTAAAGGCCAAACAAAAAAAGCTGAAGTAAAGATCATAAACACCACGGATAAAGATCTTGAAATAGCATTTGACAATGTTCCTGCGCATATTAAACTTACTGTTACACCCCAGCTGTTAAAAGCAGGTCAGAAAGGAAATATCAGCGGTATTTATAACTCAGACATGCTTAATGACTGGGGCTTTGTTGTTAACAGGGCATATATTGTTATTAACGGTGTGAAGGACAGAAAAAATATGCTTACCATTTCAGCTACCCTTACAGAAGATTTTGGTAAAATGTCTGATGAAGAGCTTGCAAATGCTGCAAAAATAGAGTTCAAAGAAAAACAGTTTGACTTTGGAATGATACAACAGAAAACATCTGTTGAGCATGAATTTACCTTTACAAATACCGGCAAATCAGACCTCTTGATAAGAAAAGTAAAATCAAGCTGCGGATGTACTGCAGTATCGCCAAAAGAAAAGGTGATCAAGCCCGGACAAAGCAGTTCGGTAAAAGCAATTTTTAGTTCAGGGTCAAGAGTGGGCCGTCAGAACAAATCTATCACCATTATTACAAACGACCCTAAACAATCAACTGTAATACTCAGGATCACCGGTGAAGTTGAAGCTCCAAAAACAGATTGACCCCTATGTAAAAGCTTATAAAACGAGACTGAGACACAGTCTCGTTTTTTTTTAAAGTTTTTGACTTACCTTCGTAATGTATATGGAGAGAAAAGAGAAAAATACAAGTTCTGAAAGTGCCCTTAATCTCAAGCCGGGGGTATTACCCTCAGGTCAGCTTAACAAAGACGCCTATAATCTTAGTGGAAAAAAGAAAAAGCGATTGTTATCATCATTGGAATACAGCAGGGGGATATTAAAACACGATCCTGTATTACTTAGCCAGGCCATTACTATTGTTGAAAGCTCCAGGGCAGACCATAACAAGCTGGGCCGCGAGATTGTGACCAGCTGCCTGCCTGAAAGCGGGAACTCAATAAGAATAGGGATTACAGGTGTTCCGGGGGTTGGTAAAAGTACTTTTATTGAAGAACTGGGAAGCATAATTTCTTCTTCAGGGAAAAAACTGGCCATACTGGCTATTGATCCAAGTAGTGTAAGATCGGGAGGAAGCATTATGGGTGATAAGACCAGGATGGAGAAACTGGCTGCGGATAAAAATGTTTTTATACGTCCCTCCCCTTCTGCGGGCTCCCTGGGGGGTGTGGCCAGCAAAACCAGGGAAACAATAATACTGTGTGAGGCAGCCGGTTATGATGTTATTTTCATTGAGACCGTCGGGGTAGGCCAGTCGGAAGTAACTGTTCACTCTATGGTAGATTTCTTCCTCCTCCTGATGCTCCCCGGCTCAGGTGACGAACTGCAGGGAATAAAGCGTGGTATAATGGAAATGGCAGATATGATAGCTATTACCAAGGCTGATGGAGACAACAAAAAAAGAGCTGAGAGAGCCCTGGCAGATTTTAAGAATGCTCTCCATTTATTCCCTCCAAACGAAAATGGCTGGATCCCCACTGCAAGAAGCTGCTCGGCTTACGACAGGAAAGGCATAAGTGAGATATGGACTGTCATACAGGAGTTTATTGTTCACACCAGGGGAAATGGCTGGTTTGATAAAAACAGGAATGCCCAGGCCAGGTCATGGATGCACCAGACAATAGAAGAAAAGCTTAAAGACAGTTTTTACCAGGATATTAAGATAGCGGAAATGCTAAAAGACATGGAACAAAAAGTAATTAACAGGAAATACAGTCCCTTTACTGCGGCACAAGAGATCCTGGATATATATTATAAAAGTCTCAATTCAAAAAACAAATGACCCGGAAAATTGCAATCGTAGCAGGAGGAAACTCCTCGGAGCATGATATCTCAATACTGAGTGCCGGAGAACTCTTAAAGGTCCTGGATAAAAATAAATATGAGGCTTATATTGTAAAAATAAAGGGGGCAGAATGGAAGGCACTTGCAGACAATAAGCAAATAGACATTAACAAGAATGATTTTTCCTTTATGCTCGATGATACCAGCATTAGATTCGACTGTGTATTAATGGCCATACATGGCATACCCGGAGAAGATGGAAAGCTGCAGTCATATTTCGATCTTATAGGACTTCCGTATACAAGTTCAGGAGCATTTAGTTCTGCCCTGAGCTTCAACAAGCAGGCCTGCAAGAACTTTCTCAGGGAGTTTGATATACCAATGGCTAAAAGCTGGCTGTTCAGGAAACATGAAAAGATCAGGCTTAAAGAACTCACATCAAAGATTCAGCCACCTTATTTTGTTAAGCCAAATAACAGCGGATCGAGCTTTGGCATATCAAAGCTTAACAGCAAAGAAAATCTGCAGGAAGCAATAACAAGAGCTTTTTCCGAAGATAATGAGGTTATAGTGGAAAAATATATCGAGGGTACAGAAATATCCTGCGGCCTGATAAAAACAAAAGAAGAAGAACATATATTTCCTCTTACGGAAATAGTCAGTAAAAATGAATTCTTCGATTTTGAGGCAAAGTACACGGATGGCAAGGCCCTGGAGATAACACCTGCCAGGCTGCCGGAAGAAATTGAGCTTAGGAGCAGGGAACTGTCGTCACTTATCTATGATAAGCTCGATTGTAAAGGTATTGTAAGGATAGACTACATTGTTTCGGGTAATACTCCCTATTTCCTGGAGATAAACACAGTCCCCGGAATGAGTATGAACAGCATAATACCTAAACAGGTAAAAGCTTACGGGTATGAACTGAAAGACATCCTTGACCTGAGCATACAGGATGCTATCAGGAGAAAGCAGGAAGACTGATATCAGGAATCTAGATTCCCTATTCCTTTTATCTTCTCAGTATAACTCTCAACAGGATCGCATGTACACATCAGGTTCCTGTCGCCATATGCATCATCTATCCTCCCTATTGAAGGCCAGAATTTATTTTTCCGTATCCAGCTAAGCGGATAAGCAGCCCTCTCGCGGCTATAGCTGTGTTCCCAGTTATCAGCAACAACATGCTCGCCTGTATGAGGTGCATTCATCAGCAAATTATCCCTGGCATCTGCACGCTTTTCAACAATATCCATTATCTCCCCGTAGATACTGTCCATAGCCTCTACAAAGCGGTCAAGCTCCTGCAATGATTCGCTTTCTGTAGGCTCAACCATAAGTGTACCATGAACCGGGAAAGAAAGAGTAGGTGCATGAAAACCGTAATCCATAAGTCTTTTTGCAATATCGAGTTCTGTTATCCCGCTATCTGCCTTAAACTGTCTGCAATCAACTATCATCTCATGTCCTACAAAACCCTTACTACCGGTGTACAGGATTTTATAATGTTTCTTGAGAGAGGCAGACAGGTAATTTGCATTAAGTATAGCCATGGATGTAGCCCTGGTAAGTCCGCTACCTCCAAGCAGCTTGATATATGCATGTGAGATAGGCAGTATGCTTGCACTTCCCCAGGGACCGGCAGAAAGTGCCCTGATAGCATTCTCCCCACCGATTTCTACCTGGGGATGTGAGGGAAGAAATTCGGCCAGATGTTTTGCAACCGCTATTGGTCCCATCCCCGGGCCTCCTCCTCCGTGAGGTATGGCAAATGTTTTATGAAGGTTCAGGTGGCAAACATCAGCACCTATAACAGCAGGATTGGTATATCCTATCTGAGCATTCATATTTGCACCATCCATATATATCTGTCCGCCATTTTCATGAACAATGTCAACCATCTCCTTAATATCTTCCTCAAAAACGCCATGTGTTGAAGGGTAGGTAACCATAAATGCGGCAAGATTGTCTCTATGCAGCACAGACAGCTCTTTTAACTTTCCAAGGTCTATGTTACCCCTGTCATCACAATCCACAACTATCACTTTCAATCCCGCCATCACACCGCTTGCGGGATTGGTGCCATGTGCAGAAGAGGGTATCAGTACTATATTCCTGTGATCCTCTCCCCTGCTCTTATGATAAGCCCGGATCACCGAAAGACCTGCATATTCTCCTGCAGCCCCTGAATTGGGCTGAAAAGAAACAGCATCAAAACCTGTAATTATCTTCAGGTCCTCTTCCAGCTCTTCCAACAGTTTATGATAACCTTCAGCCTGAGAGTAAGGAACAAAAGGATGAATATTCCCAAATTCGGGCCATGAAAGCGGAAGCATCTCAATGGCAGCATTCAGCTTCATGGTGCATGAACCAAGGGATATCATTGAATGTATGAGTGACACATCCTTGCTCTCCAGCATTTTTATATACCTCATTAATTCGGTTTCCGACCTGTAAGAATTAAATACCTCTGACGTCATAAAACTACTTTCCCTTAGGAAGCTATTGTCGAAAGCATATCCACCTGAAAAAGATTTTTTCTCAGGCTTTTCCTTATTGATAAGACTTGCAAATACAGAGCTCAGCAGTTCTACATCTTCATCACTGCTTGTCTCATCGAGACTTATGCCAATGCTGTTTTTATCTTTATAATACAGGTTAACCTCATTACTGAGAGCTATTTCCTTAAGTTTATCAACAGAGCTTCCTGCCGGAAGTACTATTTGAAGTGTATCGAAATAGTTTTTATTAAGCTGCTTATAACCCAGTTGTTCAAGCTTAGCTGCCAGCATCATGGTTTTTTCATTAATATGCCGGGCTATTCTTTTCAGGCCGTCGGGTCCGTGATAAACCGCATACATGCCGGCCATTGCAGCAAGCAGGGCCTGTGCAGTACAAATGTTTGATGAAGCTCTTTCTCTTTTTATATGTTGCTCCCTGGTCTGCAGTGCCATGCGCAGAGCCTTCTTATTATGAGAGTCCACAGAAACACCTATTATCCTTCCCGGGATATTTCTTTTATACTTTTCATATGTCGCAAAATAAGCGGCATGAGGTCCTCCATATCCCATAGGAATACCAAATCTCTGGGTGGATCCTATAACCATATCTGCTCCCCATTCCCCGGGAGGCTTTAGGAGTGCAAGGCTCAGCAGGTCGGCCGCCACTGCTACAAGAGCTCCCTTTTCATGTACTTTCCCTGCAAAAGCTTTATAGTCCTCTATACTTCCCCTGCTGTTTGGATACTGTACCAGTACCCCGAAAAAACTTTCATCAGGCACAAATTCATTATAAGAACCTACATGCACATCTATGCCAAGTGCTTCAGCCCTTGTTTTCACCACCTCTATTGTTTGTAAAAAAACTGCAGAATCAATAAAAAAGCTGTTTGCCCCGGCTTTAACAGCAGCCCTGGGCCTTGACCTGTGTGCCATCAACATAGCCTCGGCAGCAGCTGTGGCTTCATCAAGTAAAGAAGCATTTGCCACTTCCATGGCCGTAAGATCCACCACCATAGTCTGAAAATTCAATAAAGCTTCCAGCCTTCCCTGGGACAACTCTGCCTGGTAAGGTGTATAGGGAGTGTACCATGCAGGATTCTCAAGTATATTCCTGAGTATTACAGCCGGTAGAATAGTATTATAATATCCCTGTCCTATATATGTTTTGTATATCTTATTCAAAGAAGCAATTTCCTTTATCTTACCCAGGTACTCGTACTCGCTTAGCCCCTCTTCCATCTCCATAGCTTTATCAGGTCTTATAGATCCGGGAATTGTTTTATCAATAAGTTCCTCCATTGAGGAAACACCACACTTCTTAAGCATACCGGGAATTTCCTCTTCCCTGGGACCAATATGCCTGTCAGCAAATATATCAAAAGCCATATCCTGTATTTTTGAGTTTTAATCCTTATTCGTCGCCAAAAGTAATCAAAGGAAAATTTTCTAAATATGATTTTTTACAGAACTGTGCGAAAAAATCATGAAAGAAAAGGATTAGTTCTTCTTTCGTTACCAACCGTTGTTGAGGGGCCGTGACCGGAATAAACAATAGTATCATCCGGAAGCTTAAATATCTTTGTTTGTATGCTTTTTATCAGTGTATTGTAATCGCCTCCCGGAAGGTCTGTCCTGCCGATGCTTCCCCTGAACAAGACATCACCGGTAATTACAAATTTTCCGGATTCACTGTATAAGATAATATGTCCGGGCGAATGACCGGGAGCATGAAACACCTGCAGGGAAGAACCCCCGAATTCCACCCTGTCACCTTCACCAAGGTACTCAGCCGGCAGGGGTGGCTGATCCACGTCGAACCCGAATATCTTTCCATGTGCCACTGCATCTTTCAATAAATCAATCTCATCAGTATGACAGAGGGGAGACAGTCCGTACTTCTCCTTAATATAAGCTGCACCCCAAACATGATCGAGGTGCCCATGACTAAATACCATGGCTGCCAGCTTAAGACCATTGGCAGAAATATAGCCTGAAAGCTTTTCCCTTTCCCCCTTCCTTGAATGTCCGGGATCTATAATAATTGCTTCACCACTATTGTCATATACCAGGTAGGTATTCTCCTGGAAAGGATTAAAGACGAATTCTTTAACTATTATATCATTTGTTGTTTCCATTGCTGGTCCCTTTTAACATTGGCACAAAAACAAATAAACCATGCTTGCTCTCCTTATATTCATCATCCCCGGTCTTCTCAATAAGAATCATCTCCTGGCTTACAGAGCCTCCACGGGGCATAACCATCTTCCCTCCTGTCTTCAACTGTTTTAATAAATCGTCCGGAATTTCCGGTGCTGCAGCTGTTACTAATATTCTGTCAAATGGAGCATATGCGGGTATTCCCTTATATCCGTCTCCATAAAAAAACCTGGCCTTATAATTCATTTCATTCAGCAGGGCCTGGGTTTTTATATATAACTTCCTGTGTCTTTCAATAGTAAATAATCTTACCCCAAGATCAAGCAGTACGGCGGCCTGGTAACCCGAGCCGGTTCCAATCTCCAGCACCTTGCAATGAGGCTTAACATCAAGCAGTCGTGTTTGAAATGCTACTGTATATGGCTGGGATATTGTCTGACCCTCACCTATTGGAAATGCCTGGTCTTTATAGGCAAAATCTATGAAGCCAGAGTCCATGAAACAATGCCTGGGGATCTTTAATATTGCCTTCAGCACAGCCTCATCATCAATACCCTTCCTCCTGATAGTGTCAACAAGTTTTCTCCTTAACCCTTTATGTCTGAATGTATCTTCCTGTAGCATATGCTAAAAGTCAGGTTATCAACAATTTAATGTTGATAAAATAACTGTAAAAAGAAATTCTAGTCCTTAAAATTGCGTTATTTTTGCATAAAACCTTGCAAAAGTATTAGAAATTTTAGTCCTTAAAATTGCGTTATTTTTGCATAAAACCTTGCAAAAGTATGATAAATT
>JAOZPG010000010.1:6628-19406 GCA_029932855.1 Bacteroidales bacterium | reverse complement strand
TAGTCCTTAAAATTGCGTTATTTTTGCATAAAACCTTGCAAAAGTATGATAAATTTTGGTGTCAGAACCGATAATAAAATTTCTGTTGATCATTTAGGAGAAAGCAATCTTTTTAAAACAGCTAATTATAAAGGCATAGCTGCCACAAATACTGAACTGAACTTTGAATCCCTGTTGAAAACGTCAGATGCTGTATTATTCCTGGGGGACACAGCGCCTCAGCCTGCCGAGATTGTCAGTGCAATTAAATTGTCCAGGCATATTTTCCTTGAAAATCTGCCCCTGCTTCACAGTGATGAACTGAAAAGGCTTTATAAACTATCGGAAGAAGCAGGCATACTCATTTATGTTAAGAACCATCTCATTAATAAATATAAAAATCTTAAAAAGCCAGGAATAAGCAATGAACTTCCCAAGCATATAAGTATTGAAAGAAACATCACAAAAGCAAATTACCGGCATTCCGGTTTAATGAAATATCTTTTTCTGGATATCCAGTTTCTTATTTCTGCAAGCAGGAGCTATATTAACAAGCACCATCTAAACAATATAATGAACTCCATTAATGAACATAGTTTCATTCACCTCTCCTTTGAGCTTGAGAATGCATGCACAGCAACAATAGATTACGACTGGATAAGCGGTAATTCAACTCACCGGGCATTTCTTTATAACAGTCATGAAAGGAAGGCTATAGACTTCATTCAGGACCAGGCAAGGACCAATGAGACAGAGCTCGCCATTAAACACTTCTTTAAAGTACTGGCCGGTGAAACAATCCCTTATGCCGGCTTCGAAGCATCCCTAATGGCATATTCATTATCGGAAGAAATAATTGAACATTTGGGACATAAGGAAAAGCTCACTGTCTAATATATTTATTAAATTGCGCAAATTTTTATCATTCAGCATTTATGCAGTGAATATTTGCCCTTGTTTTAAATGAATCGAAAACTTCAAAGATTAAAATATCTTATCTCCGATTTTCTTGCAGGATGCCTTAGCTGGTTCCTGTTCTTTGTTCTCAGAAAAGAACTGATAGAATCCCCCAAGTTTGGGTTTTCTGTAAGTCCGGAACTGGATACCAAGTTCTGGATCAGCATGTTTGGAATAGCTCTTTTCTGGATTATGCTTCATTACCTTTCGGGATACTACAGGTATCCCTATAAGAAATCCCGCCTGCAGGAGATATGGATAAGTTTCAAGGTATCACTTACAGGAAGCCTGATAATATTCTTTAGCTTACTGCTGAATGATACTATTATAGACTATAAAAGCTACTATCTTTCTTTCTCAGTACTCCTGGGGATACATTTTATTCTCACTTACATTCCCCGTTTTATTATTACTTCACGTACTAACTACCTGATCTTTAAAGGCAAAATAGGTTTTAATACAATAATAATAGGAGGTAATGGGAAAGCATTGGAGATCTACCATAAGCTAAGTTCCGGCAATAAGTCTCCGGGCAACAAGATAATAGGCTTCGTTTGTGTCAATGATCTTCCGACTGATAAACTTGAACAACACCTGCCAATGCTGGGCTCATTTGAGGATGTTAGCAAGATAATAGATGAATATAGGGTGAAAGAAGTAATAATTGCCACAGAATCGGATGATAACAGCATAACAGGTAATATTATACAAAAGCTTAAGGAAAATGAAGTAACAATAAAAACCATTCCCAGGCTCTTTGATATCCTTACCGGGAAAGTAAAAATGTCATCTGTTTACGGAACACCTCTTCTTGAAATATCGGAAGAACTTATCCCTGCATGGCAGGTAGCTGTAAAAAAAGGCATGGATATAAGCATCTCCCTTCTGGCCCTGATTATAACCATTCCTTTGAATATTGTTATTGCATTTATTATCAAATTCAGTTCACCGGGCCCCGTTATTTTCGTTCAGGAAAGAATAGGAAAACATGGCAAGCCTTTCAACCTGTACAAATTCAGGACCATGTACAATGAATCTGAAGAATTCGGTCCCAGTCTTGCCTCCAGGAACGATCCGAGAATAACAGGTATTGGCAGGTACATAAGGAAGTTCAGGATTGATGAGATACCTAATTTTGTGAATGTGCTGCTCGGAGACATGTCTCTTGTTGGTCCCCGTCCCGAAAGAAAATTCTATATTGACCAGATACTGGAGAGGGCCCCATATTATAAGCACCTGCAGAAAATAAAGCCGGGGATAACTTCATGGGGACAGGTGAAATACGGCTATGCTGAAAATGTTGACCAGATGATTGAACGTCTTAGCTACGACCTTATATATATTGAGAACATGTCGGTATACGCCGACTTTAAGATACTTGTTTACACAATACTTACCATACTGGGTGCCAGGGGAAAATAACAACTATTCCCTATAACAAATACTCAGCCAATAGTTTATATTCTGCACCTTCTGCTTTTAAGATACTTTCGAAATATTGTATCCTGTCTGGCACGAAAGGCTGAAAGCTAGTGCCCTTATACTTTTCTAAAAGATCTTTCAATAATCCTGTATCATTCATATACCTGATCCTTGCAATGGTAAGATGGGGAACAAACTTCTTTTCATTATCAAAAACAAGCCCCGCAGCCAGCAACATATTCACAAGCTCTTCCCTGAATCTTTTCAGCTGCCCGGCATCTTCCAGTCCCAGCCATAAAACCCTGGGCCTGCTAATCCCTGGGAATACCCCCAGCTGCCTTAAAGACATTGCAAAGCTACCGCCTAAGACATTTTGCCCGGGAAATGTTTCAATATTTGTCTTAGTATTATTCCCGGCATTGAATGTCCCAAGAGTCTGAACTATGGCCTCATTTACCTGCTTCTCTGCCTCACAACTGGTATGAGCTATAAAGACAAGTGTCAGGTGCAGCCTGTCAATATTCATCCACCTTATCCTTTCATAGCGGAACTTCTCCCTTAGTTCTGCAAACAGCTCCCTCAGTGCAGGTTCCGGCTTTACGGAAATAGCAATAAATGTACGTTTCATATATTCATAAGTATAAAATCTTATTATTCCTGCAATTAACTTAATTAAAAATTTACATACTTCCATAAGCCTTCAGGCAGGTTTTCCATACACCCGCTCCAGCATAAACATCTCCTGCACTACTGCCTGGTTCCCGCTTCAGCCTGGTTCCCGCCACAATGTGTTTCCAGCTTCAATCTCGTTCCCGCGAAATAGAGCCACCGCTTCTTTCATTAATGCTCAGGCCTCCTTTGTGAAGTTTTGATTAAGAAAGCTTATGCTCGTTTCATTAAAAATAAATATATTAGAGATAAAATACTAAAAACCCATATTATGGAAAACATAAAAAAATTTGCAGTAGTGCTCTCAGGAAGCGGTGTCTTTGACGGGGCCGAGATACATGAAGCCACATTAAGCCTTTATGCCATTATGAAGCAGGGGGGAACATACGAGATATTTGCACCTGATATTCCCCAGCACCATGTTATTAATCACATAACAGGTGAGGAAATGAATGAAAAAAGGAATGTTCTTATAGAATCTGCCAGAATAGCCAGGGGGAAAATAAGGCCCCTCAGCGAGTTTAATATTGATGAGTTTGACGCTCTTCTCTATCCCGGAGGATTTGGTGCTGCCAAGAACCTTTCAAGTTTTGCTTTCGATGGTGTTGACTGCAATGTTGATGAGGATGTCAGAAGATCGGTCGAACAAACGGTAAAAGCCGGTAAACCCATAGGTGCTTTATGTATCTCACCGGTAATAATGGCAAAGGTGCTGGGCGGGGCGGAACTAACCATAGGAGAGGATAAAGATACCGCTGAAGCAGTTGAGGCAATGGGTGCCAGGCACATGGAAACAGGTCATGGTGAGGTTATAGTTGACACAAAATACAAGTTGTTTACAACTCCATGTTATATGCTCGATGCAAATATTGTACAAATAGCCGACGGTGCCGCGAACATTGTAAAATCTATGATGGGCCTTTAACCGGCCTGATCTATTCTTTGAAATATCAGCATATTGATCATTCCTGCTGCCAGAACAGCAATCAGTGAAAGCATTATTACAGATGATGAAAGTATCCTGATGATCTTTCCGTTTATTGTGCTAAACACATTCATAAGCTGACCCTGGTTCATTTCAGAAAGGAAGCCTGAAAAAACAGAATCGGTACTGCTGCCCATCCATATTGTCAGTACTAAGAGGACAATAACAATCGCTGCCAGAACAGTCCAGACCGTCCTGTTAAAGAGAGGTGTATATGCAATCTGTGACACCGGGGCTTCCTCTTCTATGCTGTTCATTACATTAGCTGTAAAATCACTGCCCGGAACTGGCTTCTTAAGCTTTTGAAAAGCTTCCCTAAGCTCATTGTTCATATGTTTTGTTTGCTCTTCCATACTCCTTTAAAGTATTTTGTTCATTAAATTAGTGCTTCGATCTTTAGCTGCAGCTTATCATATAACTTCTTCCTAATCCTGAATAATCGTGTCTTAACATTTGATAAGCTCAGGGAACTTATTTCTGATATCTCATCTATTCCTGCCCCTTCAAAATAATACATCATAATTAATGCCCTGTCTTCTTCAGGCAAATCTCCTAATGCCTTATGCATTAAGGCAGCTCTTTCATCCCTGTTTTCTTTCTCCTCAGTCAACAGGAATGATTCATCCATGGCAATATTATCATCAAGGGACTGATAGCCGTTTTTTCTCTTACGCAACCTTGTTATGCACTCATTATACACTATCCGGTAAAGCCATGTTGAGAATTTCGATTCTTTTTTAAAAGCATTAAGCGCCCTGTAAGCCTTTACAAATGCATCCTGAGACGCTTCCTCGGCCTCTTCCCTGACAGACAACAAACCAATTGCAATAGTGAATACCATCTCCTTATGCCTGTCAACAAGCCGGGAGAATGCCTGAACATCACCAGCAAGAACCTGTCTTATATAGAAATTATCATCTTCCTGCTTCATCATCTTATAGACCTTCTTTCTTCATTACCTTTAAGACGCTACAAAAGGCCCCTGGTTACAATTTTACAACATTTTATGATAAAAGCTGTAACCATATTAATATGCCTGCGTCATATAGGCAAATTAAGTTTATTTTATTAACTCAATATTTATAATCATGGAAGATATTTTTATCGTTTTGATCATCTTCGGATCATTTTTTGGTGTCACTTACGTGTTTTTTATAACCAGGCATAAAGAAAGACTTGCCCTGATCGAAAAGGGGGCAGATGCAAAATTATTCAATAGCGGGAAAAAAATAAGCTGGGCTAATTTTACTCTATCAACAGGATCATTTCTTATAGGTATAGGTGTAGGTATAGCGGCCGGAGCATTTCTTGCTTCTGCTGGCATAAGCGAAGATGTGGCTTACCCGTCTATGATCTTTCTTTTTGCCGGCATCGGTCTTGTCTCATACTTCTTCCTGGCAAGAAAACTAAGAAAACAGGAGAACTAAAGCTTGTTGATCATTTATACCGGCAAGATAAGATTAACCAGCTTTCAGGGCTGGTTTTTTCTTATATTCTCCTACATTTACAGGATGAAAAAAGCAATTCAATCTTTAGGATGGTTTGGCAATATACTGCTGAGCATAGGAGTGTTCCCACAGGTAATTCTCACATGGCAGACACATGATGTTTCCAGTTTTTCATGGTCATTCCTGCTTATGTGGTCTATAGGGGTGTTCCTGACTTTTATTTATATATTTTACGATAATCTACAGGATGGTAAATACCAGTACCCCTTACTTTTAAACTATTTTGTAAATATACTCGGAACCTCTTACCTGGTATTTGCGAAGTTTATTTATTCCTGAGACCTGCCAGGCCTGCTTTATGAGCCTGCCGCCAGCCTTTGCCTTAATACCTCATAACAAAGTATGCCGGCAGCAACCGAAACATTAAGCGAGCCCAGACCACCATGTCGTGGTATTGCCACAAGCTGATCTGTGCTTTGCAATATCTCTTTTGATATCCCCTTTTCTTCAGATCCCATAACCAATGCCAGTGGCCCGGAAAGATCTGCCTTGAAGCAGGTTTTCTCTGCTTTTTCTGTGCCTGCAACTATCTGTAGCCCCGATTCTTTCATGAAGAGTATAGATTTCTTAAGATCGTCTGAGCGACATACAGCTACTTTGTGCAATGCACCTGATGAAGTTTTAATAGCATCGGCATTAATCTGGGCAGATCCTTTAGATGGTATAAGTATGGCATGTAAGCCTGCAAACTCTGCAGTCCTGGCAATTGCACCCAGATTACGTACATCAGTTATTTCATCCAGCACAATTATAAACGGATCTTCGCCTCTTTCAAAAACTGCTGGAATAATGTTTTCCAGCTTACTGTACTCAATTATCGATACCAGTCCTATTATACCCTGATGATTGCCGCTGCTCATCCTGTTTAACTTCTCAACAGGAACAAACTGGAAAGGAATATCCCTGTCTTTTAGTAACTTAATAAGCTCATGAGCCCTTTCCCTGCCCAGCTGGTTCTTAATAAAGACCCTGTCAAATTCCTTACCATGATATATGGCCTCAAGCACCGAATGAAGTCCATACACATAATCCATCTTCTTTCTTTTCCTGTTGCTATTATTATCAATCATTCTCCGGTAAAAATACGCTTCCCTGCCGCCACGCCCTTACGGCCTGTATCCACTTTGAATTCAGGTCAGCTGTCCTGCGAAGCCTGAATACATTATCTGATAGAGGGTTGCTGGTTTTGACAAATACAAATTCCAGTTCATTTTCAGAGTTTTCTTTCCCATATATCCACCTTTCCTGGTCTGGTGTCTTATACATGGTTCCGGGGGGACCGTAAACCAGGTAGATCATTCCCCTGTCCGTACTCCAGCCCTCTTTGAAGGATGTGAAATAATAATTGGCATAGAAAACCCTGTTATAATATATGCGAATTAATTCTTTCGACCTGTTTATATCACTCCCTGCATTAAGCCAGAAATTATCTACTGCAATCTTGGCGCTTTCATTTTTCCTCATCATATCCATTTCACTGTCACTCGCCAGGTAAACCAGTGGATCTATCATTTGTTCAGGTGTTTTTACCATGGGGAAATTTGTACCAAAATTATACATTGTATAGCCCTTTTCATCCTCTTCTGACAAGAGGAACTGGTATATTCCTTTTTTATCCAGGCTTAAGGCTTTTGTAGCCATAGCCTTAATATGCCATAAACTATCTTCCCTGACGAGATCAAGAGGGATTGAGAGTAAAAGATTTGGCGGATAAGGAGTCCTTGTATCCGGCCTGTAATATTTTACCGTCAGGCTGTCAATTGTATGTTTCGGATAATAAACATTGAAACTGACAGTTGAATCTACCACCGGGTTAAACAGTAAGCCCCGGCCTGAACCATCCATGGCAAAAAAGTCCTGTGAATTAATCTCAGAAGACCTGTCTACAAATACAAATGACTGCACAGCACGTTTTCTCAGGCGGTCCATGCTTACAATCTCAACAACATATTCCCTGCCAGGCTCAGTTGTAAGACTTATATTGGCAATAAACGGCTTATCAAGCTTAGTTGCTTCCAGTGGGAACTCGAGACTTGCCGAATCAATTATAGCCCCTCCCCTTCCAAGCTCCCTCGACCTGTACTGTATGCTCAGCCAGGCTTTATATTTATCCTCTGCATTTGCCTTGTTAAAAAGTAATTCAGAAGGATAAATCTTTAGCATCAGGTTTGAGCTGCTGTCGCTGTTATGATATACTATGAATCTGGGATGCAAAGAGGTGGCTCCCGGTCTGTATAGATATGCCAGATTTTGTCTACTGCTTACCGGATGAGAAACTTTACATCCTGAAAATGCAAGAAGCAATAAAAAGCTTACTACTATCCCTCTTCTGTATATCATTAAGGATCTTATCATTTTAACCAAAGAAACAAGAATGAACCGGGAACCATGACGAAAGCCCGGTTCACAAGCAAAGCCAGTACACTTAACAACGAGCTCATAAGTGAAGCTTGTGAGTAAATAACTGATACAAATTTAATCGATTTTTTCAGAACCGGCCTTAGTTTTTAAAACAAATCGTTGTCTTCCTTCAGGCCGTATGTTTCTTCCACCCTTATCCCAACATCCTTAAGCATATCGAGTACAGGATCATAAATCTCCGGGATCAAAGGGCGATAAACCCCTTTCAGTCCAATCTTCCCTTCAAGTATAAGTATTGCAGCCATTGCAGCAGGCAGGGCAACGGTCCTGGCAACCGAAGTATATGTTTTGGGCGATCCATAATCAAGTATCCTTGAATTAACCAGCTCATTTTTACCCCCGGGATAGCTTACACGAAAACTATGTTGCAGCACAACCATGTCCTGATCATCATCATTCATCGACATTTTTTCAATCATCAGCTCCGAAAAAACATCAAATACCGATTTCTCACCACTGCCAGGCTGTTGATCACTAAATGCACCCAGCCAGTCGAGAGCTTCAATAATCTCATCCCCGGGTTCCAGATCAAGGAAGGCTGCTGTCTTTTGCTTAATATCCTTACTGTCAGTCTCCCCTGTAAGACCGGCCATAATATCGGCATAAGTCTTTCCTGTGAGCTTAATCTTTTCTTCCCCAAACATGTTAAGCTCTTTCATCCTGTCAATTATAGAACACCAGCCCGGCAACCTCAGTGTTCCCCTGAACATGGTCTTTACTTCAGGAATACCATATAGATCGATATATTGAATTGAGTCCCTGTTGGGATACACCACCAGGCTCCCCACTCCCGGAAAATCCAGCTTATATATATCTTTATAAAGGTTCTTGCTTGAAACATTAATTTCTTTATTATCCTTTAAGTACCTGGCACTGTTCCTGCTTGCAAGTATGGTTCCTTTCGGGCTCCATGAAAACTTATACCTAAATGGGTTATCTGCACTTTCAGGTGTAACAAGTGCACCACAGAGCGAGAAAAACTTCTCTATCTTTCCTCCCCTCCCATGCACATTATCAATTATACGCATTGCCGACATATGGTCAATTCCCGGATCAAGACCCATCTCATTAAGTATAAGTATTCCTGCTTCCCTGGCTTCACTGTCAAGAGCATGCATCTCTTCACTTACATAAGAAGCGGTTATCATGCTCTTTTTAAGGTCAATACAATTTTTGGCAACCATGATATGAAAAGTGTAAGGCAGCAAGCTTACTACCAGGTCGTGTTCAATAATAAGTTCCCTCAGGCCTTCCTCATCATCAACATTCCATATCTTCCCCGAGGCATTTTCTTTACCTTTTACCAGACGTTGGATATTTGCTTCCCGGATTCCTGTAACAGTAATCTTATAACCCGAGTTCAGCAGGTGATCAACTATTGGAGCGGCAACCATTCCGGCACCTAAAACAAGTATGCTTTTCATTAGCTTATAATTTCATAATTACCTAAGTACTATATACTTAAAATCGAGGATGAATGTAATCCGGCAGGCAGTAGGGCCTGCACTTGCTATACCCGGCTCCTTTCAAGTAATATTTACACCTCAAAGTAAATTTTTTTTTCATCTGAAAGCAAAACAAAAAGAGGAATAAAAACAGGTTTTACAACATATTTGATTAATACTATACATCCTTAGGGAAAAATGTAGGTATAAATTCTGGCTTTTTGCTTTCACAGGCCATTCTTTATTTAGTATTTTTGAACCTGTACAAAGGAGGAACCTGGTTTGAGCAAAAAGCAAAAGATAGCGGAAACTCCGCTAATGAAGCAATTTAACAGTATTAAGGCACAGCATCCCGACGCTATACTTCTGTTCAGGGTTGGTGATTTCTATGAGACCTTTGGTGAGGATGCCATTAAAAGTGCCGAGATACTCGGTATCACCCTGACACGCAGGGCCAATGGGGCAGCTTCCTTCATTGAGCTGGCAGGCTTTCCTTATCATGCTATAGATACTTACCTCCCCAGGCTGGTAAGGGCCGGACAACGGGTAGCCATATGTGAACAGCTTGAAGATCCAAAGCAAACAAAGAAGATAGTAAAAAGAGGCATCACCGAGCTTGTTACACCCGGCGTTTCACTTAACGACAATGTGCTTGAACATAAAGAGAACAACTTCCTGGCATCAGTTCATATAGATCATAAAATAGGAGGAGTTGCCTTTCTCGACATTTCCACGGGTGAGTTCCTGACCTCTGAAGGAAGCCTTGAACATATAGACCAGCTTATAAGCAATTTTCAGCCCAAGGAAATACTGATAGAAAAATCAAAACAAAAACAGTTTTTCGACTTTTTTGGAAATAAACATTACACCTTCAAGCTCGACGGCTGGATGTATGATGAAGATACTTCATACGAACGCCTTCTGAAACATTTTGAAACCAGGTCTATGAAGGGTTATGGAGTACAGGACCTCAGGTTCGGACTGATTGCAGCCGGAGCGATATTACAATATCTCGACCTTACACAACACACAAAGATCCAGCATGTTTCTACGATCTCCAGGATAGAGGCCGGGCGATATATATGGCTGGATAAGTTCACCATTAAGAACCTCGAGTTATTCCAGGCACTTAACTCAGATGCCAAAACACTTATTGATGTACTTGACCATACAATATCTCCCATGGGATCAAGGATGATGAAACGATGGATAGCAATGCCACTGAAAGACCTGAAGCCCATTGTTGAACGCCACGATATTGTTGAGTATTTCCTTAAAAACAAAACCGAAAAAGAAAAGATAGAGGAGCAGCTGATGCATATAGGAGATATGGAAAGGCTTATATCAAAAGTTGCTGTCGGAAGAATTAATCCGAGGGAAATGGCCCATATGAAGAATTCTCTCTTTGCACTTGATCCCATAAAGGAGGTATGCAGGTCTTCGGGACTGAAAGGATTGGTAAAAACAGGGCGAGAGATAGATGTATGTTCCAAAATAAGGGATAAGATAAAAAGGGAATTAAATCCCGATCCGCCTAACCTGGTAAGTAAAGGACTGGTGATAGCCGAAGGGGTATCTGAAGAACTTGATGAGCTGAGAAAAATACTATACCAGGGTAAGGATTACCTGGCCGAACTGCAAAAGAGAGAAATTAAGCAGACCGGGATACCCTCATTAAAAGTGGCATTCAATAATGTATTCGGATATTATATTGAAGTAAGGAACACACATAAGGATAAGGTTCCCGAAGAATGGATAAGAAAACAGACCCTTGTAAGTGCGGAAAGGTATATTACTGCCGAACTAAAAGAATATGAGAATAAGATAATGGGTGCCGAGGAAAAAATACTTATTCTCGAAAGTAAAATATTCAATGATCTCGTTGAGAGCCTTGCTGCTTATATCCCGGTTATTCAGGCAAACGCACAGGTTGTAGCCAAAATTGACTGCCTCCTGTCATTTGCAGGAATTGCAGGGGAAAATAAGTATAAGCGTCCGGATATGAACATGTCGGAAAGCTTAGACATCAGGCAGGGCAGGCACCCGGTTATTGAAAAACAGCTACCCCCTGATGAAACATATATCCCCAATGATGTATTGCTCGATAATGAGAAGCAGCAGATAATAATACTTACCGGTCCCAACATGTCTGGTAAATCGGCCCTGCTGCGACAGACAGCACTGATAGTGCTGATGGCCCAGGCAGGATCCTTCATCCCTGCAGAAAGTGCAGAGATAGGACTTATTGACAAGATTTTTACCAGGGTTGGTGCCTCCGATAATATCTCCATGGGTGAATCCACATTTATGGTTGAGATGAATGAGGCAGCCAGCATACTTAATAACCTGTCTTCCCGGAGCCTGGTATTGCTTGATGAGATAGGGAGGGGAACAAGCACTTATGACGGCATCTCCATTGCATGGGCCATGGTTGAATATATTCACGAAAAAGCCCCGGCCAGGGCAAAAACATTATTTGCCACTCATTACCATGAGCTTAATGAGATGGAAAGTTCCTTTTCAAGGGTAAGGAACTATAATGTTTCAATAAAAGAACTAAAAGACAAAATAATATTCCTCAGGAAGCTTGAGCCGGGAGGCAGTGAGCATAGTTTCGGGATACATGTTGCCCGCATGGCAGGCATGCCTGTAAGTGTTATTAAGAGGGCCGGCAACATCATGAAGGAACTTGAAGAATCGAGAGATAAAAGAAATCTTGGGGAACCTGTCTCAGGGCTTGCAGGAAAACGCGAAGGATTGCAGTTAAGCATTTTTCAGCTTGATGACCCTGTACTGAAACAGATTAGGGATGAACTGGCAAATATAGATGTAGATAATCTCACTCCCCTGGAAGCATTGAATAAGTTGAATGAAATTAAGAAGCACCTGGGGAAATAAGATACTTATATATTTATTTAACCAATAGCTTATACATCTCTGAAATCCACTAATAAAGCTTAAACTAAATTTGTTTTTAATAAACCGAAAGTAGATAAAAGATAAATTTTTTGATTCTGGGAAAAAATTGTATTTTTGTCCGCACATTTCGATAAGCGAAAATAGCTCAGTTGGTAGAGCACGACCTTGCCAAGGTCGGGGTCGCGGGTTCGAGTCCCGTTTTTCGCTCTGGATCTTAAGCGGATTTATCTCCGCTTTTTTTTAGTCTGCCTACAGCGATGCCCGGGTGGCTTATTTTAGGGAGGAGCCGGGTCGCAGGGTGGTCAATTCCGCCACCATAAATAAAGAGAATGCTTTGAAAATATTGATTGAAAGACGTTTACCGAATAGTTAAGAATATGTTGCCCGGGTGGCAGGGCCGACCGTAAATAAATAAGCCGGTGGCTTATTTTAGGGAGGAGCCGGGTCGCAGGGTGGTCAATTCCGCCACCATA
>JAOZPG010000010.1:0-6528 GCA_029932855.1 Bacteroidales bacterium | reverse complement strand
AAATATTGATTGAAAGACGTTTACCGAATAGTTAAGAATATGTTGCCCGGGTGGCGGAATTGGTAGACGCGCTGGACTTAAAATCCAGTGGCCCTTGGGCCGTGCGGGTTCAATTCCCGCCCCGGGTACACTTCAATAACATAACTCCTTGCAGATTAAGTTCTGCGAGGAGTTTGTTTTTTAAATATTACTTTACTAACACAATTTCGCAGACTCAATGTATTTTGGAAATAGTAATATCTTTTTCACGTCTTTAGGATCAAATAAAAATGGCTTTACATCGCTTGCCATCTCTTTCATATCAAGACCCAGACACTTAGCTATAATTCTCTGCCTAAGCTCATCGGGTGTTCGTACATTAATCTTTGCGTAAAGATACTCATAATTAGGCACTTGTCCCTGGCTAAGCAAAAAGATAATGTCAAAAAAGTCCCGTCCTTTATTCCTCTTTCTGTTTACCACAGCATAAAATTTTTGTGCCAATAGCAAATCTCCTGGAGTAGTATTAATCTGAGTGAACACATCAAATTTATTCAATAATGGCTGGACCGGTTTATAATCAAATTCATGTGATTCTGTGTCGAGCCGGATCAAAATTTTTTCTTCCTTATGATTGGTTAAACCTTCTTTGTAAAGTAAATCCGGAAACCGGATAAAACAATGATAAGCTCCCTTTTTTATATTTCGCATTTCCACTTTATACCCTAGTCTTTCCAGTTCTGTTTTTACAATCTCGGTAATACCATTGAAGTCATTCCTTGAAAGATTGAAGTTGTCAAAATCAAGATCTTCGGAAAACCTTTTACTACCATGAACAATGCGAAGACAAGTCCCTCCCATGAAAACCAATTTGTTTTGATAAGGGCTTTCAAAGATAATTTCCAGAATCTTGTATTGCAGATATTCACGGATGATAAATCGTTCGTATATCTGCAAGGATTCAGGGTAATAGGGTCTTATCTCTTCCAGACTAAGCATTGATTACTTTTTTAAATAATTGTATTCTTTTATTCAATATTCTTGAATCAAAAACCTTCTGGTATTTTTCCAGTTTTTTAAAGTCAATGATTCCCTTTATCTGTATTTCATTAAAACGCATTTCTTCAATTTCTTCAATACTGTTCAGCTTATTGATGTAAAAATAATCCAATATTACCTTTTCAGGTCTGGCAATTTTTATCGTAACGCCATCACCCTTAACAAGCTTATAACCAAAAAAATACATAGGCTTAATGTGTTTGTAGGCAAAATTGCCAATAGTAGTCTCATAATTTGCTGTATTACGTGTAGTAGCAGAAATTGTCATAAATACACCTTCGGGAATAATACTATAATAAGCCAGGGCACTTTCAAATGACACATAAGAAGGAGAGTAGATCTTATTAGCAGAAAAATATAAAAATCCCTGGTCTTTTCTGTATTCCTTAAAACAGTAATATCCCCTTTTCACTTTAAGAATATAGCCTTTTTGCTGCCATTCCACCAAGCGTCTGTTATCAAAATCCGGATATGGTTTTTGAATGTCTCTGATAGAAAAAATTGGGAAATCCCTAAATGTTTTTTCAAATTCTAAATACCTCATTACATCTTAATAGTTTGTTAAAAATAACAATTAATTAATATAATTACAAATACTCTGATTTAAAAAATGCTTTACTTAATATAAAAACAACTTCGTATCAAGCATGATGAAATTTGATATTAAGATATATAAGGAGTTTGTTTTTAACAATCAGGAGCTCCGGCAAGGCCATATTTTGTATCTCCCAGCCTAACGTAATCACCCTGAACCCTGTAATAATTATATTCCCATGCTTCTCCACTGGAATAAACAAAGGTTATTTTCCCTTCCTGCATATTTCCGGTAATACGCCAGGTGCCCCCATTCCCTCCCTGGGAAGCATTGCCCCATCCTTCTCCACTGTAACCTGATTCTGATGAGTCATTGAATTTACCATTGGGGCAAAGGTTAATAGTAGTTTCTGAGCCTCCTGTCTGGCCTCCTCCTACTGCAGAAAAGCTATAAAGCTTAGCCGCAAACTGCCTCATCAGGGCCTCATCATTGGGACCGGTTGCCGATGCATTCCCTTTTGCCGATCCCTTATTGGAAGAAGCTTCTGCTTCCTCCATGGCATCGGCAACAATTTGTAAATTATCCTGGCTTTTCTGGAAATCTTTCTCGTTGCGCGACCATGAAATAAGTTCTTTTGTTTTAGGATCAAAGCTCATATCGTAAGGTATATAACCAACCCACATTTCCTGAAGCACCCAGCGAGCTACCCACTTATCATTCATCATCTGTGATGACCTGGGTTTTCCCAATAATGTTTCAACCTGGTCATAAGACATTCCGGGCTGCAATTCATTTGTTTTTTGAACAGAATTCAAAGCCATGTTGCTGCTTCCACAACCTGAAGTAAGACTGACTGTTACAATAAGCGAAAACAATAAAGTGTAATAAAATGATCTGAACATGATTAATAGTATTTCTAATAACTTATACCTGTGTTAGTTAAAATATTTATTATTAGAAAGGTAAGAAATAATAAATTCATGAGCAAGCCTGATATATAATTCGGATACCGGTATGCTGCAGCTACAAAAGAAAAAATGCTGTTTCATTTTGTACAGAAACAGCATTTAAATTCTTTCCCAATTCATTAATCTTTAGACCACTGAACTTCTTTGGTCTTTCCGTCACGAAGTATAACTATTCTATACTTTGTCCCCTTTTTAAGTGATCCAAGATGGGCAACAATTGTTTCAAGGTTGGCCTGGTTTTCGAGTTTTATACCATCAACAGAAAGAACTATATCACCTCCGGCCATAATATCTTTATCTGCAACTTTAATATTCAGGTAGCCACCCCTGAGACCCATATAATATGCAGGAGATTTTTTTGCCACACTTAAAACAAGCAAGCCTCCTGCCTGTGGAATATTAAATATCTTGGCAATCTCACCTGTCACCAACTCCTGCTGAAACAGATTCCATTACATTTATCACCACAACAGTCGGATTCAACTCTTGAAACAGTTTGGAAAGATCCTGTGCATATAAACCCGCAGCTATTAAAACACTTCCTAAAACAACTAATATTCTTTTCATTCTTTTTTATAATTATATCTAAAACTAGTCCTCTCTGCCAAATATTTTATTCAAATAATGGACCGTAAAAATACATTTGTAAATAGAAAAACAAAACTGATACTAAAAAGATCTGGTGAGAATATGGATATGCACTATGTATGATAAATATATCCTGACAAACTACTCCCAGTCTGTCAGCTTTCCCCCTTCAAAATGAAGAATATGGCCTTTATAAGTCCATTGTTCAATCCTGGGATCACTATTCATATACCTGTCCGTCTTCAGAGGCCTGCCCCAGCTATCAATAACCATTTTCGTGCTCATCCCTTTCCAGATGCCACGTTTATATAAAGCCATAGCTGTTTTGCTGTCATATTTCCCCTGCAGGTAAGTGAGCCTGTCGGTATTGTTAATGCCTTTATTAGCAGAAACCTGTTGTCCGGACTGAAGTGAAAAATTCAATGGCTTAACCTTATTTACCAGCACATAACCCTTATTACTATTATAGCTGGCTGAATAATAATCATCTATCTCCTCAAATACCTCTACAACTTCCTCTGCAGGTATATATTGAATGACAGAACTGTAATTATCCATGTCCCTGAACAGGCGTATTGTTGACTTTGTTTCAACAAGAAAGGGCTCAATACTATCATTTTCAACGGACTGGTATATATAAGATTCTTCAGTGACCGGACTACGCATGCTGGTTAAAAGAGTAATAACCGACCCAAGCATTACCGAAAGAAAAAGTACTAATGATTTATTCATAATATTAATGCTAAACATGTTTAATCATGAAAAAACAAAAACTATACCACAATTTATATATTTAGTGAAGCAAGAATCTCAAAGGAACTATCCGGCTATAATAACTTCCGGCTCAAGATATCAGTCTCAATATTAATAATGATTTTGTACAGACATATATGACCTAATGAAAAAATATCTTAAATTTGGTATTCACATTATTTAATCACAAATTTTCAACAGAATGACTGACCAAAACCAAAAAGAATTTGAAACAAGCGAGAACCTGCAAAGATCGGTAATGAACATTATGTATGTGATGCGTCAGAAGTATAATAAATACCCGGAGTATAAAACTATCATGATGAATCTCACTACTGTTTCAAAAGAAATTAATTCTATCAGGCTTAAGGAGATTATTGGTGAGATAGAAGACGGGCCTAAGAAATAAAACAGTAATTAAATCTTCCTTATTATTGAAAGGCCGTCTCTCAGGGGCAGCATTACAAGATTAGTGCGCATATCTTCTCTTACTAATTTGTTAAATGACAATATGCCTGCAGTAGATGCGTTTTTCTTTTCCTTTTCATCCACCACCTTTCCTCCCCATAACACATTATCGGCTATTATTATTCCGGATTCTTTCAAAAGTTCTACTGCCAGCATGTAATAATCAGGATATTCTTTTTTCTCACCGTCAATAAATACCAGATCATATTTCTCATGTGACTCCTTCATAAAATCCAGGGCATTTACATTTAGCTGGTTAATTATGTCTGTCATCCCCGCTTTCTTAATATTCGCGGCAGCCATTTCGTAAGTCTCATCATTATTGTCAAGAGTATCAAGCCTTCCCCCTTCTGTCAACCCCTTTGCAAGGCAAATTGCAGAATAAGCAGTAAATGTCCCTATTTCCAGTATCCTTTCCGGACTCATTATCCTGCTGATCATTTCCAGGAATTTTCCCTGCTGGTGACCGGAGATCATATTCGGATAAGGAGTTTTCAGGTAGGTCTGCCTCCTGATGTCTTCAAGAAGCTTTCCTTCGGGACCGGAATGATCCTCGATATACTTATTAAGTTCTTCGCTAAATTCTATCATGGCCTCTAGCTTTTCATGCCTGCTTATTCATGGCCGGGATTATTTATAAATCAAGGTCGAAAGCCTTTCAGGAGCAAGTATCTCATTTGCCATTTCAAGAATATCATCTCCTGTAATAGCTTCTATCTTCCTTGTAAGTTCTTTAATCCCGTCAAATTCATTAAATAGCAGGTGACTTTTTCCAAGGCTAAACATCAGGCTTTCGTTGTTCTCCCTCGACCGGGCAAGCTGTCCTATCATCTGCCGCTGTGCTTTTCCCATCTGCAGGGAACCAAGCTTCTTCTCCCTGAGTTTCTTTATTTCCAGTTTTGCCAGCTGCATGCTTTTCTTAAGATTTTCATGGTCTGTTCCGAAATAGATACTCAACACCCCTGTGTCGCAATAGGGACTGTAAGAAGATTCAACATTATATGCCAGGCCCTTTTTCTCCCTTAACGACATATTTAAGCGTGAGCTCAGGCCCTGCCCCCCCAGTATATTATTTAAAAGGTAAAGTCCTACTCTTTTTTCACTGCGGATATCGTATGCTGTAGCGCCAATCAGGCAATGCGACTGGAATGTATCCATGTTCTGAATTTTCTCAGAAGGAACATATAGCTGGTTAAAGCTCCGCTTGGGCTGATGTTTACTTTCCGGGACCCCGGAAAAATATTTATCGAAATATTTATTCAATAGCCTTGAAGAGATATTACCAACCGAGCAAACTATCATCTGGTCAGCTGAGTAGTTTTTTGCCATAAAGTCAATAATATCTTTCTTCCCGAATCTTTTTAAAGATTCTTCAGTACCCAGTATATTTCTTCCTATAGGATGGTCAGGAAATATCTGTTCTTCAAATTCATCAAAAATAAGTTCCGCAGGAGAGTCTTTATACGAATTTATTTCATCAATAATAACTTCCTTCTCCTTTATCATTTCCTTTTCCGGAAAGTCAGAACGAAAAAGTATATCACTCAGAAGGTCCATTGCCCTGGCATAATCATTCTTAAGGAATGAAGTATATATACATGTTTCTTCCTTTGTAGTATAAGCATTTATCTCACCACCAACATCCTCCATCCTGCTAAGAATATGAAAAGGCTTTCTCCTGCCGGTACCTTTAAAGAACATATGTTCTATAAAGTGAGCCATGCCATGTTCATGTTCCTGCTCATCGCGCGAGCCGGCATTTATAAGTATTCCGCAATAGGCAATTTCCGTTTTAACCGGGTAGTGCACCAGCCGGATACCATTCTTAAGTTCAGAGCTTATATAGTTCATATGGAGTTATCTTGCCGCAAAAGTACTAAAACAATTAAAATATTTTTTGATAAAAAAGATTTTGGATTATCTTTGTGCCCGCCTTAGGGCATTGGATTGGTGCCATAGCTCAGTTGGTAGAGCACAGGACTGAAAATCCTGGTGTCCCTGGTTCAATTCCAGGTGGCACCACCACCTAAAACAAATCCCTCAAAATCAAAGATTTTGGGGGATTTTCAATTTCAGGAGCTTCCTTACAAAAGCTTGCTTTTGTAAGGAGCGACCGGAATTGAAAAACAATACACCGAAGGTGGATTGGGATTTGTTTTTGGTGGTAAGGATAGAGCA
>JAOZPG010000009.1:74418-99589 GCA_029932855.1 Bacteroidales bacterium | reverse complement strand
GCATTATCCTCAAATGTGTTGTGCTTGTATTGGGAATGTGGTTTTTCAGGAGCCAGTTTCTCAAGCCAGATTTCATAGTCGTGATGTAGTCCCGGTTCATCATCATTAATAAATACTGAAGCCGTGATGTGCATCGCGTTAATAAGTATAAGACCCTCAGTAATTCCGCTTTCATGTAAACATACATTCACTTCTGGAGTGATGTTTATCAGTTCCCTCCTTTTGCTGGTTGCAAACCAAAGCTCTTTCTTATACGATTTCATATTATATTGATCTGAATTTTAAGCCGGTTTTATTCCCTTGCAAAAACATGATAGAAACAATCTGTGCAAGTATCATCCATCCTGAGGGTGTCGACACCAATTAATCTTATCCATTTCGAACTGGTAGGGATGGCATAGAGTGGTATAAAATCAATTTTCAATGCATAATCATTTTGTTCACGAATTTCAATGATTCCTTTTTGAAGAAGGCTGTCATTCCTCATCTTCTTGAAGTTCCCTATCTCGTAGATTAGCAGTTTATCAAAGTCGGCCTGGTAATTACCATCAAGCCCTCCTCCCGATTCAATAAGCTTCCATTCACCATAAATGTCTAAGTATTGCTTATTGAAGATCTCTTTTTTATAGTAATCGTTATCCAGAAAATCTTTGACGCAGGACTGAATAAGACTTATAGCTGCAATAAGGATCACCAGGCTGAATATTTTTCTGTTTTTCATGTTAATAGGGTATCTGTGTGTCTAATATATTCCCAGGTCATTCTTTATTTTTTCTATTTTTACTTCCAGGCTCTTGCCGGTCATTATAAAGTCGTCCTTATTATCCAGCGGTATTTTTACCCCTATGTAAAATTTGATCTTTGGCTCAGTCCCTGAAGGCCTCACAGTTATTTTCGATTCGTCCTTAAGGATGAATTGCAATACATTGGATTGTGGTAAATCAATCCTTTCTGTCATATTCCTGGTAATATCAGTGCTTTCACTGTTAAGGTAATCAGCAATCCTTATTACCGGTGATCCTCCCAGTTTTTCAGGAGGATTATTCCTGAATTCTTTCATCATGGCTTCAATTTCTTCAGCACCTGATTTACCCTTCTTAACAACATTAACAAGGGCTTCCTTATAATAGCCATATTCAAGATAAATGTCAATTAGCAGTTCATACATGCTTTTACCTTTGGATCTGGCCCAGGCAGCTGCTTCGGCAATCAGTGCACAAGACATAACCGCATCCTTGTCCCTGACAAACTCACCCGCCAGGTAGCCGTAGCTTTCTTCACCTCCTCCAATGAATCTTTTTTTACCCTCATTTTGCTTTATCAGGTCGGCAATAAATTTAAAGCCTGTAAGTACATCATGGCTTTCAACATTGAATTTCTTGGCCATATCTGTAATAAGTTCGGTGGTCACAATGGTTTTGCAAATATATTCTTTGCCCTTTAGCATTCCCCGCTCCGACCATCTTGTCAACAGGTAAAATATAAGTAATGAACCTGTCTGGTTCCCATTAAGAAGTATGAGCTTTCCATCCAGGTCCCTGACTGCTATTCCAACCCTGTCTCCATCGGGATCCGTAGCCATTACCAGGTCGGCATTCATCATATCTGCTTTTTCCATAGCCATTTTCAATGCTGCGGCTTCTTCGGGGTTTGGTGATTTTACTGTTGGAAAGTTCCCGTCCACCACATCTTGTTCGGGAACATGAATTACAGAACTGAAACCGAACTTTTTAAGTACCCTGGGCACCAGGTCCACACCTGTACCATGTATAGGCGTATAAACGATTTTCATATCAGCATTCTTCCTGATAGCATCAGCAGATAATGACAGTTCCTTTATTTTTTCCAGGTATAATTCATCTATCTCATTAGCTATTATATGGATTTGTTCCCCGGGTCCGTTATATTTAACTTCTTTGATAGAAGTAATTTTTTTTACTTCCTCAATAATGTTCTTGTCATGTGGGGCTATTACCTGTCCTCCATCATCCCAGTAAGCTTTAAAACCGTTGTATTCTTTAGGATTATGTGAAGCGGTAATAACCACACCTCCCTGGCAGTTAAAATGGCGAATAGCAAATGACAGCTCAGGTGTTGGTCTTAAAGATTCAAACAGGTATACCTCAAAGCCATTACCGGAGAATATTCCTGCGGCAGTTTTTGCAAACAGGGGGCTGTTATTACGACAGTCGTAGGCAATTGCCACTTTTATTTTTTCTTTACCGGAAAAAGATTTTGCAAGGTAATTTGAATAAGCCTGGGTGGCCATCCCAACAGTATATATATTCATCCTGTTGGTGCCTGCACCCATTATGCCTCTTAGTCCCCCGGTTCCAAACTCAAGGTCTTTATAAAAAGCCTCTACCAGCTGGGTCTCATCATTAAATAATTTTTTTACCTCAGTCCTGGTCTGTTCATCATATTCTTCTTCAAGCCACTTTTGTGCTTTAGCTTTTACTTCTGCCAGTAAGCTTATATCATTCATCGTCCGGTATTTTTAATTAATGATTGTTCAATATTTAAATTTAGATGATTATTTCATTTCATCCAAACATTCTGCAAGCCCATCTTTCCAGTGGGGAATACTTAGATGAAAAGTCCTGCATATTTTTTCTTTAGACATTATACTGTACAGTGGTCGTTTTGCAGGCAGGGGATACTCATCCGAGCTTACAGCTATTATCCGGCATTGTAGTCCTGCCAGCTTCCTGATCTCTTCAGCAAACTCAAACCAGCTGCAGCTACCCGTATTGGTATAGTGGTAAATGCCGGCTTTATAAGTTTTGTCATTGGCAGATGATAAATCAATAATCTTAAGTATTGCCCTGGCAAGATGGGCAGCAAAGGTTGGGGAGCCATACTGATCGTTCACTACTTTAAGACTATCCTGCTCCTTTCCTTTTTTAATTATACTATTAACGAAATTATTAGCATGAGCCGAATAGAGCCATGATGTGCGTATAACCATAGCCATGGGGTAATCCAGGCATATCTTTTCTCCTTCAAGTTTTGTGCGGCCATATGCCGTTTCAGGATTTACCGGTGATTGTTCGGTATAGGGGCTGCCGGCTTTTCCGTCAAACACATAATCAGTAGAAATATGAATTAGTTTGCTACCTGTATTCCTTATGCTGTCAGTGATATTTGATAGTATTCCTGCATTTACCCTGAGTGCTGTTTCTTCTTCCTCCTCAGCCCTGTCAACAGCAGTATATGCAGCAGTATTTATGATGAAGTCAAATTTATTTTTAATAAAAAATGTTTTTACTGATACACTGTCAGTAAGATCAAGCTCTTCAATATCAATAAAGCTAAAATCAAACTTTTTGTTGTTTGCCGGTTGATAGTACAGGCTGTTTGAGTATTTCTCAATTTCTTTGCCCAGCTGTCCCCTGGCCCCGGTAAGCAGTATTTTTGTCATAGATTGTCAAAAATTTATTTCAGCTTTTTCCAGGCCAGGAAAAGCAAGATCACGTTCAGTAAGGATCATTTGCTCCCGGTCCAGCCTCCAGTCAATACCAAGCGATCTGTCATTGAACAGTATTCCCCTTTCAGCATCCGGCTTATAAAAAGAACTGGATTTATACAGCACTATTGTTTCATCAGCCAGCACAGAGAAACCATGAGCAAAGCCTTCAGGAATATAAAAAACAAGATTATTATCGTTGCTTATCTCTATTCCGTGCCATTTTCCGAAAGTGGGACTGTCTTTTCTAATGTCCAGGGCAACATCAAATATCTTTCCTGAGATTACCCTTACAAGCTTTGCCTGGGCATAGGGACTTAACTGGTAATGCAGTCCCCTTAGTACTCCAAATGATGATTTGGATTGATTATCCTGAACCCAGTCGGCAGAAATACCTGCTTCCCGGTAATCTTTCTTATTGTAAGATTCGAAGAAGTATCCCCTGTTATCTTCAAATTTTTTTGGTTTGAGGATCAGCAATCCTTTTATAGGAGTTTTTTCTATGATCATTTGACAAAATTACTAAATATCAAATGTTTTCATGCTATCATCAGTAAGCCTGTGAAGATATTCACCATATTGGTTATTGTTATAATCGCCGGCAAGCTTTTGTAGCTGTTTTTTATTGATGTAGCCGCGTTTATAGGCTATCTCTTCAATGCATGAAGCTTTCAGTCCCTGGCGTTCCTCTAGTGTGGCAATAAAATTAGATGCCTGCAGCAGGCTGTCATGGGTGCCGGTATCAAGCCAGGCAAGACCTCTTCCCAGCAGCTTGACATTTAACTTTTCTTCTTCCAGGTAAAGCCTGTTAAGATCTGTGATCTCAAGTTCACCACGTGCTGATGGCTTCAGAGCTTTTGCTTTTTCAACAACGCCGGCATCATAGAAATAAAGTCCGGTTACAGCATAGTTAGAACGCGGATTCTCAGGCTTTTCTTCAATACTTATCACTTTTCCTTTGTTATCAAATTCCACAACACCGTATCTCTGAGGATCTTTAACATAATAGCCAAAGACAACTGCTCCATTGCTGTGGTTTTTCCCAATATCCAGCATTGTTTGTCCAAAGCCGTGTCCGTAAAAAATATTATCTCCCAGTATTAGGCAAACCGGATCATTCTGAATGAAATCTTCCCCAATCAGAAAGGCTTGAGCAAGTCCCCCCGGGGATGGTTGTATCTTGTATTCAATATTTATGCCTATCTGTTTACCGTTTCCAAGCAGATTCCTGTACAAGTCAAGGTCATGTGGGGTAGTTATTACCAGAATATCACGAATTCCTGCAAGCATAAGCACAGATAGTGGGTAATATATCATAGGCTTGTCATATACAGGAATAATTTGTTTCGAGATAGATTTTGTTGCCGGGTATAAGCGGCTTCCTGTTCCCCCGGCCAGGATTATGCCTTTCATATTTGTGTATTTATTTTAAAGTATTTGAGAAATATTCAATTGTCTTTTCCAGTCCTTTATCCAGCTTAACTACCGGTTGCCATTTCAGTAGCAGGGAAGCTTTTGTAATATCTGGTTTTCTCCTTACCGGATCATTCTGTGGAAGAGGGCCAAAGCTTAGATGTGAAGCAGAGCCTGTTAGTCCTATAATCCTTTGGGCCAGGTCTTTAATAGATATCTCTTCGGGATTTCCCAGGTTTACAGGTTCCGTGAATTTATCATCTGTGTTCATTAATTTAATAAGCCCTCCGATAAGATCATCTATATACTGAAAACTGCGTGTCTGGCTGCCGTCACCGAATATGCTGATATCTTCATTTTTTAGAGCTTGTATAATAAAGTTTGATACCACTCTTCCGTCATTTACATGCATATTGGGACCATAGGTATTAAATATCCTGGCAATTTTTATCTTAACATTATTCTGGTTATGATAGTCTGTAAAAAGAGTTTCCGCGCATCTTTTTCCTTCATCATAGCAGGCTCGTGTCCCTATGGGGTTAACATTTCCCCAGTAAGATTCAGGTTGGGGATGTATCTCAGGATCGCCATATATCTCGCTTGTTGAGGCCTGCAGTATCCTGGCATTTACCCTTTTTGCCAGTCCCAGCATATTTATAGCCCCCATAACAGAAGTCTTAACGGTTTTTATAGGATTAAACTGGTAATGCACAGGAGAGGCAGGACAGGCAAGATTATATATTTCATCTACCTCTGCAAAGAACGGTCTGGTTACATCATGCCTTATAAGTTCAAAATATGGATTGCCAAGCAGTTCTTTGATATTTGATTTTGAACCTGTAAAGAAATTATCCAGACAGATGACTTCATGGCCGTCATTAAGCAATTTCTCACAAAGATGTGATCCTATGAAACCTGCGCCGCCTGTAACCAATATTTTTTTCATATAAGAACTGATTAGCTATAATTAAAGTCTCATTATTCACAATTTAGCATGCTCAAACTTAAGCCTGAATATGTTCGCTGCCTATAGCAATATAATCAAAACCTTTCTCAAGCAGTTCTTCCGAATCATAAATATTCCTACCATCCAGGATAAGGGGCTTTTTTAATAATTTCTTAATTACCTTAAAATTAGGAAGCCTGAATTCCGACCATTCAGTAACCAGTATAAGTGCGTCTGCCTCTATAAGTGCTTCGTACTGATCGGGGGCATATTCAATTGAATCTCCCAGTTGTTTTTTTGCCTCATCAACAGCCACAGGGTCGTAGGCTTTTACCTTTGCACCATGGTTAAGCAGTTTCTCAATGATTACCACTGCCGGTGCTTCCCTCATGTCATCTGTCCTGGGTTTGAAAGACAAACCCCATATGGCTATTGTTTTATCTTTCAGATCTCCCTGGTAATACTTATACAATTTGTCAAAAAGAATGGATTTTTGCCTGTTATTTACATCTTCTACAGCTTTGAGAACCTCCATTGAGAAATTATTATCCCCGGCTGATTTAATAAGTGCTTTTACATCTTTGGGAAAGCATGAGCCGCCGTAGCCGGCACCCGGATAAATAAATTTATTCCCTATCCTTGAATCTGAACCAATTCCCCTTCTTACCATATTTACATTAACATTCATTATCTCACAGAGATTGGCTACTTCGTTTATAAAGCTGATCTTTGTGGCAAGCATGGCATTTGCAACATATTTGGTCATTTCTGCCGACCTGATATCCATAAACAATATAGGATGGTTATTCAACAGGAAGGGCTTATACAGTTTCTTCATTGTTTTTTCAGCTCTTTCCGATTCCACGCCTATTATTATTCTTTCAGGGTGAAGAAAGTCTTTAATAGCATCCCCTTCTTTGAGGAATTCAGGATTTGATGCAACATCAAAATCTATCTCAAGACCTCTTTTGTCAATTTCTTCCTGTATTGCCGATTTTACTTTTTCAGCAGTCCCCACAGGCACAGTGCTTTTAGTTGCTATAAGCATATAGTCATTGATATGTTTACCAATATCGCTGGCTACCTTAAGTACATGCTTAAGGTCTGCACTACCGTCTTCGTCGGGGGGTGTTCCTACGGCAATAAATACAACTTCAGAATCCTGTATGCCGTCTTTGATGCTGGTTGAGAACAGCAATCGTTCTTTTTCGGTGTTTCTTGTTAAGATAGATTCCAGGCCTGGCTCATATATTGGAATCTCACCTTTTTTAAGATTATTGACTTTAACTTCATCAATATCAATACAGCAAACTTCCGCACCGGTTTCAGCAAAGCAGGTCCCGCTAACCAGTCCTACATAACCTGTGCCAACAACTGAAATCTTCATATTATCATACTATTTTTTGGGAGTACTAAAAACATTAAATCTATATAACAGACAAATATATATTATTATTATAATGATAAAGGCATTTTTTTAAAGGCTTATGATATTGTTTGCAAATTATTATTTATTACATTTGACTTGCAACAGATATTCATATAACTGTATATCTTGATGTTTTTAAATGACGGAGTCAACATATAAGAATTGTTAGCTGAACCTTTATAATTCACTAAATATTAACTTAAAAATTTATGCTTATGAGAAGAATTAAAGCTTTTCTAATTGTTTTGTCATTATTGTTGGGGGGCTCAGCTTTTGCCCAGACAAGGGTGACAGGAACAGTTACCGATGATCAGGGAGAAACCCTTCCGGGGGTAAATATCCTTGAGGTTGGTACCTCAAACGGTACAATTACCGATGTTAACGGAGCTTTTTCAATTGCAGTTGCAAGTGCTGAATCACAACTTGTGTTCAGTTTTATTGGCTATGCAACACAGTCTGTTGCAGTTGGAGGTCAATCTATCATTAATGTTACTTTGATGCCTGGAACAGAACGCCTTGATGAGGTAGTTATTACTGCCCTCGGCTTTAAAGTGAAAAAGGACGAGTCTGCACAGGTGTCTTCCGCAGTGGGAGGTGAAGATATTGTTAGTTCAGGGGAATCCATGCTGTTGAATTCGTTGGGTTCAAGAGCTTCCAATGTGCAGATATCCAGGTCAAACGGTGACCCGGGTGCAGGTACTACCATCAGGATTCGTGGTGCCAACACTATTTCCGGTTCCAGTGCTCCATTGATCATACTTGACGGAGTACCCATCAACAACTCAACTACTTATGGTGGTGGTAATAGTATAACTGGTGGTCGTGATGCAGGAACTTCACAGCAATCCCGTTTAAATGATATTAACCCTAATGATATTGAGTCTATTGAGATTTTGAAAGGAGCTGCTGCAGCATCCCTATGGGGCTCACGTGCAGCAAATGGTGTTCTGGTGATTACCACAAAAAACGGAAAACCGGGGAAACTGACCATCAATTACAAAACCACTTATTCAGTTGACCAGGTGAATAAAAGATACCCAATGCAAGATGTTTGGGGTCAGGGGAGGGATGGTGTTTACAATCCTACAAGAGCTGAATCATGGGGTGACTATATACCCGATCGCACAGGTGGTGCAGATGTATTTGATGAAACCGGCCAGTATTTTGAGGCAAAGGATGGTACCAAGTATTTTCCTCTGGTAACGAAGAATTCAAAAGAAACTTTTGTGGAAGAAAACTGGGATGAAGTATTTCAGACCGGTGGATTCTGGCAAAATGACCTTTCCATAAGCGGAGGAAGTGACAAGACCCAATACTTTTTTAGCTTTGGCAGGATTGACCAGGAAGGTATTATAAAGAATTCCGATTATGTAAGGAACAATATAAGGCTAAATGTTAAGTACTTCCCTAATAAATGGTTAAATGCAAGTACCAAGGCAAGTTATGTTAGCTCTTCCTCAAACAGGATACAGCAGAGTTCAAACGTTTCCGGTTTGTTATTGGGATTGTTACGAACCCCGCCTGATTTTGATAACCGGGATTATATCGGTACTTACTACGAAGCTGATGGTACAGCCCACGCCAATGCGCACAGGGGTTTTAGAAGGTATCTGGCTAACAGTCCCCCAACTTATAACAATCCGAGCTGGACTGTATTTGAGCAGGTAGCTTCTTCTAATGTTAATCGATTTATTATGTCACAGGAGCTCAATGTCACACCTGTGGAATGGCTCAGGTTAACTGCCAGGGGAGGTGTGGACAGATCTGAGGATTTCAGGGTGTATTTCTTCCCGGTCAATTCTGCCGGGGGTGCTGGGCGTTCAGATGGAAGGTATGCAGAAGATATTATTCTTAACCAGGAAGTGAATTTTGATATCCTGGGTACCGGAAACTTCGACTTAACCGACCAGGTTTCCTTATCAGCAACTCTTGGCTGGAATATTAATGACAGGACATATAATCGCAATTCAGGGAATATTGAAAGCTTTCTTGTTGATTCCAGGAAACAAACTACTGACCTGAATACAGCTGCTGAGAATTCGAGTTTTGATAATTATAAAACACACAGAATGTCAAACAGGGGTTATTATGTATTTAACTTTAGTTTGTTTGATCAGGTGTATTTGAATGCTTCCGGAGGTATGGAAGCTTCTTCCACTATAAATGGCAGTTTCTTCTATCCTGCATTTGATATAGCATGGAAATTCTCAGATATGGTTCCTGTTGATGCATTATCATTTGGAAAGCTTAGGGCTTCCTGGGGAAAGGTTGGTGTTCAGCCATCACCCCATCGTTTTGAGACAACGGTTGAAGGAGGATTTTCATATTCTTCTTATTCCAGTACTCTTGATATTAATAACTTTGGTGGAGGATTTCGCCTGAATGATGATCTTGGTAACCCAAATTTGAAACCGGAGATCAAAACAGAGTGGGAAATCGGAACTGACCTGAGATTCTTTGCTGATAAGCTTTCATTTTCAGCCACCTATTATCAAAATACTATTGAAGATATGTTGATCTGGGTAGGTCTGTCACCTTCATCTGGTTTTGATACCCAATATGCCAATGCTGCAAGCATGGAAAACAAAGGCTTTGAAATGGATTTGGATTATTCAATCATCAGGGAAAGGGATTTTAATTTGAATGCATACATGATATGGGCCACGAATGATAATTTGGTTACTGACCTGGCAGGAACATCATCTATTAGTCTGGGTTACGGATCTGTAGATTCAAAGGCCATAGTAGGAGAGCCATTGGGAGTTCACTGGGGAACAGGTTCTCAGGTTGATGACAATGGTGACTATATATTGGATGCCAACGGCTTCCCGCAAATTACAAGCAGTCCTGTCAAACTGGGTGACCCGAATCCTGACTGGACCGGTAGTTTTGGTGTAAGAGCCAACTGGAAGGGACTTGGTATGAATGTTTTGTTTGCTCATTCCCGTGGTGGAACTTATATGCCAAGAACTTTATGGGTACTGAGGCGTTTTGGAACTACTACGGAAACTGCAAACAGGATAACACTTAGCGAGGATCTTGTAAATTATGACGGTGATGTTATCACTGCAGGAACAGTAGTCCGTGGAAATATTGAAGATTTTGGTGGTGGAGATGTTCTGCTTGATGAAACATGGTATCGCCATGGTATTGGTGGAGGATTTGGAGACAATCAGGCCTATAACTTCGGAATGTATGATGCTACATGGACAAGGCTTAAGGAAATATCTTTAAGCTATACTCTTGACTCACAGAAATTCAGAGAGAAAACAAAGCTTGGATCTGTTGTATTTACAGCTTCCGGAAGGAATTTGTTTGTATGGGATGATATTCCGGGTGTTGATTCGGAGATTAACCAGGGGGGTGTTAGTAATGGATTTGGATTGGATTATTTTACCAATCCAAGTACACGCTCTTTTTTGTTCTCACTCTCTATAACTTACTAATTGTTTAAACAAACTATTTAAAATTTAAAACATATAAAATTATGCGAATATTTATGAAGACATTGTTTGTAGTAGTGAGTTTGAGCATCTTGTTGACTTCCTGTGAGAAAATGGTGGAAGGCATCAATGAGAACCCAAACAATCTGGTACAGGCAGATATTGAAGCAAGGCTGCTTTTAACAGGAGCCCAGCTTGCTAATACGATAGCACAGGCCGGTCACAATAATCGTATTGCAGGTTTGTACAGTGGACAACTTATTGGATTTCAATCTTTGTATTCCAATATTTACGGATATTCTCTTTCTGCAGTAGAATCTAATCAGACCTGGAGCCGTATATATGTGGGATGTATTCCCAATGTCCGGGCCATTATTGATATGGTCCCGGATGATAAATTAATGGTTGGAATCTGTAAAGTAATGGAGGCGCATGCTATTGGCACCGCTGCAACATTATTTGGAGATGTTCCATATTCTGAGATCAATAATACTGATATTCCGGATCCGGCATTCGACAGTCAGGTTTCGGTTTTTACTGCTGCAAATGCACTGCTTGATGAAGCAATTACTGATTTGAATGCTGCTACTAGCAGGGGGCTTAATGAAGATATTCATTTTTCAGGGGATAAAGATAAATGGATTGCAGCAGCTTATACCTTGAAGGCCCGTTATCTTTTGCAAATGAAGAATTATCCGGCTGCTTATACAGCCGCAGGGAATGGAATTTCTTCTTATGCCGGTAACTATAGCTTCTACCCAATTGGTGATCCCGGAATAGCAGGGGATAAGAATTTATTATGGGACCTGCTCAATGGATCGCGCGAAGGGGATCTTGGTACAGGAAATAGCTACCTGATGCAATTGCTGGACGGATCAAGTGGAATTTCAAGGAATAATACGAAGACTGATGAATATGCAAGATTTCATTATTCTACAATAATTGCAGCACCATCTGCAGATAATATTGGTATAGCTGCAGAACTTGAACCTATGGAGCTTGTGAGCTTTGAGGAGAATACTCTTATCCTGGCAGAATGTGCTGCAAGAACTGTTGACTTTAACACCGGGCTTGGCCATCTCAATGATTTGAGGGCATGGATGAATACAGGCGGACGTTTAAATGCAGCTTTTGCAGATTCAACATACCAGTATGATGCTTATGTTGCTGCTGACTTTGCCAGCGGAGGAATAGAAAATTCTGATGGGATTGATGATACCAGGGCATTGCTCAGGGAAATCATTGAGGAACGTTATGTATCCGGCTTTGGTACACTTATGCCTTTCAACGATGTAAGGAGATTGCGTAAGGATGACAGTGACCTTATTGTTCCTTTCCCGCTTAACCCTGGCGGAACACAGCAGCCAGAGAGGCATCCCTATGCTGAGATTGAGATTAATTCCAACGAAAATATTGAAGCCGATCCCGGATTATATGTTGTTACCGAGGTCAATCAATAAGCGATACTAATACTGAAAAAAAGCCGAAGATTTTTCTTCGGCTTTTTTTATGAAATATATATTGTTTTCATAATTACTTAGCTGTTTTTTTATTGCTTAATGCTTGTTGCCCTATTGCATATTATCTAATTTATACATGCTGATTATTAATCATTTAATGCTTATTTATTAAGGTTTTTAGTAAGAATTTATTAATTTTGCATGCTGAAAAAATCAATATATTGTCTAACTTATTAATTATCAAGTATTTTACTAATGACTGAAAAAACAGAAAAAGCTCCAAAGGAAGAAGCTGCAAAGGCAACTGAGCAGGTGAGTTCTGAAGAGACAAAAACAGAGGCCAAAACAAACACTGAAGCTGAAGAAAAAGAAACTGCAAAAGCAGAACCAAAGGCAGAAGCTGAAGAAAAAGAAACTGCAAAAGCAGAATTAAAGGCTGAAGAAAAAGAAACTGCAAAAGCGGAACCAAAGGCAGAAGCTGAGGAAAAAGAAACTGCAAAAGCGGAACCAAAGGCAGAAGTAAAAGAAGCCGACAAAGCCGCTGAAAATGAAGCTGAGAAGAAACCTGCTGCGAAGAAAGCCGGGGCTGCCGGCATACAGGAAACTGAAGCAGCTGATGAAAAAAAGGAGGAAGCTCCTGTAGCTGCAAAAAAAGCAGAACCTGCCACTGAAGAGACTAAAGAAACTAAAAAACCTGTCGTTGAGAAGGCTGAAGCAGATGCTCCTGCAGTTGAAGAAGAATTCGACTGGGATAAGTTTGAGACCAACGTTGACAGCTATTCAAAGAAACAAAGGTCTGATTATGAATCGCTGTACGAAAATACATTCTCAAAAATAGATACTCACGAAGTTGTTGATGGTACTGTAATAAGTCTGAATAACAGGGAAGTAGTTATAAATATTGGCTATAAGAGTGAAGGTATTGTAAGTCTTAATGAATTTCGTTATAATCCTGATCTGAAGGTAGATGACACTGTTGAGGTTTATGTTGAAAGCAAGGAGGATAAGAATGGTCAGCTTGTGCTTTCACATAAAAAGGCAAGGTCACTTAAATCATGGGACAGGGTAAATGAAGCTCTAGACAAGGATGAGGTTATAAACGGATTTATCAAATGCCGTACAAAGGGTGGTATGATAGTCGACGTATTCGGAATTGAGGCATTCCTGCCCGGTTCACAGATAGATGTCAGGCCAATCAGAGACTATGATGTATTTGTTGGCAAAACCATGGAATTTAAGGTGGTGAAGATCAATAATGACTTCAAGAACGTGGTTGTATCACATAAAGCCCTTATAGAAGCTGAACTTGAGCAACAGAAGAAAGAGATAATTGCCAAACTTGAAAAAGGACAGGTTCTCGAAGGGACTGTTAAGAATATTACTTCATACGGTGTATTTATTGACCTTGGAGGCGTTGACGGACTTATCCATATTACAGATCTTTCATGGGGTCGTGTGAACCATCCTGAAGAAGTTGTTGAGCTTGATCAGAAACTGAATGTTGTTATCCTTGATTTCAATGATGACAAGAAAAGGATAGCACTTGGTCTTAAACAATTATCTGCACATCCATGGGATTCACTGGATG
Source organism: Bacteroidales bacterium (assembly GCA_029932855.1). Lineage (GTDB taxonomy): Bacteria > Bacteroidota > Bacteroidia > Bacteroidales > VadinHA17 > JAYEGO01. Next base: position 85,844 of record JAOZPG010000009.1, on the reverse strand, counting down.
AGAAAATAAAAATTGGTGATAAGGTAAAGGGTAAAGTTGTTGTACTTGCCGATTATGGTGCATTTATTGAAATTGCTCCAGGTGTTGAAGGACTTATACATGTATCTGAAATGTCATGGTCACAACATCTTAGGTCTGCCCAGGAATTTCTTAAGGTAGGTGATAAGGTTGATGCTGTTATTCTTACACTCGACAGGGATGAAAGAAAGATGTCTCTGGGCCTGAAGCAACTTAAGCCGGATCCATGGGAGAAGATTGAACAAAAGTATCCTGTTGACACAAAGCATAAAGCAATTGTAAGGAACTTTACAAATTTTGGAGTATTTGTTGAGATAGAGGAAGGTGTTGACGGACTTATACATATTTCCGATCTTTCATGGACCAAGAAAGTAAAACATCCTGCCGAGTTTACTTCAATAGGCGAAGAAATTGAAGTTGTTGTACTGGAGATTGATAAGGAAAACCGCAGGTTAAGCCTTGGACATAAGCAGCTTGAAGAAAATCCATGGGATGTGTTTGAAACAGTCTTTACCCTGGATTCAATCCACGAAGGAACTGTTATTGAAGTGTTTGACAAAGGTGCTATAGTAGCTCTGCCTTATGGTGTTGAAGGATTTGTGGGACTGAGACATATTAAGAAGGAAGATGGTAGCAAGGTGAAGGTGGATGAGCAGTTGAAATTCAAGGTAATTGAATTCAATAAGGGTGCCAAGAGGATAGTTCTATCACATACCCGTATATTTGAGGATGCAGGCAAAGCTCATGTTAAGTCTGAGAAGGCCACTGAAAAGTCTGAGACTCAAAAAGCTGCAAGAAAAGTGAAGGCAAGTCTTCAATCTACAACATTGGGAGATATCAGTGAGCTTGCAAAACTTAAGTCTGAGATGGAAGAAAACGAGAAGAAAACTGTTGAAAAGAAGAAAAAATAATTATCTTTATAAGAGATAAAATTTTCAATCAATGGATTTTAATATTGATAAGCGCGATAAGTATACTTTAATACAGGTGCAGGAAGAGAAACTTGATACTCATATAGCACCGGGTTTAAAATCAGAGATGGTTTTAATATCAGGCAATGGTGAAAAGAATATAATTCTTGACCTTGGTAAGTGTAAGTATTGCGATTCCAGCGGACTTAGTGCTATCCTTGTTGCAAACCGCTTATGTAAGAATGCCAATGGCACATTTGTGCTTAGCGGACTAAATGAAGCGGTTGAACGTCTTATAACTATTTCCCAGCTTGATTCTGTATTGAACATATCTGAAACAGTAGAAGAAGCTGCGAAAATTATTGAGGATGAAGACTAAATAAGGAATTAATATAATAGACGCCCGTGTAATAAAATACACGGGCGTTTGTTTTATAAATACACCGATTGTGAATAGCTTTTATTTACTTACTTTTACAGTCTTTAATAAATTAAAGTAAATATTATTGTGCAGGAGAAAATACTTATTCTTGATTTTGGATCACAATATACACAACTGATTGCCAGGAGAGTGCGTGAGCTGAATGTTTACTGTGAGATACATCCGTTTAATCATTTTCCTACTCCCGATTCATCTGTAAAGGGAGTTATTTTGTCGGGTAGTCCTTTTTCCGTAAGAGATAAAGAAGCGCCTGTACCGCAGCTTGAAGGAATAAAGAAAGTATTTCCATTACTTGGTGTTTGCTACGGTGCACAATTCCTGGCACAGAATTATGGCGGGGAGGTGCTCCCTTCAGATACACGTGAATATGGAAGGGCACTGTTGAAGTATGTTAACACTGAGGATCCGCTTTTCAGGGGTGTTGAACATAGCAGCCAGGTATGGATGTCGCATGGTGATACGATAGCCGGCCTTCCTGATGATTTTGAAATTATTGCCAGTACTGCCGATGTGAAAGTCGGAGCTTTTAAGATAGAGGGAGAAACTACTTACGGCATACAATTCCATCCAGAGGTATATCATACAAGCCAGGGTAAGGAGATTCTTAAGAATTATGTAGTGGATATTTGTGCTTGCAAACAGGACTGGACACCTGATTCATTTGTTGAGGCAAGCATCAGCGAACTGAAGCAGGAGATAGGGACTGAGAAAGTTGTACTGGGACTCTCAGGTGGGGTGGATTCATCGGTTGCAGCTATGTTGTTAACAAGGGCTATAGGTAAAAACCTGACTTCTATCTTTGTTGATAACGGACTGCTGAGGAAGGGTGAATTTGAGTCGGTAATGGAAGCATATGGGGAAATGGGCCTCAATGTTACGGGAGTTGATGCAGGAGAAAAGTTTTTAACCGCCCTGAAAGGAGTATCGGATCCGGAAGAGAAAAGAAAGATAATAGGCAAAGTTTTTATAGATGTGTTTGAAGAAGAAGCCGGTAAGCTTGATGATGTTAAATGGCTGGCCCAGGGAACTATCTATCCGGATGTAATAGAATCGGTTTCGGTAAATGGTCCCTCGGCAACCATTAAATCGCATCATAATGTGGGAGGCCTGCCGGATTTTATGAAGCTTAAAATAATTGAGCCCTTAAAACTTCTTTTTAAGGATGAGGTGAGGAGAGTGGGTAAAGCTATGAATATGGATGCTTCACTGCTTGGCAGGCATCCATTTCCGGGTCCCGGTCTTGCAATAAGAATAATAAGCGATATCAGTCCGGAAAAAGTAAAAGTACTCCAGGAGGCAGATGATATATTTATTAGGGCACTCAGGAGGGAAGGGCATTATGATAGTGTTTGGCAGGCTGCAGCTATTCTCTTGCCGGTACAATCGGTGGGTGTTATGGGAGATGAAAGGACCTACGAGAATGTTGTGGTTCTAAGAGCAGTATCCTCAACAGACGGGATGACTGCCGACTGGTCTCAGTTGCCCCATGATTTCCTTGCCAGGGTCTCAAATGATATAATAAACAAGGTAAGGGGAATAAACAGGGTTGTTTATGATATTAGTTCTAAGCCTCCGGCCACAATTGAGTGGGAGTAAGGTTGTTTATGATATTAGTTCTAAGCCTCCGGCCACAATTGAGTGGAGTAAGGTTGTTTGAAAAATTGTTAAAATCTAAACTTGTGAATAGTAAATTAAGGATTGGCAGTATAATGCTGTTTTCGTGGCTAATGTTTTCAGGAGTTTCCGATGCCCAGTTCCTGAGCGAGCAAACAATGAAGCTCGACAAAGCATTGAGACTGATAGATTCATATTACGTGGACAGTGTGGACAGGGATGGCCTTGTTGAGGATGCTATAATAAGTATGCTCAAGGAGCTTGATCCTCATTCTGTATATATCACGAAGGATGAGGTTAAAAAGATGAATGAGCCTCTTGTAGGGAATTTTGAGGGTATAGGAGTTCAGTTCAACCTCCTTTATGATACTATCTTTATTATCTCTCCCATATCAGGTGGTCCCTCAGAGAAGCTTGGTATTCTTCCCGGTGACAGGATAATATATATTGATGGAGAGAATGTGGCCGGTACCGGTATAAGTACTAATGGAGTAAGGGACAGGCTGCTTGGGAAGAAGGGGACAAAGGTGAAGGTGGAGATAATGAGGAGAGGGGAAGCAGAATTGCTGGATTTTACTATTGTAAGGGATAAGATACCAATATATAGCCTGGATGCAGCATATATGATGGATGAGGATGTTGGCTACATGAGATTCAACAGGTTCTCGGCAACTACTATGAATGAAATGAATAAAGCAGTAGAGAAACTGCAAAATGAGGGGATGCAGAATCTTATTCTTGACCTCAGGAAAAACGGGGGAGGTCTGCTGGATGCGGCAGTTAAGATGGCAGATGAGTTCCTTGGCAAGGGCAAGCTTATTGTTTACATGAAGGGGTCCAAGCTTCCGCAACAGGACTTTACTGCAAGTTCAGCGGGAAAACTTGAAGAAGGAAGACTGATAATACTTGTTGATGAGGGCTCGGCTTCTTCAAGTGAGATAGTTACCGGGGCCATACAGGACTGGGACAGGGGACTGGTAATAGGGCGAAGGTCATTTGGGAAAGGCCTTGTTCAGAGGCCTTTTTATCTGACTGACGGATCTATGATACGCCTTACAATAGCAAGGTATTATACTCCCAGTGGACGTCTTATACAGCGCTCATACAAGGATGGATATGATAATTACCTGAACGATTTTACTTCAAGATATGCCAGCGGTGAATTAATGTCGGCTGATAGTATAGTGTTCCCCGATTCTTTGAGATTCCAGACAAAAATAAATAAGCGTACGGTTTATGGAGGCGGAGGCATAATGCCGGATATTTTTATTCCTATTGATACCACAGTGAATTATGCTTATTATAATTTACTGGCTGCCAGGGGGATAATTAATAACTATGTTCTCAGCTATGTGGATGGGAACAGGTCGCAACTTGAAAAAATATACAAGGAGTTCAAGGTTTATAGATCAGAATTTATTGTTGATGATAGTATGATAGCTGATCTGCTGAAAATGGCAGATAAAAAGGGACTGCCAAGGAACGAGTCTTCAATTGAAAGCTCAGGGGATCAGCTTAAGTTACTGATAAAAGCCTTGATAGCACGTGATATATGGGATATGTCGGAGTATTTCGAGATGTTGAATACCGGGGATGAAACTGTAATTAAAGCATTGGAGATAATTAATAACTCCGCTTTGTTTGATAAGAAACTTGCAGAAAGATAGTCTGGCAGGATAAATTTTTTCCTATTAAGCTTTTAATGACTGACACTTCAACAATACTTACCGAGATACTGGGTGTCCTGACATCTCTTGCATACTTATATTTCAGTGTTAAGCAAAAAATATGGCTCTGGCCATTAGGCATACTTAGCTCGGCATTCTATATTGTTATATTCTATGGCAGCTGTTTGTATGCCGATATGGGGCTGCAGGTATATTACCTTGTAATAAGTGTTTACGGCTGGTATTACTGGTTATTTGCTGCTGCCAGGAAGGATAATAAGAGGCTGGCGGTAAGCAGGATAAAAAAACGCCAACTTCCGTGGATGATACTGAGTGCTATCCTTTTATATATTATCCTGGTTTTTGCCTTAAAATATGTACCTGAGTGGCTGGAGATTGCAGCCTCAGATATTTTGTTCTGGGATGCTTTTACAACGGCGGTAAGCATAATTGCCACATGGATGCTGGCCAGGAAGATTCTGGAACACTGGCTATTATGGATAGTGGTGGATAGCGTTTCATTGTTCTTATATATATATAAAGGATTGTATTATACAGCTTTTCTGTTCTTTGTTTATACCATAATAGCTATTTATGGCTATATTGAATGGAAAAAGTCCAAATCAATTCCTGCTACAGAACAATAAAAGGCGGCTGATGAGAATAATAAATGTATGATAAACATCTTATAGCGGTAACTGGACCTGAATCAACGGGGAAAACCACTCTTTGTAAAGATCTGGCAAGAAGTACAGGAGGAATATATGTTCCTGAATTTGCAAGGGATTATATTGAGAATCTTAACAGGCAATATACTTTCAGGGATGTTGAGATTATTGCTAAAGAGCAGGTAATACATAGGGAAGAGTATTTTGCCAGGGGCAGGGGGCTTGTTTTTTTTGACACTGATCTGATTATTACAAAGCTGTGGTTTGAGGAAGTTTTTAATAATGTCCCCGGCTGGCTTGACAGTGAGATAAAAAAGGGAAGGATGCAGCTATACCTTTTATGTTCAACAGAGCCGCCCTGGATAGCTGATAATGTAAGAGAGAACGGAGGCAGGAAAAGGGAATATCTGTTTAAGAGGTATGAACAGGAACTTAAGAACTATGATTTTCCTTACTTTGTGGTTAGCGGCATGGGAGATCAAAGATTAGTTAATGCACTTGATGCTTTGAAAGATATTTTATTAAAACCCTAAGTTTTATGAATGGAGATAATGAGAAATTTGAGATGCTGGCCAAAACACTTTATGGTTTTGAGGGCATTCTGGCTAAAGAAATAAAAGAGCTGGGTGGTGAGGATGTAAAAACAGCTAACAGGGTGGTAATGTTTAAAGGCGGGCATGATGTATTATACAGGACCAACTACAGGTCCAGGCTTGCTCTTAAGATATTAAAACCTTTACTTGAGTTTAATGCTGCGGATGATAAAGAGCTTTATAAGAAGACAATGGATCTTGACTGGAGCAATATCATGGGGATTAATCAGACTTTTGCAGTTGACCCGGTGGTTAATTCTCCTAAATTCACCCATTCTCATTATGTTGCTTTAAAAGTTAAAGATGCCATAGCCGACAGGTTCAGGAAAGAAATGGGCAGGAGGCCCAATGTGAATCCTGAAAACCCGGATATAAAGATAAATGTACATATTTCTAATACCAGGGTCAGCCTTTCGCTTGACAGTTCCGGATCTTCACTGCATAAAAGGGGCTACAGGAAGAAACATGGATATGCTTCTTTGAACGAGGTGCTGGCTGCAGGATTAATAAGCTTGAGTGGCTGGGACAGGCAAATGCCTTTTTATGATCTTATGTGTGGCTCAGGCACATTGCCAATTGAAGCTGCCCTTATGGCCAATAATATTCCTCCGGGGGCTTTTCACAGGGATTATCTCTTTACGAACTGGCCTGAATTTGATGAGGGATTGTTCAGGAAGATAAAAGAAGAAGTAAAAGCTGTGAAAAATAAGGAAGTATTTATTTACGGATCGGATTCATTGTCAGAACAGGTTAATATTGCCCGTCTTAATGCCAGGAATGCAGGCCTGGGTGATCTTATCAGGATTGAGAAACGGGAATTAAAAGCTACTACTGCATGCTTTGGCAAAGGTGTGGTTATTATGAATCCTCCATATGGTGAAAGAATTATGCCTGACAGACTGGAAGAACTGTACAGCGACATAGGAGATCATCTGAAAAAGGAATACCAGGGATGCAGGGCTTTTATTTTCAGTGCAAAGCCTGAGCTACTGAAAAGGATAGGTTTACATCCCCGCTCCAGGATAGAGCTGTACAATGCTGAGTTAAAAAGTATGTTGTATGAATATGAACTTTATCCTGGCTCGCGTAAACTTCATTAAGGGGCATCTTATTTTTTATGAAAAAATCTTATACTTTTTCAGTTTGAAAGAATTATATTATTTTTATATTTGTTAAATGTAAAGCCGGAAAGCATTAATTCTTTGTAGCGTTTACATAAAAAGAGATTTGATTAAGCATAGTTAGTTACTTATAAATCCCGGATGAGTTTTAATATACAGGATTATTATTCTGAACTCAATAATGGAGATGTTCTGCTGGCATATAAGGGGAGCATTTCTTCAGAACTTATAAATAATGTTCTTGATACTATTGAATCGAAACTACAGGACTTTGATGAACATTCAAAAATCAGGAAGAAAGTTTATAATGTTCTTGTTGAAAGTCTGCAGAACTTGTATCATCATATAGATGATCTTCCGGAGGAATATAAAAGGGAATTTGACGAAAGATTCGGGATACTTGTGGTATCAAGGGAAGACGAAAGATATAAGATATCTACAGGTAATTTTATAAGGAATAATCATATAGAGGACCTGGAGGCTAAGATTAATAAGATAAATTCTCTGGACAGGGATGAGCTGAAAGAGATGTATAAATATATTCTGAATCACCAGAAGCTATCGGAAAAGGGAGGGGGAGGACTTGGGCTGGTTGATATAGCAAGAAAAACCGGGCATAAGCTCGACTATAGTTTCAGGGTATTCAATGATGAGTATAATTTTTTTATTTTAAGTGTATATATTTCAAATTAGAAAATCCAGTTAAAAATATTAGATATGGAACCTATTTCAATTGAAGGTACAGCAAAAACACCTAGTGTACAGTTTAGTCCGGATGGGGTAATAGAGATTAAAGGAAGGTCTATTCCCGAGAATTCAGTGGAGTTTTATAAGCCTCTTGTTGACTGGCTTGAAGAGTATAAATCCAATCCACTTGAAAAAACAAAAGTGAATATTCAATTAGAATATTTCAATACTAGTTCATCGAAATGCATACTGGATGTGTTTAAGAAGCTTGAAGCCATACATAAGGGTAAGAATGAAGTTGAAATTAACTGGTATTATGAAGAGGATGATGAAGATATGCTGGAGGCAGGTGAGGATTATGAATCCATTATACGTGTTCCATTTAAGATGATAGAAATTACGGATTAGCTTAAAGGCTTTTTATAATAAAAAACCACCTTGTTTTGAGGTGGTTTTTTTTAGCTCCTTATCTGAAGAACGGATATCTGTAAACTTATTATCCTAAGGTTCTGTTTCCTGGCTGAAAAGTTTATCAAACAAGTTGCCCATATTGTCGAGAAAGCGCTTAAACAACCTGAAAGATAATATAAAGTAAGAGACAATGGTCATAAACCAGATAACCAGTATGTTAACCCAGTAAGTGTGAACATATGACCCAAATAGCATTTTCCTTGGAGCATAGAAATGTGCTTTTACAAATTTAAATTCCGGATCCATGTATATCGGGTTAAACTTTCTGATAAGCTGATTCTTGTATTCTATGATCCCTTTCTTCTTATCTGTTACGAAATCTATCAGCTGATCGTTCTCATAGGTTCTTTTAGACTTTAAAAATCCTTCCTTGTCTTCTTTCTGAAGATTGGTAATTATTTCATTTTTCTTCCTGTCGTTGGCATTGTAAACTTCAATATTATATTTCTTTATAATCTCCAGGTATTTTTTTGTTTCTTCCAGTACAGTGGAGTTTATCTTGTCGGGGTAAAGTTTGTCGAGGTAATCGAAAGTAAAATGTGTATTTGTCTTCAGTTCTTTGCCTATTTCATTCCTTAGCAATTCGAGATCGGCAATAATCTCATTATTTATCTTATCGGTTTTTTCGTAAGTCAGGTTTCTGCTAATGCCCTGGGTTTTATTCTTAAGCTTATTATACCAGTATACCTTCTTATAGTTTGCGTTACTCATAGCTTTATCATAAGGATAAAACTGTCTCTCATAATCATTCTCCATAAACTGGTAGACTGCAAGTCCCTCATAAGCCCAGCGTGCAGTTATTATTTCACCGTATGGGGGTATTCTGCTGGGTGATGATATTGCAGGATTAAGTTTTTCGAATTTTACAATAATACCACTCAGGATTATTTGGGGTATGACCAGGAAAGGAATGAGTATATAGATGGTTACCACTGTCTTAAAGCTGTCGGAGATAATCAGTCCCATCATATTTGCCATTGTCCAGACGCTGAACAGCATAAGCCAGTATTGCCAGTACATCCCCTTTATTTCCATTATGGAGTTACCAATAATCACAAAGGTCAATGCTTGTATAGCAGAGATGATAAACTGAACAGTGACTTTTGAGAGGAGGAAACTGTTCCAGCTTAAATTCAGGAATGCTTCCCTTTTTAATATCTTTCTGTCTTTGATGATCTCTTCGGCACTGACCGTAAGCCCCATGAAAATAGCCACTATCACCGACATGAATATATATACGGGCAGGTTTTCATTGTCTTTTAATGTATAGCCATATTCATTGGTGGCATCAACATTGAAGTACCTGATAAGAAAAGCAAGAAAGAAAGCCAGTACGGGTGCTTCAAGAAAGTTGATTATAAGATACTGGGTATTTGCCATCTTGGAAAGGATGTCCCTTTTTACATAAACCAACCATTGTTTGATGTAGTTTGGTACCTTGAAATTTATCTCAGGGATTTTCCTCTTTTCAGTAATTCTATTGATCTTCTTTTCGGAATACTCATTGAAGTAGGTATTCCATTCAGCCGGTGATATCTTTCTTGTCCCGGTTGTTTTCCCAAATTCATCAAGTACCTGGGCCTCAACTATATTAAATACCTGTTCAGGATTCACATTACCACAAACATGGCATTCACTTTCGTTGAAATTTGCATGGTGAATCCGCGACTTGAAATAGATTATTGAATCTATAGGGTCCCCGTTATATATTGTAAAACCACCTGTGTCAAGTATCAGGAGGCTGTCAAACATTTTAAATATGTCTGAAGAAGGCTGATGAATTACTACGAACACCAGTTTCCCTTTTAGGGCAAGTTCCTTCAGAAGATCCATGATGTTTTCAGAATCCCTTGATGAAAGCCCTGATGTAGGTTCATCCAGGAACAATACTGCCGGTTCACGAATAAGTTCAAGGGCAATATTAAGTCTTTTCCTTTGCCCGCCGCTTATCTTCTTGTTAAGGGGACTGCCAACCTGTATATCTTTTATTTCCAGTAAACCAAGGTTATGTAGTACTTTGTTAACTGTATCTATAAGCTCTGTTTCAGTATAATTATCAAAACAAAGTTTGGCATTGAAAAACAGGTTCTGAAATACAGATAATTCCTCAATAAGCAGGTCATCCTGAGATACATGCCCTATAAGCCCTTCAATTTCTTTCTTCTCTGAGTGTATGTTTATACCGTTAATAAGTACTTCACCCTTTGTTGGCTTATTACTTCCGTTAAGAACGTTCAGGAGGGTGGATTTACCGGCTCCACTGGCTCCCATAATCCCGCAAAGCCTTCCCGATTCTTCCTCGAAACTGATATCTCTTAATCCCAGTTTGCCTCCCTTGAATTTATATTCCAGGTTAAGAGCCTGGTAAACTATTTTATCCTTGATCTTATCAGCTCTGAATCTTCCAACTATATCGGAATAGTAGATAGGCTTTGATTTCCTGTCACGGATTGAAGCCCCGGTATTAAATACATATATTTTTCCTTGCTGTAGAAGCTGGCTGTTCATGTAAAGTTCTGCCTCGCCTGCATGTCTTATAAGGTATAATCCGGCAGAATCGATCTGTAATACCCATATTAGGTTTTCAATTCCATGAATATGTACATGCTTGACTCTCTTGTCGGGGGTTTGCGTATTTTTATCTATAACAAGCAGGTTGGAGGTTTGCGGGAGTTTGTTGAATGGATTAAGAACAAAGCATTTCAGGTCATCAAATTCGGAGTTTTCAAAATTAAAGGTATCTGAAACCGTTCTTATAAACTCGAGCTCCTGTTCGGTTATGGTATCTTCTTCTGAACTCGAAAATTCAAGTAGCTGGAAAAGAACAACAGCCTTCTGGTTCTGTGTAAGCTCTTCATTGATCTCTGTCCCGATTTTCAGAACCCTGACAGAACTTGCAGATATCCTTCTTTTTTGTTTTTGCTTTTCTTTTTGTTTTTCCTGTGAAATATGGTAGTAGCCATCAAAGACTTTCAGGTATTCTGCTACAAGTTCTTTGTTTAGCTGGCGTTTAAGAAATGATTCAACTACATCTCTGCGATCGCTTTCATTACTTTCTGGTCTGGCAATGATAGCAAAGAGTTGCATCAGTGCTTTAAGTATTTTTTCACTCATTCTTTTAGGCTGTTATGGAGCTTTGAATATACAAATAATTCCAATTAAAAAAAATTATACAATAAGATGACTGAAGCCGGTCAGACAGGATAAAGTCAGCTTGTAAGTCAGTGTGTTTGC
>JAOZPG010000009.1:22863-74318 GCA_029932855.1 Bacteroidales bacterium | reverse complement strand
TCAGTGTGTTTGCAGTTGAGCATACAGTCAGTGTGTTTGCAGTTGCGCAGAATATTAATGTTTATGCTTCTTTTTTTTTCTTACTGAAAATCCAAATTTCCCAATAAACTTACCAAGCTCATAATACTTGCCATGTGAATAGGCTATAAGTTTTGCTTTTTCAAGCTGGAATTCCTGACTTTCTTTATCGATATATTGCTCGTCGGCATGTATCCCCAGCACTTTGGCAAGAAACATATGATGTACGCCCAGTTCAATTATTTCTGTAAGCTTACATTCTATGTTTACCGGAGATTCTGCTATCATAGGAGCCTTTACAAAGCTGGCTTTTTCAGGACTAAGACCCATTTCTTTAAACTTGTTATATTTTGACCCCGATTTTATTCCGCACCAGTCTGTTGCCCTGGCAAGTTTTTTTGTCGTCAGGTTTATTACAAACTCACCACTCGACTTGATAATATCGTAAGAATGCCTGTGTGGCCGGATTGAAATATAACACATAGGAGGGTCGGTACATATGGTACCTGTCCATGCAATAGTAATAATATTATAATCCTCGGGCCGGGAGCCACAGCTAATCATTACTGCAGGTAAAGGATAGATCATTGTTCCTGCTTTCCAAAGGCTTTTTCCCATAATTGCTGCTATATGAATTTTTCAAGGAAAATACAGGGAACAAACTCTTAAACCCTGACCTTCTCCGTATGTGTTTTTTCTATGGCTTGAAATTGTATGATATGAAATTCCGGGTATTTGGAATAATGACCTCAATTCCGGAAGGCTTGAAAAAAAAATCTTTAAAAAATATATTTGGTTTTAAGCTGATTTGTCCATTTAAACCTGTGCCCGGGAATGATGATCTGATTTCCCCCGGCAATTTTAATCAAAGCTTTCCAGACATTCCCGGGATGATTTACATATGTCAAAAATCTGGTGCAGCTGAAGTAATTCAAATAATTCCTGAACATCGGGGCTTAGTCCGCAAATTTTAAAGCTGCCATAATTATTATTGGCTTTTTTCATAAGTGAAAGAAATACCCCGAAACCTGTACTGTCGATATAGCTAATACCAGTCAGGTCAAGTATCAGTTTTAGATTTGGTCTTTCATAAAGTGCTGATAATTCCTGTTTAACTTCTTCAGTTATAAGGGCATTGAATTTTTTCACATCCTTATCAAATGAAGCCAGCACGATGTCGTTTTCCTTATTTAAATGAATAATAGCCATAGTTATTGTTGTTTCATTTAGATTTAATTACTTTCTCTAATTCCTGTAGGGCAATATCGCAATCTCTTTCGAATTTATCAATATATTCTTTATAATTAGAATTATCAGTATTTTCATTTTTACATTCTAATTCAAGTTCTTTTAAAAGTACTGACTGGTCTTCCATACCCATAATAGCAACAGATGATTTAGCTTTATGAGCAATCAATCCCAGGTTTTTCCAGTCTTTATCCTCGTAATAAGATTTCATCTGAGAAATAAATTCCGGGATTTGGGATATAAATATTCCTATCATCTCATTAATGAGTTCTTTACTATCACCAGCCATTGATTTAAGATATGACAGATCAATAAGCTTCCTTTTAATATTCATTTATATAAGTTTAATTTTTTGCAAAATAAAAATAACAAAAAATAGCTGCCTTTCCTAAAACAAATATGATTTTGCTAAAACCGGCAGTATTTTGTGCATGATTTTATATATTTACATCAGTGTTAATTTAGAGAGGATTCTTAAGATTATATACATGGTGGTATAGTCTTTTTAAGTAAATACAAAATTCTGAAGGAATGAAAAATATACTTATATTCGTTTTAAGCCTGGGTCTGTTTGTTTTTATAAGCCAGTCATCTTATAGTCAGTTCCTGGTTGAAATTAAGAAGAAGGAATTTAAGACAAGCGATAGCGGATTTGACAAAGCATGGGATGATTTGCAGATTGGTGATGAGCTTTTTTCTGCAGGCCGGGGAACATATAAGGATGCTTTGAAATATTACCTGTCAGCCCATGAGTATAATGCACTTAATCCGCAATTAAATTACAGGATAGGGGTATGTTATCTTTTTAGTGATAATAAATCCAGGTCACTCGATTTCCTGAAGGCTTCATACGAATTCAATAAACATGTCGCACCGGATATTCATTATATGCTTGCAAGGGCTTATCATATAAATTACCGTTTTGATAATGCAATAAGTGAGTACAGGACTTTTTTAAATTCCCTGAATAAACAAGGTGCAAGGCTCATAGATACAGTAAAAGTCTCCAATTATATTGACCAGTGCAGGACAGGGCTTGAGATAATGAAAGATACCCTGAGGGTAGAGGTAATTAATTTAGGGACAGGCATAAACTCTGCGGACGATGATTATAAACCGGTTTTTTCCAGTTCATACGACAGGATGTATTTTACCACCAGGCGTGGCAGGGATGGAACAGATAAGAGAAATGAGAGAGACAATAAGTTTAATGAGAAAATCTATATATCATATTCTACCAATGACAGCCTGTGGGGCCTTGCACAAAACATCGGTGAACCTGTTAATACTAAAAAAAATTCTGCTGCATTGCTCCTGACTGATGATGATGAAACATTATATATATACCATGGAGATGAGGACGGAGGTGTGGTTTTTTACTCCTACTATATAGATGGTTCATGGATAAAACCCAAGAAATTTAAATCAAAGCTTAATTCGGGTTATCATGAGTCTTCTGTAAGTGTTACTGCAGACCGTCAGAATCTTTATTTTATAAGCAGCAGGCTTAAGGGAAGCCAGGGGGGACTGGATGTGTGGTTAAGTAAAAAAGATGAAAAAGGCAAATGGCAGGACCCGGTGAATCTTGGTCCCCCGGTTAACAGTCCCTATAATGAAGAGGCAATATTCCTGGCTGATGATGAGAAAACCATGTTTTTCAGTTCCGACAGGCCATCATCTATGGGGGGCTATGATGTGTTTAAAACCAGCCTTGGTGAAGATGGCAACTGGTCGGAGCCGGTTAATCTGGGTTATCCAATTAATTCAAGCGATGATGATCTTTTTTATGTGGTGCTTGACAGTCTTACAGCTTTTATTTCATCAATCCGCGAAGAAGATAATGTAGGCTTAATGGACATTTACAGGCTGCAATATTTGCCTGAACCGCTTCCTGAGCCTGTAGATACAACTCCTGAAATAATTGAACCACCGGTAGAGGTGATAGTGCCCCTTGTTGTGATTCCCAAGCCCGATCCGACTGTGAAAATATATGGAAGAGTGCAGGATGCTTCTGATTCAACAGCTTTGCAGGGAATGGTGGAAATAATTGACATGGAAGAAAACAAGATCGTTGCAACAACCATATCAAGCAGGGAGGATGGTTCATATTCACTAAAGCTGAAACGAAAAGATTCTTATGGAGTGGAAGTGAATTCTTCGGGATATATGTTTTACCTTGATATAATGCAAATTACGGCTGATACTTCTGTCAGGGAGATTCAGAGGGATTTTACCCTTAATAAGATAAAAGTAGGTGAAAAAATAGTACTTGAAAATATCTTTTTTGAGTTTAATAAATCTACCCTTAGCCCTGAATCATTTACCGAGCTCGACAGGGCAGCTGATTTTATGGATAATAATCCTGAGCTAAGGATTGAGATATCCGGTCATACCGATAATGTAGGTTCGGCAGATTATAACCAGCGCTTGTCAGAAAGCAGGGCAAAAGCAGTGGTTGAATACATGGTTTCAAAAGGCATAGATAACAGCAGGATGGAATATGCCGGATATGGTTTTGAGCAGCCGATAACAACAAATGATACTGAAGAAGGCAGGGCTACCAACCGCAGGGTTGAATTTAAGGTAATCGAATAGCCAGGAAAGGGAATTGCTATTTTATTGGTGCAGCCTGCCGATTGGTGATAATTATCACTAAAGCAGATTCTCTTAAATCCTATTTTTATAAAAAATTTATAATTGATTTAATTCATAATAATTATGATGAAAAATACAGCATTTACAGAAATTCATAAAGAGCTGGGGGCAAAAATGGTTGAGTTTGCAGGATACCTGATGCCTGTTGAATATTCAGGGATTAATAATGAGCACAGGAATGTAAGGGAAAAACTTGGAGTATTTGATGTCTCACATATGGGAGAAATAGAAGTCAATGGTGCCAAAGCCCTTGGATTTTTGCAATATGTTACAAGTAATGATGTATCTGTGCTCACAGAAGGGAAGATACAATATTCATGTTTTCCGAATGGTAAAGGCGGGATAGTTGATGATTTACTGGTTTACTATATGGATAAGGATAAATATTTGCTTGTGCTTAATGCATCCAATCTTGAGAAAGACTGGAACTGGCTTCTAAGTCAGGGGAATAAATTTGGCCTGAAAGAAGGCAAGGAGCTGATTAACAGGTCGGATGAAACAGCACAGCTTGCGGTACAGGGGCCTAAAGCCCTGGATGCTATGCAGAAGCTTACAGACGAAAATGTGAAGGATATGAAGTTTTATACTCACAAGACAATTGAATTTGCAGGGATCAAAGATGTTTTGTTTTCAACAACAGGTTATACAGGTGCCGGGGGTTGTGAAATATATGTCAGGAATGAGGAAGGCCGGAAGCTTTGGGATGCAGTAATGAGTGCAGGTGCTGAGTTCGGAATAATTCCTGTGGGACTGGGAGCAAGGGATACATTGAGACTGGAGATGGCTTATTGTCTTTACGGGAATGATATAAATGATGAAACATCCCCTATAGAAGCAGGCCTGGGCTGGATAACAAAATTCACTAAGGATAAAGACTTTATTGACAGGGAATTATTGCTGAAACATAAAGAAGAAGGTGTAAGCAAAAGATTAAAAGCCTTTGTGATGAAGGAAAGAGGAATCCCCAGGCAGCATTATGAGGTAATTAATAAGGATGGTGAAAGGATAGGAGAGGTTACTTCAGGTACAATGTCGCCAATGATGAAGCAGGGGATAGGCATGGCTTATCTTAACAAGGGATACTGGGAAACCGGGACAGAAATAATGATAAGAATAAGGAATAAAACACTTAAGGCTGAGGTGGTTGGAATGCCTATTTATAAATCATTATAGCTATTAATAAAATAATATAAACTAGATAAATATCCTTTATAAAACATTTATCTTTACAAGGAATTAAATAAGTTTGGATTTAGTAATTTAATAAACTTTTTACGAAATGAAGAAGCACAATTTTTATGCAGGACCCTCGATCTTACCGCAAATTACAATTGATAATGTTGCGGAAGCAGTTAAGGATTTTGCCGGTACCGGTTTATCTGTAATGGAGATTTCCCACAGGAGTAAAGAGTTCATTGCAGTTATGGATGAAGCTCAGCAATTATTTAAAGAGCTGCTGAATATTCCTGAAACTTATCATGTATTGTTTCTTGGCGGTGGAGCAAGTACACAATTTACCATGATCCCAATGAACTTTATGAAATCTAAATCTGCTTACCTTAATACAGGATCATGGGCATCAAAAGCTGTTAAAGAAGCCGGCCTGTACGGCGAAGTTGTTGAAGTTGCTTCTTCAAAAGATAAAACATTCAGTTATATACCCAAGGGATATGATGTTCCTGCTGATGCCGACTATTTTCATATAACCACCAATAACACTATTTATGGTACACAGATAAGAGAAGATATTGATTGTAAGATTCCGCTTATAGCCGATATGTCATCAGATATTTTTTGTCGTCCGGTGGATATTTCCAAGTATGCGCTTATTTATGGCGGGGCACAAAAAAACCTGGCCCCGGCTGGCGTTACTTTTGTTATTGTTAAAGAAGATGCTCTTGGAAAAGTCGACAGGGCAATCCCAACAATGCTGAATTATCGTACTCATATCGAGAAAGGTTCGATGTTTAATACACCGCCTGTATTGCCTGTGTTTGCAGCACTTCAGACTCTTAAGTGGCTTGTTAGCCAGGGAGGCATTGAAAAAATGTATGAAAGGAACCTTGCAAAGGCTGCATTGTTATATGATGAGATTGACAGGAATAAATTGTTTAAGCCCACGGTTGGTGATCCTGGCGACAGATCAATCATGAATGCGTGCTGGGTTATGAACGATGAGTTTAAAGACATGGAATCTGCATTCCTGGACTATGCCACGGGAAAGGGCATGGTAGGTATTAAAGGGCACAGGTCTGTTGGTGGCTTCAGGGCATCCATATATAATGCACTTCCTGTGGAAAGTATTGAAGCTCTTATTGCTGCAATGAAAGATTTTGAAAAAAATAATTAAGTATAAATCCCTTTAACAGGACTGGTAAGGATTTGTAATTTGGTATTGATAATTATAAAAATTATAATAAATGAAAAAAGTATTGGTTGCTACTGAAAAACCATTTGCTCCCCAGGCAGTGAGCGAAATAAAAGATGTGTTGGATCATGCCGGTTATGAGCTGGTAATGCTTGAAAAATACTCAGAGCTTTCCGATCTGTTAAAAGCTGTCTCTGATGTTGATGCTGTGATTATCAGGAGTGATAAGTTTACAGCAGAAGTCCTTGATGCTGCAAAGAACCTGAAGATAGTTGTAAGAGCAGGAGCAGGCTATGATAATATTGATCTTAAAGCAGCTGCCGGAAAGGGCATTGTGGCAATGAATACTCCCGGCCAGAATTCAAATGCTGTTGCAGAGTTGGCTCTGGGGATGATGATTTATAATGCCCGTAATGCTTTTAACGGGACTGCCGGTAGTGAACTTAAAGGAAAAAGTCTTGGGATACATGCCTTTGGAAATGTTGGCAGGCTGGTTGCAAAAATAGCCCGGGGCTTTGGAATGAAGTTATATGCTTTTGATCCTTTTGTTTCTGCAGATGCAATTAAAAAGGAAGGTGTAGAGCCGCTTAACTCTGTTGAGGAACTGTATAGCAAATCGCAGTATCTGTCTTTGCATATACCTGTAAACGATAAAACAAGGTATTCCATAGGATATGAACTGCTTTCTAAAATGCCTGAAGGAGCTACACTGGTAAATACTGCACGTAAGGAAGTAATAGATGAGCAGGGTCTCTTGAAAACATTTGAGTCAAGACCCGATTTTAGTTATCTTTCAGATATTGCTCCTGATTGTAAGGAAGATGTAGCCAGGGATTTCCCGGGAAGCTACTTCTTTACTCCAAAGAAAATGGGTGCACAGACTGCTGAGGCAAATATAAATGCGGGCAGGGCAGCTGCCATGCAGATAGTGGCATATTTTGAAGAGGGTGATAAGACTTTCAAAGTGAACTAAGAGATAGATATATGTATAGATTCTCGGTCTTGCTGTTTTTGGTACTTCTCTTGTCTTTTTCCTGTTCCCGGAAAAAGATACAGAGTTCAGATGAGCAGTCCGATTACCGTTTCATGGCATTGCCCGATAGCGTCCTTCCACGTGAAGAGACATATGAGTCTGACTTAAAAGAAAAGGCAGAGCCCTATTCTTATAAGTCACTTAATGCTCAGTTTATGGGGAATGTGAGTTTCAGGAAAACAGGGGAAGGGGAAGATATATTTATTAATTTCAGGAGTAGCGGGGCAGCAGGAAAGATTAGAATGCTTCCGGGACTTATAGTAAGGTCTGAGTCACTGGAGACTTATCAGCAGCCTGATCACTTGTCTTTTTACGATGCGAAATTTCCTTTTAATGCTAATCTCAGGTATGAAGTTGAAATATATAACGGAATGTTTTTGCAAAGGTCATTTATAGAACTGGAGATAGAGATAAACCAGCCGGGCAGCTGGAGGGTTAATATCTATCATTAACAGAAATGAACAGCAGAATTACTAATTGATAATAATTATTAAACATTATGGTAGTATTTAAACCATTCAGAGGCATAAGGCCTCCGGCAAATATTGCATCCAGACTGGCTTCCAGGCCATATGATGTACTTAACTCTGAAGAGGCAAGACAGGAGGCAGCCGGAAATGAATATTCCATGCTGCATATTATAAAACCAGAGATAGATATTAAAGCAGGTATTGATGTTCATAGCCAGGAAGTTTATGATAAGGCTGTGGAGAACTATGAGTCTTTCAAGAGCAAAGGCTGGCTGGTGCAGGATGATGATCCTCACTTCTATATCTATGCCCAGACCATGAATGGTAAAACACAATACGGCCTGGTCGGATCTTCGTCAATTGATGATTATATGAATAATGTTATTAAGAAACATGAATTGACCAGGCCCGATAAGGAGGAAGACAGGATGATACATATAAGGATCAATAATGCAAATATTGAGCCTGTATTTTTTACTTATCCTGCACATCCTGAGATAGACAATATTGTTGAGGAATATGTTAAGACTAATAAGCCGGTTTATGATTTCACAGCCATTGACGGGGTGGGGCATCATTTCTGGCTTATAGAAGATACAGGAATTGAAAAGAGAATTGAAGATCTTTTTAAGAAAGTTCCTTCAAGCTATGTTGCTGACGGTCATCACAGGACTGCCGCTGCTGCATTAGTTGGAAATGAGAAAAGAAAGAATAATCCGGCTCATACAGGCAATGAAGAATATAATTTTTTTCTAACTGTGCTATTCCCTGATAATCAGTTGACTATCATAGATTATAACAGGCTCATAAAGGATTTGAACGGACTCAGTCCGGAGGAATTTCTCAAAAGACTGGAGGAATCTTTTACTATTGAGAAAAAGGGAAAGGATATATATAAAGCCAACAGCTTGCATAATTTCTCAATGTATCTTGCCGGGGAATGGTATTCACTCCAGGCTAATGAAAATACATACGATAATAATGATCCTATAGGAGTCCTGGATGTCACCATACTTACCTCCCGGGTTCTTGAGCCATTGCTTGATATTAAGGATCTCAGAACTTCAAAAAGGATAGATTTTGTAGGGGGGATAAGAGGGCTGGATGAACTTGAGCGCAGGGTTGATTCGGGGGAGATGACTGTGGCATTTGCACTATTCCCGGTTAGTATGAAGCAGTTGATGGATATTGCTGACAGTGGAAATATAATGCCTCCTAAAACGACATGGTTTGAACCAAAACTCAGGAGTGGACTGGTTATACATTCATTGGATTGAAGATATTCCCGGAGTCATGGGTCTAACAGTTTTTATGGAAACTTTTCTTTTTTCCCGATAAAACTTTTATTTTTATTTTAAGAGATACAGGGAATATTACAAAACAATAATATGAGTTCAGTTGCAAATAACATTAAGCGTTTTCTTGAAGAGATACCTGACAATGTTCAGCTTATTCCCATCTCAAAGACCAAACCGGATGAGATGATAATGGATGCCTGGAATAGCGGGTATAAAATATTTGGCGAGAATAAGGTCCAGGAGTTGTGCAGAAAATACGAAGAGCTGCCTAAGGATATAAACTGGCACATGGTTGGACATCTCCAGTCGAATAAGGTGAAATATATTGCTCCTTTTGTTCACCTTATTCATGCAGTTGACAGTTATAAGCTGTTGAAGATCATAAACAGGGAAGCAATAAAGGCCGGCAGGACAATTGATGTGCTTTTTCAGCTTCATATTGCCAGTGAGGAGACTAAGTTCGGACTTAGTGCAGATGAATTATACAGCCTGTTTGACACAAATGAATTTCAGGATATTAAAAATGTTAGAATAAAGGGAGTGATGGGTATGGCTACTTTAACTTCAGATGAGCTTGTGGTAGGGAAAGAGTTTGGCAGGCTTTATAAAATATATTCTGAAATAAAAGACAGATATTTCAGAGATATGGATTATTTTAGTGAAGTTTCCATGGGAATGTCTTCCGATTATAAAATCGCGATCCGGGAGGGAAGCACAATGATAAGGATAGGAAGCGCAATTTTTGGATACCGTAATTAGGAGCAGGAATATAAGATTAAACTTATAAAGACAGAGAACAAACAAATTAAATACAATAAAATTATGGCTGATCTTAATGTAAAATATCTTGGTCTGTCTTTGAGGAATCCGCTTATAGTAAGCAGTTCCGGCCTGACAGATTCCGTTAAGAAAGTTAAGGAGGCAGAGGAAGCCGGAGCCGGAGCTGTAGTGCTTAAATCTCTTTTTGAGGAGCAGCTGAGTTATGAAGCAGGGCTATATGCCGGGGACAGCGGATATCCGGAGGCTAATGATTATGTTATTAACTATACCAAAAATAATTCTGTTGATCAATATCTGAGTCTTATTGAGGATGCAAAAGCAGCATTAAACATACCGGTTATAGCCAGTGTTAATTGTATATCTGCAAATGACTGGATAGGCTTTTCTGAGAAGATAGAGGCTGCGGGAGCTGATGCCCTGGAAATAAACGTGTATTTTATTCCCTCGGATAAGGAGAAATCTTCTTTTGAACAGGAAAAATTATATTGTGAGCTTGCGGAGAAACTTAAGCAAACAATCAGTATACCTGTTTCCTTTAAGCTTGGAAGGCAGTTCTCAAATATACTTAACCTGGTTAACAGGCTATATCACAGGAAGGTGGAGGGAGTTGTGCTCTTTAATAGATTCTATGAGCCTGATATTGATATTGATAATCTTAAGATCAGGCATGCTGAGGTATTCAGTTCTCCCTCAGAGATCAGGCAAACACTGAGATGGGTGGGAATACTGTCAAATTCGGTTAAGCATGTTGATATAGCTGCCTCAACAGGTGTTCATGATGGTGAATCTATTATTAAGATGTTGCTTGCAGGAGCATCGGCTGTACAGGTTTGTTCGGTATTGTATAAGAAGGGTTTCGGATATATACCGGACATGCTGAGTAGCCTTGAAGGCTGGATGGATGATAAGGGCTTTAAGAATATTGCCGATTTCCGGGCTAAGCTTAATTACGGTAATATTCCTGATCCCTCACTTTATGAAAGATCACAATTCATGAAGTATTTCTCGGGTCATCATTAAATTATATATTAAGCAGTGGGTGGGTTATTATATTATCACAGCCCTGATTATTTAGGATAAGCCTTTATTGTATATTTAAATTATTGTGTTAATTTTACTCTTATAATCTAAGATTTAATGAGAAACATCTTCAAAAATCATTTACTCATGAAAATTAATTCATTTCCCATGTTTCGATATGGCTTACTGCTTCTTGCTGCTATCATGTTCATGGCGAGTTGCAGTTCCGGTGGAAAAGGAAAAACCGGAGAACCCGAAGAGGTTGTAGTTGACATCAGTCAAATAGATTCAGATTTCCTGGATGACATAGGAGAAGTAAAAAAGATTTTTTATTCCCTGCCATCACCACTGGAGACCGCTATGATGATACGGTCTGCAGGAGCTGTGTATAACGAAGATCTTTTAAATTCCATTGATAATGCCTCCAATTATACCACAACAAAGAGTATGGCATTGAACCTTGGTTCTTATACCTGTGATCTGAGTTTTGCCAGCTTATACGATCAGACAGAGGCATCTATAAATTACATGAATGCAGCTAAGAAGATGGCTGACGGGCTGGGCATCCTTGATGCAATTAATGATGAGACCATTCAGAGGCTGGAGGAGAACATTAATAACAGGGACATCATAATGGAGATTATTTCAGATACTTTTATGAACTCAAGTTCCTATCTCCAGGAGAATAACAGGGCCAATGTAGCTGCCATCGTTCTTGTTGGCGGCTGGATAGAAGGTTTGTTCCTGGCAACACAGATGGTTGATGAGGATTCCCTGGACAGCTCTAAGCTGGTGAACAGGATAATGGACCAGAAAATGTCGCTTGAGATCGTTGTAAAGCTTCTTGAAGAAAGCAAGGATAGTCCGGATGTTATATCAGTTATGGAAGATGTGCAGAACCTGAAAGCAAGCTTTGATAAGGTTACAATTACAACAACTCCCATAGAAGCTGAGCTTGACGAGGAGACCAATGTAACAGTTCTTAAATCTCAGACCCAGTCATCTTTAACTCCCGCGCTTTTTAAAGAAATAAGGGATAAAGTAGTAGTAATCAGAAATAAGTACATCTCATAAATATATAGTTATGAAAAGAATAATATACCTATTCATAATAAGTTTAGTATTGGTTCTCGTTCCCCTGAACGCAAATGCCCAGTGTAAGGGATTTGCAAAGAAGATATGTAGAATGGAACTGGTTCCGTATATACATGATGGTAATTATCATGCAGCCATTCTGCTGGAGGGTGAAGAAGCAGAATTGTATAAGACATTTTATTCCGGCCAGGAATACAGGATAGCTATTTGTGGTTCTGATAATCTGCCTGAGATTGAGTTCACGATAATGGATGCCAATAAGAATGTTCTTTATAGTAACAAGGATAATGATTACGCGCGTGTCTGGGACTTTAACCTTGAGTCGAGTCAGCAATTAAAGATAGCAGTAACTGTTCCGCCCGGAGGTAATGAGGCTGAAGAGCCTGAAAGTGGTTGTGTGGCTATAATGTTCGGCCTTAAGGTGAAATAAAACGGATAGGCGCCTTTTTTCCCTAATGAACCCTAATCAAGAAAACACCGGTAATAATTACCGGTGTTTTTTATTTAAGCTTTGGCTTAAGGAAAAGACCTGTACTTGATTTTTTACAGCTGGCAACTTCTTCGGGTGTACCGCTGGTAACCAGCTCTCCTCCATTTTTTCCGCCATAGGGACCAAGGTCAATAATCCAGTCGGCAGATTTAATTACCTCCAGGTTATGTTCTATTATAAGCACAGAATGCCCTCTTTCTATAAGGGCCTGTAAGGCGTCCAGCAGTGTTTTTATATCATGGAAATGAAGTCCCGTTGTAGGTTCATCAAAGATAAATAATATGTTTTGCCTGTTATCTTCACGGGCAAGGAATGAGGCTAGCTTAACCCTCTGGCTTTCTCCTCCGCTTAATGTTGAAGATGGCTGCCCCATTTTAATATATCCCAGGCCCACATTGGCCAGAGGAGATAACTTTTTTGAAATCTTTGCTGCAAGTGATGATCTCTTATCACCATTGAAAAACTCAATAGCCTGGTTAACTGTCATTTCAAGTATGTCGAAAACGCTTTTCCCCCTGTATTTTACTTCAAGAACTTCATCTTTAAAGCGTTTGCCTTTGCAGTCCTCACAGATCAGTTCCACATCAGCCATAAATTGCATCTCTACCTTTATCACTCCCTCTCCCTGACATGTATCACATCTGCCGCCGTCAATATTGAAAGAAAAATGGGATGCTCTGAAATTATTGATTATTGAAGCCTGTTGCCCGGCAAACAGCTTACGGATTTCATCCCATACTTTAAGGTAAGTGACCGGATTGGATCTGCTGGACTTCCCAATGGGATTCTGGTTTATGTATTCTACCTGGTCGATATAATCCAGATCCCCGGCCAGTGTGTCGAAATCCCCTGTACGCTCGCCATAGTTATTAAGTAGTTTGTTCAGTGCAGGATACAAGATATTACCTACAAGAGTGGATTTGCCCGAACCGCTGACACCTGTGACTACCGTCATTACATTCAATGGGATTTTGATGTTCAGGTTCTTAAGATTATGTTCTCTTGCACCTATTATTTCTAAGTAATTATTCCATTTTCTTCTTACACTGCTGTATTCAATGCTGTTGCTCCCGTTTAAATATCCGGAGGTCATGCTTTTTCTGTCTTTTAAAAGGGAGTCTATATTTCCCTGAAAAATTATTTCCCCACCCAGCCTTCCTGCCAGGGGACCAATATCTATTATATGATCGGCCGACCGGATTATATCTTCATCATGTTCAACTATCAATACAGTATTCCCAAGATTGTTGAGTTCTTTCAGTACCCTGATCAGGAGGGCCGTGTCTTTGGGATGTAAGCCAATGCTGGGTTCATCTAAAATATATAATGAGCCAACCAGGCTACTGCCCAGGGATGTTGCCAGGTTAATCCTTTGAGATTCTCCACCCGAGAGGCTGGAAGACAGCCTGTTAAGACTTAGATAAGACAGCCCTACATTCATAAGGAAGCTTAAACGGGATTTGATCTCATACAGTATCCTGTCTGCAACTTCCAGTTCGTATCTTTTTAATTTAAGCCGGGAGAAGAATTCGTGTAAATCTTTTACAGACATTAATACGAGCTCACTGACAGAGCGTCCTCCAACTTTTACATAATTAGCTTCTTTTTTCAGGCGTGTCCCATTACATTCATGGCAGGTAGTTTTTCCCCTGTATCTCGAGAGCATTACTCTGTACTGTATCTTATATTTTTTTTGCTCCAGGTAATCAAAAAAACTGTTAAGGCCTTTGAAATATTCATTACCTGTCCATAAGAGCTTTCTCTGCTTCTCGGAAAGTTGATAATAAGGCTTATGAATAGGGAAATCGAAACTGGCTGCATTATTAATTAGCCTTTCTTTCCATTTTTTCATTTTTTCGCCCTTCCAGCAAACAATGGCTTCTTCATAAACCGAAAGGTTCTTATTCGGAACCACCAGGTTTTCATCTATGCCTATGATTTTTCCATAGCCTTCACATACCGGACATGCACCAAGGGGGTTATTAAAACTAAACATATGAACAGAAGGCTGCTCAAAGCTTATTCCGTCTGCCTCAAACCTGTTTGAGAATATCTCTTCCACTCTTTGGCCATCAATAAGTGCAATAACTTTACATTTCCCTTTTCCTATGCTGAAAGCTGTTTGTGCAGAATCGGCAATCCGGCTTTTTGTATCATCATCTATTTCACCAGACAGGCGGTCAATAACTATATTAATGCTTTTTGCCTGTTCTATTTTACCTGCATCATCGATAAGATCAGCGATCTTTAATATTTCACCCTTATATTCAATTCTTGTAAGGCCCTGTTTAAGGATGATCTCAAGGTAGGCTTTAATTCCAAGCTTGCTGGAAATATTTAAGGGAGCCATTATCATCACATTGACTTCTTCCTTACAGGAAAGAATAAAATTCACTACATCGCTGACAGTATGGCTCTTTACCATCTTGCCTGAAAGTGGTGAATAAGTTATGCCTATTCTTGAAAAAAGCAGTTTAAGGTAATCATATATTTCTGTAGATGTGCCTACTGTTGACCTGGGGTTCCTGGAGTTAACCTTTTGTTCAATAGCTATGGCAGGAGGAATGCCTTTAATAAAGTCAACATCTGGTTTCTGGATCCTTCCCAGGAATTGCCGTGCATATGAACTGAGGCTTTCTACATAGCGTCTTTGTCCCTCTGCATATACAGTGTCAAAAGCAAGTGATGATTTTCCTGATCCTGACAGGCCTGTGATTACTACCAGCTTATCCCGGGGTATTCTGAGTTCAAAATTCTTAAGATTGTGTACCCTGGCTCCTTTAATATGTATATCATGCTGATCTTTACCTGTTTTTTTTGGCATAGAAATTGATGTTGTTTTCGGTGAACTCTTTAACAAAAAATAACAAGTCTAAAATTAATATATTTTGCTTAAAGAGATTTTTTAGTTTATTTTGCATGCAGAAGCAATGCCAGTACAAATTAAACAGGGAGGAATGCCTTAAGAAACATCTATACTTTTATTACTGTTAACTAAAAGCGGAGGTCACTGTGGAACTCAACAAATTGTCAGATCAGGAATTGATCAGGCAGTTTCTGGAAGGGAAACAACAGGGGATAGAGGTATTGATAAGCAGGCACAAGAACAGGGTTTATACATATATTCTCCTTATTGTTAAAGACCAGGTACTGGCTGAAGATATTTTTCAGGATACATTTATTAAAGTTATAAAATCGCTGAATAGTGGTCGATACCATGATTCAGGTAAGTTTCTGTCCTGGACACTGAGGATAGCCCACAATCTTGTAATAGATCATTTCAGGAAAGAAAATCAAAAGAATGAAGTGGCAGGAGATGGTTACGAGTCTTATATACTTAATTCAAAAAAGTATGCCTCAGGGAATATAGAAGATGTTTTAATAAATGAGCAGATTAGAAATGAGGTAAGGACCCTGGTTGATCAACTGCCCACCGAACAGAGGGAAGTAATCCTTCTAAGACATTATAGCGGACTGAGTTTCAAGGATATTGCTGAGCAGACAGATGTTAGCATAAATACTGCACTGGGAAGGATGAGATATGCTTTGATAAATATACGAAAACTCATAGAGGAGAAAAATCTTAGTCTCACGACTCAGTAAGGATATATTAGGCTTCCTTCATGCCTTCTTATATGACATTCATAGAGGAGAGAACATTTTTTTGAATTATTTTTTCCGTATTAAATAATATAGAAATAAGTCTGTCGTTATATTCATAGAACAAAGCCTGAAATTTGCCTATGAATAAAACATCTACACCTTTTAACAGTAATAGTCATATTATTAAAGCCGGGAGTCCACACCTGCGCCCTGTTGTTGAGTCAGTACCGGGTATTGAGATTGAAGTACCTAAGGAAGTGCTAAAAATGCTTATGTCTAAACTTGAGATTTTGAGACTGGAGAGAATGAACTGATTACAGGTTGACAATACTAACAGTATGGCAACATACAATGCCTGCAGTTTCTGTGCGTAGCCTGTTGGGGCCAAGGCTTACGGCGGTGATATTTTTTTCTTTTGCCAGTTTAAGTTCACGGGGAGAGAAGTCTCCTTCGGGTCCCACCATTATTAATGTTGATGTATGATAAAGTTCCTGGTCCTTAAGCAGAGAGGGGTTACTTTCATCGAGATGTGCAATAAAGTTGTTTGTGCCGGTGATACCTGTCACAAAATCATCAAATGTCATCAGTTCATTAAGTTTTGGCCATAAGGCATTCATTGACTGTTTCATAGCCGACAAAATACGTTTGTTAAGCCTTTGGTTTTTCAGTATTCTTCTTTCAGATCTTTCACATAAAAGAGGACTTATCTCATCTATACCTATCTCAACACATTTCTCAATAAACCATTCAAACCTGTCAATATTCCTGGTAGGAGCAATGGCAATATGCAAAGAGTATGGCCGTTTTCTGTGATCTTTGTGTATTTCAAGTATTTCCACCATGCTATGCTTTTGGTGTGGTTCTGCAATATTACCGGTGGCAAAAGTGCCTTTACCATCAAGGAAACCGGCTTTTTCGCCCTTATGCATTTTTAACACCCTTGCACAATGATGTGATTCTTCGGCATTAAGTACATTTAATCCCGGTTCAATCCTGCTTATGTAAAAAACCTGCATTTCCAGATATTTGTGGTTTATTGCCCTGCTTCATCCCCGGTGTCTTCAACAGCTTGTTCGCCATTCTGTACCATTCTCATTCTTTTCCTGAAGTTTGATAATTTCCTGTCAGAGGCAACCATGTATATATAGCTTACTTCCCCGCTTTTCACATTCATTGTGCGTTGTTTATTGCTCGTGGATACCAGCAGATCCAGGAAGTCAGGGTTGCTTGAATAAGCCTGCATAACTCCCCTGGTATAGCCAAAATAATACCAGCTATTATTATCCAGCTTAAGATAAATATCCAGTATATCACCACTTCTTTTTTTCTGAATCTCAACATAGGCATCAAGCAGCCTGTTTACCGGCTTGCCATTGATATTACCAATACCTATTTGTCCCTCAGATACATATGATTGAAGGTCTTTGTTCCATTTAAGCTCCAGTTTGCTTAACATCAGGCTATGTGAAAGGCTGGATGGAATTTCACCAATTGAACCGATAAGCATAGATTCATTCTTATGCTTTTGTGCCTGGCTCATTCCCAGAAGCTCGTTAATACCATGATTATAAACTCTTGCAGACATGTTTACTGCTTTTAAAGTAGGTTTAGAATTTATCTCTTCTGCCATTATTTGCAGAGCCTCTTCAGAGAAGAAGAAATCCAGGCCCAGTAAGACATCAAGTCTTGTTTCATTTTTTTCAGTGTCATTTACGATATTACCAACACAGGTGAGTTTAACCTGGTGTAATTCAATTGCCAGGTCAAGTTTACCCTCGCCATATGATTTGCAGTTGCTTTTTTTCAGTGTCAGAAGGCTTCCCGGCAGGGAATGATCCATCAGTTTTTCCCTGCTTCCAAGTTTGTAACTGCCTGTTTTCTCGTCGAAGATCAGATAGCCATGGGCGGTGCTTACAGCCTGGTCGCTATATGATCTTCTTGGGGAAAAGAATGCAGTATAGAATTCAGGGAACATGCTGGTTATATATATTCCTTTATATAATGATTTTGCATCAGGCGTTTTTGTTTTCTCACTAATAGGGATCATAACATTATCAGGGTCTATATCAGCTGAAAATCTTATCCTGTTTCTTGATATGGAATCACAAACATGATTTAGTTTAACACCCCCTGAAAAGTGTAGTAATTCATTTTCAGCATCCAGGATGACTCTTCCGTCGAACCAGAAATGAGGACTGAGCATAAAACTGTCAGGGATACTTATTTCTCCCTGTGCATAAGTGAAACCGGCTTTATTAATTTTTATATCCCCAAGCTTAATTCTTTGTGAGTTCTTGTTTTTGTCAATGTAATCGTAGAAGCCTGAGCCGTAATAATTTGATTTGCTGAGCACATGTATCTCATCGGCAATTATCTTGTGTTTACCGTTTGCAATTATCCTTGCATTTGAAAATCCTTTCATAAAACCTGTTCTTTCAAGGCTAAGTGATTTATCCCCCGGGAAGATATGAGCATCTGCAATTTCAAGGAAATCTACATAGTATGCAGTTAGCACATGGTCGTCGAGCTTATATACGGCTGAATCGGAAGCAAAACCAATTGTATCTGTCCTAGGGTTCATGGAAACAAATGTGGGGCTCTTTGTCCAGCTATCCTCATTATAATATGATCCCAGCTTATAGGCATCATTCCTTGGATCCTGGTTTATCATGTTTATCTTGTTTGATGCCATATCCCACATCAGCAGGTCAACTGCACTTATGTAATTTTTTTCAGGGAACAAAAGAGGTACCGTGTCATTATAACTTTGGAAAATTCCGCTCTGTTCTTTAATATTTACATTTGCAGAAACCTGGTCTGCAACAATTGAGTATCCTTTCCGGTCTTCAGTTCTTATTTTAAGATTTGAGGAATCTGCCTGAAACGATATATCAGAATATTGAATATCAGTTGATTGTATTTCTGCATCTTCAATATAAATTGTTCCTGTGCCGTTTATGCCTTTTGAACTCATTATCAGATTGCCTGAAAATTCTATATCATCGTTAAATATATTCAGGTTCTCATCTTTTTTATAGCAATACCATTCATCTTTGGAAGGATACCATTTTATCCTGTTATCATGCCCCGAGACATAAGGAAATTTCGGATCGAGGGAGTCTTTTTCAATCATGAAGTTATTTGCATCTGCCATCATTGAGTCGGGATGAAAACGGAAATTATCTGAATATGTCGTGGAGTTCATAAAGACCAGTTTCCCTTTTCCTTCAATTCCATTATTGCTTAAAATAATTTCGTCATAATATGTAGCCAGTCCGTTATAAACCTCTATCCCTTCGGTATTTGTGCTGTGCCTGAATCCCAGAGACAGGTCTTCCTGCACTGCAAGGTCGTCATGGAGAACAGGAAAAACACTGCCTGCATGAAACTCTCCGTCAAATCTAAGGTCTTCTCGTTCCAGTTTTGTAAGATCATGCAGTATGAAAGGATTTAACTGGTAATAAAAAACATCCTTGTCATAGACGGTGGAATCCATCCCTACTGTAATATCATAAAAGACGAATGATTTTGCCGTACTCTCAAAAGATGGAAAATCTTCAAAATTTTCAAGCCCGGATTTGTTTAAAGGATGATCTATCAACAGTTCGCCTGTAATATTTTCAATATTGTTGTGAACCTTCACTGCGAGCAGGTTCCCATAGTCATCAGTTTCTTCTCCCAGTATAAGCATATTGAGAGAGTCAATGTTATGGAGATTTATTTTAAATGAGTCATAGCGAAAAGTAAAACCATCGCCATAAAAACTAAGCATGCCCGCCTGCACCTTTCCTGAGAAATCAAAATCCCTGTTCTTCTTTAGGATTATCCTGTTATTTGAAGGTATTATATCAACATTCTGAGAGTCACTTATAGACACACCCGGTATTCCATAAATTGTTAAGTCATTAGTTTCCAGGTTCAGCCTGGCATTATCCATGGGGGCCCTTACAGAAGAGAAAAAATTTATAACATCATAATCAATATTACCGCCATTTGCTGCCAGGTAATTAATGAGTGTTTGTTTTATTGTAACCATTCCTGTTTCAGGAGTATAAAAAACAAAACCATCCAGAGCCATCCTTGTTACCAGGTGCTCGATCTGGTATTGAGGTTTCCCCATCCAGTCAGCAAGTTCAGAGATAGGAAATTCATCAGAATAATACCATTCAGAGAATTTTTTCAACAAAAACAAGGGATGTATTTCATCGAGGGCCTGCATCTTAAAATAATAGTTTTCATTATAATATGAAGACGATGTAAACCAGGCTTGTCCCTGTGAAGATCCCCTTGAATAACTGAGCCTAATAACAGGATCATCCAGCTTCCATACAAGCTGATCGAATTTCATATCTATCATATGATATGAATTGAAATAGGGAGCAGAGGTAAGTATGTTATCGGTCTGAAACAGTGATACTTCACGTTTGTCAAGCTTGTAGTTAAATCCTATGTTAGGATGAAATATTGAGTCATTTTCTATATACAAGGAAATAGAAGCCTGTTTACTTATTAAGCTTTTGCCTTTTATCAGTATAGATGAAGTATTAACAAGCATTTTAAGGCTGTCATTTTTATATATCCTTATCTTTGCCGGTTCATATTCATCTCCGGTACCCTTAACACTTGCACCGAATACCTGTAAGCCACCTTCATAGTCGATATCGGGAAAGATATTCTTAATATAAAGCCTGTTTTCATATGATTCAAAAACCGGGAAACTGGCTCTGTCAGGACTACTTGTAACTTTAGCCCTGTCCATCAGTACCCCTTTTTCGCCATCAGGAAAATATGAGGGATGTGTAAAAACAACAGAATCGGCACTGTAGTGTGATTTAGTCATGTCTATACTGTAATTACTTAAAAGGGCATATATCTCATTCTCATTAAAACCAGCCCTTTTCCAGTCAACTTTTCCCTGTTTACCTTTCCACATCTGGGAAGAGGGATCATAAATGCCCGAGGTCTGGTAAATGACCAGGCTATCTCTTTGTGAATAACATTTAAGAATTACATCTTTACAGATGAAAGACAGGCTGCTGTCATAAACCATTTTAATTTGTTGAGCTTCTGTTTGCCAGCTTAATGTCCTCGATCTGTATAGAACACCATCAGCCTTTGCCAGGTGAGACATCTCGAGGAATGTATTAATCCTGTTCAGGGAATATTTACTGTCCTCAAGCAAATCAAAGAGTCCGTTTTTCCATGCATTAAATTCATCTGCAGAAAGTGCGGTTTTCTTAAATGTTGAGAGGCTGATAATAAATTCCATGAAATGAGGGTAGGGCCGGGCTCTCCTTTCAAGCATCATATTTGACAGTGCTATGATATTATCCTTTTCCTCATCACTGAAAGCCCCGGAACGGTAATAAGCAGTGAACTCATCCAGGGGAGCCTGGTTTTTATCACTTATCCTTACTGACATCATATTAATGAATTCCTCAATAAATGTTTCATGATCATCAGGCAGGCTTTTAATTTGCTGGGCATTTAGCTGCGGGAAAAACATTAATGAGATAAGGAATGCAGTATAGTATCTTAAGCTGTACACAGGTGATATTTATTTATTATGAATTCCTGATTAAATTATTCTGAATATAAGTAATTTTTTTTTCTCATTCATAAATACGGACTTGCCTGTGAATATCTGAGTGAGATATCTTCAGCTCAGCTTTCGCATTAATTTAGTCCGGGACCTGCCAGGCTCCATAGTACTTGTTTTGTTTGATCATCTGAACTAAAAGGATTCTATTATCTTAATAAAGTCGTCTGCTTTAAGGGAAGCACCACCTATAAGTCCCCCGTCAACATCAGGATTGCTGAACAATTCTCTGGCATTGCCCGGGTTACAGCTTCCGCCATACAGGATAGTTGTATTGCCGGCCAGTTCATCACCAAATTTTTCTGCTATAAGTTTTCTTATAAAAGAGTGCATCTCCTGGGCCTGGTCCGAACTTGCAGTGACTCCTGTACCTATTGCCCATACTGGTTCGTAAGCAATTATTATATTACTGAATTCCCCCGCGCTGAGATGAAAAAGAGAATCGCTTATCTGTCTTTTTATTATCTCAAAATGCTTGTTATCATTCCTTTCCTCAAGTACTTCCCCACAGCAGAAGATGACTTCTAGATTACTGGCCAGTGCAAGCTCTGTCTTTTCTTTAAGAATGGATTCTGTCTCCTTAAAATATTTTCTCCTTTCAGAATGACCCAGTATTACATATCCGGCCCCGGTTGATTTTACCATATCTGCAGATATTTCCCCGGTATAAGCACCTTTTTCCCATGCTGCGCTGTTTTGTGCTGCAACTCCAATATTATCCTTATCAACATTTTTTACCACATCAGCTACTAAAATAAAGGGCACTCCCAGTATTATTCCGGTTCCCTTAAGATTTGCTTTTGCAACTTTTTCATTTATCTCGCGTGCCAGTTCCAGGCCGCTATCATAATTAGTATTCATTTTCCAGTTACCTGCTACGATTTTTTTTCTCATTTTGTAGGTTTTATTATTACATATATAAATTTTATTATTGATCAATGCATGGCAGAACAATTATTTTCAGGTCCTGGCATAGCTGGTCCTGGCTTTGGCAAATATCCATATTAACAATATCAGGCTGCTTAATGTTATTATCTTCCATCTGTCCCTGTTTTTCCTTATTGCAGTAATTTGATGGGCCAGCATGTATTCTGTAAATTCTGCTGCCTCAGGCATATCTTTCCATGTCCATTTGCCAATTATGACTCCTTCTTTAAGCAGCAATACACCCGGATTAGCACGAATAATCGTTTTAAGACAGGTTTCGTCGCAGGAATAGAACTTAAAAACAGGATACAGAGAATCCCAGTACTTTTCAGTTTCATCAACCCCCGAAGCAGTGATACCGTAAAAGCCTATGTTTTTTTCCAGGACATAAGGAAGGGCCAGTTCATTTATCTTTTTCAAAGAACCCTTAGCTGTACCGGATAATTCCCTGCTTACAACAAGGAATGAGTAGCCTGGGTTTTCAAGTACATCATAGCTGATATCTTCCCCTGAGAATGATGTGATTGTGAAATCGTGCATGG
This sequence comes from Bacteroidales bacterium, assembly GCA_029932855.1. GTDB lineage: Bacteria > Bacteroidota > Bacteroidia > Bacteroidales > VadinHA17 > JAYEGO01. The sequence continues at coordinate 51,172 of JAOZPG010000009.1, read as the reverse complement.
GTGCACGGTAACCTTCTTTTAGCAGTACAGATTCCTGGTCAACAAAGTGCCAGCTGCTGTCTTGCCATGGAAAGTTGTCTTCGGAAAAATCTTTTAAGATCCCGTTTTTTTCATATGTAAGTGTGGTGCTGTACAGGTCAGGTTCAGCATTGTCAGGTATTGCCAGTCCTTCAATGACAGATGCTCCCACGTTGTATGGCCTGAAGTCTATAAGAGGCAGGTGTCTCAGTCCGTATGCAGAAAATCCTGTAATGATAACTATAAAGCATGCAAGAACAAGCCATTCAGTGCCGGCTTTATATAAGGGGAGAAACTGCTTCCTGTAATAGAAAGTTATTAATACAAGTGAGAGTATAATAAGGTTTTTGTAAAATGTTTGCCAGTTTGTAAGTATCAGGGCATCGCCAAAACAACCACAATCGCTTACAGGATTTGTGATGGCCAGGACAAATGTAAGAGGAGTGAATAAGGACATAAATAATAAAGCTCCCCAGGCGCCATATTTATGTCTAAGATCAAAAAACAGTGATATACCTACTATGAATTCCAGCGCCGAAAGGAAAATAGAAAAAAACAGGGAAAAGTCAAATAAGAAATCCAGATTAAAGGCAGTAAAGTAATCCTGGAATTTAAAAGCCGATCCCAAAGGATCGACAGCTTTTACAAATCCGGAAAATATAAAAATGAATCCTGCTGCCATGCGAATAATGATCAGCAGCATTTTCATATGTTTGCCGATGGGGGTCATAAAATCATTTTTTGCTTCAGTCTATCGAGTATTATTTCGAAGATCTTTTCAGGAGGATAAATTCTGTTCTTATCTGAATTACAATTTATTATCTCGAACTTTTCATCTGTTTGGGCCTGTTCCAGGTATATATTTCTTACCCTGTCCTGAAAATCAAGGTCATTTTCATGGATATCAATATTTCCGTTCAGGTAGTTCCTGTCATCACCTTTTCTGGAGCTTGTTAAATTCTCTTTTGTGAATTTATTGGGAACATCCAGGAAAAGGCTTATGTCGGGCTGAGGGATATTATAGTAGTTGTATTCCAGGTTAAGTATCCATTCCATTAGCTTTTTCCTGGAATCATAATTGCTTAACTTGGCACACTGGTAAGCAATATTTGAGTAAACATAACGGTCCACAATAACATAGTCACCTGAATTTAGATGTTTATTGATAAGTGCTGCCGCATCATTCCTGTCTCCTGCATATATCAGGGCCACCAGGTAGGGGTTAACATCTTCGTTTTTTCCGAATTCTCCCCTGAGGAAGCGTGCTACCAGTTCTCCAAAGACCGGTGAGTCCGTTCTTGGAAAATGAAGATAAAAAAAGTTCAGGTTATGTGCAGCAAATTCCTTACTCAAAAGTTTTATCTGGGTTGATTTTCCTGCCCCGTCAAGACCTTCTATAACAATAAATTTCACTTCTAATCAGTCTTTTTTTATTTTTGCATAAAGTTAAACCGAAAAATTCATCACGAAAGAAAATGCAGTGAATTATTTATTTAGGTTTTTTCAACAAATTCTGTAATTTATTGACATATGGAAAAAGGATTTCAAAAAGCAGGGACTGCATTTGGGAAGACAGCAATGAGTATCAATCTGAGGGGGGAGATGTATAGCTTTAATACACCGAAGCTTATGGGTATAATTAATGCAACACCCGATTCTTTTTATGATGCAGGGAGGAATAATACTAAAGCTTCAATAAAAGAAAACCTGGAGATGATGGCAGGGCAGGGGGTGGATATCATTGATATAGGAGCTTTTTCCTCAAGGCCGGGTGCAAAGATTATAAGTGAGGATGAAGAGATGTCCAGGCTGGTACCGGTACTTTCAGTTGCCAGAAAAGATTTTCCGGAGCTTTATGTTTCAGTTGATACCTTCAGGGCCGGGATAGCAAAGCGGGTGGTTGAGGATTTTGGGGTAGACATTATAAATGATATCTCTGCAGGATCAATTGACAGGACAATGTTTGAAACTATTGCAAGGCTCCAGGTGCCCTATATCCTTATGCATATGCAGGGTGTGCCTGAGAACATGCAGGATGATCCCCGGTATAACGATGTGGTTCAGGACGTTATTAAGTTCCTGGCTGAGAAGAAATTCGAACTGAACCTTATGGGAGTAAAAGATATTCTTGTAGATCCAGGATTTGGTTTTGGAAAGGCTCTTGATCATAATTACAGGCTGCTGGCTGAACTTAAAGAATTTGCAATCCTCGATTCACCACTGATTGTAGGGATATCACGGAAATCAATGATAAGCCGCCTGCTTAATATTAAGACGGAAGAATCATTAAATGCAAGCACTGTAGCACATAGCTGGGCACTGATGAATGGGGCAGATATTTTAAGGGTTCATGATGTTAAGGCTGCCAGGGAGGCGATTGAACTAATATCTAAACTAAATTCTTTTAGCTTTACTCAGTAATAGTTTTAATTTTATAAAAAAAATGTAGGTTTGTTATTAATACGGATACATGCTATTATCATTTATACATATCAGTTTACTTGATCTGTTGGATATTTTTCTTGTGGCCCTCTTGTTATTTCAGCTGTACAGGTTGATAAAGGGGACCATTGCAATAAATATTTTCGTAGGAATATTTGCAGTTTACCTTTTCTGGTTGCTTGTAAAAGCAATGCATATGGAGCTACTTAGTTCCATCCTGGGGCAGTTCATTGGTGTTGGTGTAATTGCGCTTATTATTGTTTTTCAACAGGAGATCAGGAGATTTTTGCTTATACTGGGAGGAAAATACAGGTTGCCACACTGGCTTTCTCTTTCAACAAGGTTCTCAACTGATTTACCCGAGACTGCCAGCAGTGAGATTATCAGTATTGTCAAGGCCTGTGAGAGCATGTCAGCAAGCAGGACAGGGGCTCTTATAGTTATTGCCAGGAAGTCTGAACTGGACCAGGTACTGGAAACGGGAGATGAAATTAATGCAGATATATCATCACGTCTTATTGAAGCTATATTTTTCAAGAACAGTCCGCTGCATGACGGGGCCATGATAATTGTGCATAAGAGGATAAAGGCTGCGCGTTGTCAGTTGCCGACAGCAGAGAATATTTACCTTTCTGCAAAATATGGTATGAGGCACAGGGCAGCAGTGGGGATAACTGAAAAGGCTGATGCAGTGGTAGTAATAGTATCTGAGGAGACCGGGGAAATATCGCTATCTGTTGATGGGCAACTGTCAAAAAGACTGAGTGCCGGAGAACTGCAATCAAAATTGGTGGAAGAGCTTAAGTAGTTTTTCTTAATCTAAGGAATGATGCTTTAGCCTCCTCCTTCCGTAATAATCTTTCAATATTTTTCTGGTGTGTAAAAAGCAGTCCAATTGCAACAATAAGGGAAAAGACTATTACTGAAGAACTTGTTGTATGAAATATCAGTACTATCACAAATGGAAATGAGAAACCTGCCAGTACTGAACTGAGAGAAACATACCTGGTAATAAATATAGTAATTAAGAATACCCCAAGAGTAACTGCTGTGGCAACGGGACTGATGGCAAACACAACCCCAAACATGGTTGCTACACCTTTTCCCCCTCTGAATTGTGCATAAACCGGGAATATATGACCCAGTATAGCTGCTGCTCCCAGTATCATCTGATAAGTAATAAAATCATCAGATTTTGGAATATAAAAACTCGACAGGAAAGCAAGCTGAACGGCCAGCCAGCCCTTAAACAGGTCAACAAGCATTACGACTATACCTGTTTTCCATCCAAAAACACGAATAGTGTTGGTTGCCCCGGCATTTCCACTGCCATAGTCTCTTATATCCTTGTTAAAATAACGTTTCCCCATCCATACTGAGGTGGCAACTGATCCTATTAAATAGGCCAGAATAATTAGTGCAATCCTGAAGATTATTTGCATACCCGCTTTTTAGTTTTACCGCTGCAAATTTACAAAATATTTTTTAAAGCAGCTTTTAACAACAAAGTCTTTCCTCTGAATCGGGGAAAGACTTTGTTATACAGTCTGTTATAATTACAACTAAGCGACCGTTTTCCTAACTGTTAATTATATTTGCTTGTGCAGCTGCAAGTCTTGCAATAGGCACTCTGAAAGGTGAGCAGCTTACATAGTTCATTTCAACATTGTGGCAGAATTCTACTGAGCTTGGTTCTCCTCCATGTTCACCACAGATACCAACCTTCAGATCAGGATTGCTTTGTCTTCCTTTAGTGGTACCCATTTCAACCAGCAGACCAATACCTTCGCGGTCGAGTACCTGAAATGGGTCATTTTTAAGGATTCCCTTCTCAATATAAATGGGCAGGAATTTACCTGCATCATCCCTTGAGTATCCAAATCCCATCTGTGTAAGGTCATTTGTCCCGAATGAGAAGAATTCAGCATGTTCTGCAATCTTGTCGGCAGTTAGTGCGGCACGGGGAATCTCTATCATGGTACCTACCATATAGTCTATCTTTTCACCTCTTTCTTCAAAAACCTTATCGGCCGTACTTCTTACAATATTTTCCTGCATCTTAAATTCTTCCACAGTACCTATCAGGGGTATCATTATCTCGGGATAAGTCTTAATACCTTTTTTCTTAAGGTTAAGGGCTGCTTCTATAATAGCTCTTGCCTGCATTTCCGTAATTTCGGGATATGTATTACCCAGACGGCAGCCGCGATGTCCCAGCATGGGGTTGAATTCATGCAGAGATTCAACTTTTGCTTTTATTGATTCAAGGCTTATGTTCATTTCTTCAGCCATCTCTTTCTGGTTTGCTTCTTCATGAGGTACAAACTCATGAAGGGGTGGATCGAGCAGCCTTACAGTAACAGGCAGGTCTTTCATAGCTTCGAAGATGCCTTCAAAGTCAGCTCTTTGAATAGGAAGCAGTTTATCCAGTGCCAGTCTTCTTCCTGCCTCATCGTCTGCAAGTATCATTTCACGCATAGCCTTTATCCTGTCTCCTTCAAAGAACATATGCTCTGTACGGCAGAGACCAATACCCTGGGCTCCGAATGAACGGGCAACTATTGAATCGTGTGGAGTATCAGCATTTGTCCTTACATGCATCTTTGAATACTTATCAGCTAGTGTCATAAGTTTTTCAAAGTAGCCACTTACTTCAGGATTTATAGTTGCTATCTTACCGTTATAAACTTCCCCGGTTGATCCGTTAAGGGATATCCAGTCACCTTCCTTAAAGCTTTTCCCATCTGCAGATAAAGTGCGGTTCTTATAATCAATTAAAACAGATCCTGCACCCGACACACAGCATTTACCCATTCCCCTGGCAACAACTGCAGCATGAGATGTCATTCCTCCGCGTGCTGTAAGTATACCATTGGCCACGTGCATACCTTTCAGGTCCTCGGGAGAGGTCTCAATACGTACAAGAATCACTTCTTTACCTTGCTCAGTCCATTCTTCTGCTTCATCGGCGAAAAATACCAGCTGCCCTGTTGCAGCACCCGGTGATGCGGGAAGCCCTTTTGCCAGGACATGTGCATCTGCTATTGCCTGCTTATCAAAGACAGGGTGAAGCAACTCATCAAGCTTTTCGGGTTCATTTCTTAACAAGGCAGTCTTTTCATCTATTTTACCTTCACTCATAAGATCCAAGGATATTTTTATCATGGCAGCACCGGTACGCTTACCGTTCCTTGTCTGAAGCAGCCAGAGCTTGCCATCCTGTATTGTGAATTCCAGGTCCTGCATATCACTGTAATGATTTTCAAGCTTATTTTGTGTATCATTAAGCTCCCTGTACAATTCAGGCATTGTTTCTTCAAGTGAGGGGTAATCAGATGCTCTGACTTCCTCAGTTATATTGGCCAGCTTTGCCCATCTTAGTGAGCCTTCTTTTGTGATTTGTTGTGGAGTCCGTATTCCTGCAACAACATCTTCTCCCTGTGCATTAATAAGGTATTCGCCATTGAATATATTTTCGCCTGTTCCGGCATCCCTGGTAAATGCAACACCTGTTGCAGAAGTTTCGCCCATATTGCCAAATACCATTGCCTGAACATTAACGGCTGTGCCCCATTCTCCGGGGATCTTATTAAGTTTTCTGTACAGTATGGCTCTTTCGGTATTCCAGCTGTCAAATACTGCCATTACTGCTCCCCATAATTGTTCCCATGGATCTGATGGGAAATCATTACCTGTTCCTTTTTTAACAGCTTCTTTGAACCGTACTACCATTTCCTTAAGGTCTTCAACAGACAGTTCGGTGTCAAGTTCAATTTTTTTCTCTTTTTTCAGGTCTTCTATAATAGCTTCAAAAGGATCAATATCTTCTTTAGAGACAGGTTTCATTCCCAAAACAACATCTCCATACATCTGAACAAAGCGACGATATGAATCCCATGCAAAACGCTCATTCCCGGTTTTTTCAATAAGTCCTTTAATTGCCTCATCATTCATGCCCAGGTTTAAGACTGTATCCATCATGCCCGGCATTGAAGCTCTGGCTCCCGAGCGGACAGACATTAATAAAGGATTTTTATCACTTCCGAATTCCATGCCCATAATACCTTCAACATACTTAACGGCTTTTTCAACATCTTCTTTTAACAGTTCTACCACTTTGTCTTTACCCAGTTCATTGTATTCTGTACATACATCGGTAGTAATGGTAAATCCTGGAGGTACCGGAACCCCGATAAGATTCATTTCGGCCAGGTTGGCCCCTTTCCCTCCCAGGAGGTTTTTCATATCAGCCTTTCCTTCGGCCTTCTTGTTTCCAAAAGTGTATACTCTTTTTATTTGTGACATCTAATAGTTTTTTAATGAATATAGTTTTGTTGTGAAAATTCCAAAATGACCACAAAAATAATAATAATTTTCACAACCGGGAAGGATTTTCTTTATGAGCGGGGATGGAATTCAATTATTGTATCCCTCAGGTAATCACGATCGAGATGTGTATATATCTCTGTTGTAGTTATTGATTCATGTCCCAGCATTTCCTGGACCGCCCTCAGGTCAGCCCCCCCATCGATCAGGTGTGTTGCAAATGAGTGCCTGAAGGTATGGGGACTTACATTTTTCCTTATCCCGGTTGCAGATGCCAGCTCTTTTACAATTGTATAAATCATAATACGTGAAAGCTTTTTGCCGTTACGGCTAAGAAAAAGGATATTCACATCGGGCTTATTTATTTTCCTTAACTTATTCCTGTCGTCCAGATAGAGCTTTATGGCACTGACCGATTGGGATCCTATAGGTATAAGACGTTCTTTTTTTCCTTTTCCCGTTACCTTAATATAGCCATGATCGAGATAAAGATTTGTTATTTTTAGTTCCGTGAGTTCGCTTACCCTTAATCCGCATCCGTAAAGGCTTTCAATGATTGCCTTATTTCTGTGTCCTTCGGGTTTGCTAAGGTCAATTGCTTTTATCATTTTTTCAATCTCTTTAACCGAAAGAACATCAGGCAATTTCCTGCCTGCCCTTGGAGATTCAAGCATGCCGGAAGGATCGGTCTCTGCCAGGTCTTCCATTATCAGGTAGCGGAAGAATGACTTTAATCCTGATATTATCCTTGACTGAGAGCTCGGAGCCACCCCCATCTCAGCTATCCATTGAATAAATGATCTTAGCTGAGATGAATCAATATTCAGGGGACTTATTTGTATTTTATGAATATTGAGATACTGATGCAGTTTATCAATATCATGAATATAGGCATCAACCGAGTTTTCGGAGAGAGATCTCTCCAGCTTAAGATAAGCTTTAAAAGCATTAATATATTTTGGCCAGAGATCGGGCATGTTTTAAAACAAGTAATAATATACTATGAATCATAAAATTATCATTTAATTTTGTTATTGTTGTTTAATAATGTCCTGAGACAGGAAATAATAATATTAAAAATACAGTATATGAGAATTCAGATAATAAACGGACCAAACCTTAATCTTACAGGAAAAAGAGAACCGGGTCATTACGGAGAAGCATCATTCGATGATTACCTTCCTGTTTTAAAAGAGCATTTTAAGGATATTCAGATAGATTACTTTCAGACTAATGTTGAAGGCCTTATAATTGACAAGATACAGGAGACAGGTTTTGATTATGACGGTATTGTTATAAATGCCGGTGGATACACTCATACATCTGTTTCAATAGCAGATGCACTTTCGGCTATTAAAACCCCTGCCGTGGAGGTACATATATCAAATATTCTTGCAAGGGAAGAATACCGTCATATTTCTTTTATTGCACAGGCATGCCGGGGAAGCATTATGGGTCTTGGTCTGGATTCTTACAGGCTTGCCATTGAGGCACTGAGGGTGATTATTAAAGATGATGAGAAAAACCGGGGATGAACGAATCTAACGAATTGAACAAACTGAACGAATTGAACTTAAGGCTGAAAGGAAAAACCGGGGATGAACGAACCGAACAGATTGAATAAAGAGGACTCAAGGCTGAAATGAACAAAGTGAACAGGCTTATAATCTTTCAAGTATCATAATAAGCGATATTCCCAGTCCTGCCCCCGATATGATAAGGTTCCAGTCTCCTCTTTTTACACGGAACAGGTTCAGCATGATCCAGCTTAAGGATATAAAAATAAATACAATCATAAGCTGGCCGATTTCAATGCCCAGATTAAATGAGAACAGTGGCAGTACAATATTGCTCTCTTTGCCAAGCAGGCTTTTCAGGTAGCTCGAAAAGCCCAGTCCGTGTATCAATCCGAAGAATAAAGCCAGAAAATATTTAATTAAATGTACTGTTTGTGATATTTTGCCCGATTTTTGCATGGTATTAGCCAGGGCGGTAACAAAAATTGTGATAGCTATAAGAAGTTCAATAAGCTTTGCAGAAACATTAATCAGGTTTAGTGTTGCCAGGGCAAGAGTGAGAGTGTGACCGATGGTGAATGCGGTAATAAGAATAAGCAGCTTCTTCCATTGTTTTATTTGATATATTGCACAAAGTGTAAGAATAAAGAGTATATGATCATAGGCATTAATATCGGTAATATGCTGAATGCCCAGTGTAAGATACATTTGAAATACAGACATGCTTTAATCTTTTGTTCATGCAAAAATATAAAACTGGACTTAAATGATATTATTATTTGCCAGGTTTAAATTATTATTATTGTTAACCGCCATGTATCATCCCGTACATGTTTCGGTAAGCAACCTTGAATATAATAAAGCATCACACAGGTTTGAACTGTCAGTAAAGTTGTTTTACGATGATTTTGAGTCAATTATTGCCAGGAAATATAATGTATTTCTTAAGCTGAAAGCTGAAGGACTGAACGATAATGAAGAATTCTACTTTATGAAATATATCAAAGAGAATTTCATCCTGACAGTAAATGGCACTAAACTTGAGCCTGTTTATAAGTTCAGGAAAATAAATGAGGACTCGGTATGGCTGTATCTGTATTTTGAGCAAAAGGAAGAGCCTGAACATATTACGCTCACGAACAGGCTTATGATGGATATGTTCAGTGATCAGTCAAACCTGCTTATGATAAAATCAACTGATTTTGAAAAGGGCTATATCTTAAAAGGAAGAAAGGATAAAATTGAAATTGATTTGGCGAATCATTAGCTTTGCAATAGTAATCGGATGAATAATGAGTGTTAAGAAAAATATAATTGCTGTCTTGCTTGCCTTCCTGTTTCTTCAGGCTTCCTATGCCACACATAACAGGGCAGGAGAAATAACCTATCGGCAAATTGATGCTCTTAGTTTTGAAATAACTATATGGACATATACTTATACTTTAAGTATTGCTGACAGGGATGAACTGCCTGTTGACTGGGGCGATGGAACAAGCTCGATTGCCCCGAGAGTGAATCATATTGAATTACCTAACTATTACAGGAAGAATAAGTATGTGGCAATACACACTTTCCCGGGACCCGGTGTTTACAAAATAGTTGTTCAGGACCCTAACAGGAATTTCGGAGTGGTGAATATTCCAAATTCAGTAAATGTTGTTTTTTCAATACAAACTACTCTGATGATAAATCCTGAGATAGGGCAGAACAATACTCCTCTATTACTGAATCCCCCTTTTGACAAGGCTGCCATTGGCAGGAAGTTTGTTCATAACCCGGCGGCTTTTGATGAAGACGGAGACAGTCTCTCCTACAGCCTTACTGTATGTACCAGGGAGGATGGATTGCCAATAGAGAATTACAGTTATCCTGTAGCAACTGATACATTATATGTTGATGCCAGGACAGGCGATCTGGTATGGGACTCTCCTATTGATAGTGGCTTTTATAATGTTGCCATGAACATTGAGGAGTGGCGCAAGGGGGTTAAGATAGGTAACCTGGTGAGGGACATGCAGATAAATGTTTATAATACCGATAATAATCCTCCTGAAACAGATTCATTAAGTAATTATTGTGTTGTTGCAGGTGATTCAATTGAGATGACCATAACAAGTTATGATTCAGAAGGAGATTCAATTTTTCATTATCCTACCGGTGGAATATTTTTCCTGGATGACAGTCCCGCGGAATTTAATACAATATCTTCTGTACCTGGAAAGACCGTATCGCTAATGAAATGGAAAACAAACTGTAATCATGTAAGACAGCAGGCATACCAGGTAGTAATAAAGGCTGAAGATGATAATTCCGATCTTTCACTCGTGGAAATAAGCAACTTTAATATCAAGGTGCTTGGCCCTCCTCCCGAAAATTTGGAACTTGCACCCGGCGGTACTTCCATAAATCTTTCCTGGTCTCCGGGAGAATGCAGTAATGTTACGGCTTACAGGATATATCGCAGGAACGGTTATATAGCTTATGTTCCGGATTCCTGCCAGAACGGGGTGCCTTCATTTACCGGATATGAGAGTATTGGGGAGACGGCTGATTATAATGATACCACTTTCATTGATAATGGGGGAGGAAGTGGTCTGGTACAGGGTATAGATTATTGTTATATGGTAGTTGCACTATATGAGGGAGACTGTGAGAGTATCCCCTCTGATGAAGAATGCAGTTCTCTGATACAGGGAGTTCCCCTGATAACAAATGTAAGCGTTCGTAATACAGACGCAGTAAACGGATCAGTGTATCTGGCCTGGATGAAACCCAGGGACCTGGATACAATCCCGGCCAATGGTCCTTATCAATACAGGATATACAGGGCTGAAGGTGTTTGGGGGACATCTTTTAGCATGATACATAGTTATAACAGTCCGGATTTGCTTGATACCAGTTTTGTAGATACTCTTATAAATACTCTTGACCTGGCATATACTTACAAGGTTGAACTTTATAATGATAATTCAGGGCAGTGGGAGCTGGTTGCTCCTCCCGGCAGTGCTTCAACTGTTTTTCTGACTTTTGTGCCGGCTGATAATAAGCTTGAGATAAGATGCAGGAAGAATGTTCCCTGGGTAAATACCGAATATGTATTTTACAGGAAGAATGAAATGGACGGCTTTGATTCAGTTGGAGTAAGTGTGGATACTGTTTTTGTTGACAGCGGACTTATAAATGGTAAAACATACTGTTATATAGTAAAAACCACGGGTTCGTATCACAGGCACGACCTTCCTGCCAGCCTGGTAAATTATTCCCATGAAGCCTGTGGGATACCTGAGGACAATGAACCACCCTGTCCGCCTGTTCTGCAGGTTGCTTCAATATGCGACAGCCTGTATAATTCACTTGTATGGACCAACCCTAATAATTACTGTGCAGATGATGTTGAATCGTATAAGATTTACTTTATAGATGAGCTGGATGCAGACCTGATCCTTATTGGATCGGGAATATCTGCTTCGGATACAACATTCAGGCATTATCTTAACGAGTCTCTTGCAGGATGTTATGCCGTTACTGCAATAGATTCAAATGCTAATGAGAGTTCTTATTCCAATATTGTTTGTGTTGACAGTTGCTCTTATTACGAGATACCAAATGTTTTTACTCCAAACGGGGATGATAAAAACGATCGCCTCATTGCACGTACAAATCCTTTTGTTGAAAAGATAGATATTAAGATATACAGTCGCAGCGGAGTACTGGTTTTTAAGACAGAGGATCCTGCGATAAACTGGGATGGTTATAATATTAAAACAAGAAAACTTGTAAGTCCCGGAGTATATTATTATATGTGTGATGTATATGAAAGAAGACTAACAGGTATTGAACCAAGACATTATTCCGGTTTTGTTCATGTTATCACCGATAAAAATGCAAAGAAAAATATTGAGTAGTAATTATTTATTATGAAGAAATGCATACTCATAACAGTAGTTGTATCCATGATCTTACTGAGCACCGGTTTTGCACTTGCCCAGAAAGATAATTACCTGGTAGCAGCAGCCTGTATTATTGACGGCAGGGAAAAAGAAGCTATAAATATCCTTAATGAGGTGATAGAGAAGGATAGTAATAATAATGAGCTTCTGCTTTTAAGGGCTAAAGCATATTACCAGGCAGGGGATTATGAGCCTGCAATTAATGATCTTACCAAGGTAGAAGAGGGCCAGGGGAATTGCTTTTTGTGGCTGGCCCGTTGTTATGCTGCTAAGGGTGAAAATGAAAAAGCTGTTTCATTTCTTAAAAAGCACCTTGCTTCGGATGATAAGAAAGCTGAAAGTGAGATAATGCTGGATACTGCCTTTTCTAAACTTGAAAGGACAACAGAGTGGAGGATGTTGTGGCGTAAGGATTGGTATTCGGCATACGAGAGGGCAAAGGCAGATATTGGTTTCCGGATACAGCAAAAGGAATATGATAAGGCATTGAACAATGTTAACATCTTATTGCAGCAAAAAGATGATGATGCAGAACTCTACCAGTTGAGAGCAATGCAATATGAAGCCAGGCATAACTTCCAGGCTGCTCTTAGAGATTATTCAAAAGCACTGGAACTGGATCCTTCCGGAGTTAAGTTCAGGCTTAGCAGGCTCAGCCTGAACAGGCGGCTGAAGAAGAATGAAGATGTGCTGGATGATATTGATCTTTTGCTTGGGTGGCATCCCGGGATGTTTAAGCTTTATATTGCAAAAGCTGAAATATTGCATGACATGGGAAATTTTAAAGAAGCAGCAAAGAGTATGAAAAAATATATCATGTATTTCCCGGAAGACAGAGATGCCTCTTTCTTTGCAAGCCGGATAAATTTCGATGCCGGGACTTATTATACATCGCTTCAGTACCTGAATCATTTGATTAAGATGCCTTTCCCCAAAAAGGATTATTTTTATTTGAGGGGGCTTTGTTACAATGAGCTTCATACATACAGCTATGCTGAAAATGATTTCTGTATGGCCCTTGACCTGGATCCCAATGATCCTGAGATATATTATAACAGGGGACTTGCAAGACTGTCTGCCGGGAAGAATGAGCCGGCCTGCTATGATTTTAAGAAGGCCTTTTCAATGGGAGAAAAAAAAGCACTTCAATATTTACAGCATTACTGTAATTATTGATCTTTTTTAACATGCTTTGATATTATCTCATAGAGGTCAAGTGCTTCAAAAGGCTTTATAAGAATATCATCAAGACCGGCATTTTCTATTTTTTCTTTAACTTCAATTAAGATAGATGCAGTGAGAGCAATTACCGGAAGCTCCTTGAATTTTCCATTGTCCATATTCTTTATCTTCTTTGTTGCTTCGTAACCATCCATTACAGGCATCTGCAGATCCATTAGCACCAGGTCGTAAGAGTTTTTCCTGACCATATCAGCACAGAGTACCCCATTCTCGGCTTCATCAACTGAAACCCCCCAGTTTTCAAGGAATTTTTTTGCAACCACTCTGTTGAGTTTATTGTCTTCAACAACAAGTATTTTAAGCCCTTTTAGATATGTTTTTGTTTTAGGACCGGGCTTGGATTTTTCGGCTTTTTCAGGCTTATGATCAGATTTTCCAAAGGGGATAGTAAAGCTAAAGATCGATCCGAATCCGGGACTGCTTTCTACCCATATACGCCCATTTTGAGCTTCAACAAGTTTTTTACAAATGGCCAGTCCAAGTCCTGATCCTCCAAACAGCCTGGTAATGTCAGATCGCTCCTGGGTGAAACTTTCAAAGATCATTTCTTTATTATCTTTTGATATTCCTATCCCGGTATCCTCAATTTCAAACTTTAGAACCTGCTGGTCTGAGTTTTCACTTTCCAGTTCCACATTTACCGTGATAGTCCCAAATTCTGTGAATTTTATGGCATTGCCTATCAGGTTGGTAAGTATCTGACTTAATCGTACTTTATCTCCCAGTACAAATTCAGGAATGTTTTCTGCCCGGCCAAGTTCCAGTACATTATCTTTTTCCTTTGCTTTGGCCAGAAAGATATTCATGGTTTTCTTAACAATAAGGAGTGGATTAATATCAAGTTCTTCCAGCACCAGCTTTTCCGATTCAAGCTTGTTAAAGTCAAGTATGTCATTGATAAGTGACAGAAGGGTTTCCCCTGAGTATTTTAAAGCACTAAGGTACTCGATCTGGTCGGGTCTGGGTTTAATATCTAGAAGCAGTTGAGACATCCCAATTACCGCATTAAGAGGTGTTCTTATTTCGTGACTCATTGATGAAAGGAACTGCTGTTTGGCAATTGCAGCCTCTTCAGCTTTGAACTTGGCAATTTTAAGACTTTCTTCAGCCTGTATTTTTGTAATGGCAAGACTAATCTGATTTGATACAAATACAAGTATGTCAAGATCTTCTTTGGTGAAAGCAGTTTCATCATCATAACTCTGCAGGCTTATAACTCCGAATATTTCACCTTTTGACTGTAAAGGAACTCCCAGCCATACTTTTGAGGCTGAGCCAATCAGCTCTATCTCTCCTTGCTTTTCAAGTTCTTCAATGTCCTTAAGTTTTAGCAGGACAGATTGCTCTGTTTTTATTACATAGCCTGTTATTGTTTTATCGGCAGATATTTTCTCAAACCTGTCTTTCTCATCAGCAAAAAACGGGAATGAAAGGCTGTGATCCTCAATATTGTAAAATGCAATAAACAGGTTGGTAGTATCCAGTATAGTATCCAGTTCTTGTTTTACTATTACAAGAAATTCATCCAGGCTTTTGGATGTAAGCACAGATGTGGAAATATTGTTTATCAGGTGTTGTATCTTTTCTGCCTTTTTCCTGTCTGTAATATCTCTGTATATTCCAAAAACCCCGATAATTTTCCCATTCATTTTTACCGGGGTTCCCAGTATGGATACATTGATTGGCCGGCCATTTTTATGAAATCTAATCGACTCAGCATGAACAGTCTCCCCCTCATTAATCTTTTTCGAAATATTGTTGGCTTCCGTAAGCTGGTCCTTACTGGGAAGCAGCTTGTCGATTTCTTTTCCCAAAACCTCTTCTTCAGTGTAACCGAAAAGCCGTGTGAATTCAGGATTTACCCTTATTATTTTTTCATTAATTATCTGCACCATGGCTTCAGGAGCCTCATGAAATAGTTGCTCCATATAAGCTTTCTCCTGTCCGGCTTCGGTAATGATCTGTCTGGGTCTCAGGACATTATGATCCCTTTTGGTTGTCATTGTCAGGGTGCATTAGTTTATATTAAGCTTAAAAATAAGAATAAATACTGTTTATGACACATAAATCATTCCTGTACCTTTATTTTCTATACTTCCTATAACTGCTGATTCTTTTGTTAAGTTGTTCTTATTCAGCTCAGAAAGCATCTTTTCTGAGTACTCTTTATTTATGCTGATAAGCAAGCCTCCGGATGTTTGTGCATCGGCAAGCAGTAACTTATCCTCCTCTGAAATATTTGTTTCAAACTTTACCCTGCTTTTAATATACTCAAGGTTATTTTTTGTTCCCCCCGGAACCAGTCCGCTTGCCACATACTCGACGGCTTCAGAAATAAAAGGTATGTCACAAACATTTATTCTTGCATTTACCTGACTTGCCTTAAGCATCTCACCCATATGTCCCAGCAAGCCGAAACCTGTTACATCTGTGCAGGCTGAAACAGGATAGTTTAACATAATTTCTGCAGCATATTTATTTAATGTTGCCATTATGCCAACGGTCTTTAATATTTCTTTTTCACTGCATACACCTTTTTTCATGGCTGTAGCCATAATGCCTGTTCCTATGGGCTTGGTAAGAATCAATACATCTCCTGGTTTTGCCCCTGCATTCTTTAATATCTTATCGGGGTGCACTATACCCGACACCACGAGTCCAAACTTGGGTTCAGGGTCATCTATACTATGCCCCCCAAGAATTCCGATGCCCGCTTCGGCACATTTATTATTTGCGCCCTTTAATATGTCCTCCAGTGCTTCTATAGGCAATCGTGTTACCGGGAAACCTACAATATTGAGGGCATACAGAGGACGGGCTCCCATAGCATATATATCGCTGAGAGCATTGGCTGCAGCAATCTGTCCGAAGTGATATGGGTCATCCACTATGGGTGCGAAAAAATCAAGGCTTTCAACAATTGCCTTTTCATCATCCAGTTTGTATATGCTTGCATCATCACTTGTTTTCAGGTCAACCAGTACAGCCGGTTCATTGAATACCGGGATGTTCTTAAGAACCTTTTCAAGTGTTTGTGGTTTTATCTTGCAGGCACAGCCCATACCCGATGCATATTGTGTTAGTTTGATCTCTTTGTTATATCTTGGTTCATCTGTATTCATACTTCCTTCTGGCTTTATGTCTTTAACGATCTTTATTATTTTATTTGCTGCTGTTAATATTTCTTCAGCTGTATTTGTGAATCCTGTTGAGAACCTGATAGCACCCATTGCCTTATTCCCGGGAATATTCATTGCTTCAAGAACATGGGAGACTTCAACTTCATCCGCATGGCATGCAGCTCCTGCAGATACAGCAACATCATTCTGTAGTTTTTCAAGAATGATATTTGCTTCAATGCCTGCAAAGCCAATACTAAGTGTGTTAGGGAGTCTTTTTTCAGGGTGTCCGAGCAGATATATGTCTTGAAGCTTTTCTTCGAGTTCCTTATGCAGCATGTCCCTCATCTCTTTCATATGGGTTGCTCTGTCGCCTGATTCATTTGTTGCAAGTTCACATGCCTTGCCAAGTCCTATTATCTCGATCACGTTTTCCGTTCCGGCCCTCATGTTCCTTTCATGATCTGCCCCGTGCATCAACTTCTCAATTTTTGTGCCCCTCCTGATATATAATACACCTATGCCTTTGGGCCCGTATAATTTGTGGCCTGCAACAGACAGAAGATCTACTCCCAGCTCATTTACGTCAAGTGCTATCTTTCCGGCTGACTGGGCTGCATCGCTATGAAAGATAATATTATTTTTTCTTGCTATTTCAGATATCTCCTTGATGGGCTGAATTGTACCTACCTCGTTATTGGCATGCATAATACTTATTAAAATGCTATCATCCCTTACCGCAGCCCTAAGCTCATCAAGCCTGAGCATTCCTGATTCGTCAACAGCTATATAGCTGATCTCAAAACCGTCCTTTTCAAGAAATTTACATACCTCAAGTATTGCCGGATGTTCTATTTGCGAAGTAATAATATGTTTACCCCGGTCTTTATGGGCGTAGGCAATTCCTTTAAGGGCGGTATTATTGGATTCTGTACCCCCGCTTGTAAAAACCAGTTCATCAGGGGCGCAATTAAGAAAAGAAGCAATCTGTCTGCGTGCCTTTTCTACCCTGAGCCTGGCTTGTGTTCCAAACCAGTGTGTGCTTGAAGGGTTTCCGAAATATTCCTCCAGGAAAGGTCTCATTGCCCCGGCAACTTCAGGGTGCAGGGGCGTGGTTGCATTAAAATCAAGATATATCCTGTTCATATCTATTTTCCCATTATTCGTATTAATTTATCTTTAATAATCCTTGTTTTCAATGGACTGGATCTTCAAGGATGTTTTTCTTGCTTTTTGTAGTAGCTGCAATATTCTCTTAAGCCACATTCCTGGCAACGGGGTTTCCTGGCCTGGCATATATACCTGCCATGCAGTATCAGCCAGTGATGTGCTTTTGGAATAAGTGACTCTGGAATATGTTTAACCAGTTGTTTCTCTGTTTCCAGCGGGGTTCTTGCTCCCCTGCTGAGGCCCAATCGTTTCGATACCCTGAATACATGAGTGTCAACAGCCATAGCCGGTTTGTTATATACTACCGATGCAATTACATTTGCAGTCTTACGACCTACACCCGGAAGTCTCTGTAATTTATCCATATCATCGGGAACAATAGCATTAAATTCCTCAATAAGCATTTGTGACATCCTTTTTATATGCTTTGCCTTGTTATTCGGATAAGAACAGCTTTTAATAAATTCAAAGATCTCCTCCTGGGATGCCCCGGCCATGGAAGCAGCATCGGGATATTCTGCAAGCAGTAACGGAGTTATAAGGTTTACCCTTTTATCAGTACACTGTGCCGAGAGGATAACAGCCACAAGCAGGCTGAATGCATCCTTATAATCCAGCTCTGTTTCAGCAAAGGGTACATTTTTCTCAAACCAGTTAATAATATTTTTATAGAGCTCCTTCTGTGTCATATTAGAAAAATAATCTGGCTTCAAAGTTAAATGAAAAGCACAATCTTATACTAACAGGAGCCTGTAAAATGATCATATGTTTGAATTATTATGATTTTTTCCGGAAAATAATTGATTATAATATTTTAATATGTAGGTTTGCATAATAATTAACAGGAATTGCAATGATTGCCAGCTATTTTTTTTACAACTTTTTTTATTTTGGTTTTATAAGCTGACAGGGATTGCTTTGTAAATATATAGATGCCAGTCCCATTAACAGTGGGGCTTTTTTTATATATACATATTTAGCTGAAAAGACAGCAAAGTATTTTAATAACAAAATGAATTGGCTCGCAAGCCCGGTTTACATAAGGGAATGATTAAAATTTATGAGAGAGTGGGAGTAAGGAGCGCTTACAGAGAGTTGTAAATTTCAGATTAGTATATTATTAGATGATTATACAATTTTAAATAGATGAATAACAAAGCAAAAAGAGAATTAAGAATAGCTATACAGGGTGGTTACGGTGCATTTCATGAGATTGCTGCACGTGAGTATTTCGAGACAGACAATATAGAGATCGTGCCAAGGGAAACATTCAAGGATGTGTTTAAGACCTTGAAGGAGAGGGAGTCGGATTATGGGATTATGGCTATTGAGAACTCGGTGGCAGGTAGTATTCTTCCTAACTATACCCTTATTATGGAATCGGGAAAAAAAATAGTTGGAGAGTTATTCCTGAGGATCAGGCAAAATCTCCTTGCCCTGCCCGGACAGGAGATAAATGATATTAAGGAAGTGTATTCACATCCCATGGCCATACTTCAGTGCCAGGTGTTCTTTGAGAGCCAGCCGGGAATAAAGCTTATAGAAAGTGTCGATACAGCTCTGAGTGCCAAAGAAATAAGGGATAAAAAATTGAAAGGGACAGGTGCAATTGCCAGCGATCTGGCAGCTACCAAGTATGATCTTGAGGTCCTTGCAGAAGGAATTGAAACAAACAAGGTGAATTATACCCGTTTCCTAATACTATCTGATAATGGTACCATAGAGCCTGATTGTGAGAATAATAAATCCTCACTGGTCTTTTCGCTCTCACATAAGATAGGCAGCCTGTCAAAAATTCTTTCCATACTTTCATATTACGATATGAACCTTACTAAGATCCAGTCTATGCCTATAATAGGTAAGGAATGGGATTATCATTTTTATATCGATATGGTATATGACGATTGTGAATTATATGGCCAGGCAATAGATGCCATCAGGCCTTTTACGGGGGAAATAAGCATACTCGGTGTATATAAGAAAGGGAGGAAGGTATTATGATAATAAGTGCTGCCGAACGTACCGGCCATATAAAGGAATATTACTTCTCAGGGAAGCTGAAGGAGATAGAGGCAATGAGGGCAGCAGGAAGGGATATTATTAACCTTGGCATAGGCAATCCCGATATGCCGCCCTCACAGCAGGTTCTTGATGCTGCCATGGAAAAACTGGCAGAACCGGGTTTTCATGGTTATCAGAGCTACAGGGGTACGCCGGCCTTCAGGAAGTCAATATCCGGCTGGTATAAGCGTTTTTATCATGTGGAGCTTGACCCCGCTACCGAAATATTGCCTCTTATGGGCTCAAAAGAAGGGATATTCCATATCTCCATGGCATTTTTAAACCCGGGCGACCAGGCGCTTGTTCCCAATCCCGGATATCCTGCCTATGCTTCGGTAACAAGGATGCTTGGCGCTGATGTTATTCCATACGAGCTCAGTGAAGATACTGAATGGTTTCCCAATCTGTTGGAACTTGAGCAGCACGACCTGTCGGGGGTGAAGATAATGTGGGTAAACTATCCTCATATGCCCAGCGGCGCCATTCCAACAAGAAAATTGTACCAGGATCTTGTTGCTTTTGCAAAGCGCAACGAGATACTCTTATGCCTGGATAATCCTTACAGCTTTATTCTTAATGATGAGCCCCTGAGTATTCTCTCTGTTGACGGGGCAAAAGATGTGGCACTGGAGCTTAATTCCTTAAGCAAGTCACATAATATGGCTGGATGGCGACTGGGCATGCTGAGTGGGAATGAAGAATACCTTACCGAGGTGATGAAGATAGTATCAAATATTCAATCGGGCATGTTCCGGGTATTGCAGGAGGCTGCAACCGAGGCACTTACACTGCCTGATTCATGGTATGAGGAATTAAATGAGGAATACAGGAGCAGGAGTATTGTTGCCCGTGGGATTTTTGATGTATTTGGCTGTACATACAGCAGTGAACAGGCAGGATTGTTTGTCTGGGCCAGGATACCAGATAGTGAGAATAATGCATATGACCTGTCAGACAGAATACTGGAAAAAGCAGCTGTGTTTATTACTCCCGGCGGGATATTCGGAAGCAGGGGACAGAGATACCTGCGATTATCAATATGCAGTGATAAGGATGTGCTTATGGAGGCGAAAAACAGGATTATTAATATATTATAAGAATAAGAAAATGGAGGCAAAATTGAATATCGAACCGGTAGTAATAAACGGGAAGGAACTGGAATTACCAATCATAATATCCGGACCCTGCAGTGCGGAAAGCGAAGAGCAGGTGATGCAGACAGGTAGGCAGCTGGCTGAAATGGGGATATCTGTGTTCAGGGCAGGTATATGGAAGCCAAGAACAAGGCCGGGAGGTTTTGAGGGACTGGGAGCTGTTGCATTGCCGTGGTTAAAGAAGCTTAAGGAAGAGACAGGTCTGATAATTGCGACTGAGGTGGCTAATACTTATCATATCAAACAGGCTCTTGATCATGATGTGGATATTCTCTGGGTTGGAGCAAGGACAACTGCAAATCCTTTTGCTGTACAGGAACTTGCAGATTACCTTGCCGGGAAAAATATCCCGGTTTTTGTAAAGAATCCTGTTAATCCGGATATTGACCTGTGGACAGGAGCCCTGGAAAGGTTTAATAAAGCAGGTTTAAAAATGATGGTAGCTATTCACAGGGGCTTTTCTGTATATGGACAGTCGCTATACCGAAATAAACCGCAGTGGGGGCTTCCCATTGAGTTGAAGAGAAGATTTCCCAACCTTCCCCTGATTAATGATCCAAGTCATATAACAGGCAGGAGGGATCTTATTCCTGCTGTGTGTCAGAAAGCCCTTGACCTGAACTTTGACGGTTTGTTTATAGAATCGCATATTAACCCTGACCAGGCTCTAAGTGATAAAGACCAGCAGGTTACACCCACTGATCTGAAGAAGATTCTTGATGGACTGATCTGGAGAAAGCCCCAGGTGAACGGACTGGAGATAATGAAAGATCTTGAGGATTACAGGACAGAGATAGACCATATGGATGAGGAGATAATCAGAACACTTGAAGCCAGGATGAGGGTGGTTGAGAAAATAGGTGAGTATAAACTTAAGAATAAGGTAACCATATTCCAGTCGGACAGGTGGGCAGATATTTTAAAGGATCGTACCGGGCTGGGTAAGAAACTGGGACTAAGTGATGAACTTGTGTCGGTTGTGTTAAAGGCAATACACCAGGAGTCGATAAACAGGCAGACAAAGATAATGAACAGGGGAGAGTAATAAACTTATCTGTTGTATCTTAGTAAAAGCAATTAGTACTTTAACCGGGACTTATGAATACAGGGACTAACATAATAGAATTTATTTTAAAGGCTGCAGCTCGTGACTCAAGGATAATTGTGGGAGGCTCATTGAAGGATATAAATACTTATATCCCCGGTTCAAACCTGCTTATCATTGCCGACAAAGAAGTACATGAATTATATTCTGATATATTCCCTGACTTCCCGCTTATTATTATTGAGAGCAGTGAACAAACAAAAAGCCTTTCAACAATAGAACATATATATAAACAGTTTCTCGAACAGGATGTTGACAGGGATACTTTCATCCTGGCTATAGGAGGGGGCGTATTGTGTGATATAGCAGGATTTGCAGCTTCCACATACCTGAGAGGATTAAGATATGCTTTTGTTGCTACAACGCTTCTTGCCCAGGTAGATGCCAGCGTGGGTGGTAAGAACGGGGTGAATTTCAATGGGATAAAGAATATTATTGGTGTTTTTAACCAGCCGGAATTTGTTATTTGTGATCATGATTTGCTGAAGACCCTGGACAAGGAGGAATTTCTTTCTGGACTTGGTGAAGTGCTTAAGTACGGGTTTATAGGAGACCCGGAAATCCTGGCTTATTTCGGTGATGATAGTAATGCCGGTCAGGAAGATACCGGAAAGATACATGATATTGTTGTGCGATCACTGAGAATAAAAAAACAGATAGTTGAAAATGACGAACTGGAAACAGGCCTGCGAAGGTTGTTGAATTTCGGACATAGCTTCGGGCATGCAATAGAGAGCACTGCAAAGATCCCTCATGGCATAGCCATAAGTTATGGAATGCTTGCTGCCATCTATATATCGGCAAGAAAGGGATATATGAGTGATGGGGAAGCGAAAAAAGCTACTCACTTAATAAAGGGATCGGGTGTACTAAAAGCTGTGAGCCTGGATCCTGCAATGCTGAGATATCATTTTGCTGCTGATAAAAAGCGCAGCGGCAGATATCTTTATTTTGTCATGCTTAAAAATATTGGTGAAGCATTTACAGAAAAGCTTGAGGCAGATATGCTTTTTGAGCTTTTTGAGGACTGGCTCAATAAGGAAGTATCTTCAGCTTCGGGACTTATTACTTTAAAACAAAATTAGTTAATGATCCACAGACTATCTTATTCCTTAATATCAGGCAGGCTTACAGCACCGGCTTCAAAGAGTGTAATGATAAGGGCTGTTGCTGCAGGGGCCATAGCAGAAGGGACCAGTGTGTTACTGAATCCCAGTTATTGTGATGATGCACTGGCCGCCCTGGATATTATTAAGGTGCTCGGGGCAGAGGTGGAAAAGCTTTCCGACAGGATACTTATAAAAGGAATAGGACTAAGGGGGGAGCATGGCGGGCATAACAGGCCGGGTGGAGAGGATATCCTTTCTCTCAACTGTGGAGAGTCGGGCTTATCATTAAGGATGTTTTCATCTGTAGCTTCCTTGTTTGATAAGAACACAAGGCTGAGTGGTAAGGCTTCGCTGATGAAAAGGCCCCTTGGAGACCTGGCCGGCCCCCTGGAGAAGATGGGTGTTGAGGTGAAAACCAATAAAGGATTTCTTCCGGTTGAAGTAAAGGGGCCCATGCAGGGGGGGGAGATAAGCCTTGACGGATCTTTAAGTTCACAGTTTCTTACAGGGCTGCTTATGAGCCTTCCTTTAACAGGAAATGATTCTCTGGTCGAAGTAGATAAGCTGAAAAGCAAGCCTTATATAGACCTGAGCCTGGAGCTGATGAGAGATTTTGGAGTGTATGCCGAAAATGATAACTATAAGCACTTTACTATTCCTGGCAGGCAACATTACCAGGCGCGGGAATATTTTATTGAAGGCGACTGGAGCGGGGCGGCTCTTTTACTTGTTGCAGCTGCTGTTGCAGGACGGGTTGAACTTACAGGACTCAGGCAGGATTCAAGTCAGGCAGATAAGGCGATAATTGAAGCACTTAAGCTTGCCGGTGCAAATGTTGAAATGAGTGATGAAATATGCATAGTTGAAAGAGCCGGTCTTAATGCATTCGAATTTGATATTTCGGAGTGTCCCGACCTGGCACCACCACTTGTCAGTCTGGCGGCAAACTGTAAGGGTATAAGTATCCTTAGTGGTACGTCGCGACTGGCAGTGAAAGAGAGTAACAGATCGGCTGCCCTGAAGGAAGAGTTTGCCAGGATGGGAGTGGATATTGAGCTTGGGGAGGATGTTATGAAGATAAAGGGGTCTGAGATCAGGGCTGCCAGGGTTTATTCTCATAATGATCACAGGATAGCCATGGCTGCAGCTGTTGCTGCGCTTAACAGTAGTGGTGAAATTAGCATAGATGCTTCTGAATGTGTGGCTAAATCATACCCTGCTTTCTTTGATGACATTAAATCATTAGGAGGAAGGGTAGAGCGATTGTGAAATGACCGGAGAATAAAAAATATAAAATAAAAAGATGAATAGTTTTGGACAAATATTCAGGATCTCGGTATTCGGGGAGTCGCATGGTGCAATGATAGGTGTTGTGATAGATGCCTGTCCCCCTGGGATTGCCCTCGAACCGGTAGATTTTCAGGATGACCTTGATCGCAGGAAGCCCGGGGCCAGGGGAACCAGCCCCAGGACAGAAGATGATATACCTGAACTTGTAAGCGGTGTATTTAATGGATATACGACTGGGGCTCCCCTGACAGTGGCGTTCAGGAATAAGAATACCAGATCGGGGGACTATTCGGTGTTTACAAAAATACCCAGGCCGGGACATGCAGATTTTGTAGCCGCAGAAAAATACCTGGGATATACCGATTACCGTGGAGGAGGTCATTTCTCGGGAAGGATAACACTGGGACTGGTTGCAGCGGGTGTTATTGCAAAGAAAATAATAAAAGACATAAATATTAAGGCAGAGCTGGTTGAGGCAGGGGGAGAGAAGGATATCGAAAAGGCAATATCACGGGCCATTAAGAATAATGACTCCATAGGGGGTATAGTGGAATGTAGGGTGGATAATATGCCGGTGGGACTTGGTGAACCTTTCTTTAATTCGCTGGAATCAGTGATCAGTCACCTGGTATTTTCAATACCTGCAATAAAGGGGATAGAGTTTGGTTCGGGCTTCGCGGCAGCAGGGATGACAGGTAGTGAGCATAATGATGCTATTATTGATAAGGATGGAAAAACTGCAACTAATTTTGCAGGTGGAATAAACGGGGGGATAAGTAATGGTAATGATCTGGTATTCAGGTTAGTTGTTAAGCCAACATCCAGCACAGCCCAAAAGCAGGAAACCATGAATATGGATAGCGGCCGGCTTGAGGAGCTTGAGATAAAGGGGAGGCATGACCTGTGTATAGCATTAAGGGTACCGGTGATAGTTGAATCGGTTACTGCTGTTGCCCTGGCTGATATGTTAATGATGAGCAAGGCCTTGAGATAGTTGTAAAGGCATTATAAAACCTTTAAAAACAGAAAAGAAGTGAAGATACTGATACTGGGAGCGGGAAATATGGGAGCATGGCTGGCAGAATCATTTTGTCTTGATCATGAAGTTGGCATTTATGACCCCGACAAGACTAAGCTTAAATATATTTTTAATTCGCAAAGGTTCCTGAAATATGAGGATTTTGCTGATTTTGAGCCGGATTTGCTCATAAATGCTGTAAACCTGCAACATACTGTTAAGGTCTTTAAAGAGGTATTGCATTATATTCCTGAATCCTGCATGCTGTCTGACATTGCATCGGTGAAAAACGGACTTGAAAGTTTTTATAAAGAGCAGGAGAGGAGCTTTGTCTCAACTCACCCTATGTTCGGTCCCACATTTGGAAATATTAATGACCTGGAGGGACAGAATGCAGTGATCATTGAAGAATCAAATGAAGAAGGAAAGAAATTTTTCGAAGAGTTTTATAAGTCACTAAAATTAAAGGTTTTTACATATAGCTTTAAGCTTCATGATGAAACCATTGCCTACTCACTTTCCATACCTTTTTCTTCATCCATAGTTTTTGCCTCATGCATGAAAGAGATAGAAGTGCCGGGTACCACATTCAAAAAACATCTTGAAACCTCCAGGGGAGTACTGTCGGAAGATAAATATCTTCTTTCAGAGATATTATTAAATCCCTTTACCCTTGAACAGATTAAAAATATCTGTATAAAGCTCGACAGGCTTATTAAGCTTGTACAGGAAAGAGATACCGGAGGGATACATGAGTATGTGTCGGAAATTAGACAAAACATTGGCGTTAAAGGACCCAGGGACTCATGATCTGATATGGAAACACTTAAAAAGGAAATATTAAACTGTACAGCATGTGACTTATATAAAACAAGAAATCATGCTATTTGGGGAGAAGGTAACTTCAATGCTGAAATAATGGTAATTGGCGAGGCTCCGGGTGCTGATGAAGACAGGATAGGCAGACCTTTTGTGGGTAAGTCAGGTCAGTTGCTTGACAAAATATTTTCTGCATGTGGCTTTACCAGGGAGCAGCATATCTTTATCAGCAATATTGTAAAATGCAGGCCACCGTCAAACAGGATCCCTTCAGAAGAGGAGGTGAAAGCCTGTTTACCTTTTTTACTTAAACAAATTGAGTTGGTGGATCCTAAAATCATTATCACTCTTGGAGCTACGGCTCTAAAACGTTTGTTTGATAATCCCGACCTGAAAATTACCAGGCTGCGTGGTAAATGGATGCATTTTGATAAGTATTTACTGATGCCCGTTTATCATCCTTCTGCTTTATTGCGTAATCCGGAATTAAAAAAAGATACATGGGAGGATTACAAGCAGGTAGTGTATAAATATCGCGAATTGGTTGATCCCGATCACTACTCAGCACATATTCCTTTTTAGACCGGAAGTTCAATTTGTTTATAAAGACATGATCTATAGTATATTTTTTAAACAATGATTTGACTTTTTATTGTGATTTCAGTAAATTTAAAAGAATCTAAAAATTCAAGTCATGAAAAGAACAAGTTTATTTCTAATAGTGGCGGTATTCCTTATTATGCCCTCAGATATTTTCGCTCAGAAAGAAACATTAGAGATGGAGATCAATAAGAAAATTGAAGAAGGCATAGGCAGCCTGTTCGGCAGGAAGAATAAGAAATCTGAGCCAGCAAAAAAGGTTCCAGCGAAACAAGAAACTGCTGTTAAAGAGGAGGCTTCATCAGGCTCTGAAAAAGCAAAGCTTGAATCAAAAAGTCCGGTACTGGAATGGGCCAAATATGATTTTATACCAGGTGACCAGGTGATATTCGAGGATGATCTTATTGGGGAGGAAAACGGTGAGTTTCCTTCACGCTGGGACCTGGCACAGGGCAGTGCAGAGGTGGCAAAGGTGGATGGTGAAAATGTTATTTTTCTCCGGGGAGGGTCTCCATCTATCGTGCCCTATATTGAGAATTCAACATCGGATTACCTGCCTGATGTATTTACTGTAGAATTTGATGTTTATTTTGGCTTTAGCTACTTTGTAGTTTATCTCTATGACTGGAAGAATCAGAGGGGAGATCGCTCCGGGGAAGATATTCTGGAGGTTGGTTATAACTCTATGCATATTGGAGATGCCAGAAGCACATATCCTTCAGAAGTAAAAAAGAAACGTTGGGCTCATATATCAATTGCATATACAAGTGGTAAGTTCAAGGCCTACCTGGATGATACCCGCCTGATAAATATTCCCAGGATGGGGTTTAATCCCAGTGGACTTTCAATTTATTCTTATCATGCCAGTGATGAATACCCGATATATATTAAAAATGTAAGGATTGCAAAGGGCGGTGTTAAATATTACGACAGGATGCTTCAGGATGGAAAGATCGTTGCAAGCGGCATAAGGTTTGATGTGGGAAAGGCCAGCCTGAAAGCTGAATCCATGGGCGTAATAAACGAGATATATGACCTGATGAAAGAGCATCCCGATCTTAATTTCAGTGTAGAGGGACATACCGACAGCCAGGGGAATGATGATGTTAATATGAAGCTTTCCCTGCAAAGGGCTCAGGCAGTGATGGATGTACTTGTTGATATGGGTATAGAGGCTCACAGGTTATCGGCGAGGGGCTGGGGAGAAACTAAGCCGGTGACCAATAATGCTTCACCCGAGGACAGGGCAAATAACCGTAGGGTTGAGTTTGTAAAGAAGTGAGAGCAGAGCCAAACTTGTTTGAGCTATGCCGAGCGCCGCAACAAACCTGTGGAGCAAATTTGTAAAGAAGTGAGAGCAGAGCCAAAC
>JAOZPG010000009.1:14030-22763 GCA_029932855.1 Bacteroidales bacterium | reverse complement strand
GCGCCGCAACAAACCTGTGGAGCAAATTTGTAAAGAAGTGAGAGCAGAGCCAAACTTGTTTGAGCTATGCCGGGCGCCGCAACAAAAGCGCGAAGCGACTTTATAAAGGCTGATAGTTGATCATTTGCAGGTATGGCCTGCCATCATATAGAAAGTTCTATTTTCAGAATACGGCGGCTGTCCTCAGTTATCCTGAACCTGTTGTCTATTCTGTGTCCTACAATCCAGGCTATTTTATTTCCCGATAGCAGGATCCAGGTATTTTCCTTGTCTATCAGTGATAGCTTCTCATCAATAAAAAAATCACTAAGCTTTTTCATGTTATTAAGTCCCAGTGGCATGAACCTGTCTCCGTTTTTCCATTTTCTAAGCCTTAGGGGGAAGCTTAACTTGCTATGATTTAGAAAAGCAATATTCCTGGAGCTTCCGGGTTTGAAGCCAGGATTAATATCCTCCGTAGAAAGTGCCAGCTGTATTGGTTCAGTCAGCCTTTTCGTATTCTCGTAAATATCATACTCCCGGCTTTCATCTTTTTTAATCCTGGTGATCAAAATGTAGCGGCGATCAATAAGCAATCTGTGTGTTTGTGAGAAAAACTGTTTTCCCGGGTCTTCCAGCTTAGACAATATTTTTGGGATGCTTTCTTTTGGGAAAGCAAACTCCCTGATAAATTCATAGAGGTAAGTAGCGATGTTATTTAGCTTAAGCAGGGCTTTTTTGTCTATCTTAATCAGGTCATGTTCTTTACTCAGAACTTCATTTTTACGGGCTTTAATTGCCTTTGTAAAAATCTGTTCGGCACCGGCAATATAGGCAGCGGTCTCAATTATTCCTTCCCTGAACCCGGGATTGATCTTTTCCAGTTCGGGTATCACAACATGCCTGAGCCTGTTTCTTGAATATTTTAATGATTGATTGCTCTTATCTTCCCTGTAAGGGATATTATTTTCTTTTTGGTATTTTTCAATCTTTTCACGGGAGAAGACCAGGACAGGCCTGATGATACTGTCATTCTTTTCCTTAATACCCGTAAGGCCGCGTATGCCCGTTCCCCTGATAAGGTTATTAAGGATTGTTTCAATCACATCATCGCTGTTGTGGGCAACGGCAATATATTTATATCCATTCTCAGATCTTATTTTTTCAAACCAGTCATACCTTAGCTCCCTGGCTGCCATTTGTATGGATATTCCTTTTGTTCTTGCGTATTCCTTTGTATTGAACTTAACGAGGTAATAAGGTAGATTGTAGGCTGCTGCATATTCTTCTACCAGCTTTTCGTCACTGTCTGCATCAGTTCCCCTCAATTGAAAATTGCAGTGTGCTATGCCATAATTAAAGCCTGCTTCCATGAAAAGACGGGCCATTACCATTGAATCAATTCCCCCGCTTACTGTAAGCAATATCCTGTCTTCAGGATTAAACAGTTCGGAGCTTTTAATATTTTCAAGGAATTTCTTAAGCATGGCCATGCAAAGTTACTAAACCAAAACAAATAGTATTAAACAAAGATCATAAATTGGAATTGATCAAAGACAATTGGGAAGGCTGAATTTAGTAAGAGGGATTTCAATGTAATGATCTTTCCCGGCCGACAGTAAGTTATAAATGATGCTTTAGTTTATTGTCAACATATTAACGGAAACTTATTATATATGGTTTAGAGCTTGTAAAGTCTGCAGGTTCAAAATAAGGCTCCCCGGATATGCAAAAAAGGCGGGATGTGCTGGAAGGGGGCAGAATGGGGTAAAATCCAAACCTTATCTGAAGTGTTTGAAAGGCCAGGTGCTCATTTCGTACCCTCAGGCCGATTCCCAGTCCCGAGTAAGCCTGTTTGTCTAATATCCCCGTTTTGGGTTCCCCGATAATGCCCATATCGGCAAATGCATAAAACGTAAACCTGAAGCCATAGAGGTAATAGGGAGAAAAAGCTACGGTTTCAATATTCAGAACCAATCTTTCTGTACCGGAAAGACTATCGCACCTGCAGCCACGAATTCCGGTATCTTTGGTTAAGCTAATATATTCATCACCAAATCTGCGAATGCCATTTGTGTATTGTATGTTTATAAACTGCCTGATCCTGAACCTGTTTGCCTTTAAGAGCCTGCTGAAATAGTTTAGTCTGAGCTCAACAACCCCTCTGTCAAAGATCTCTTTATTATAAAAGCCGCCAACTCCTGCTTTAAGGTATAAGTAGCCCTTTTTTGGTAAGATATCCCCGTATGAGATATCCAGGCCGGAATAAAATGACTTGAAAAATTCATTACTCTCATAACCGCTGGTAAAATTCCACAATGCTCCATGAGGGATGTCTTCTGTGCGGCCATAATTATATATCAGGTTCATCCTGTAGAAGTTCTCTCTGGAATAGGATATACTTGCAAGATACATGCTATATGTTTGTAGCTTATGATATTCTCTTTCCTCTATTAGCGGTCTCTCATAAATTTTATTTGCTGCATACCTGCCGGAGAGAATTATTCTTTTCCTGGTATTTTGAATACGATATGAGCGTCCCACCCAGTAATCCTGGTAATAATACCTGAGTGCATGCGGTGAGATAGAGGTGTCGAACTCAGGCTCGGTATAACTTACTATCTGGTTAGTGCCAAATGAATATTTTGTGTCGGGGCTGATGAACTGTTTTCTTGCAGACATACTGAATATTCTTGAGTCGAAGGCATTATGGTAAGCTATCCTGGTCTTTATAAAGCTGCCGAATAAGTTGTCAACCAGGTATGAGAGTCCGTATCCCCAGTGATTCTCCACATCATCATTATAATTAAAAAGGGCATCAGTCTGTATCCTGTGTCCCAGTCCCATGAAGTTAAGGTCATACAAACTAATTTCCCCTTTCTTCAGGCTGTTCAGGTTAAGGCCTGCACTATATGCATATACATCTTTTGTGATTACTATAATATCTACTTCCGATTCAGATACAGGAACAGGGATGATCCTTGCATCATCTATATAAGGAAGTTTCCTGAGTATCCTTTCGTTATCTGTAATCGCTTCAGCCCTTAACAAATCTCCCTGCTTTATGATCAGGTTATTACGAATAACCATGTTGCGGGTCTTTATATGCGTGGAATTCAGTATCCTGTTAATTCGTTTTTCGTTATTATAGATGGTATCATTGATACTGGCTCCGAACACCTCTGTCTTGGCTATTTTAATATTACGTATTCTTTTTCCTTCATGCTCCCTGATCCTTTCCAATCCCTGCATCTCTTTAGGGGAAGCTGTTTTTGTTTTAGAGTTTTTTACTATCAGGAGTTTTAACAGGCTTTGCATCCAGGGCTTATCTTTTGCCCAGTAGTTTATTGAGTCGTAAATAGCATATCCGATAGCTGCCTGATCTTTAGAGCATAGATAATTAAGATCAGCGGAAAGGATTAAGATGGTGTCGGATTGTGCGTAAAAGGAGGAATCTTCGAAAATCACATAATCACCGGGTTTAAGATTAAGGGTGTCAGGTCCGGGCTCAAAGGCAAGAACAGATCCCCCTGATACAATTATAAGCAGGGGGATCAGGAAATGCCTCATTATTTTTAAACAGGCACCCATTTAAGCTATTACAGGCCTGCTACTTCTTTACCCTGTATAAAGCGGATATCGCGGGGGATACCTGCAGCAGAGATACGGTCGAGGTCGGTCTGTAATTCCTCCCTGATATATCCCATGCTTTCAACCATTTTTTTTGCTTTTTCATAATCTCCGTCACCCTGGATTATAAGTATCTCTCTTGCCAGATCATTCATGGCAGCCTGCATCTTATCGAAATTTACTTCATAACAGCCGCTCTCTTCATCCTTTGTAAAAGCACCTTTTTCCTGGAAGTAATAGAATCTTATCATATTGGCTTTGCCATGAGAACTGGCAACACCAAATCTTACAGAGCGGAAAATACTTGCCATAAATGTAACATAGTTATCCATAAGGTCTTTTTCTCCCAGCTCTCCCATTTCTGCAAGCTGGGTTACCAGAAATAATCCAAGTATATCGGCCTTACCTTCTTCCAGTGCACTGTACTGTTCCCGGAGAGCTTTTCTTACTATTCCTTTCCCGTTAATGGTATTCTTAATCCCAAGTCCGTGTCCAACCTCATGAAACATGGTGTTCTCAAAGAAAGCATCGAACTTAATATGTTTGCGTTGCTGCTCTGCAATAAGAATCTCGGATATGGGAACCAGTACCTTATCGAATTTATACTTCATCGAATTTTTTAGCTGCAGCTTACGGCTTCCTTTTTCAGCATGTACCCTGGGGTCATTTGGCAGGCTGATAGCTATTGTCTTACTGCCTGCATTACAGTCGCCTGCATAGTATATTACATCATATACGCCCAGGTCAGACTGGCTGCCGGGGATTTCTGTCTTATATTCTTCGGGAACAGGAAGTTTCGTTTGCAGCTCGGGCAGCAGTGCTGCAAACCTGTCGAGCTTCTTGCTCCATTCTTTGTCTTTGAGCAGTATGAAGCTTTCAAAAGCAGTCTTATAGCCATAGAGTGCATCTTCATAGTTCTCTATAGGACCGAGCACCAGATCAATGGAATTGTTTTTCATATCCATCCATGCCATGTCACTTTCCAGATATTCATTACTAAGCAATGCCTTTGCCCTGAGCTCCAGGTAATTTTTAAAACCGGGATCTTCTGCCAGTTCGGATGCTTTTAGCAGCAGGTCGGCCACTTTTTGTAAGCCCCCGGCATATTCCACGCTATAAGGAATACTCACAAGCTGTTTGTCTTCATTCCTGCGGATAACAGTATACAGGCTGGTCTTGTCATCAGCTTCCAGACTTTCAAACTCTTCCTTTGTCATATCTTCAGGATAGAATTGTGCTCCTGCAGGCTTCTTCCCAATAGCTTCAACAAATGCTTTGTTGCCATTCAGTCTTTCCCATGGTCCGTAATTGATATTAATAAACTCTTTTGTGGCATCATCACCTGCCAAAGACATAAGGCTTTCTTTATCTCCGTATGCCTGAGTCCAGTACATGGCATCAATGATGTCTGCTGCTTCAAAAAAGTATCCAAGCATCTCTTTCTGATTGTCTGAAAGATCATTGATGAGCTCAGAACTAAGCTCAACCGGTGTAAATTCATTTACTTTCTTTTGCATCTCAGAAATTTCTTCTGATTGCTTCGGACTTGTTGTACATGCTGTCAAAGCAATGACTAACAATAACTTGATAACAGATATTGCTTTTTTTTTCATTTTATGAGTTTTATTGTAATTATTTATGATAGTGTATCTGTGGCGATTATTAATATGCTTAATATTCTATATATGGCTTATCCTTCCTTTGTACAGTAAGCTTATTCTTCATTTGCAATATCATCAGAATTAAACTGGAAGCCAAGGCGCTTGCCTGTTTTTATATGTGACAGCTGTATCTTCTCGGTCATCTGTCCCACCGACGCAATTTTAATTGCATCGTAGGGGGGCACCAGCAGATCGAACTCCAGGGCATAAGCAATTGCTTTTGACAGTACATCCCTCATAGCCTTTTTATCGAGTTCAGCTTTGCCGAATTTACTTACAGTGAAGCCCATCTGTCTTTTTCCTTCAACGAAGAAATGATTGTTCCTGTTAACAAATAACCTGGCAATCAGGTATCCCAGGTCGTCCATTCTGTTATAGCGGAAAGAATCATCAAGGAAATTGTAAATATTTATTATGCCGCAGTAAGAGTTAAGAGGCTCATCCTTAATGTATTTGTTCTGCCATACTTTATGCTCCCTGTCAAACTCAAAAACATTTGAATGCATGCTAAAAATCAACATATCGCCGGCAACCCTGAGTTTGGCAATAAACTTACCATGATCGGTGAACTCAAGACTTACCCTTTCCTTCAGGTCGGTAAGTTTCTTATTATAATCAAAAACTATCTCATTCAGGGTCTCCTTCATCAATTCAAAAACAAGTTCATTGTTTTCAGATACTAATTGCTTTATATTGGATTTTAGGGCCATCGACTGGACTATCTTGTTTTCAAGATTGTTGTTGCTCATTTTTCAACTATTAATTAATATTAAAGTAAAAATAATATAAATTGAATAGTCTTAACAGGCATTATAAGCTTTTCTTCAAAGCAAACCGCTTTCAGAGGGGAAAGGCTTATGTAATAGAGATGCGTAGCCTGAAAATCTAATATGCTTTGGCAAACAGAACTCTTTGCTTTGAGGGTTTGCCGCTGAAGATGCATTTTCCTTCTTCCCCGGGGGCATCAAGAGGGATGCATCGTATGGTGGCCTTGGTATCATTCTTGATCTGCAGTTCGGTTTCCGTTGTGCCGTCCCAGTGGGCAAGAACAAAGCCACCTTTATTTTCAATTATATCTTTGAATTCTTCGTAAGAATCTGTGCTATAGGTATTTTCTTCCCTGAAGTCAAAGGCTTTCTTGTAGATATTATCCTGTATCTCATCAAGAAGTGCTTTTACATGTGGAGTAATTCCTTCCTGTGAACGGTTTTCTTTTTCCATGGTGTCCCTGCGTGCTACTTCAATTGTTCCCTGTTCAAGATCCCTGGGTCCCAATACCAGACGAACAGGTATTCCTTTAAGTTCATACTCGGCAAATTTCCATCCCGGTTTATGTGTGTCGCGGTCATCGAACTTAACGCTGATACCTTCTTTTTCAAGTTCTTCTTTTATTTTCAGGGCTGTCTTACTAAGTCCTTCAAGTTGCTCCTTCCCTTTGTAAATAGGAACTATAACTACCTGTATTGGTGCCAGCTTAGGAGGTAGTACAAGTCCGTTATCATCAGAGTGAGCCATAATTAAGGCTCCCATTAAGCGGGTAGAGACACCCCATGAGCTTGCCCATACATGATCGAGCTTGCCTGTTTTATCAAGGAATTTTACATCAAATGCTTTTGCAAAGTTCTGGCCCAGGAAATGGGATGTTCCTGATTGCAGGGCTTTTCCGTCCTGCATCAGAGCTTCGATAGAATATGTATCAAGTGCCCCTGCAAATCTTTCGGTCTCGGTCTTTGTACCTTTTATTACAGGCATCGCCATGAACTCTTCAGCAAATTGTTCATAAACATCAACCATTTTGAGGGTTTCCTCTAAAGCTTCCTGTTTTGTGGCATGGGCGGTATGACCTTCCTGCCAGAGAAATTCAGTTGTTCGCAGGAATAACCTTGTTCGCATTTCCCATCTTACAACATTTGCCCACTGGTTCAATAGTAAGGGCAGGTCGCGGTAAGACTGTATCCAGTTCTTATATGTGTTCCAGATAATTGTTTCAGATGTTGGCCTTACAATAAGTTCTTCTTCCAGTTTTGCATCCTCATCTACCACAACACCTTTGCCATCAGGATCATTTTTGAGCCTGTAATGTGTTACAACAGCACACTCTTTGGCAAATCCTTCAACATGACTTGCTTCCTTGCTGAAGAATGATTTTGGTATAAAAAGGGGAAAATATGCATTGCTGTGCCCTGTGGCTTTAAACATTTTATCTAATTGGGCCTGTATTTTTTCCCATATGGCATAGCCATATGGTTTAATTACCATGCAGCCCCTAACAGCCGAATTCTCAGCCAGATCGGCTTTTATTACAAGGTCGTTATACCATTGTGCATAATCATCTTTTCTGCTGGTTAGAACTTTTGCCATTTTATTTTTGGTATGGATTTTGACTTATAATTAACTGAACTTCCAAAAGAAGTTGCAAAATAAACAAAAATTAATAACAAAGGAGGGAGTCATGAAAACAAATATCAAATACAAAGCAGCCATAATCTTTATCCTTTCAATATGGACTTTTGGCACGGCATTTTCCTCAAATCAATTTTCAGGATTGGCCGGGGATGACTCATACAGATATGGCAGGGACGGCGAACAAGTAATCAATAATTATTATGTTAACAATTGTAACTATGATTACTACTACAGTTCAAGGATCAAGCGATTTCACCGTTCGTATTACAGCTTTAATTACTATGCAAACGTCTATACAGACTATTACTGGTACAATTACGACCCTTACTATATAGGCTGGTCGGTTTATAGCGGGCCTGCATATTATTATTCACCTGTAGTTATGGTAAATTATCCCTTATGGAATATAAACCTGAATTATGGTCCCGTCTTCTATAATTCTTACTATTATGGATACAGATCATATAATCCATGGTATGCTGCCAGGAGGGCAAACCGCTTTTATTACAGGAATTATTATCCTGTTTATTACTCAGATAATTATTATTACAACAACAATTATTACTATAACAATAATTACTACAATAATAATTATTACAGCAATGATTACTACAGATCAAATAATTACAAGTCGAATACATACAGGTCAAACAACAATAGTTCTTCAGGATATAAGCGGACTGCCGCTGGTATAAACAATAACAACAGGCAAATAAGCAGGAATACTGGCAGTGATCGCAACTATAACAGAAACAGTACTAACAACAGGAATTCAAACAGGAGCCAGGCTAACAACAGTTATCGTAACTATAATGGCAACCGGAATAATAACGGGAATTCAAGTAATCACAGAAGGTATTCTAATCAGGCTACTGTTAATAATTCACGGGGAAACAGGACTCCTGCAGGTGATACCAGGACCAGGCTTAATAACACTCAGAGGGATAAACCTGCGAATGTTAACAGGGTCTCATCTGTGTCTAACAGGAATAATACTGTAAGATATACAAATACAAACAGGTCTAATGCAGGCTATAACAGTAATTCAAACAGATCC
>JAOZPG010000009.1:0-13930 GCA_029932855.1 Bacteroidales bacterium | reverse complement strand
TTCAAACAGATCCAAAGCAAATTACACCAATAGCAATAGCAGCAGAAAGCCTGTTGCAGTTAAGTATAGAAGTAGTAATGCAAACAGGACTTCAACTACTGTAAAGAGAAACACTAATGCAAACTATGGCAGGAGTAGTAGTCAAAGAAAGGTCACTGTGGTTAAAAACAGTAGCAGAAGCAGTAATAATAACAGATCGGCAGCGGCTTCCCATGTTAACAGTAGCAGATCGTCATCACAGAAGGCTCAAAGGAGCAGTGGAAAAAGTTCGGCAGGAAGGCGCAGATAGAAATGTTTTTTGTAATTTAATGACCCGGTTTTATACCGGGTTTTTTTTAAAAAGGCATTTTTGGTATGAAATTTGTTTTTATATTAATTAGAAAACAAATCAAAGAGCAATGACCATGAAAACAAAATACTTTATACTGGTTTCGCTTGCTGCATTTTTCTTTACTTCCTGTTCATCCACAAGCTATCTGGCGGATGATGTTTATTACAATCCAAGGGATGAGGTAAGGGCAGAGAGAAGAGATACAAGGAATGCAGGGACGGATGTGAAAGGAGAGGCTTATGAAAATGAGCAATATCTTGAGTCCCTGGAAGCAGTTGTTGCAGTTAATGGGGAAGATACTCTTTATCTTGAAGACTACGAATACGAAAATGGTGATGAGGAAATAGTAGTAAATAATTACTATGAAAGTTCAAATCCCGATTATTATAATTATTCATCGGCACTGACAAGGTTCTATCGTCCGGCAATGGGTTTTAATTATTACTCTCCATTCTATGATCCATGGTACTGGGGAGGATCATTCATGACTATAGGATTTGGCTGGAGTTCTCCTTATTACAACTATTATTCCCCTTATTATTACAGGCCATACTATGACAGCTATTATCCTTATTATAGTTATTATCCATATTATAACAGCTGGTATGGTAGCGGGCCGGTATATGTTGTGGATGGATATTCTTCAAACAGGTATTACGGGCACAGGAGAGGATATGCTTCAGACCGAAGGTCATCAGTTAATCCTTACAATGTAAAGTCTGATACTTATTACAGGGGTACAACAAGTGCCAACAGAAGGACAAGTCATGATTCACGTATTGCTTCTTCCGGAAGTTCAGAGAGTGTTCCGGTCACAAATACTGCAGTGCGAAGAGAATCTGCTAATTCAAGGAATGTAAGCAGAACACTTCCTGTTAGTAATGCGGCTGCAAATACCAGGACTGCAAATACCAGAACTGCAACTGCAAGGACTGCAAATACGAGGCCGGCGACAAGAAGTACTGAATCACAGGCAGATACTCGTAGCAGGTATGTTCCCAGGTATTCAAATCCAAAAACCAATACAAGGGCCAGGTATAATTATTCAGGTTCAGGAAATGTAAAGTCAGGAGCATCAACCAGGACTAATCAAAACAATAGTACTTTTTCGACAAGGTCATCGAATCCTGCATATAAAGCTCCTTCCAGGACTAATACAAGAACAGTAACACCCCGTTCTTCAGGAAGCAGTCGCTCGTCAGGGTCAAGCTATCGTTATTCCGGATCAGGTAAATCTACAGGTTCAAGTTATCGTTCATCAGGATCAAGCAGGTCCTCAGGATCAAGTTACCGTTCTTCAGGAACCAGCAGGTCCTCGGGTTCAAGTTACCGCTCATCAGGATCAAGCAGGTCCTCGGGATCAAGCCGTTCTTCCGGTTCTTCTTCAAGGTCATCAGGTGGTGGTTCCGGAAGAAGAAGATAGTAATTAAAAATAAAAGAAAATGAAAAAACTATATATAACAGCCATAGCTATATTCCTGGGTGCAGGACTCCTGTTTGCCCAGAATGAATCGGATGCTCTCAGGTATACTCAGTTATTTCCCATGGGAACAGCAAGGACAATGAGTATGGGAGGTGCATTCGGAGCTTTTGGAGGAGATTTTAGCACTCTTAGCATTAATCCTGCAGGAATTGGAGTTTACAGGTCATCAGAGTTTACTGTTACTCCTTCTTTTAATTATTCACCCACAGAATCTACTTACCTTGGAAATACAACCGGGGATCTTAGATCGAACTTTTTTCTTGGCAATCTTGGTTATGTTTATTCGCATCTTACCGGAAAGAAAACCGGCCTGGTGGCAGTGAATTTTGGTGCCGGTTATAACCGGGAAAATGATTTTAATTCAAACCTGGTAATATCGGGTACAAATAACAGTAATTCAATGCTTGATTACTTTGCCTATATGGCTTATAATCAAGATCCTTCGGAATTCAGTGATTTTGAGGAGGGGCTTGCATGGGATGCATATTTAATTGACGAATATCCTGCCGGTTCATATAACTATGAAACTGTACTGTCGGATTATGGTAATGCAGCTGGTTCAACATATGGAATGCAGCAAAGACGTGAGCTTTTAACCGGGGGCGGGATGGGAGAATATGTGTTCAGCCTTGGAGCCAATATAAGCAATATGTTTTATATCGGGGGAACATTTGGTGTTCACAAACTGAATTACAGGCAGAGGATGTATCATTCTGAATCGGATGAAGATAACAGCATTGACCAGTTCGATTATTTTAATTTTAATGAATCCCTGGATGTTTGGGGTAAAGGCTATAGCTTTAAGATGGGCTTCCTGATGAAGCCTATACAGATGATAAGGCTGGGGGGAGCGGTTCATATTCCCTTTAATTACAAGATCAGTGAGGATTACAGCACTAATCTGGAGGCCGGTTTTGACAGTCCCAGGTCTGATGGTGAGTCTTATTACGATCTTTATTCTTCAGTATCACATTATGATTACAGGATTACAACACCTTTGAAAGCTGTTGCAAATGCCGGTGTGCAATTATTTAAAATAGCACTTGTAAGTGCAGATGTTGAATATGTTAATTATTCAGGTATGCGTATGCGGACAGGGGGAGACGGATATAATTTTATGGATGAAAATGATGCTATCAGGGAAGCATATAGAGATGTGCTGAATTACAGGGCAGGAGCAGAGCTTAGAGTATCTCACTTTTCCATCAGGGCAGGAGCATCATTCAATGAAAGTCCTTATAAGGAAACTGAAGCCAATAAGGATGCTTATACATACAGTTATTCTGCAGGATTTGGTTACAGGGAATCGGGTTTCTTTATTGATATGGCCTATGTTTATATCAACAGACAAAAGCTTTATTATATGTATCCCTATTCTGATATACAGCCTTCAGTAAACAATCTTAACCGTCATACCATCCTTGCTACCATAGGAGTTAAGTTTTAAACATTAATTTAGCTTATCAGCTATCTATTAACAGGGTCGTAAACCGACTCTGTTTCATTTTTTGTATATTTAATAGGCATAATAAAAATTGCCAGTCTGAGAATATGCAACCTCCCGGAATAAATATCAAAAAGCTGAGCAAATCATTTGGTGATCTAAAGGCAGTGGATGCACTCACGCTTGATATTCATAGTGGTGAGATCTTTGGTTTTCTGGGACCCAACGGGGCGGGTAAGACAACTACCATACAAATGATATGCGGACTGCTTCCCTCAGATAGTGGGCTTATTGAGTATTACTCCGGAACAGGTGATGTTTTTTCTGTCGGAAAGGCCAGCATAGGCCTTTGTCCCCAGGAAAATTATATCTGGCCTAAATTAAGCTGTCGGGAACAGCTTAAATTCATGGCTTTTATGCATGGGATGGATACTAAAACTGCTTCCGGCCGGTCAGACTTTCTATTAAAACATATGGGACTGGAGCATAAGTCTGCGGTTCTGGCTTCAAAATTATCCGGAGGGATGAAGCGGCGGCTGAATATATGCCTGGCCCTGGTTCATGATCCTGAAATACTTATTCTTGATGAGCCCGGGGCCGGACTTGATCCGCAGAGCAGGTTGCTGGTGAGGTCATATATTAAATCCCTGGCAGGCGAGAAAACGATACTGATAAGCACTCACAATATGGATGAGGCAGACAGGCTCTCAGACAGGGTGGCTATTATAGACCATGGTAAACTTCTTATGGTGGATACACCGGCTAATCTTAAGAATTCTATCGGTGAAGGTGATATACTTGAAATAAGTATGCACGAACAGCAGGGAGCTGAGCTGGAGGAATTGAAAAAACAGCTTTTAAAGATATGTAGCCGGGTAAGTATTGGTGACAGTAAAATACTCCTGAGATCAGTTAATCTTGTTGCATTAATGCCCGAGATATTCAAGATGTTTGAAAAGCACAGGATAAACATTAAGGAAACTATTCTCAGGGAGAACAGCCTTGAGGATGTATTTATTCATTTAACAGGGAGGACTCTGAGGCAGTGAAGATCTTTTATGTAATACAAAAGAGTTTTAGGGAGCAGATCCGCAGTTTCTGGGTACTGCTGCTAACCCTGTCCATGGCTCCTCTGTTTGTTCTTATTTATTCAATGATAAGTCAGGCCACCATAGTTAATTATGATATTGCAATTGTAAATAATGACAGTGGATTTGAGTTAGAGTCAGGTTCATTTAATCATGGCAAGCTTCTTACTGACCTTATTCTTGATGCTGAGGATGACAGTCTTGAGATTCCACTGAGGGTGAAGCTTTATAAAACCCGTGAAGCTGCTGTTGAAAAGTTAATGAACAGGAAGGCAGATGTGCTTATAGTTCTGCCTGAAGATTCTTCGCTGAGAATTGGAAATAAGATTAAGGAGCCAAATTCAGAAAGCCTGAGTATTGAGTTTGTCGGTGACCTTACAAGCACCGGATATATGATAGGATCAGTGTGGGCTGCTGAGCTTATGAATGAATACCTTGCCGGGATCACGGGTATTGAAAGGCTCCTGATCGTTGATGAGAAAGCACTGGGAATATCAGGTGAGATAAGTGAGTTTGATTACTGGGTGCCGGGATTAATGATATTGTCTTTGATCATGCTGATGTTTACCGCTACAATCGCAATGGTGGCTGAGGTTGAGAATAAAACCATCGTCTGGCTAAAACTGTCTGATATAAGTACTTTTGAATTATTTGCAGGTATTGGCCTTGTGCAGATAACCGTTGGAATGCTTTCAATAATCCTAACATTGCTGACTGCTGTATTGCTGGGTTTCGATTATGTTCAGTCGCTCGGAGGCTTTTTTCTTATCGCCCTGCTTACAGAGATATCAATTATCTCTTTCAGCCTGATACTTGCCGGACTTACACGAACAGTCAATGAAGTTCTCATTGTCGGTAACTTCCCGCTTTTTCTGTTTATGTTTTTCAGTGGTGTTGCTTTTCCCATACATAGCCGGGAGTTATTCAGCATTGCCGGTTACCCCATATCATGGCAGTCGCTTATGTCTCCAAGCCATGCAGTTTCGGCAATCAATAAACTATGGATAATGGGCCTGGGCCTGGGTGATATTATGCCCGAAATTATTTCTATCCTCGTGATCAGCCTTGTTTATTTACTTATAGGGATATGGCTGTTTAACAGAAGACATATGAAAGTTTTATGAGCTTATCACATTTACTCCCTTGTTGTCCCCGATTATTAGCATTATGATTGAGCCCTCAGACTTTTTTTTAGTATGCCTGTTGTTTCGGGACCTGCATTGAATACCAGGTCCAGAATGCTCAGGTCGGGAATAAAACCAAGTCGGTCATCAAATACCTGGTAGTAGGGATGCGGCCTGAATATTGGATCATCAGGCTGGTTCTTGGGTCTGATCTTCATCCTGTAGTCATAGTTTTCAATTGTCTTATCCTCTTTTATATATTCTTTGCTAATTGTGTAATTTGCTGGTATTCCCGTAAGTTTTAGCATAGTATCCAGGATATGCTGGTTATGGTCGAAAAGGAACTTCGTACGGACTGAAAAGAAGGGCTTAATATCATCTGCATAAAACTGGAAGAAAGGAGCAGAGCTATATGCCGACTCAATTGTCCTCCAGTGATTTGCCTGCCATTTGGTGTTATAGTCTATCTCAAGATCTTTCATGGCTGTTTTATGAAAGCTTCCCCTTTTAACGGGTACAGTAAGTGCAAGGGAACCGTTAACCCCGGCAATAATACAGCGGTTACGATATGTTTGCTTAATAAAATTTTCGTGTTTCTCTATATGTACTTCACCGGAGATGAGAAACTTAGAGTAATAACTGGCCGGTGCGAAGTAGGCTGAAGACAATATTATTTTTCTGTCCATTTTCTGGCTATCAGATTTTATTGATCATACTTGCATAATAACCTGCACCGAAGCCATTGTCAATATTTACAACAG
Organism: Bacteroidales bacterium; assembly: GCA_029932855.1. GTDB lineage: Bacteria > Bacteroidota > Bacteroidia > Bacteroidales > VadinHA17 > JAYEGO01. The sequence goes on along the minus strand of JAOZPG010000009.1, from coordinate 7,699 downwards.
AAACTCCCCCTGCACATGAGTTCAGCATGGCCAGCAATGCTGAAAGTCCCCTGAAATTTGCCCCATAACCAACGCTTTTGGAAAAGATATAAGATAAGGGACTATTGTATTTTCATAAACATTCTGCGGAAACGGATCTTGCTTATAAATTTCTTTTCTTTATCAAGCGACAGCCAGACATATTTTGGTTTTCCAACAATGTGGTCTTCAGGAACAAAACCCCAGAACCTGGAGTCGGCAGAATCATGCCTGTTATCACCCATCATCCAGTAATATCCCATTTTAAAGGTGTAACTGTCGGTTTCTTTTCCGTTGATATATATCTTAGCATCTCTTATTTCCAGCTCATTGCCTTCATAAGCTTTAATTATCCTTTCATATTTCGAAATATTTGATGTGTCTATTTTTATGGTTGTACCTTTTTCCGGCATCCACAGGGGCCCGAAGTTATCTTCATTCCATGGGTATCTTTCATCATGAGGGAAAATGTAATAGGCATAAGAATCTTGAGGCTTCAGGTATTTTGTAACTTTTCTGATGTTTTTAAATCCTGCAACTTTATCTGCATTTTCCTTTGTCATTGTAATGAGATACTCTGTTAAGCCCAGGGTATAAACATCACTATGGTAGATATTCATTTTTTCCAGGGTCTTAGGATTAAGCCTTGTTCCATCGGTTATCACGAAGTATTTTGCCTGTTGGTTCTCAAAATCTTTAAGTTGTTTCCCGTTAATGAATACTGTGCTATTAATTATTTCCAGTGTATCTCCGGGTATTGCAATGCATCTCTTTATATAATTATCACGCTTATCTACAGGACGGTAAGTTATATCATAGTTAGCAATCACCCTTTGCCTTGCATCTATCATGTATTTGTTTTGCGACTTCACTGTATTTCCTGCCCTGGAATCTCTTATTTTTTGTTCCTCGGCAAATTCTCTGACTATAGAGTAAAAACTTCTTGCCTGCTGTTGTAATGCCACCGTGTCGCCTGCAGGGAAATTAAAAACCACTATATCGTTATTCTTAACTTCACTAAATCCTTTTAATCTCTTATATGGCCATGCAGGCCATTCAATGTATGATTTGGTTTTAATAATGGGCATTGTATGTTGTGTGAAAGGAAAGGAGATGGGAGTATTGGGTATTCTGGGGCCATAGGCTACTTTGCTTACAAAAAGATGATCGCCAATAAGTAAAGATTTTTCCATTGAACCGGTTGGTATCTTAAAGTTTTGGAAAAGGAATATATTGATAAGTGAAACAGCTATTATCGCAAAGATAAGTGCATCGATCCACTCCACTATGGCGCTGTTTTTTCCTTCTCTCTTCTTCCAGAAAGACCAGTTCACCTTTTTTGTTACATATATGTCAAAGATCACAGCAAGTCCTATCAGTAACCAGTAGCTGCCTATCCAGATAATCCATAATATATAGATGAGTGCAGCCAGGGCAAACTTGAAGTACTTGTTTGATAATAATTGTAAGAATTTCATTTCTTTAATTTTTTTTGAATGATCTATCCCCAAATTTAACGTTTTGATCCATGTTTATTGTATTCAGGAGGAGAAAATATAAATAAGAAGGGGCTGCCTCTTTTGAGAAAGCCCCTTCTGAAATATCTTGTATGGCTACTATTTAACTTTTTGAACTACTGCTTCAAAAGCCTGGGGATGATTCATTGCCAGGTCGGCAAGAGTTTTCCTGCTAAGTTCAATGTTGTTTTTTTTCAGTTTTCCCATAAATTCAGAATAAGACATATCATAGGTTCTTACGGCTGCATTTATTCTTTGTATCCATAGAGCCCTGAAGTTTCTCTTTTTATTTTTTCTGTCCCTATAAGCGTATTGTAAGCCTTTTTCCAGGGCGTTAACTGCTACGGTGTATACATTTTTCCTTCTACCGAAATAACCTTTGGTTTGTTTCAGTACTTTCTTCCTTCTCTGCTTTGACGCTACTGCGTTTACTGATCTTGGCATAATTTCTGATTTTTCGAATGCTTAGCGTCCTGTTTTAATTTAGGATCTTTCGGCTAATACACTCTGTTAATAATTTGATTTTTACTTTGAGCCTCTTATTTCATTGCCAGTAAAAGCTTGATGTTATTTTCATCAGCTTTGTGTACTTGTCCGAAATAAGTCAGATTTCTCTTTCTTTTCTTTGCCTTTTTAGTCAGTATATGACTTTTAAAAGCATGCTTTCTTTTAATCTTGCCCGAACCGGTTAAGGTAAACCTTTTCTTCGCTCCGGGATTTGTTTTCATCTTTGGCATTCTACTTACTTATTTATAATTGAAAATTACTATTTCTTTTTTGCTGTTTTGGGACTGATGAACAATGTCATCCTTTTTCCTTCCAGTTTAGGAAGCTGGTCAACCTTACCATATTCTTCAAGGTCCTGGGCAAACCTGAGCAACAGGATCTCTCCTTTTTCTTTGAAAAGTATGGTTCTTCCCTTAAAAAAGACAAAAGCTTTAACTTTTGCACCGTCAGTAAGGAACTTCTTGGCATGATTCAGTTTGAAATTGTAATCATGGTCATCGGTATTCGGACCGAATCGTATTTCCTTAAGAACAACCTTGGCAGTTTTTGCCTTTATCTCCTTTTGTTTCTTTTTTTGCTGATAGAGGAACTTCTGATAATCAATTATCTTACAAACCGGTGGGTCTGCATTGGGAGAAATCTCTACCAGGTCAAGCTCTAGTGTGTCAGCCAGTTGTAGTGCTTCTCTTGTTGAAATAACACCTTGTTCTTTAATATTGTCGCCCACAAGCCTGACAGCAGGAACCCTTATCTGTTCATTAATTCTGAACCTGGGCTGAAAGCTTACTTTTCTTTTATGATATCCAGCTATTTTCCTATCCTCCTTTTCCTTTTGTTAATAATCTATATTATTTTATTTCAGTCTCACGACTGATCTCTGCTTCAATGAAGCTTCTAAATTCTTCCAGTCCCATGCTCCCCTTATCTCCTTCACCTTGTTTTCTAACAGAAACCGAATTGCTCTTAACTTCTTTTTCGCCAACAATAAGAAGGTATGGGATCTTCTTTAACTCGTTATCCCTTATCTTCTTACCTACTTTCTCACTACGGTTGTCAATCAGACTGCGAATATCGCAATTATTTAGAAAATTTGAAACTTTTTCGGCATAATCGCTAAACTTTTCACTAACGGGCAATACAACCACCTGGTCGGGGGCCAGCCAGAGAGGGAATTTCCCGGCTGTATGTTCAATTAATACAGCAACAAACCTTTCAAGCGATCCGAAAGGAGCCCTGTGTATCATTACAGGCCTGTGGCGCTTATCATCAGATCCAATATACTCAAGATCAAATCGTTCAGGGAGGTTGTAATCGACCTGTATGGTCCCTAACTGCCACCTTCTTCCCAGGGCGTCCTTAACCATAAAATCGAGTTTAGGGCCATAAAAGGCAGCTTCACCATATTCTATGATAGTATCAAGTCCTTTTTCTTCACATGCTTCCAGTATGGCAGCTTCTGCTTTTTCCCAGTTCTCATCACTTCCTATATACTTTTCATTGTCATCTGGATCCCTTAGTGATATCTGTGTTATAAAATCATTAAAATTCAGTGCCTTGAAAATATGGAATACTATATCAATAACCTTAATGAATTCTTCTTTAAGCTGGCCGGGCATACAAAATATGTGGGCATCATCCTGTGTAAAGCCCCTAACCCTGGTTAGTCCGTGTAATTCTCCGCTTTGTTCATAACGGTAAACTGTGCCAAACTCAGCAAGGCGTACCGGCATGTCTTTATATGACCTTGGTTTAAATTTATATATCTCGCAATGATGCGGGCAGTTCATTGGTTTAAGAAGAAATTCCTCGTTCTCAGAAGGAGTTTTTATAGGCTGAAATGAGTCTTTTCCATACTTGGCATAATGGCCGGAAGTAACATATAGTTCTTTCTGGCCTATATGGGGAGTAATAACAGGCTCATATCCATAATCTCTCTGTACTTTCTTAAGGAAATTCTCAAGCCTTTCACGTAACTGGGCACCTTTGGGTAACCATAGGGGAAGCCCCTGTCCGACTTTCTGACTGAAGGTGAATAGTTCAAGTTCCTTTCCTATCTTTCTGTGATCTCTTTTCTTTGCCTCTTCAAGCATGAGGAGGTATTCATCCAGCATGCTTTTCTTGGGGAAAGAAATACCATAAACCCTGGTCATCTGTTTCCTCGTTTCGTCTCCTCTCCAGTAAGCCCCGGCAATACTAAGTAGTTTGATTGCCTTAATGTTTTCAGTTCCAGGCAGGTGAGGACCGCGACAGAGATCGGTAAAATTTCCCTGTGAATAGAATGAGATAGTGCCATCCTCCAGCTCATTTATTAGCTCCAGCTTATATTCATCACCCTTCTTGTTGAAAAAATCTAGTGCTTCTTTCTTTGTTACTTCCCTGCGGGTGTATGTTTCTTTAGATCTTGCAAGCTCCTGCATCTTTATTTCAATCTTAGGCAGGTCTGCATCTGTTATTACCACTTCGTCGCCCGGGTCAACATCATAATAAAAACCATGTTCAATGGCCGGACCAATACCAAATTTGGTGCCTGGGAAAATAGCTTCAATAGCTTCAGCCATAAGGTGGGCAGAGGAGTGCCAGAAAGCATGCTTTCCTTCCTCATCATCCCATTTATGGAACTTTATTGCAGAGTCTTCCTCTATGGGCCTCATAACGTCCCATAACTCGCCATTAACGCTTATTGCAAGAGCCTCTTTAGCGAGCCTGGGGTGGATACTGCGGGCAATCTCAAGTCCCGTTGTTCCCTTTTCGTATTCCCTTATATTGTTATCCGGAAATGTGATCTTTAACATCTTCCCTTTTTCCCTTTTAAAATTGAGGTGCAAAGATACATATTATTTATGGGAAAAAATGCATTTTCGTAATTACCAAAATGTTAGCATATGTATTATAATTGCAAATAAGGGCTAATTTTAAAAGCTGGCATCCATTTTGTATTATTATATACTGAACACGTGGAATTTTTGAAAAAAAACCAAAATATATAGTCATGAAAAAGTCAATTTTACTCATATTAGCCCTTTCTCTAATCCTTGTTTCATGTGAGAGGTCACCGGTGGCAAGCTTTGTTGTTTCTGAGATTGATGCATTGGTCACCGAGGATATACTATTTACAAATACATCTTTGGATGCTTCGGAATATGAGTGGGACTTCGGGGATGGTACTTATGCAAATGCACCCAATGTAAGTCACAGTTACAGCCATTCCGGAGATTATGATGTCAGACTCACTGTATGGTCCAGAAACGGGAATAAACGTGATATGGCATATCAGTCTATTACTATTCGTGATCTTAACCTGGAAGTGGAAGTGATGGAATGGTGGGATGGATATCCAGATCCCGGACTTCATGTTTCCGGTCTGAGTATACTGGCTTATCCGACTTACGATGATTGGCTGGCTGCAAATGACAACTGGGTGGAAGAAGCAATTTCAGGTGATGATGGTTATGCAGTATTCTATAATCTTAAATCGGGAAGAAGGTATTACCTTGATATTTGGGGTGAGAACCATGATAATTATACACTGGCCTCAGAAGATGTTGGTTTTATCGAGACAGACCTTCTGGTAGGGGGGATAGTAAATTACTTTCCAGGATGGGTTGATTATTACCCGCCTCAAAAAGGACTGGTTAATAAAGAAAGAAGCAGGGTGCTGAGGGCAGAGCCCAGGGGCAGGAAAGCGACAGATAAACCCAGGAAGTCGGTAGACACAGAAAAATAAAATAGAGAAGACAGGTAAGCTGCTTAGTAAGGAGTCTGCATTTTGCAGGCTTTTTTACTTTTTCAGATAGAGATAAGTACTTAATTACTGCTAAGCCAGTCACTTTTTAGTATTCCCATAAGATAAAAATCCCAGTATTTGCCATGCTGGTACATTGCTTCGCGGAGTGTACCTTCGATAATAAAACCGGATTTCTCGTAAACCTTAACTGCAGCAGTGTTTTTTATGGCCACATGTAGCTGTACCCTGTTCAGATTCAGTTCATTAAAGCTATATTCCAGCATAAGTTTTACAGTTTCAGTGCCATATCCCTTAGCCTGGTTCTTTTTGTCTGCAAGAGCTAAATAAAAAGTGGCCATTCTTCCTATCCAGTCAATACGAACCAGGGCAGTTTGTCCGACAGGCTGCTTATTGTCAATGCTGCAAATAGTAAGAATTATTGTGTTGTGATCTTTTATAAGACCAGAAATCTTTTCCTGCTGCGTCTCTGCATTGGTGGGCAGGGCATAAAAAAGTGTTTCCCTGGTATCGGGGTGGTTCTCAATACCTGTGATCATTTCCATATCTCCGGGTTCACAGGCTCTCAGAAATACTTTTTCTCCTTTTATAAAGACAGATTGTATGTCTGTTTTCATGGTGTTGTTAAAATCTTATATTGAAGACTTGTATAATACAACTAATTATTATTACGGAAAGGTAGCAAATTTCCACAGCTAAAGCCAACACCCGGATATAGAAATTTAGCTTATCTCAAAGCTATTTCTCATTGGTGAGGCTGTGCAGTCTTTTTATCTTTTTTAGCGTATTGAGGAAAGAGGTGGAAATAGAGAAATAAAATCTGACAAAATTATTGACATATATCCATACAGAAACAAGAACCGCCAGTGTATAACATCATGTATACCGAATGAGGCGCAATCGATGGCTCCGGATAGGCGCATGCGCCTATCCGGCAATATACAGGTTGCCTTACCGTACATAATTAAAACAAATAGGTGTAGAGGCAGTGAGGAATGAAGTTTGGAAAGTATTTCACAGAAACGTATTTTTAGCTTACTTTAATGGAAAAGTTATTAGAGACAAAGAACGATCAACAAAGTTGAACATGAAGTTATTGTAAAGTATGTGATTTTAACTTTATAAATTATGTCCCGTAACGAATAGTTAAGAAAACGAATAAAGTAATAATAGAATAGTTGATAATTCTTAATCTATGCAACTGAGTAATTAAATTATAATGACTATCGGATTACTTATATTTTGGGATTCTATTCATGCCATTTGTAAGTTTTTAGAAGTACTCTTGGTGCGTCTTCAAAAATTTTGTGGTAATTAATCCTATAATTATTTATCTTATTAAGCATTAACAGTGGAGACTAGAACCCACTTAAAAAACGGGGCGATTACCGAAAAGCCATATGAGTAGGTATTATTATTTAATGAAATGAAAAAGTTAGCATTTATTTCTGGAGCACTTGCTTTTTCCTTAATACCATTAGGGATTTGGTTTAAATTAATGCATTGGCCACTTGCCGGAGCATTAATCTCAGTTGGTATTGGAATATTTTCAATATTCTTTGTACCAAGTGTAGCTAAATATCTTTATGATAAGGGGAAATAAAGCTGCTAATTACAAAGGCTCATAAAGCATGGCGGATCAGGTAGCAAACTTGAAGTTTTGTGATTCATGCAATCTAATAATAGTATTAAGAAAGATAAGTGCTTCGAAATCCGCTACGCTTTATAGCCAAACCACCAGGCAATATTAGAAAAAAATAAAATGGAGATTATATCAATAATAATAATTGCAATTGGTTTATCTATGGATTCGTTTGCAGTATCAGTAACAAATGGTTTAACAATAAGAGACTTAAATGCAAAAAGAATTATAACAATTTCTTTTTCCTTAGCAATTTTTCAAGCACTAATGCCT
>JAOZPG010000008.1:25331-99605 GCA_029932855.1 Bacteroidales bacterium | reverse complement strand
GAAACCAATACAATGCCCCAGTGGGCAGGTTCATGCTGGTACTATCTGCGCTATATAGACCCTGCAAACACAGATGCTCCTTTTTCTAAAGAGAAAGAAGCTTACTGGATGCCTGTAGACCTTTATGTAGGTGGTGCCGAGCATGCAGTATTACACCTCCTTTACAGCAGGTTCTGGCATAAAGTGTTGTTTGACCTGGGAATTGTTTCTACCAATGAGCCTTACCGTAAACTTTTTAACCAGGGGATGATACTTGCATTTGCGTATGAGACAAGTACAGGGGCCAAGGTAGCAAGCGACCTGGTAGAAGAAAAAGATGGTAAATATTTCCATATAAAAACAGGCGAAGAACTAAACCAGATAGTGGCAAAAATGTCGAAATCGCTGAAGAATGTTATAAATCCAGATGATGTGATAGCTAAGTATGGAGCTGATTCACTCCGCCTCTACGAAATGTTCATGGGACCTCTGGAAGCCACAAAGCCATGGAGTGAACAGGGAGTAAAGGGAGTCTATGGATTCCTTGGAAGGGCATACAGGTTTTTTGCAGACTCAAAAAATATTCATACAAATGAAGAAGATCCGGAAATAATAAAAACTCTTCATCATACCATAAAGAAGGTGGGACAGGATATTGAAGGCCTGAGGTTTAATACCGCCATATCACAAATGATGATCTTTACCAACCTATGCATAAAAAAAGGCAGGGTAAACAAGGATACTGCAAGCAGCTTTGCCTCTGTACTTGCTCCCTTTGCTCCCCACCTGGCAGAAGAGATATGGGAGAAACTGGGAAACTCTGCTTCTATAGCCAGCCAGGCTTTCCCCGTTTACAATGAGAATCTGCTTGTTGAGGATGAGCTTGAATACCCGGTTTCATTCAACGGTAAAATGAGATTTAAGATATCATTGCCTTCAGATGCCACAAAAGCAGCAGTTGAAGAAGCTGTGCTTAAAAACGAAAAGGCTGAAAAATGGCTTAAAGACAAAGATCTTGTAAAAGTCATTGTTGTTCCCGGAAAAATAGTAAACATAGTAGTCCGATAGTGAAAAAAATCAGCCATTTGTTAAAGAGATTATTGATAGCAGGGGGATTGGTAACGGGTCTGTTACTTATTGTATCAGCTTGCAATAGAAAAGAAACTTTTCAGAGTCTGCAGGAAAAAGACATGCAGCAGGACAGTTTAATATATGAAAAACCCGAAACCCTTTATGGCATAAATATAGATTCTTTCAGGCTCACCAGGGGACGGGTAAAACGAAATGAGAATCTTGCCCTTATCTTTTCAAACCTGGATATACCTTATGAGAAACTGCAAAGGATAATAGACAGTGCGGATAATATATTTGATTTCAGAAAAGTAAAAAAAGGAAACTCATATATAGTTTTTCATCAGGCCGATAGTGCTGCTGCAGCACGTTATTTTGTATATATTGATGATCCTGTGCATTATTTTGTTTTCGACCTGGGAGACCAGGCAAAGGTGATCAGGAAACAGAAAAAGATCAACTCGGAATTTAAAATCGCTTCAGGGCTTATTGAATACTCATTGTGGCAGACAATAGTAGATGAGAAGCTGAATCCCGACCTGGCATTGCAGTTATCAGAGATCTATGCATGGACCATAGACTTCTTTGGCCTGCAGAAGGGTGACTCTTTCAGAATCATTTATGAAGAACAATTTGTCGATTCTTCCTCAATTGGTATAAGCAGGATAATGGCTGCACGTTTCTGTCATGCCGGGGAGGTTTTTTTTGCTATACCTTTTAAGCAGAATGGCAAAGAAGACTATTTCGATGAGGAAGGCAACAACCTAAGAAAAGCATTCCTGAAGGCCCCCTTAAGGTTCTCAAGAATAAGCAGCAGGTTCTCTAACAATCGCCTGCACCCTATACTTAAAATTCGACGGCCGCATCATGGTGTTGATTATGCTGCTCCCACAGGCACTCCGGTACATGCTATAGGTGACGGCAAAATTATCTATGCCAAGTATACCGGGCAGGCAGGAAGACTGGTAAAAATAAGGCACAACAGCACCTATACAACTGCATATATGCATCTGTCCAGGTTTGAAAAAGGAATTAAAACAGGTAAATATGTTAAGCAGGGTGATATAATAGGATACGTTGGAACCAGCGGTTTATCTACCGGACCCCACCTCGATTTCAGGTTTTATAAGAATGGGGCTGCAATTGATCCACTGAAAGTAAAAGCACCTTCGGTAGAACCTATAGACAGCAGTCATATTGAAACATATATGAAGGTAGCAGGAGTGCTGATGGAGCTACTTGAGACCATCGAGTAAGCTGTCAATTACCACGGGAAAATGCTCATACTCCAGCTGATGTACTTTCGCAGCAAGGCTCTCCGGGCTGTCTGAAATATTTATATCACAATAAGCCTGGAAGATAATATCCCCTTTATCGTATTCTTCATTTACATAATGTATACTGATACCTGACCTGGGCTCCTTATTTTCAATAACCGACTTGTGCACATTCATTCCATACATTCCTTTGCCTCCATATTTGGGCAGCAGGGCAGGATGTATGTTTACAACCCTGTTTGTATATTTTCTAAGTATTTGTACAGGCATGAGCCATAAAAAGCCAGCAAGTACGATAAGATCAGGACCAATATCATCAAGAATGCCCGTTACCCGCCCATTCTCATTCAGATCTTCCCTGCTGAAGACCCTGGTATCTACTCCTGCATCTGCCGCACGCTCAAGCACTTTTGCCTCTTTTTTGTTTGATAAAACTAAAACAACTTTTTTTTCGACTGTTTTGTTAAAATATTCGATGAGGTTTTGAGCATTGGTTCCCGATCCGGAGGCAAATATTACTATCTTCTTCATAATCCAGTATATACAGGGTTAATAGCTTCTTTAATCCATTCAAATATCAAAAAAAAATCAGCTTTTTCAACAATAGCTGGCAAAAAAAATTAGTTTTGTTTGAAAAATACTACTGAAATATCTTTCTTTGCTGCGTATTTAAAAAAGTAAATCAAAGTTAAATTAAAATTAAAGATTATGTCTGACGTTGCATCAAGAGTTAAAGCAATAATAGTAGATAAATTAGGTGTAGATGAAAACGAGGTAACACCGGAAGCCAGTTTCACAAATGATCTGGGAGCAGATTCACTTGATACTGTTGAGCTGATTATGGAATTTGAAAAGGAATTTAATCTTGGTATTCCTGACGATCAGGCTGAAAACATTTCTACTGTAGGTGAGGCTATTAAGTACCTTGAAGAAGCTGCAAAATAAGTTTAATTAAAGATATATACCCGGGAAATTTTTATACCCGGGTTTATTTTTTTTGTTTATTTTACTTCTGAATTTTCTTGACTGCCCTGCATTGCTTAATTTTTAACCTGTTAAGAATCATTTCATGGAATTAAAGCGAGTAGTCGTTACCGGACTTGGAGCAATAACTCCTTTAGGGAATACTGTTGCTGAGTACTGGGATGGACTTGCTAATGGTAAAAGCGGAAGCGAAGCCATTACATTGTTCAATGCTGAAAAACATAAAACACAATTTGCATGCGAAGTAAAGGGATACGACCCTAAAGATCATTTCGACAGGAAAGAATTAAGAATGCTTGACCGTTTTGCTCAATTTGCACTAATCGCAGCAGAGCAGGCCATGACAGATTCAGGACTTGAAGATAAAAAGCTTAATCATGACAGGGCAGGAGTAATTTTTGGTTCTGGTATTGGCGGACTTATAACTTTTCAGGAAGTAGTCAGTGATTATGCAAGAGGAGACGGATCTCCCAGGATTACTCCTTACTTTATCCCCAAAATGATCTCAGATATTGCTGCCGGACAGATATCTATCAAGTATAATTTTCGGGGACCGAATTTTGGTATTGTTTCTGCATGCGCTACTTCGACAAATGCAATAATTGATGCTACTACTTACATCCGCCTGGGAAAAGCCGATATTATCATCTCAGGAGGCGCCGAAGCCAGTATTTGTGAAGTTGGAATCGGAGGATTCAATTCAATGCAGGCAATGTCTACAAAGAATGATGAATACAAAACCGCCTCAAGGCCTTTCGATGTAAGCCGTGACGGGTTTGTAATGGGCGAAGGTTCAGGTGCACTGATATTGGAGGAACTTGAACATGCAAAAAAGAGAGGAGCAAAAATCTATGCCGAAGTAGTTGGTACAGGTATGTCTGCCGATGCATATCATCTTACAGCTCCTCACCCTGACGGAATTGGTGCCGCTCTGGTAATGAGAAACGCTCTTGAAGATGCAAATATGGCTCCCGAAGAAATTGATTACATCAATGTTCACGGTACAGCCACCCCAAGGGGAGATATCTCTGAAACCAAAGCATTAAAAACAGTCTTTGGTGATCATGCATATAAGTTAAATATCAGCTCAACTAAATCCATGACAGGCCACCTGCTGGGTGCAACAGGAGCACTGGAAGCCATGGCAACAATATTTGCTATAAACAGAGGTATAATACCTCCAACCATAAACCTTAAGAACCTGGATCCTGAGATTGACCCTAAGCTGAACCTTACTCCTAACAAAGCTCAAAAAAGAGAAGTCAGAGCAGCCCTAAGCAATACCTTTGGTTTTGGCGGTCATAATGCAAGTGTAATATTAAAGAAATTCACAGAATAGGATTTTGATTAATTTCAACTCCAGACAAAGATCTTTTTCAGCTCAAATAAAAAAGCTAATTGGTTTCAGACCGGGCAAACTTAATCTTTATGAGCTTGCCCTTATACCACCTTCATCTTCACAAACTCCCGGAGAAATCCTGCTGAACAATGAAAGGCTGGAATACCTGGGAGATGCAGTGCTTGAAACTATAATTACCGACTATCTTTTCAAAAAATACTCTGATAAAGACGAGGGATTTCTAACCAAGGCAAGGTCTCAACTGGTAAATCGTGTAAGTCTCAACAAAACAGGCAAAATACTGGAACTTGCCAGCTACATTAAACCTCCGGTTAATAATAACCGGCATGCAAAAAACTACCTGGGAAATTCCCTGGAAGCTATTATCGGGGCTATTTACCTGGACAGGGGGTTTCGCTATGCCCGAAAGTTTGTCTGCTCAAAAATAATTGAACCTTATTCAGAAACTGAACTGAATAGCCAGATATTTTCTGACTTTAAAAGCAGACTTATAGAATGGGGCCAAAAAAATAAAAAAGATATCAGCTTTAAAACCAGTGCAGAAGACAATAAAGATAATATTGTAATTTTTCATACAGAGCTATATATCAATAAAGAACTGACAAGCCGGGGAAATGGTAAAACAAAAAAAGAATCGGAACAAAAAGCTTCAGAAAATGCAATGTTAATAGTAGTAAAAGGGGAAGAATAACTTACAATATGTAGTACCACATACAATTATGACAAAAAAAAATATTTTAAACTTTATGCCCGAACTGGAATTTAAACTGATCGGCATATCTTCACATGAAAACGATTACCATCTCAGCTGGACTCTGAATCAGAAACTTGCTCTTAAACTTGTAAAATCATCCAACCTGACTATCCCCTTATCCCAGGCCGGTCTTAAACAGGAATTCAGTGTATTTCATTTCGAGAATGAAAACTCAATGCTTATTTATAATCTTATTTCAAATAAAAGTGAAAACGGTGTGCTATTACCAGAACTTAAGAATATGGATTATTTTCTCCAGCTATATGGTGATATAAACAGGGATGAACTAAACGCTATAATAAATAATCTCAAAGCTTCAGGAGTGGTTAATGCTTGTTTCATTCTTGATCCTGAACAAATTAAAGGAGCAGAGAAACTTTTATTTAACTAGAAAACATCAGAAATAAAGAAACTATCGTATACAAAAATTCTTAACCGAATAAACTAAAGTTTTTAAAAAGCTAACGGATACAAAACCGAATAAAAAATAAAGACAAATAACTAAAGGATCTAAGATATAGTAAAAAAGAAGGCAGTTAAAAACTGCCTTCTTTCCCTTAATAAACCCTAAAATTTAACCTAACTATGAAAATTTAGCTTTTCAGCTTTTTTAACCTTCTTACTTCTTTTTACGCTTCTTCTCTTTCTTTTGTTTCATTTCTCCCGTCTTTTCCTTCTCCTCACTAACTACCACTGTTATTTCTATCGTCTCTCCCCCCTCTTCTATCTTTTCTATGCGCTCCACTTTCTTATTAACAATTTCCGTGCCATCCTTCCCATCCACAATGTAAACTACTATGTCTTCATTCTCGTCGTTATCGCTAAGTACTTCATCATCAGTAATTACCTTAACAGTAATTTCTTTCTCACCATTCTTTTCTTTTTTAACTTTTATTATCTTTATCTCTGTTCCTTCTTCATCTTTCTCTTTTGTAACCCAAACATTCTTCCCCCCGTCAGAATCCACAATAATTACTTTCCCATCTTGTGCTTCAATCGATTCCTCATCTCCTGTTAAAATATATACATGCTTTTCTTTTTCCTGGTCATCAGCCTTCTCCGTAATTATTATCTTTTTCTTCATAACTTCCTTTCCATCCCCGTCTTCATCATTATCAACTTTCAGATATGCATATGAATAATCTCCGTCAGAATCGTGATTATGCTTCATCTTAAAATCTCCACCCGTAAGCTCTGATATCTTCTCCTGCAATGCTTCATCGTCAAGATCAGCAGCCAGAAATACCGTATCAATTGTAATCTCCCCGTTTTTTACAACTTTCAGATGTACATTTTTTGAATCATCCTGGGCCTTAACCCCTGCTGCAGACCATATAAATATGCCTGCTATCATAATATATAAATTAAACCTGTTCATCATATTTTATTAAAAAGTTATGCCTTCCAAATAACATTTCAAAAGTACAGCAGGAATTGATTAATAAAATTTAACTAATGTTAAAGATTGTTAAATCATTATCTACTTAATATATCATCCTGTATTTTTGCAGGACAATGAGTAAAAAAGGGATATGGATATTAACTGCTGTTATGGGCATTGCTTTACTGGGACTATTACTGGTTCAGGCCAAATGGATAATCAATGCGGTTAACCTGAAAGAGCAGCAGTTCTCTCATGTAGTTAACGGAGCCATGAATAATGTAATTCAAGGGCTGGAGGAACGTGAAGCATCTTTGGGTATAAGGCATGAAATATCTCCTTATCTCGATTCTATCCCGATAGAGGTAATAGTCTCAAACCGGAAGCTGGGGAGCAGGAATATTATGAGCGTGGGAACAAGGTCTTCATACTCATATGGCACCCACAGTGTAATTGAAGAATCCCACAGCTTATATATCTCAGATAGCTCAATGCTGGCTGAAGCACCCCTGCATTACATGGTAAACCCGGATATTAAAAAAGAAACAGATAGCAGCAATAAGCCCACACTAAAATTTGAGGAAAGAAAAAAGATCCTCAGAAAGTATGTCACTGTTGAGAAAGTAATGAACCGTATGCTAAGACAGCCTGCAAATATCCGGGAAAGAATAGATCCTTCAATGCTTTATACCGAAATTAAAGATCAGTTACATCAAAAAGGAATAAACCTGGATTTTGAGTTCTCTGTAAAAGGGGCAGATAATACAGTTATATATAAAACTCCCGGGTTTGAACAGTTTACAAGATCAAATGTTTTCTTATGGCAGCTCTTCCCCAGCGATCTGTCGCCGGCAAAAAGCATACTCACACTATATTTCCCAAAAGACCGGAATTACCTTCTTAAGTCCCTTGGATGGATGGGCAGCTCAAGCATCATCCTGAGCCTGATTATATTACTTATTTTTTCAGCTACCTTATATATTATATTCCGCCAAAAACAATTGTCACAGATCAAAACCGACTTCGTTAATAACATGACCCATGAATTAAAAACGCCTATATCCACTATTTCTTTGGCCTCTCAGATGTTAAAAGACGATTCACTGCTCAAAGGCGAAAAGAAAACCGATCATATTTCAAGGATAATCGAAGATGAAAGCAAACGACTTAGTTACCAGGTGGAAAAAGTGTTACAAATGGCTGTATTCGATAAAGGGCGACTTAAACTCGACAGGAAGAAAACCAATATTCACAAATTAATATCCAATGTTGCCGATAATTTTTCAATAATTCTTAACAATAAAAACGGGGAAATAAAACTTGACCTGCAGGCCGGTGATCCGCTTATCAGCATAGATGAGGTTCATTTTACAAATATTCTTTCAAACCTGGTTGATAATGCAATTAAATATTGTAATATTCATCCTGTAATAACAATAGCTACTGCAGATAGTAAAAAAGGAGTGATTATATCTGTTGAAGATAATGGGATAGGTATTTCAAAGGAAAATCAAAAACGAATATTCCAGAGGTTTTACAGGGTGCCGACAGGAAATATTCATAATGTAAAAGGCTTCGGTCTGGGACTTAACTATGTAAAAATGATTGTGGAGGAGCATGGAGGCAAAATATCGGTTGACAGTAAAATAAACAAAGGCACCAGGTTTAAAATATTATTCCCAAAAAATTAACAAATAATGAAAAAACCCAGAATACTACTTGCTGAAGATGATCATAACCTGGGATCTCTTTTAAAGGAATATCTCGATTTAAAAGGATATGATGCTGATCTTTACCCCGACGGGGAAAAAGCATATTCAGGTTTCATTAAAGAACACTACGACCTTTGCCTGCTGGATGTGATGATGCCTGTAAAAGACGGGTTCACCCTGGCCTCAGAGATAAGACTTATAAATAAAGATATCCCCCTGATCTTTCTTACTGCCAAAACGCTTAAAGAAGATGTACTGGAAGGATTTAGCATAGGTGCGGATGATTATATCACCAAGCCCTTCAGCATGGAAGAATTATTGTTTCGCATTGAGGCTGTTCTCAGGAGAACTCTTCCGGGTAATGAAAAAGATACATACTTGTTTAAACTTGGCAAATATGATTTCGATTCTCAAAAACAAAGCCTGATCATAGATAAGAAAGTACAGAAATTAACAACCAAGGAATCGGAATTGCTTAAGCTGCTTTGTAATAATAAGAACAAAGTACTGGAACGTAATTACGCATTAAAGACTATCTGGCTTGACGATAGTTATTTCAATGCCAGGAGCATGGATGTATATATAACCAAGCTTAGAAAATACCTCAGGGAAGACCCTTCGGTTGAAATCATCAACGTGCATGGCAAGGGCTTCAAAATAATCTGCTAGAAATTCAGTCCACAATAATTTTGATCTTATTCTCAACTCTTCTATTGCTGGATTCTTTCTAAGCCTTTACAGTATTGAGCAGCCAGTTATCTGGCTTATAATGTCCGTTAATCCTTGAAAACTCCTTTGCCTGGTGCATAAAAGCCTGGAGTCTTAATCCTATGGCCGTATCATCCTGCCCGTCGAATTCTATACTTTCGTAGGGCAAATTATTATGATCTTTCTTGAATTTATGAGATACAGAGGCTACAAGAGTACCCGGCATACAACCAAAAGGCAATATATTAATTATTCCTGAGATACCAGTTTTTACAAGCTCAACAGAACTGCCAATATTTAATGCCGGATCTCCATCATAATTACGATGTACATAAAGCCCGCAATTGGCCAGCATTCTCTTCACGGAAATATCTCTTTCCTCTTCAAAAAAGCCATGAATGGCCTTATGCAGTTTACCGGCACTGATATTTTGCGAGTATTCCTGGATCTTCGACTTTAAAAACCCCTTATAATCACTTTTCCATAAACTGTCGCGGGAATACCTGTAAGTTGAATAGCTAAGCCATTCCGAGAATGGGGCTATAAAGGTCTCTGCACCAAATTTCTCAAGCCTGTCAACCATATAACTACTGCAAAAAGGATTATCTCTCATAAATATCTCTCCCACTATAGCTATAACAGGTTTCCTGACTCCGTTACTAAAGCTGATTTTACTAAAGTTTTCTGCAGAACGCTTAAGTACATTTTCCAGGTCTTTTGCCCCATTAAATTCAATTGAATGTATCACATCTTTCAATGCCCGGTCATAAACCCTGTTTGTTTCTCCCTTAACAAGCTCATAAGGCCTTCTTTCCTGCTTTAGCTTCCTTAGCAAATCTACTGCAACAAATCCCTTCCATGCCAGGAACCTGAACTTGGTTCCTTTGCCTCCAGAAATATCCTCGTATGCATTATCATTGCTTGGTGATACTATTTCCGCATCATGGAATCCAAGCTTATCAAATACTATTCTCTGAAACTTATTATATTGCCCAAACCTGCACGGGCCATTGTGATCAGGCATAAAGAAACTCACTTTCTTCGGATCCACTCCCGGCTCATATAACTTCTTCAGAAAGTTCCCGGTTGTACATATCATAGGGAAGCACTCCCTTGCTGAAGTATGTTCCCTCCCAAGCTCAATATCCTCCTCATTCTGCATAGGCAGGACGGCAGCATCCATTCCACAGGCTCTTGATGCAGCGGCTATAGCATATGCCCCGTCGCACATATAAGGAAAGTAAAGTGTCCTCCCCGAAATAGGAGATGATGTATTTATTCCCGGTTTGAAAATTTTCTCACCCTTCTGTTTAATTAACCTTGACCCCCTGAGACTGTCAAGAAATGCCTCATACCTGGTTATCATACCCGCATCAGCACTATGTTCATCGATCTCCAGCTCCAGATATGGTTTTCCCTTCATTTCCTCGTGGAAGAAATGTGCAAGGAATGAATCTGCACCACACCTGAAATTTCCCATGTAAACAGCGTGCAGCCTTGTATCATTCGCCACCACCCTTGCAGCCGCAAGTATTTTCTGCCCGTTGGTCCAGTACATCTGCGGATAATCCTTAAAGATATGTTCACTGCCAAGAGGAAGGTAATCGGTGGGTATTGGCAATACATCCTGGCTGATAAGCTTTTCCACCATACTCAGGTTCAGGGCCGGATCTCCTGTGTTGTATGGTCGTCCTACTATTACCAGGGCTTCCTTGTCTTCGGGAAGATTGTCCAGCACCTCCTGCCCCCTCAGCACAAGTTTATTCTCAAACTCAATTTGCTTCCTGTCTGCCTTTTCAATAGCTCTTATTACTTTATTTTTATCTATACCGAACTTCTGCTTCATAAAACCGGAAAGTTCTTTGTTAAGCACTCTCCCAAAATACCTGAAATTAAGGCTTGGCACCAGCAAGCGGTCTTTCATCTGCTTATCGTTTATTACCGCCTTTACCATAAAGGGATATGTCTGTATCCAGGGACAGTTTGGATTATTAGTAGGATTTCCCTCTTCAGCCCTGGCATTTATAATGAATGGAGTAAACACATAATCTACATTTTCCGTTTCCAGCAGATCCAGGATGTGACCATGCATAAGCTCTACGGGAAAACAAGTTTCTGCAACTATTATACTCAGGGCTTTCTTAATGAGCTGGTTATCCGATTCTGGCGATAACACTACCCTGAATCCAAGTTCCTCGAAGAAGGTTCTCCAGAAAGGAAACTGCTGATAGAAAACCATTAATGCTCTTGGAATACCAATACTTATGCGATCATCTTTCTCCTGCTCCTCAAAGCCGTCGAGCAGGTAATTCAGCCTTTCTTCAAACAAATTAGCTATTCCTTCACCCCTGCCCTTCCTTTCCTCAACTTCCCATAATTCACATCTCCCGCCATAATACAATGGCTTCTTTTCTCCCTCTATCCTTAGCCTGCGTATCTCACACATATTCGAACAGCTCTTACATGTAAACTTATCAACCTTGTAGGGTATCTTGCTTATATCAAAACCCTTAAAGCGTGTTTCCTTGCCCTCTGTCATAGATTCCCTTGCCAGTATAGCTGCACCTATGGCTCCCGTAACATCGAAATGAGGGGGAACAATTATCTTTTTCCCGGTAATTTTTTCAAAAGCAGCAACAACAGCCTTATTATTGGTAACTCCTCCCTGGAAAAAGATCTTTTCTCCTATCTTTTTCTTCCTTACTACTTTCTGAATATAGTTTTGAACTATGGAATAAGCCAGTCCCGCTACCAGGTTATCCTTCTCAACTCCTTTCTGCTGCTGGGAATTCAGGTCCGAATCCATAAAAACTGTACATCTGTCACCCAGGGTTGCAGGCTTTTCTGCACCCAGGGCCAGGTTTCCGAATTCTTCTTGAATGTTTATATCAAGTTTCTCAGCCTGTTCTTCAAGGAATGAACCGGTACCCGCAGCACAAACCTTATTCATCTCAAAGTCCACAACTACAGAATTTTTTATACTAATATATTTCGAATCCTGTCCTCCTATCTCAAATATTGTATCAACATCCGGGTCATGAGCAATGGCTGCCGTTGCCTGGGCAGTTATTTCATTCCTAATAACATCCGCACCAATAAAATCCCCTGTTAAATACCTTCCAGAACCTGTTGTTCCCGCAGCTGCAACCTTTACCCTGCTCCCTGTCTCTTCATATATCTCCTGCATTCCCTTTCTTATGGCTTCAATGGGCTTACTTGCAGTAGGCAGATATCTCCTGGCAATTACATTATTATCTTTATCTATAAGGACAAGGTTGGTGCTAAGCGAGCCTATATCAAGTCCGAGGTAAACCTCAAGCTTATCCACAGCTTTGGGTATGGGAGTAACATTCTTTTTATATTCAGCATCCGATTTAATAAGTTTTTCATGCCAGCTTCCCCTCTCATGCTCGCCTGTAAGATATTCATGCAGCTTTTCTATACCTTTATATGGAAGATGTTTCTTGTCTTCTTTTCCTGCTATATGGTAAACCGCTCCAATTGCACCCATTGAAGCATAATGCTCAGGAATAATGAGATTATCGTCTCCGGCTTTTAGCAGCTCTTTGAATGCCCTCACAACACCTGCATTTGCTGCTACGCCTCCCTGGAACAGAACCGGAAACTCAAGTTTTTTACCCTTAGCCAGGCTACTTATGAAATTGCGGGCTACCGCAAAACATAATCCGGCCACAATATCGTGTACAGGCGTAGCTATCTGCTGGAGATGGATCATGTCTGATTTGGCAAATACACTGCACCGCCCGGCTATTCGTGGTGGGTCTTCCGATTTCAATGCAAGTTCCCCAAACTCTTTCTCAATTGAAATCCCTATTCTTTTTGCCTGCTGATCAAGGAAAGAACCGGTCCCTGCAGCACAAAGATTATTTAAGGTAAAGTCTGAAAGACGGCTGATCTTTCCGTTCCCTCCCTCCTGCATAAAAATAAGCTTGGAGTCCTCTCCACCCATCTCTATCACAGTTTTTACACCCGGGTATAGCCTTGCAACCGACGAGGACTGGGCAATTATCTCATTAACATATTGTCCCCCTATGAGTTCTGCTGCCAACTCGCCACCAGAGCCGGTAATAGCAATTTCTCTGATATACTTTGCCGGATATTTTTGATAAATATCTGTAAGTATAGTCTTAAGAATGTGGAAAGGTTTGCCATGGCAATAATCATAACGATTCTCAATTATTTCCCATTTGGCATTTAAAATTACGGTATTGACTGAAATTGATCCCAGATCGAGACCTAAATAAAGATTTCTGTCCATAATGAAAATATTAATAAATAACTATATTTTTCACAGACCTGGTAAATCAGTATTATTTATAAGAATAAATTCAGACCTTTTATTCTTGTTTAATATAATAATAAAAATTTAAAAAAGCATGAACTTTTTACGCATTTATCGAAAAAACTAAACCCTGCATCCATGAGTTTATAAGCCTGTTTCCTATCCTCTCTTCCCAATCTCTTCCAGTAACTTGCGGTTCACAATGTTAACAGATCTTCCTTTCAATTGTATTATCTCTTGCTGATTAAAATCAGCAAGTATCCTGGAAAC
Organism: Bacteroidales bacterium; assembly: GCA_029932855.1. GTDB lineage: Bacteria > Bacteroidota > Bacteroidia > Bacteroidales > VadinHA17 > JAYEGO01. The sequence continues at coordinate 85,806 of JAOZPG010000008.1, read as the reverse complement.
ATTTTCACGGGAATTCCCCGTAAGATCTCCCAGTTCATTCCTCGTGAGCGGCAGGTAGAAATTATCATCCTGAAAAATTTCATCAGCAAAAAACAGCAGTGCATCAGCTACCCGGCCGGCGCTATGCTTTTGAAGCTGTTTTACACAACGGTGATAATGAGAGAGCTCCTTTTTACACAAATCCTGTATGATCTCATAAGCAAACCCGCTATTATTCTCAATTAAATGCTTAAAGGTAGCAATGTCAACAAAGCATACAGATGTCCCGCTAAGGGCTGTGGCAGAGTAATTATTCACCTTATCCCCAATGGTCGTAGGTATACCAAGATAGGTGGGCCCCTTTGCTATTTTTAGTATCTGATCTCTGTCAGGTCCTTTTATATGAACCTTAACTAAACCTTCCCGGATATAAATCACATTTGAAGAAAGGGCATCCTGCTTGAAAATAATTTCGCCCTTCTCAAAATCTACGGAAACACAATTATGTCCGAGCTCTTCAATCTCATTTTCAGCCAGCTTATTAGTAGCTTCCGACTTAGTCTGACAAAATTTACATATATCCATTTTATCCATTCTGAGCTTTTATATTAATTCATTATCACAAATGTATAAAAATGAAAATGAATGTAATACAAATCACATTTTTATATATCAAGTCTCACACCAGGATAATTGGAACAAAGTAATTACTCCAATAGTTTTGTACTGTGAATTAGTTAACAATAATTCGGAACATTTAACAATGAATCTTAAAAACAAAAAAATGGCAAAAAAATTAACCTTAGCACTTTTTTCCGGCAGCGTTGATAAACTTACCGCAGCCGGTGTAATCCTCGGCGGAGCCGCTGCCGAGGAAATGGAAGTTGAAATTTACGTACTCCTGCAGGCAGCATTTGCGTTTAAAAAGGAAAATGCAATGGTCAATGATCGCGTATCCGAAATCACTGACAAAAAAGATGACTTCCTGGCTTCCCTGAAAAGACTCAATGCTCCTCACTGGACTGAAGCATTTCGCACAGCAAAGGAAATGACCAATGTAAAAATTCACATTTGTGGTTTTGCGGGAAAAGTCTGGCATGGTGAAAAACTGGATGACTTTATTGACCTGGCCGATGATATTTGCGGTATTGGTGAATATATGTCTTCAGCTGAAGATGCTGATATCAACCTGTTTATTTAAACTTTAAATCAAAACAAAAATGAGCACAGAAAATTTAGAAAATATTACTGCTGATAAAGTGGTGGATGCAAGGGGAACTTCCTGCCCGGGACCACTCCTGGCAGCAAAGAAGGCAATCGGTGAAATTGAAAAGGGACAGATCATGGAAGTACTTTCAGCCGATGAGGGAACAAGACGTGATATTCCGAAATGGTGTACAAAAAAAGGATTTGAATACCTTGGAACTATTGAGGAAGCCGGCTTTTTTAAAATTCTTTTAAAGAAATAAAGATGGCAAGTGGAAAGCTAAATGAGGGTCCTAAGATATTGGTTTTTTCCACCGAAAAAATATCCGATCCGGCCATTGATATGGCAGGCTTGCTAAAATTACATTATCCTCCTACTGTTTATACCATTGCCGTACCCTGTTCAAGTGCCATTAAGCCCAGATGGGTATTACATGCATTTGAGCAGGGATTTGACGGGGTATTTATAGCTGCTGATGGCACTGATTGTCCCTATGGGGAATCCTGTACGGAGAAAACAGGCGAGTTAACCCGTGTAACACAGGAGATGATGAAAGAGAAGGGCATGGATCCTTCCCGCCTTAAAATGGCCGCAATATGTTCTGTTTGCAGCGAAGCTTTTGTGAAGCATGTAAAAAGCTTTACTGAGAATTTATTAAAAACATCAAACTGATTGATATGGAGAAACGTGAGAGACTGGTATATGACGTACTTGTGGTGGGTGGTGGTATTGCTGGTTGTGAATCAGCACTGAACCTGGCAAAGCTTGGATACAAGGTCCTGCTTATTGAAAAGGAATTATCCATAGGGGGGAAAATGATTTTGTTAAGCAAAGTTTTTCCAACCCTGGATTGCGCAGCATGTATCACAACTCCCAAGGTATCTGAAATTGCCAGGCACCCAAACATTACTATTTATACCAGTACCCGTTCCTCCAGTATTATCCGAAAGGATGATCACAATTTTGAGGTCAGGCTGGTTAGAAAGCCCAGGTATGTTCATATCGATGATTGCACGGGATGCCAGTTGTGCGAAGAAGCATGTCCTGTAAGCATAACCGATGAATACCAGTATGGTATGGTAGGTCGCAAAGCAGCATATGTCCCTTTCAGTATCGCCAGTCCCAGGGCAGCTGCCATCGATATTGAAAACTGTACACTGTGTGGAGCCTGTGAACGAGTTTGCCCAACTAATTGCATTGATTTTACCATGGAGGAAGAACATCTTTTACTGTCGGTAAAATCTGTGGTTGTAGCCACTGGTTTTGAACTTTTCGATCCCGTAAAAATTCCACGCTATGGCTTTGGTAAATTCAAAAATGTACTTACCTCAATGCAAATGGAACGGCAACTGGCCCCTACCCGCCCTTTTAATACTATCTTAAGGCCGGGAGACGGTAAGATGCCCGATAATATCGCCTATGTTCTGTGTACCGGGTCCAGAGACAAATCTGTTGGCAACCCTATCTGTTCCCAGATCTGCTGTATGTACTCTATCAAACAGGCCCAGCTGTTAATGGGAGCCTTACCTATGGCCGATATCACCATCTATTATTTACACATCAGGGCTTTTGGTAAAGGATTCAATGAGTTTTATGCTCAGGCACAGGATATGGATGTCCAATTTATCAAAGGGAAAGTAGGTAATATTACCGAAAAGGAAAACGGGAATCTACTGCTAAGAGTTGAAAATATTGAAAAAGGAACAATCATGGAGGCTGAACATGATATGGTAGTGCTTTCAGTAGGTATTCTTCCAAATATGGACCTCTCTGAGAGTTTTAAAAATGAAGCCCTGACACTTGATCCCTTCAATTTTGTGGATCAGGCAGATATGATGGCCAGTCCTGCAAAAACCAGTATAGATGGCGTTTTTGTTGCAGGAACCGCATCCGGTCCGATGGATATCCCCGATTCGATATTGTCGGGCGGAGCTGCATCAGCTGAAGCAACCAGTTATTTAAGGAGGGATACAAAATGAATAAGAAAATAGGAGTATATGTATGTCATTGTGGTGGTAACATTTCTGATTATGTAGATGTTGAAAAAGTTCGCACTGCTATTGAAAATGATGAGGGAATATGTCTGGCAAAAACAACCATGTTCGCCTGTGCCGACTCTAACCAAAAAGAAATGGTAGATGATATTCTTGCTCAGAAGCTGGACGGTGTAGTAGTAGCCTCTTGTTCTCCCATGCTACATCTTATTACATTCAGGGCTGTAGTTGAAAGAGCAGGATTAAATAAATATAATTATGTACATGCTAATATTCGGGAACAGGTATCATGGGCCCATTCAGACAATAAGGCGGGAGCTACTGATAAGGCAATTCGCATTGTTAAGGCAGCCATAGCAAAAGTTCGGGAAGCCGAATCGTTGGAACCCCTGAAGATAAAAGCTACAAAAGCGGTTGCAGTCATTGGGGGAGGAGTGGCGGGACTCAGGGCAGCTATTGAACTTGCTGAAGCCGGGTCGGATGTGTATTTAATTGAAAAAGAGCATTTTGTTGGCGGAAGAGTATCTCAGTGGGATACCCTCTGCATGACAGATGAAACAGGTAAAGAACTGGTTACAAGACTATATAACGAGTTGATGAAGCACCGGAATATTACACTATATACAGGAGCTGAAGTAGTGAAACATTCCGGCAGTGTGGGTAATTTTAAGCTTGAGCTTACACTACGCCCCCGGTATATCAGATTTAATTGTACTGAAGAAGAATTACAAAAAGCCATAGACGTCTGTCCTGTGGAGGTTCCGGATGAGTTTAATTTCGGCATTACACGCCGTAAGGCCATCTATCATAATTATCCCAGTGAATACCCCCATCTCCCGGCCATAGATATGAATAACTGTACAAGATGCGGAAAATGTGAGAAAGTATGCTCGCACATCGATTTTAGTCAAAAAATAAAACAGGTGGATTTGACAGTAGGTTCCATCCTGCTTGCAACAGGTTTTGACCCCTATGAACCATCTGAAGGAGAATTCGGCTACGGCACAATTAAAAATGTGGTTACACTACAACAATTCAAGCGTATTGTACATTACTGTGACAACAACCTGGTGTATAATGGGAAGAAAATAGAGAATATTGCTTATATCTATTGTGTGGGAAGCAGGCAGCTTGATGGAGAGAACAAGTATTGCTCCCGATATTGTTGTACTTCCAATATTTACACCGCCATTACAGTAAAGAAGAAATATAAAACAATACATAATTATCATTTTAACCGGGGCATACGAACTTACGGCAAGCAAGAGGTCCTTTACGAAGAATCTTCAAAGCTGGGTGATATTTATTTACAATCTTTTGAAGATGACCCGCCTGTGGTAACATATCAGGATGGAAAGACCATGGTAAAAATCAATGATATATTGACCGGGCACAAGTCCCTGGAAATGGTGGCCGACCTGGTGGTGCTTGTTACCGGTATGGTTCCCCGGAAGGATAATGCAACAGGAGAATTGCTGAAAATTCCTCGGGGCAGGGATAAGTTCTTCAATGAGATACACATGAAATTACGGCCAGTGGAAACGGTTATCGACGGAGTGACCATTGCAGGAGCAAGCCAGGGCCCGAAAAACATTATGGAATCCATGAATTCTGCTCTTGCTGCAGCGGCCAAATCATTTTCCCTAATTAATTCCGGGGAACTTGCACTGGAACCTATTGTAGCCAAAGTAGACAAGCAAATTTGCGAATGGTGTGGGAAATGCGAAGCAGCATGTCCTTATAATGCGTTTTCAAAACTGGATGTAGAAGGAAAAACTGTGGCGCAGGTCAATAAATCCATATGCAAAGGCTGCGGAATGTGCTTGCCGGTCTGTCCTGTTGATGCCATTGAACTTACCGCTTATTCCAATAAAGAAATTGAACATATGATAGATGCTTTAATTCCAAACCCGTAAAAGAACAGAAATGAAAGTTGAAAAAGGTAAAACCGCAAAGTACCTGAAAGAAAAACATCCGATTCCCAAAGAGGTAACACAACAATTGAAGGACTTTACGAAGGCAAAAAAAAATCTCATAAATGCTCTGAAAGAGAAAGAAAAGACTATCCCCCAGTTGGCTAAGGAACTGGACCTTCCTGCGGATAAGATATTATTTCAACTGATGACCCTGCTAAAATATGGTCTGGTGGAAAGCGGGGACATAGATGATATGGATGAATATTTTTATTATAAACTAACAAATAATGGCCCGAATAAATCCTGATTTCACTACCGAATTAAAAAAATATGGTGTATTTGATGCCAATGCCTGCTATAATTGCGGGAACTGTACCGCCGTCTGCACCCTTTCCGACCAGGAGAACTCCTTTCCCAGGACAATGGTAAGATATAGCGTACTTGGACTGGAGGAGGATATCCAGATGTCACTTGATCCCTGGCTTTGCTATTACTGTGGTGAATGCAGCAGCACCTGCCCCAGAGAAGCTGAACCGGGAGAATTGATGATGTCATTGAGGCGGTGGCTCACTTCAAAATATGACTGGACCGGATTATCAGGATTACTTTATAAGTCCCTTACTGCATCCCTTACTGCCTTCATATTACTCGCTGTAGTAATTCTGGGTTTTTCCGCATTGAATGATTTTAATCTTGAACAACTAATGCATTTCGGTCACTATTTTGAAATGATTGCCATCGCCGGAGTCATGCTTATCATTCTGCTTCCCAATATTTTTCGGATGTGGAGACTAAGCGTTTACAAAGCTGAAGGAAACATACCAATAAAAGTATACGCTAAAGCATTAGGCGAGCTTCTGGTTCATATGTTTACCCAAAAAAGAACCCTGGGCTGTGATGACAGTCAGCTTCGTTGGTTCGAACACCTGGTACTGGTTTTTGGATATCTGACCCTCCTTTTCACTACGGTATTTCTGGACTGGTTTTCAACCGGGAGCCAGGTAATTATATTACTGGGCTATGCTGAAAGTGCAGTAATCTTTGTGATAACATTACTCTTTATGGCAGACCGCATAACCAGGAACAAAGAGGTCAGCAAACACTCCCATCCGAGTGACTGGCTTTTTGTAGTCTGGCTTTTTATGATGGGTCTTTCTGCATTTGTTGTGCGGCTGTTTATTGATCTTCAGATACTCGATTCTAATTTATGGATTTACCTGATTCACCTTATCATTCTGATACAATGGGCATTAATTATCGTTCCATTTGGGAAATGGACTCACTTTCTCTATCGTTCATTTGCAATGTATTTCAGGAAGGTAAAGGAAGCCTGATCATTCATCCTGCATTTTAGTCCGGCCTGTCCTAAAACAGTTTATGCCGGATAACAATATTAGTCAAGCTTTAATACTGCCAAAAATGCCTGTTGGGGGACCTCAACATTCCCCACCTGTCTCATACGCTTTTTACCCTTCTTTTGCTTCTCCAGCAGTTTACGTTTTCTTGTAATATCGCCACCATAACATTTTGCAGTAACATCCTTTCTAAGTGCTTTTACAGTTTCCCGGGCGATTATTTTAGAACCTATTGCAGCCTGTATGGCTATATCAAATTGTTGCCTTGGAATTAGCTCTTTCAGCTTAACACACATCCTGCGGCCAAAATCATAGGCATTATCCTTATGTATCAATGTAGAAAGAGCATCCACCATCTCACCATTCAGCAATACGTCCAACCTGACAAGGCTGGCCTGTTCATATCCGATCTGGTAATAATCAAAAGAGGCATATCCCCTTGAAATACTCTTTAACCGGTCGTAGAAATCAAAAACAATCTCTGCCAGGGGCATCTCAAAACTTAGCTCTACACGATCACTTGTAAGATAAACCTGGTTTTTTAATGTCCCCCGTTTATCTATGCACAGGTTCATCACCTGCCCCAGGTATTCACTCTTGGATATTACCTGTGCACTGATATATGGTTCATCAATATGATCTATTATTGTCAGGTCGGGCAGTCCCGAGGGATTATGAACCTCTATCAGGCTTTTCTTTGTTGTATAAACATTATATGAAACATTAGGGACAGTAGTGATAACATTCATATCAAACTCTCTCTCAAGTCTCTCTTGTATGATCTCCATATGGAGCAGTCCGAGAAAACCGCATCTGAACCCAAAACCAAGAGCTGCAGATGATTCCGGCACAAAGCTAAGTGAGGCATCATTCAACTGCAGTTTCTCCATCGAGGCCCTTAGTTCCTCATAATCATCTGCATCAACCGGATAGACACCTGCAAAGACCATTGGTTTAACATCTTCAAAGCCTTCAATGCTATGCTCACAAGGCCTTTTAACATGAGTTATCGTATCTCCTACCTTAACCTCCGTAGAAGTCTTAATACCTGAAATTATATAACCCACATCACCAGCACTTAATTTCTTTCTTGGATCCGTTTTAAGCTTTAGCACTCCAACCTCTTCGGCAGTATATTCTTTCCCGGTAGACACGAACTTTACGGAATCACCTTTCCTGATGGTCCCGTTAATTATCCTGAAATAAGCATATATCCCCCTGAAAGAATTATATACAGAATCAAAAATAAGAGCCTGAAGAGGAGCCTCCGGATCACCAACAGGAGAAGGTATTTCCTTTATTATTGCATTAAGTATTTCCTTAACCCCCATACCTGTCTTGCCTGAAGCTTCAATTATACTATCCCTGTCGCAACCAATAAGATCTACCACCTGGTCTTTTACATCTTCCGGCATGGCATTGGCAAGATCCATTTTATTAAGGACAGGAATAATCTCCAGATCATTCTCAATTGCCTTGTAAAGGTTTGATATTGTCTGTGCCTGAATTCCCTGGGTAGCATCCACTATCAACAATGCTCCTTCGCAGGCAGCTATCGACCTGCTAACCTCATACGAGAAATCAACATGTCCGGGGGTATCAATAAGATTCAGGAAATATGTTTCGCCGCCTGACTCATATTCCATATGTACAGCGTGACTCTTAATGGTTATGCCCCTTTCTCTTTCCAGCTCCATGTTATCCAGAACCTGGTTCTGGAAATCTCGTTTATTAAGTGTATCGGTTTCCTGCAGCAACCTATCGGCCAGAGTACTTTTCCCGTGATCAATATGGGCTATTATGCAGAAATTCCTTGTTCTCTCCATTATAAGAGCATTTATCCGGTATATTTATTAGAGCCTACAAAAGTACATAATGTTTCAACTATTAAATTTTTATTCTTAATAAATAAGGTAGAAAAAAAATCTTAATTCAGAACAGGGTATAAATAAAAGATCCTATAAAGCTTTTTAGCTAAAAGCCCGCAGAAAAAACAATAGAAGCAAATTAAAATATTCCCAGATCAGCAAGTTCTACTTCCTTTAAGCCGGCCGGGACAACAAACAGACCCGCCTTAAGGTCTTTTTGTTTTAGTTTATATACTTCAGATGTATATACCTCAGCCATGTCATACTCAACGATTTTCATCATAAGTCCTTTCTCACTTATATGTGCATACTTAGGATCAAGTTGCCTGCTCAACACTCCTGGTAATTCCATTCCCATCTTGTTAAGCATATCATCCAGCTTATTTATGTTAATCTCATCATTCAGTATTATTCCGGTATTACCCCATATTTCTTCTTTAAGGCTTTTATTTATATATAAGCCATACCGCACTGCCTGCACACCGGCAATCTTCTTATGCTCACCCATGTTAACAAGGACAAGCCTGTTTGTTTTTCTTCTGCTATCCAGACTATCATTGACACTTGCAAAATAATATTTAAAAGTAGCCTTCAGCATCTCCTGTTCTTCTGCCGATCTCCCCCTGAGATTCATAAAATGGTCTGACATAAAATACTCACCTGTTTCCTTAATATAACTTTCAACACTGCCATGCCAATAAACCCCGGTCCCTGTATTCACCAGACTCAAAGTTTGTTCCTTCAGGTCAAATATGCTAAGGTAAGCTTCTGCTTCAAGCATAAGCTTCTGATCTTCTATATAATATTTATACCTGAACTGTTCTTTTGAAGTGGAATTATAATTTTTCTCAAAAATTATCCAGCCGGCAAAAAGACTATTATTAACCGTTAGCAGTAATAATAAACTGAGCAAAAAGGGATAGATTCGGTTCATCTGTTTCAATTATTTATTAATCTAAAAATATTGAAAATATATATATTAAAAAAACCTGCCATTGTAGTGACAGGTTTCTCTTAACTATTTATTTTGTGCACCCATTACATCATTCCACCCATGCCACCCATACCCGGGGCTCCACCCATAGGCATTGGAGGCTCATCTTCCTTAATATCTGTAATAACACATTCTGTCGTCAGGAACATTCCTGCAATGGATGCTGCATTTTCCAGAGCAATACGTACAACTTTTGTAGGATCTATAACTCCCGATTCAAAAAACTGCTCATATTTATCAGTCCTGGCATTATATCCATAATCTTCTTTCCCCTCCATTACATTCTTAACAACTATTGCACCTTCAACTCCTGCGTTTACAGCTATCTGGCGAATTGGTTCCTCAAGTGCGCGCCTGATGATCTGAATACCTGTATTTTGGTCTTCATTTTCTCCTTTCAGTCCCTCAAGGACTTTTAATGTTCTCAGATAAGCAACTCCGCCACCAGGGATAATACCTTCTTCAATTGCAGCCCTTGTTGCACTAAGTGCATCATCAACACGGTCTTTCTTTTCTTTCATCTCTATCTCAGATGCTGCACCTATATAGAGAACTGCAACACCACCTGCCAGCTTGGCAAGTCTTTCCTGGAGCTTTTCCTTATCATAATCTGAAGTAGTAAGGTCAATCTGCTTTTTGATCTGGTTCACCCTTGCACTGATATTCTTCTCATCTCCTGCACCGTTAACAATTGTGGTATTCTCTTTATCAATAGTAACCTTCTCTGTTTCACCAAGCATTTCAAGAGTAGCACTTTCCAGTTTTAATCCTTTCTCTTCGGTAATAACAGTCCCGCCTGTAAGTATTGCAATGTCTTCAAGCATCTCTTTTCTCCTGTCTCCGAATCCGGGTGCTTTTACTGCTGCAATTTTCAGTGAGCCACGCAGCTTGTTAACAACAAGGGTTGCAAGGGCTTCACCATCTATATCTTCGGCAATAATAAGTAAAGGTTTCCCTGTCTGTGAGCTTGCTTCAAGTATGGGAAGAAGGTCTTTCATAGTTGATATCTTCTTGTCATAAAGAAGAATATATGGATTTTCAAGTACTGTCTCCATTTTTTCTGCATCAGTTATAAAGTAAGGAGATATATATCCACGATCGAACTGCATACCTTCAACCACCTCAACCGTAGTTTCTGTTCCCTTTGCTTCCTCAACTGTAATTACTCCTTCTTTCTTAACTTTATCCATTGCTTCAGCAATAAGCTTACCAATTGCAACATCATTATTTGCAGATACTTTGGCAACCTGCTCTATCTCATTATTTTCTTCACCTATAGCCTTGGTCTGAGACTTCAGGCTTTTTACAACTTTGGCAACAGCAATATCAATACCCCTTTTAAGATCCATTGGGTTAGCACCGGCTGTAACATTTTTTAAACCAACATTGATTATACTTTGTGCAAGTACAGTTGCTGTTGTTGTACCGTCTCCGGCATCATCTCCTGTTTTAGAAGCAACTTCTTTAAGCATCTGAGCACCCATGTTCTCAAATGCATCTTCCAGCTCTATTTCCTTTGCCACTGTCACCCCGTCTTTTGTTATCTGAGGAGCACCGAATTTTTTGTCAAGAATCACATTCCTGCCCTTGGGACCAAGGGTTACTTTTACTGCATCTGCAAGAATATCTACACCGTTCTTCAGCGTATCTCTTGCTTCTATATTAAACTTAAGTTCTTTAGCCATGATTTAAGGTTTTAAAATTTATTATTATTTTATTGATTTTTTATAAGACTGCAAGTATATCCGCCTGGCTCATGATCAGAAAATCATCGCCTTCAACACTTATCTCTGTTCCTGAAAATTTTCCATAAAGCACTGTATCTCCAACCTTCACTTCCATCTTAAGATCAGCAGTTCCGGTACCAACGGCAACAACTGTCCCGCTTTGTGGCTTTTCCTGAGCTGAATCAGGAATAATTATCCCGCTGGATGTTTTTTCCTCTGCCTCCATGGGTTTAACAAGAACCCTGTCAGCCAATGGTTTAATTTTTATTTCACTCATAATTTATATATTTTACTTATGATACATTAAAATTTCCTTCATCCTCTTATCATATTTTATGCCAAATTAAAAACCGGGCCTGATCAGGCCTTCTGAAAGACATAATAACAGGTTAAAAAAAAAGTCAGCCTGTTTTCTGACAGACTGACATTAATATTATATAAAATGTCTCTTCCTAAAAGGACTTGCCCTATTCAGGATTAGTATTCCCTTCATTCGGAAGGGCAGTAGGCAGGTTAGGTATCTGTGACGGATCTATAGCCCTGTCTATCTGTTCCTGTATCCTGGATTTCTGCTCACCTGCGTTCCTGGGTATTGAGGCGCTGGCCATAAGACTTAATACCAACAAACTAATTGCAAGTGTCCATGTGGCTTTTTCCAGAAAATCAGTAGTCTTTCTGACACCCATAACCTGGTTTGAAGCCGAAAAATTAGCTGCAAGTCCTCCTCCTTTGGAGTTTTGAACAAGTACTACCAGTATAAGCAGTATACTGACAATTATTATTAAGACTGAAAATAATGTATATAAGCCCATTGTGTCTTGATTTATAGTTTCTTAATTCTTTGCTCTATCCCCTCAATTCGAGCTGCAAAGTAAGCACTTTTTTCCGGAAACTTCAAACTTAATTCTTTATAGAAAAATATGGCTTTGGAATAGTAACCCTGCTTAATATAAATATTGGCAAGTGTTTCTGTAAACAGGTCCTTATTCTCCTCAATACTTCCCACCGACATATCCATTTCATCAAAGCTATCCGCCTTATTTGGCTGTATTCTGGGATTATTACGAATAAACCTGTCTATAAGATCATCTTTGCCGGAACCGGCAACTTCATCGTTTCCGGTATCCCCGGCTAAGTCAGGATTAATATGTTTTTCTTCTTTATCCGGTCTGGCAGCTTCTTCGTTTCGGTCTTCTTCCAAGGGAGCTGAATAATAATTTAACCAGGTTTCAAAAGGCTGTGCTTCTGTTATTATATCCCGGAGTCTTTCATCTTCTGATTCCTGTTTTCCTTCATCATCTGCTTCCCCGGCCGGATAATCCAGGTCCAGCAATACCCCATGGCTACTGTAATCTGTCTCTGTAATAATCACTTCATCCCGGTCATCTCCGGAAAACTTATCTTCCACCTCTGCATCATTCCCAAGTAACAATAAATCTTTATCTTCCCCATGGAACTCTTCTGTATCTATATTTTTCTCCCCGGCAGCAGGCTGTTCTTCATGCTGTTTTGGCCCGGCTTTTATTTCATCAGCTTGTTCCTCATGCTGTTCCTGTGCGGCTTTTACTTCTGCAGGCTCTTCTTCCGGTTTGGCTTTTATTTCAGCAGGCTGTTTCTTCTGCGGTGCCTCATCTGCTGCTTTCTTCCCGGCCTTAATTTCTGCAAGCCGTTCATGTATCTGCCTCCTCAATTCCTCCATAGACTGATCAGCTTCCGTGCTTTCACTGCTTTTCCCTGAGTCTGTTTCAGCAGCAGTTCCCATATCCCTGGCAACAGTTTCATTTTCTGCAGTGACCTCCTTATCAGGACCGGAAATTTCCTGATCCATGGTGACAACATCTTTTTCTGCAATCTCAGGTTCCGCAACAACAGGGTCTTGCTTATTAATCTCAGATTCGGTGGCAACAGATTCTATATCTTTAGTCTCAGATCCGGAAATAACAGGAAAAAGAAACTTGTAAAGCAGCTCTCTGTCTCCAATAACAAGGGATGATCTCTTTAGCTGACTGCCAAACCTTATATGATCGAGATTATGCAAATTTTTAAGAAACAGCAGATGACTTGACTGGAAAAATGGAAATTCCTCAACCAACTCATTAATCTCTGGCAGGCTGTTTTTATCAAGTCCTGACGGATCATTTAGATAGGATATGAATTCTTCTCGGTTCAAGTATTAAACTTTTAAAATATCTCCTACCAGTTAACAAAAGCCTGGTTAAAAATATCCTCGGTAAGTTGTTTCAGTATTGCTTCTACAAGAGTCGCCTCAACACTGCTAAGGTCTTTTGAGCTATCATAATCCTGATACCTGCTAAACTGTTTTTCAAAATCCTGCTCAGGATCTATCATATTGGTAAACTTTACATTAACACCAATTGTAAACCTGTTCATGGCTGCCCTGTCGCCTGTTATAGCCAGGGGACTCGTTCTGTATTCAAGAATTTCCCCTTCAAAACTAACATCTGCCGACCCCGACATAAAGACCAGATTAGTTTGCCCCTTAATAATATCTTTCAAGGCATCGGTAAAATCCTGACTTAAGGTAGGATTTATAATACTTGCCCTGTTAGGAAAATACAGCACAGAAACAGTTTTTACTTCCGGTGAAATTGATGCACCCGAAAAAGAATAATTTATCTTACAGGCATCCATAGAGGCCATAAACACAAGACCGAGTAACAATATAAAACCGCTAGCCCGCAATGATACCTGATCATTGATAATTTTGATCATTTAATTAACTTAAACCGTATTCCTTAATTTTCCTGTATAATGTTCTTTCAGATATCCCCAGCTCCACAGCAGCCCGTTTTCGCTTACCATGATATTTCTCAAGAGCCTTAGTTATCATTTCTATCTCTTTTTCTTCAAGCGACAGGGATTCTTCAATTACCTCCTCTGTGTCCTGTATATCCGGATGACGGGATTCCTTTTCCATACTTAAATCCTGTTGAACCTCATCTCGTGTCTCTTCCATGCTCTGATATAGCTTCCTCACAGTATTGGCATGGTTCCCCTGTATTTCAGTCTCATCATAACCATCCCTAAGCAAATCTGCGACCAGTTTCTTAAGATCGTTCATATCTTTCTTCATGTCAAAAAGCACTTTATACAGTATCTCCCTCTCTGAAGAAAAAGAAGCCTGTTCTTCTCTCCTTATTAATGCCGGGAGTTTTACATTTTGATAATCCGGAAGATATTTCTCCAGTACAAACTTATCTATTTCTCTGCTTTGTTCAATTATTGAAAGCTGTTCGGCTATATTTTTAAGCTGCCTGATATTACCGGGCCAGCGATAATTTTCCAGGACCGCACCTGCATCAGGCTTCAGACCAATAGGTGGCATACGATATTTATCGGCAAAATCCCTTGCAAATTTCCTGAACAACAAAGCAATGTCTTCTCCCCTTTCACGCAGTGAAGGAATACTAATAGGCACCGTATTCAACCTGTAGTACAGGTCTTCGCGAAACTTAGCTTCACGAATTGAGTCAAGCACATCTACATTTGTAGCAGCAATAACCCTTACATTTACCTTCTGTACACTTGATGAGCCCACACGGATAAATTCTCCTGTTTCAAGCACTCTCAACAACCTTACCTGGGTGGAGAGAGGAAGCTCGGCTACTTCATCAAGGAATATTGTTCCCCCGTTAGCAACTTCAAAATAACCTTTACGACTATCCGTGGCACCTGTAAATGCTCCTTTTTCGTGACCGAACAATTCAGAATCTATTGTCCCCTCAGGAATAGCACCACAATTTACAGCTATATATTTTCCATGTTTACGTGAGCTATACTGGTGTATTATCTGTGGGAACACTTCTTTACCCGTTCCGCTTTCACCCATGATAAGTACAGACAAATCGGTTGAAGCTACTTGTATAGCTATATCGATCGCCCTGTTCAATCCGGGATAGTTTCCAACAATCCCAAATCTTTGTTTTATCTTCTGAACTTCTTCCATTTCATTTTAATAGTAGATCATCACTGCGAAAATAGCTATTTTTAAGGAATTTTGAAACGCATTTCTTATGTGCTTCATTTGAAACATGGTTTTTTATCTCACTGATCTTCTTAAATTTGCTAAAAGGAAAATCAATATATTTCCAACCGGGTTCAACCGGGAAAGGCATAAGATATAAAAAGATCACTAAATTGTGTAACTTTTAAACTTCAGACAAGTGGATATTTTAGCTATTATTCCGGCCAGGTACCAGTCAACCCGCTTCCCGGGTAAACCCCTTGTAATTATAGATGGCAAAAGCATGATACAAAGGGTGTGGGAACAAGTATCAAAAGCCTCGAACCGGGTGATCATAGCCACTGATGATGAAAGGATATCAAAAACTGTAACCTCGTTCGGGGGAATTGCAATCATGACAGATGAGCAACATCAAACAGGAACTGACAGATGTGCCGAAGCCCTTTTAAATTACCAGGATAAATACAATAAAAAGATAGATATTGTTATTAATGTACAAGGAGATGAGCCCTTTATTGACCCCACACAGATAAACGAAATAAGCGCGATATTCGATAAGCCGGGGATAGAAATAGCTACCCTGGTCAAAAAGATTAGCGGAACAGATGAACTTTTTGATCCCAACAAGCCCAAAGTAGTTTTTGGGAATGACAGCTCGGCCCTCTATTTCAGCAGGAATCCAATCCCCTATATTCAGAAGGAAGAAAAGGAGAACTGGTTAGAAAAACATACATTTTACAAACATATCGGAATGTATGCATACAGGTCGGATGTTCTTCTTGCACTCTCAAAACTGGGAAAAGGATCTCTTGAGAAAGCAGAATCACTGGAACAACTAAGATGGCTTGAAGCAGGATATATTATTAAGGTAGCAATCACTAAACTTGAAGCATATTCGGTGGATAATATTAAGGACCTGGAAAAAATAAAAGAAGCGGGCCTGTTAAAAAGTTTCCGGCTGCCCCCGGTAAGTCAATAATTATCGTATTTATCCTACTTACAGAAACAATCACTCAACAAAAGTATTTCTTAATCAAATCTTATTTATTGTTAATGCTTTTTAATATATCCTATGCTTCATTTTATTAACTTTAAGCCCATTTTTTAATTAAAAAACCGAACATGAAAAAATCTTTACTCCTTTCATTAACTCTGTTTTATTCCATCATTTCTTTCTCCCAGACAGACCTTATTATATCTGAATATGTTGAAGGCTGGTCAACTAACAAGGCCTTGGAAATATATAATCCAACAGATGCAGCAATTAATCTCAGCGGATATCGCATCACAAGATATTCTAACGGAAGTGATATTCCTCCTGCCTCCGACAACTGGTTTATTGCACTTCCCGACTATAACCTGGCACCATACAGGAGCTATGTGGTAGTCCTGGACAAAAGGGACCCCAATGGTGAAGGACAGGAAGCACCTGTCTGGGAACAGCTACAACAAAGGGCTGATGTATTTCTCTGCCCTGTATATTCTGTAAGTAAGGCAATGTATTTTAACGGTAATGATGGAGTTGCACTTGAGAAGACAGACGGGACTATGATTGATCTCTTTGCACGCTTTGGGCCCCCGGCTCCGGCTGCTGCAGCCTTACCCGGGGGTAAGACTGCAGATGCATGGACAAATGAATATCCCTATTTTACAGGAACCGGAAAAGCCATTACTGCCGATCATACTCTTATAAGGAAATCAGACATCAACACAGGAGTTACAGTAAACCCTGATGTTTTCAACCCTCTTGCCGAATACGACAGTCTGCCGGCAAATACATTTGAGTATCTGGGGTGGCACAAGTTTGACGGCGCCCCTGCCAATGCTACTCCTGAATTTCCAATTTACTCTTATGAATATATTGTAACTGAACAGGCAGCTGCAGGAACAGTTGTCGGAACACCAACAGCTACAGATGCAGAAGAAGATAAACTGACATATTATATCAACTCCGGCAATTTTGTTTATATAAATGATAACAGGCTCATCCCTTTTGAAATGGATGCTGTAAGCGGAGAGATAAGAGTTATTGATCCCAATGCTCTTATAATAGCCGAAAGAGATACCTTTTATCTTAAAATAAGTGCACATGACGGTTATTCACAAACACCTCAGGCAACCGTTATGGTAAGGGTAAGCAACGAAACAATAGTTGATATTACTTCTATTACAATAGAAGCGGAAGGGGGAGCAGATATTATTAATACAGCTGGCGGCAGCCTCCAGTTTACTGCCTCCATAAGTCCTGCAAATGCCAGTATTCAATCGGTTTACTGGTCGGTGAAAGATGGTACGGGAAGTGCAGATATCGACTGGAACGGGCTGCTCACTGCAGTTTCGGACGGGACCGTTACAGTAAAGGCAATCTCAAAGGATGGTTCAGGCATTGAGTCCGGTGAGATACAGATCACAATATCAGGCCAGGTAGGTATCTTTAATCATTACGGGAACTCAGATATCAAAATATATCCTAACCCGGTAAGTGGAAATATGATTACAGTTTCTTCATCAGTAAATATTTCTGCGATCAGTATTTCTGATATTAACGGCAGGCTGATGTATAAAATAACAAATACGCGCAGCTCTGATGAAATGAACCTTTCCCTGCCCAGTCTGAACAAAGGCATTTATATAATGAAAATAAGCCATGAAGACCATACAGATATCTACAAAAAGATTATTTTAAACCAGTCCCGATAATAACAAAGCCTTATTGTTTAGAATGTTATGAAGCTTATCTTTTCCTTCTTTCTTCTATCCCTGGGCCTGTTCGCACAACTGTCCGCACAGAGCATTACAGTGTCAGGCATTGTAAGCGACAATGATAATAATGAGCCACTGATAGGTGTCAATATCCTTGTCTCACAGGGTGTGGGTACAGTAACGGATATTAACGGCTCATACAGTCTTGAGCTTCCCCGGGGCAGTTACAATATCCAGTTCTCATATGTGGGCTTTAAGACCGAAAGCAGGGAAATAACTCTGGCAGACAAGCCTGTAGAACTGTCTGTCAGACTGAAAACAGAAATGTTGCAGGAGGTAGTTATTGTTACCGATATTGCCCGTTCCAGGGAAACCCCTGTTGCATTTACAACCATTAGCCCAATTAAGCTGCAGGAGGAAATTGCCTCCCAGGATATACCAATGGTACTGAATTCCACTCCCGGGGTATATGCAACTCAGGAAGGAGGTGGAGACGGGGACGCACAGATAACCATAAGAGGCTTCAGTAGTCGTAATGTAGGTGTTCTGCTTGACGGGGTACCTGTGAACGACATGGAAAACGGTCACGTTTACTGGTCTAACTGGTTTGGACTTGATGCAGTTACCCGTTCCATACAGGTTCAGAGGGGGCTTGGAGCATCCAAACTTGCATTACCTTCTGTTGGTGGAACAATAAACATAATTACCAAGGGACTGGAAGCAAAAAAAGGAGGCAGTATAAGCCAGGAAGTAGGTACTGCCGGTCTTTTCAAGACCTCTTTTGGCTATTCATCGGGACAATCTGAAAGGGGATGGGGATACTCTGTTGCCGGATCTTACAAACAGGGAAATGGTTGGGTTGACCGTACCTGGACCCAAGGATTATTTTATTACATGAAAGTGGATAAAAAAATCGGTGCTCATATTATCTCTGCCTCTGCTTATGGGGCTCCTCAGCAGCACGGACAGAGATCTTATAAGCTGCCCATTCATTACTATAATTCTGATCTGGCTAGTAAACTCGGGGTACCAGATTCAGTTATTGCCCTAACACCTGCAAGGGGAAGTAGCTATAACCAGCACTGGGGTTACCTTGCCCGCACCAGGAACAACCCCGATGCTTCATCCAAAGCTTTAAATGAAAGGTTAAACCAGTACCATAAACCACAGTTTACACTAAAGGATTTTTGGAAAGTTAATGACAGAATGTATATTTCTAATATTGCCTATATGTCAATTGGCCGCGGAGGGGGAATCAGGGAAAAAAGGAGCATATCAATAGATTCAACGGGGCAAAAGGGATTCCAGGCAGTATATGACAGGAATACCGGCCCCTTTACAATCATCCCTTTATATGACGACTCTATGCATGCTGCCACTAATTACCTGAGAAAGCTTAATAACGAGCATTTCTGGGTGGGATTGCTTTCAACCCTTAAATATCAGGCATTACCCTCGCTTGATATCTCGGGTGGTATTGACCTCAGATCCTACAAGGGTACACATTATGAGTCTGTGTATGACCTCATGGGCGGGGATTATGCCATATCCGATTTTACCGATGAAAACATGGACATTACAGACTTCAGCCAGCATATGTTGTACAAGGGGGATAAAAATAATTTCTATTACGACGGCTTGGTAAGATGGGGAGGGTTATTCTTACAGGCCGAATACAGCAGTGAAAAACTTAGCTCCTTTATAAATTTAACAGGAGCCATGTCATATTATAAGCGTATAGACTATTTTAAAATTGAATCAGAGACCGACTGGATGTCATACCCGGGAATGACCATTAAGGGTGGACTTAACTATAACCTGAGCGAAAACTTTAATGTCTTTATTAACTCAGGTTACCTGAACAAGGCTCCCAGGTTTAACAATGTATTCGATTACGATAACAAGTTGTTCCGCGAGATACTTAATGAGAAGGTAAAAGCCCTTGAACTTGGGGCTGCCTGGTTAAGCAATCAATTCTCGGTAAACCTGAACACCTACTATACAATATGGGAAAATAAGCCGGTTGACAGGGCATCCAAGATAATGGTTGAGATATCTCCCGGTGAATTTGAGGAACAATCGGTAAATATAAACGGCATGGATGCCCTCCATAAGGGAGTGGAACTGGATTTTGCATATAAGTTAAACAGCAAAGTAGAGATACAGGGACTGATGTCTCTGGGTGACTGGAAATGGAATTCAGAAGATACGGTAAGAATCTATGATGACAGCCACCAGCTGGTTGCAAGCAGGTACTTTGATGCCAAGGGAGTTCATGTGGGAAATTCTGCACAGACCCAGTTTGCAGGCCAGCTGAGGATAGAGCCTGCAAAAGGATTTTATATAAAACCCAAGTTCACTTACTTCGGCAGATATTATTCCCAGTTCGATCCCATTTCTCTTAACGGTTCACCCGATTCATATGAATGGTATGACGAGGTGACAGGAGATCATGGCCCACCCAGGGACTCATGGATCATTCCTGCCTATACACTGTTTGACCTGCACACAGGATATTATTTCAATGTCTCGGGCTACAGAATACAATTAAGACTAAATTTCCTTAACATTTTTAATAAATCATATATAGCAACCGCCCAGAATAATGATCCATATAACGGGCAGACATATAATTCCTATGATGCGAAGTCGGCAGCCGTTTTTATGGGACTGGGAAGAAGGTTTAATTTATCGGTTCAATTTAAATTTTAAAGATTAAATAAATAATGAGAAAGACGATTATTACATTATCCCTCCTGTTTGCTGCAGTAACAATATCTGCACAACCAGCTGGTTATTACAATGGTACAGAGGGGAAGACGGGAGAAGAACTGAAAGACAGCCTGAATAATATTATATCGGGACATATTGATTATTCATATTCACAGGCAAAATACCTGATAAACTGGTCGGATGCAGATCCTGCCAACCCGGATAAGGTAATTCTGTTCTATACCCAGAGGTCACAGGATGCTGACACTTACGGCTCTGGCGGCGACTATATAAACAGGGAACATGTATGGGCGAAATCACATGGTGACTTCTCGGGGAAAAATCCAATGGATGGTGATGCTTTTAACCTGCGCCCCGCAGATGCTTCTGTAAATATGCAAAGGAGCAATCTCGACTTCGATGAATGCTCCACCACAGGGACAGAAATAACTGAAGCTCCCGGAACCTATTATACTTCTAACCAGTGGGAACCAGCAGATGCAGTAAAGGGCCAGGTGGCAAGAATAATTTTCTATATGGCCACAAGGTATGAAGGGGAAAACGGAGAGATGGACCTGGAACCTGCTGATGCTCTTGACACTTACCCTACACCAACGCATGGCAAACTAAGTACATTGCTGCAATGGAACAGGGATTTCCCGCCAACTGCATTTGAATACCGCAGGAATGAACGTCTGTACGGTTATCAAAATAACAGGAATCCCTTTATTGATAATCCTGGCTTTGCCGACCTTATATGGGGAGGAGCTGCAGCTCCTTCAATTAGCCTGGGAGAAATGAATATGGAACCGGCCCTGCCTTATGCAGGCGAATCCACAAACATAAGCCTTAATGTTCAATCATCAAAAACTCTTACAGGAGTTAGTCTTTACTGGGGAGACGTTTATGACTCTGAAAATAACAATATTGTAATGACTGCTTCCGGCAATACTTATTCGGGCAATCTTAGTCTTTCCGGATTTTCGACAGGTGAGACAGTTTATTATAAAATTATAGCTACAGACGGCAGTAATACTGAAACGCTTAGGGCAAGCTATACAATACATGATAATATCCCCTCTGGAGCCCTAATGACAATTAAAGAGGTTCAGGGAACAGGAGCAAGCAGTCCCTATATTAACCAGACCGTAGCAACATCTGGGATAGTTACTGCCAATCTTGATAATACCTTTTATATACAAGACTCCAATGACCCTTACAGCGGCATAGCTGTCTTCGGCTCAAAAACAGCAGGAAGGATAGGTGACAGCATAGTACTTACTGCTAAAGTTTCTGAATATAGCGGACTTACAGAACTGGTTTTCCCTGATTATGCATATGTATACACGGGCAGCAGTGAACCCCAGGCAATTGAAATAAGCATCTCACAGATAAATGAATCATATGAGGGTATGCTGGTAACAATACGGAATGCTCAGTTCTCAAACGGTGGAACTATAATCCCGGGAAGCAATGAAACTTATGCCTTCTCAGACGGTACGGGAACAATAAACCTGTATTCAAAGTATAGCTCAAGGCTTGTAGGTCATGAACTTCCTTCGGGAACAGTAGATGTAACAGGTATAGTAAGCCAGCACAACGATGATTACCAGATCCTGGCCAGGGATATAAATGATCTTGCTGCCGGTGAAGATGTTCAGGGACCACAGCTAACAGATATTACAGTTCAGAGCGAAGGATGGCTGATGGTGGACTTCAATGAAAAACTTGACACAGTCTCTGCCGAAACAGTTTCCAATTACAGCATTAATAATGGCATAAGCGTGCTGGGGGCTTATCTCTATGAGAACAGCCATGTAAGTCTGAATATTTCAGGCCTTTCTTCCGGCACTCATACTCTTACGGCCAGCGGCATTAAAGACCTGGTTGGGAATGTAACTGATAACGATAGCTTTGATTTCACATATACCTCCACAGAAATTCCTTCACAGTCTGAGGGGAATATGCTTAATATTCATCCCAACCCGGCCAATAACATACTATATGTTGATATTGAGACTCTCACGGCAGGAAATGCTGAAATAGATATTTATAATATGACCGGCAAGCTGCTGATCTCAACCAGTGAAATACTGGAACCGGGAAACAACTTTATTAAACTAAATATCTCAGACCTTCAAAAAGGATTATATATTGTGAAGGTCAATGCCGGTAAAAATTATGTTAAGAAACTCATTGTTGATTAAAAACAATCATTGAATTCAACCGCCCGGCATAAACCGGGCGGTTTTTTTTATTCATAAAGTAAGGTTATTGCAACGGTTTTGCTGCCTACATGCATACCAATGGCCGGGGATACATTTATACTGGAAAGGGGTTCCTTTCCGGCAAATGCCATTAGGTTCTTTCTGAACCATTCGGCACCTTCGGGGTTATTGGCATGAAGCACCATATAGTTCCACACCTTCCCCCTTCTCATGAGCACTTTCATATGTGCAAGCACTTTCTTCATATTGGCTTTCTGGGTAAATGTCTTATCCATAAGGTAGGTTTTTCCTTCCTTATTAACAGCTATAACAGGCTTAATACCAAGTGCCTGGGCAAAAAATCCTTTCAGCTTGCTCACCCTGCCACTCTCAACGATCTTTTTCATTGACTTTACGCTTACCAGCACCTCAGACATATTTACCCAATTTGAGAATTCTTCCACGATCTCCGTATGAGCTTTGCCCTGCTCAATAGCCATCCCTGTACGATATACCAGCAATCCAAGGGCTCCCGAAAGTGTCCTGGAATCTAAAACACTTATCTGTTTACCGGTTTCTGTCATTACTTTTTCAGCAGCATTAAGAGCTCCCTGCCATGTACCGCTAAGCCCACTCGAAAAATGAACAGAGATTATTGAATCGTAATGTGTAAGCAGGTTAGAATATAAATTGGTAAAAGCTTTTGTGCCTGGCTGTGATGTGCTTGTTTTCTCTTTGCTATTTTCAATAATATTGTAAAAATGTTCAGGCGTAATAGTAAGCTTATCAAGATACTGGTTCTTTCCTATTATCAGGCTGACCGGGATCATATGTACCTGGTATTTCTCCAGAAGTTCTTCAGGCAGGTCGCATCCCGAATCGGTAACAAGCGCTACGTTCCACTTCCTTTCATGTGCTGCAATATATTGCTTCTGCATATCATCCGCCTTCTGAAAAGTAAGATCTCCAAGCTGCATGAGATCATCCATAAGCTGTGCAGGCTGATCGGTATGCACATGAATGCGCCTTATTTTTTCTGTTCCGGCAATTACCACTGAATCACCATAGGGTTTTATTATCTCCTCCAGCCTTTCTCTTTCAAGCCTTTCTCCCTTGATAAGGGCTTCTGTACAGTACCTGTAGTTAAAGGTCTCGTGACTCATTTCAGGTATTTCCTCAACTATCTCTATGCTTTGATGAAATGAAAGAAGTTGTCTCAGATCCTTAGTCTTCAGAAATTCTATTATCCCCTCCAGGAACAATACAAAACCTTTGCCTCCTGCATCAACTACCCCGGCTTTTGCCAGCACTTTTAATTTCTTAGGTGTATCTTTTAATGATTGCTTTGCTGCTTCAAGCGATTTAATAAATACTGTAGTAAAATCAGAGTCAGACTTCTTATGCTTATACATATATTCCGACCATTCCCTTATAACTGTAAGCATGGTTCCCTCAACAGGCGCTGCAATTGCCTCATACAGATGCCTTATCGATCTTCTCAGGGCTTCAGCAAATTCTTCAAGGTTTATTGATATGCAATCGCATGTTTCTTCGTGAAGCCCGTTTAGGAACTGTGCAAATATTACTCCCGAATTTCCACGTGCACCAACAAGGGCTGCCTCAGCGATAAAGCCAGTAGTTTCTTTATATGAACTGGCCGGCTTTACAGATTCAATTATCGACCTTATGGTTGATGCCAGGTTGGTACCTGTATCTGCATCAGGAACAGGAAAAACATTAAGCCTGTTTATCTCCTGCTGATGCTCCAGTATCTTTCTTGCCCCGGAATAAAAAAGGTAAAAAAAGCTTTTCCCGTCTAACTTGTTAGTTTCTTTCATTTCAATTAAAAAATTGGACAAAATTAAGTATAATAATTTACATGGATATTGAATTGCCGTGATGGGGAATAAAAGGCCGGTGCAAATTAAGTGGACCGGCAGGAGTTTTGTTAGAGCTTATAAGTACTCCCGCCCTGGATATTGACGCTTATAACTGCCTTATCACCTGCAGTTTTTCTTTGGCCAGATCAATAACGGGATGCTTCTTCTCAATATCTTCAATCTTCTTAAGCACTCCCGCAAGAAAATCCTTATGGACCTGTGAAGCAGGTTCAAAAGGCCTGTGCCCTACTGCCTTTAATATTCTTTCAATTGCCCGGATCAGGCTTTGTGCCTCTTTGTCAAGAAAAGCATTCCTGAATTTTCTCCAGATATAGTCAACAGCCACATCCGAAACATGTATCATATCATCGGCATAGAACCTGTAATCCCTCAGGTCATCCATCATTATTTCGTATGAAGGAAAATACTCAAGACTCTTATAGCCGTCAACCAGCTTATGTATTGCCACCATAAGTGTTGCCTTGCTCAGCTGGTTACCCTCTGCCCCATCTTTCCAGTGCCTGATGGGACTAAGAGTAAGTATAATCTTCAATTTTGGATTATATTTAAAAAGACTGTCAAATAGTACTGCATAATGCTCCTCAATCTCCCCGGCACCCAACATGTTATGCTTAAAAAGACTTGCAGGCAGTTTATGACAGTTGGATACCACCCTGCCTGTTTCCTTCAGCTCATAAACCCTGGCCGTTCCAAAACTCAGGAAGAGGAAGTCTGTCTCTTTCAGATATTCAGAGGCCTCCCTTATACGCTTATTTATATTCTCAATACATAATCCCTTATCGGCATTAGAAAACTCAGAGTGATGATAAAAACTATACCACAGGCCATTGTTAAAACCCAGGTCCTTTTCAGTAAAAACATAGCTCTCAAGCAAAATATCCAGACCCTGCTTTAAAGACATGGGGTTATATGTTATCCCAAAAGGATTTATTTCCACATCAAATTTCAGCTCATCCATCTTCCCTCCAATATGATTGGTAAAGCAGGAGCCCATAAACAAGACTTTCGACCGGTACGAAATACCGGGATCATAGCCCGCTATATCTACCTCTGTTCTGAATTTATTCATGTTTAAAGCTGGTATTAAATCCGGAAAATTAAATATTTAAAAAAACATAATAGGAATTTTTTCAGAATTACTGCCTGATATAATATCTTTAAATAGCGGTAAGGACTTATCATTCCGTAATTTATTCTCTGTTCAAAGACTTAATATCATTCTAAAAGTATAGAAATGCATGAAGTAATACAAATAAGCACTCCCCACTATAACGGCCTCACCGATATTACTCATAAGGTAAAAAGTATAGTTTCTGCCAGCAGAATAAAGGAGGGCCTTATAAATGTTTATGTAAGGGGAGCCACAGCTGCAATAATGATTCAGGAAAACTGGGACCAGTCGGTGCAAAATGATGTAATAAGCCTGTTGAAAAAGCTTATCCCCCATGGCGTATGGGAACACGATCAGCAGGACGGGAACGGGGATTCTCATCTGAAAGCCGGACTGGTTGGGCCTTCCGAGACAATTCCGGTAATGAACGGAAAGATGGGTTTATCTACCTGGCAAAATATATTCCTTTGTGAGTTCGACGGACCAAGAAGCAACAGGGAAATAGTTGTAACGCTCATTGATTCTGAAAGCTGATTTTTGAGCATCAGCCAGGGCATTTACACATGAAAAGCAAGACTGACCATCAGTCTTCAGGAATAAAGGAAGTCCAGGTTTCTCTTTATCTTATCATAACCGGCTCTTTGCAGTGCCGAACCGGCAAATAGCTTATCAAACTCTCCTCTGCTCATTCCCTGCCAGTCTTCTTTATCCATATCCTGCAGCTCAGCCCCGGTTCTAAATTCTTCCGTACTGTGTATTACTGCCTTATTGTTCCATGGACACACATCCTGACAGATATCGCATCCAAATATCCAATTATTCAGTTTATCCTTAAAGCTAACCGGGATATCTCCTTTCTCCTCTATGCTTAGATAGGAGATGCATTTCCTGCTGTCAATCAGGTATGGCCTGGTGATAGCACCGGTGGGACAGGCATCTATGCACCTGGTACAGCTACCGCAATAATCCTTGGCCACAGATTCAATATTGTCTCCTGTATTTCCTTCAGGCAAATTTTTCCGGGTGGCTATGTTCAGGTCAGTAATAAGCTCCCCTATAAAAACAAAAGAGCCATATTTTTTGGAAATAAGCATAGAGTTTTTTCCTATCCACCCCAGGCCCGACCTGGCAGCCCATGCCCTGTCAAGCACAGGGGCCGAATCAACAAATGCTCTTCCTCTGATATTTCCAAACTCCGATTGCATAAGCTGAAGAAGCTTTTTCAGTTTCTCCTTTATTAGCTGGTGATAATCCTTTCCATATGCATATTTCGAGACTCGTGGGGTATTCTCTCTTTCCTGAACTTTCCCGGGATAATAATTAAGTAATACCGAAATCACAGACCTTGCCCCGGGAACAAGCTCCCGGGGGTCTGTTCTTTTTACGAAATGATTCTCCATATATTTCATCCCGGCATGCATATCCTGCTCCAGCCAACGCTCCAGCCTCCGGGAATCATCGGCCAGTATGGCGGCTTTTGAAATGCCGCAATCATCAAAGCCCAGCTGTAAAGCAAAAGATTTTATTTTCTCTGCATATGCGGTTTTGCCAGCCATAGCTATGTTTATAACAAACCAAGAGAGAGAGCAGCCTCTTCTGAAAGCATGCTCTGGTCCCAGGGAGGATCGAATGTAAGTTTCAGGTCAACTTCCTTTACTTCTTCCAATGCACTTATCTTCTGATGTACCTCCCCAAGCAACTCGTCGGCCATAGGACAGTTAGGTGCTGTAAGGGTCATGATAATCTGAACCCTGTTATCATCATCTATATTGATCTCATAAATAAGTCCCAGCTCATATATATTAACAGGGATCTCGGGGTCGTAGATGCTCTTAAGAACTTCAACAATATTCTTTTCTAAATTCACAAGAAAATAATTTAGTTATTTAATTAGCTTCGCTGAGCTCGTTTCTTATCCTCATTTGATTTACTGTTGTTTTGCATAATATGCCAGGGCATATAGCTTCATTTGTTTTATTATTGCAAGCAGTCCGTTTGCCCTGGTGGGACTAAGGTTTTCTTTCAAACCTATCCGGTCTATAAAAAACAGATCGGCATCCTTCACTTCCTCCGGGGTCCTGCCGGATAACAGGCCTGTAAGCAAAGCGACTATTCCCCTGGTAATTATCGCGTCTGAGTCGGCTGTGAAAATGATCTTTTCTCCCTGCATTTCTGCATGTAACCATAGCCTTGACTGGCATCCTTCAATCAAATATTCATTGGTCTTAAATTTCTCATCCATAGCTTCCATCTCTCCACTCAGCTCAATAAGGTAATTATACCTGTCCATCCAGTCCTCATAAACCTCAAATTCTTCTATTATCTGTTCCTGTGCTTCCTTAATAGTCATATTTTTAAAAAAAAATTCTTGCAATTGCGGCCGGACTACTAGCCCCCGCGGGCCTTAAACATATCATCCAAACATTTGCTTTAACTTTTTCAAAGCATCTGCCAGGCGATCAATCTCTTCCATATTATTATAAAAAACCATAGATGCCCTCAGGATCCCTTTAATCCCAAAAGCTGTCATTACAGGTTCTGCACAATGTGTTCCTGTTCTTAGCGCTATCCCCATTTTATCCAACACCATTCCTGCATCAGACTCATGTATCCCCTCAAGCTGAAATGAAATAATGCTGATTTTGTTTTCAGCTTCACCATAAATTTTTAGTCCCCCTATCTCTCCCAGCCTGTGATTAGCATAATCCAGTAATTCCTTCTCATATGCAGCAATATTAGCTATTCCCAAAGAGCTGATATAATCGAGTGCTGTTGCAAGAGCTATCGCCCCCGGGTAATTGGCAGTACCTGCCTCAAACTTAAGGGGGAGATCTGCATAACTGGTCTCTTCATAACTAACCCTCTTAACCATATCACCTCCTCCCTGCCATGGGGGCAACTTCTCCAGCCATTCCTCCTTGCCATATAAAACACCAATCCCATTGGGCCCGTAAACCTTATGTCCTGAAAAAGCATAAAAGTCGCAATCAAGCTCCTGCACATCAACATTCCCGTGAGGTATTGCCTGTGCCCCGTCCACCAACACAGGAATATCCCGGTCATGAGCTTTTGTAATTATTTCCTTAACAGGATTGATAGTTCCCAGTGCATTGGAGACATGGTTAACAGCAATTATCCTGGTTTTGTCGCTAATAAGCTCATCAAGCGATTGTATCAGCAACTCCCCCCGGTCATTCATGGGAATCACCCTGAGCTTTGCTCCCTTGCGCCTGGCAATAAGCTGCCATGGCACCAGGTTTGAATGATGCTCCATAGCTGAAACAATTATCTCATCCCCACTTTTAATAAACTCTTCTCCAAAGCTATAAGCAATGGTATTTATCGATGCCGTAGTGCCCCCGGTAAATATTATTTCTCTTTCCGAGCTTGCATTGATAAAACGCATCACCCTGCGTCTGGCAGCTTCATACTCTTCTGTCATTCTCATGCTGAGATAATGTATCCCCCTGTGAACATTGGAGTTTCTCTTTGAGTAAACTTCTCTTAATGTATCAATAACTTCAGCCGGCTTCATGCTTGTGGCCGCATTATCAAAATAAACAAGATCCCTGCCATGAACCTCCTGGTGAAGAGCCGGAAAATCATTTCTTATCTTTTTTACATCAAGCATATTATTTATTTTCTGCCTATCTGTCAAGTAATGAACAATTCTCGCATCTTGTCATTTCACCCCTCAGGCGCCTGGCAATAAAATCTTCTATTCTTTCTCTTAAAGAATCTATCTTAATCTTTTTTATTATCTCCTCGGCAAAACCGTACATCATCATCATCCTTGCCTCATTCTCAGGGATACCTCTCGACCTGAGATAAAACATTGCTTCCTCATCGATCTGGCCCACGGTAGCTCCATGTGTACATTTAACATCGTCTGCATATATCTCAAGCTGTGGATTGCTATTCATACGGGCATGATCGGTAAGTAATATATTGTTGTTTTTCTGGTATGCCTGTGTCTTCTGGGCATCCTGCTGCACAAGTATCCTTCCGTTGAATACTCCCCTGGCCTTGTCATCAAGCACTCCTTTAAAGAACTGCTCGCTGTAACAATCAGGCACAGCATGATCAACAAAAACGTAATTATCAATATACTGATCCCCATCTGTAAGATTGAGTCCCCCCAGGTAATTTTCTGCACCCCGGCCACTTAGCTTCACAATATGGTTGTTCCTTATGAGTCCCCCATGCAAAGAAATAATATTCCCCTCCACCCGGCTGTCCCTGCCCTGATCTATGAAATTGTAATTTATCTGTGAGGCGGAATTATGATCGTTCTGAAGAACAGTGTAATCGAACTTTGCATTTGCTCCCACAAAGATCTCACTAACAGAGTTCGACAATGACAGCTTTCTTGACAGGGCATGATCGCAAACTACCAGGTTAAGCTCAGCTCCTTCCTCAAGGATTATCATATTCCGGGGCTGCAGGAACAGATTTCTTTCTGATAAGACCAGGTTCACTACCTGAAGAGACTCACCGGGAGATCCATTCTTAGGAACATATATGAAATAACCATCACGCCACAAGGCAGTATTCATATCAACCAGGCCGTCATTAGCCTTGCCCACAGCTTTTGAATAATACTTTTCAAATATATCCGGCATCTCGCGGGCTGCCTGTAACATGCTCCCACATTTTACTCCTCCCTGCAACTCAACCAGGCTGTCCTGTCCCCCGTAATAAAATCCATTCAAAAGGATTTGCATTTTTGTATTCATATTGGGGATATCGCACTTAAACACATGATTGATGTCGAAATGTACTATCTCCTGCTGGAACCTGTAATAATACTCTCTGGAAAACAGCCCGTCCAGGTCAAGATACTTGTATTTTGTTGTATTCTGCCCCGGCAGTCCCGACTTTATAAAAGAGCCGGCTGCCTCCTCCCTGAAAGATCTTAAAAAAGATGCAACATGACCATTGGTTTTTTCCGACTTACGGAACATATCCTCAAAATCCAGCTTATTATCTTTATATGTAAGAACCTCTGTCATTATTTTTCCAGTCTCTGCCTCCTGTTTAACTTAATCATTTGCCAATTCTTTCTTTATCCAGTCGTAACCTTTTTCCTCAAGTTCCATTGCCAGCTCCCTGCCACTCGACTTAACAATCCTTCCCTTATACAGTACATGTACCCTGTCGGGTATAATATAATCCAGTAACCTCTGGTAATGGGTAATAACTATGGTAGCATTTTTCGGGGTTTTCAGCTTATTCACACCATTGGCCACAGTCCTCAGTGCATCAATATCAAGCCCCGAATCAGTTTCATCAAGAATTGCCAGTTCAGGCTCAAGCATAGCCATCTGGAATATTTCATTACGTTTTTTCTCTCCACCGGAAAAACCTTCATTTACCGACCTGTTAACAAGAGATGAATCTATTTCCACCAGAGCCTTTTTCTCCCTCATAAGCTTAAGAAAATCCGAGGGACTGATAGCATCCTCTCCCCTGGCCTTACGATGCTCATTCAGGGCTGTTTTCATAAAATTTATTATACTAACCCCGGGAATTTCTATCGGGTACTGAAAACCCAGGAATATCCCTGCGTGTGATCTTGCTTCGGGACTCATATCAAGAAGATTGTTCCCCTTATAAATCACCTTCCCCTTTGTAACTTTAACCAGATCCCTGCCCGATATTACCGAAGCAAGAGTGGATTTGCCCGATCCGTTGGGACCCATTATGGCATGAACCTCCCCTGCCTTTAATTCGAGGTTTATTCCTTTTAGTATTTCCTTACCATCAATCTCGGCATGTAAGTCTTTTATAATTAACATATAAACTCTTTTAACTATTAAGTCTTTAATTTATAAATTTCAGTACCGGGGGCCTTCCCAAATTAAACATGTCGGCTGTTCCGGTATATTATATCCTGCCTCCTGCTTAGCCTACACTTCCCTCAAGGCTTATCTGTAACAGTTTTTGGGCTTCCACAGCAAATTCCATGGGAAGCTTGTTCAATACCTCTTTAGTATAACCATTAACTATCAGGCCTATTGCATCTTCTGTAGATATACCTCTTTGGTTACAATAAAATATCTGATCTTCACCAATTTTCGAGGTTGTAGCCTCATGTTCAACCACAGAGCTGGAATTATTAGCCTCAATATATGGAAATGTATGTGCCCCGCATTTATCACCCAGGAGCAACGAGTCACACTGGGAAAAGTTCCTTGCATTATCAGCATTCTTTAAAACTTTTACCAGGCCCCTGTAACTGTTCTGACTATTTCCTGCAGATATTCCTTTCGATACTATCAGGCTCCTGGTATTTTTTCCTATATGTATCATTTTTGTGCCTGTATCTGCCTGTTGATGGTTGTTGGTAACAGCAACCGAATAAAACTCGGCAGACGAATTATTCCCTTTAAGTATGCAGCTCGGGTACTTCCAGGTAATTGCCGATCCGGTCTCAACCTGTGTCCATGATATTTTTGAATTATCTCCCTTGCATATCCCCCTCTTGGTAACAAAATTAAAAATACCACCCAATCCGTTTTTATCACCAGGATACCAGTTTTGAACTGTGGAATATTTTACCTCAGCACTTTCATGTGCAATGATCTCAACTATGGCAGCATGCAACTGATTCTCATCTCTTTGAGGAGCAGTACAACCCTCCAGGTAACTTACATATGAACTTTCATCTGCAACAATAAGGGTCCTT
The DNA here is from genome assembly GCA_029932855.1 of Bacteroidales bacterium. GTDB lineage: Bacteria > Bacteroidota > Bacteroidia > Bacteroidales > VadinHA17 > JAYEGO01. The sequence goes on along the minus strand of JAOZPG010000008.1, from coordinate 53,459 downwards.
TCAAACTGGCCGGTATTTGCAGCATTTATCCTGAAATATGTAGAGAGTTCCATAGGGCAGCGAACACCTTTGGGAATATAACAAAATGAACCGTCACTGAAAACTGCTGAGTTGAGGGCCGCAAAGAAATTATCGGAATAGGGAACCACAGATCCCAGGTATTTTCTTACCAGGTCGGGATGTTCCCTGACAGCCTCACTGAAAGAGCTGAATATTATCCCAAGTTCGGCAAGTGTTTCTTTAAAAGTGGTTTTTACCGATACACTGTCTATCACAGCATCCACAGCAACACCGGTAAGCCTTTTTTGTTCATCAAGAGCTATCCCCAACTTATCAAAAGTCTCCCTTAGCTCAGGATCTACCTCATCAAGACTTTCCAGCTCAGGCTTTTTCTTTGGAGCAGCATAATAAATAATATTCTGGTAATCTATCTCCGGGATATTAAGTTGCGCCCAGTCTGGCATTTTCATTTTTTTCCAGTGTCTGAATGCTTTCAGACGAAACTCCAGCAAAAATTCAGGTTCTTTCTTTTTTGCCGAGATCATACGCACAACATCCTCGTTCAGCCCTTTTGGGAAGGTCTCCATTTCAATATTCGTATAGAAACCATATTTATAATCACCCTGGGTTATTTCATTTAATATTTTATCTTGCTCTTTTTCCATATTTTTGCATCGGGCAACTTAAAAAAATAAGAATTTACTCTGCTTCAATAACAAATTCAGACCGGCATATTAACTTAGATTGTTATAAAAATAAAGAGTACGCTTATTGGTATTTAATCTAAATAAGGACAAAGATACATTTTTTTTAAAGATAAGACCATGTATCAGCTTACATTATAAGACTTACTGACTATAAGTTTATATTTTAGTAAGTCACGTTTCAAACAAAAGTTCCTGACTGAACTATTTATGAGTTCAGTTTGTAAATTATGCCGGCTAAAGTAGAAAAATAACTAATCCATAAAAAATGAATCAAGCAAAAAAGGATAAAACCAGGCTATCTGAAATAGGAGAATTCGGACTGATTGAAAGACTTACCAGGGACCTGGAAAATATAAACAGCAGCAGCAGGTATGGTGTAGGAGACGACGCGGCTGTTTTAAGATACAGGGATAAAGATGTGCTGGTAAGCACAGATCTTTTGCTGGAAGGTGTACATTTCAACCTTGTTTATACTCCCCTGAAACACCTTGGTTATAAGGCTGCAATTGTAAACTTCTCAGATATTTATGCCATGAATGGCAGGCCAAAACAGATAACTGTTTCTATTGGAATATCCTCTAAACTCAAACTAGAGGATATTGAAACTTTTTACCAGGGATTAAAACTTGCCTGTAAAACATATGGCGTTGACCTGGTTGGTGGAGATACATCCACCTCGCTTACCGGATTAACCATAAGTATTACCGTTCTGGGAGAAGCCCTGAGTGATGAGCCCGTTTATCGTAACTCCGCTCTTGAGAACGACCTGATATGCGTATCAGGAAACCTGGGAGCTGCCTATCTTGGTCTGCAGGTACTGGAAAGGGAAAGGAAACTCTTTGAGGGAGAAGATGGTACATCTCCCCGGCTTGACGGATATGAATATATAATAGGACGACAACTGAAACCCGAAGCAAGGAAAGATATTGTTGAGGCATTACATAATAATAATATTGTGCCCACTTCCATGATAGATATTTCCGACGGTCTTGCCTCTGAACTGCTGCACATAAGTAAATCTTCAGATTGTGGATGCCATATATACTCAGACAAGATCCCCGTAGCTAAGGAATCGGCAGAAGCAGCTGATGAATTTAATATGGATCCTTTAACTGCCGCCCTGAATGGAGGGGAAGATTATGAATTACTGTTCACCGTCGGGCTTAATCTGCATGATAAAATAAAACAACTTAATGATATAAGTATTATCGGGCATATAGTGAAAAAAGAAAAAGGCAGCCTTATGATTAGCCCCGATGGAACAGGAATTGAGATCAAGGCCCAGGGCTGGAACCATTTATAAACCCAGCAGGTCGGTATACATCCCTTTTGCTGTACGCGCTGAAGCCCCGGGGCCACCAAGCATACTTTCCAGTTTATTATAGTTCCCTGTCATCCTGTCACGGTAAGAATCGTCATGTAAGATAAGATTCAATTCTGTCTCAAGCATCTTTTTGTTCATGTCTTTCTGTATTAGCTCCTTTATTACCTGCTCTCCCATAATCAGGTTGACAATTGATATAAAACTGATATTCACAAGATTCTTAACTATAAAATACGACAAAGATCCTGCCTTATAACAAACTACCTGTGGAACTTTAAACAGGGCCGTTTCGAGTGTAGCCGTGCCGCTTGTTACAATTGCAGCCTTTGAAAATCTTAAGAGATCGTATGTCTGGTCTTTAATAAGCTTTACAGGGTATTTTGCAACGAAGGGACTGTAAATCTCCTCATTCATGGAAGGTGCAGCAGCAATAACAAACTCATACTCACCGAACTTTGTGCTAATCTCTGCCATACATGGCAGCTGTGCATTTATCTCCTGGGAACGGCTTCCCGGCAGAAGTGCTATTAAAGGCTTCCCGGAAAGTCTGTTTTTTGAAATAAAAACATCTTTTTCCACAATATCTTCTGATCTGTAATCCTCTATTGCATCAAGCAACGGATGACCAACATAATCAACATTAAAATCATATCTGTTATAAAACTCTTTTTCGAAAGGAAGTATTGAAAACAACCTGTCAATAACCTTTTTAATAAGTTTCACCCTGTTTTTCCTCCATGCCCAAACCTGTGGAGATATATAATAATAGATCTTTAAGCTTTCCGATTTCAGCATCTTTGCCACCCTAAGGTTAAAACCGGAATAATCAATGAGTATAAGTGCATCCGGCTTATAGTCGATAATATCTTTCTTAACCATGCGGAAGTTTTTCCTGATAGTCTGCAAATTCCATAATACCGGGAACAAACCCATAAAAGAATGATTCCTGTAATGCATTACCAGCTCACCACTTGCCCTGCCCATCTTATCCCCTCCCCAAACCCTGAACAAGGCACTGCTATCTTCCTTTTTCAGGGCCTTTATCAGATTAGACCCATGCAGGTCTCCTGAAGCTTCACCGGCAATTATGTAATACTTCATTAGCTTGTGGTTTTAAGCAAATTTAAATGATAATTATAAAGTTTAGTCTTTAATAAGCATTATTTTTCCACTGTTGGAGCTTTTTCATCCTTGCTTTTATAAGACCCGGGACATTAAAAAGCCCATCTAAGCTTTTCATTATTAACTTTATGTACTTTGCTTTATAAAACTTCTATTTTTGTCTAATAAAGCACTTAAATATAACTCAGGGCAGGGAAAGTGTCTTGTATAATTAATCCGGAGTATTAATTATACAAGAAGACGGGCTGGCAACGAATCCGAATTTAACTAAACTATTTAAGATTATGCTGATCAGATACATAATCATCCTTGTCTTTTCATTTCCCCTGCTTTGCCATGGGCAGGTGAGAAAATCTGCTTTTCAGGAAAATACCACGGCCGACAGCTCGGCCTGTGGAAATTTATATATCAGGCTGTATAACCATAACCTGATGAAGAACAATGAATACTTCAGCAATATTACAAGTGGATATACTTTTGCAGCTTCATCTCTCAACACCACCCTGCTTTTTTACCCCGTGGATAACGTAAAAATTGAAGCCGGTGTCCACATGCTGATGAATTATGGCCTGCAGAAACTGAGTCGTCTATCCCCCCTGTTCAGGTTTCAATATTTTGCAGGAAAAAATCTCAGCCTGGTAATGGGTACGATCTACTCTGGTCATAATCACGAACTGTTTGAACCCATTTACAAGTTTGAGAACTTTATGGAAGACCCTCCCGAAACAGGACTCCAACTGCTTTATAAATCTGAAAGAATAAAATCTGACCTGTATTTAAACTGGATGCATTACATAGGCCGGTATGAACTTTCGGAAAAAGAACAATTTAGCATTGGCTGGACCGGCAGGCTAAGGCTTAGCGCTCCCGGCAGGCAGTCTGAGCTATATATCCCTGTACAACTGCTTGCCAGGCATACAGGAAGCCAGACAGACACATTGGGACCCGACCAATCCCTTATGAATTTTGCAACCGGCCTGGGTTTTAGCAAAAAGGCAAACAATTTTATTGAAGAATACGGGGGCAGGATATTATTTTTTTCATACAGGGATATTTCAAAAAATAAGCTCCTGCCATTTCAGGCAGGGAAAGGAATATATCCCTCATTATATGCATATGGCAAATGGGCAGATATTTGTATAGCCTACTGGTGGGCTAACGAATTTATGGCCCCATTTGGAGAGACCTTATTCACTTCTGTTTCTGATCTGGATTATTCCATGGTATTTCCCGAAAGACAATTATTCCTGGCCAGGCTGAACCTACACCACAAAATTGCAGAAGGCATCTCACTTGGAGCAATGTTTGATGCTTATTACGATATACTGGGAACAGGTTTCAGGACTAAAAACAAAAGTGAATTTAATTATTCTTACAGTTTTTACATTAGCTTTGACAATAGTTACTCTTTATTAAAACACCGAAAAACTTATTAATATGTTAAAAGTTGGCATTCTGGGTGTTGGCCATTTCGGGAAGAATCATGTAAAATGTCATAAAGACAGTAAGTTCAAACTGATCGGATTTTATGATATAGATAATAAAGTTTCTGAGAAAATAGAACAGGAGTTCGGCATTACCGGCTTCCCTTCATACGATGCCCTGCTTAAAGAAGTTGACATGATAGATGTGGTGGTACCCACCAGGGAGCATTTCAATATTGCCAGGAAAGCAATTCTTGCCGGAAAGCATGTATTTATTGAAAAGCCTGTAACATCAAGTCCTGAAGAAGCATTGGAATTAAAAAAACTTGCCGGGGAAAATAATGTAAAGATACAGGTAGGACATATTGAAAGATTCAATCCTGCTTACCTGAGTATTGCCGGACAAGTTAAAGATCCAAAATTCATTGAGCTGCACCGCCTGGGCCAATTTCATCCCAGAAACAAGGATGTCCCCGTTGTTCTCGACCTGATGATACATGATATAGACATAGTTCTCAAGCTTGTCTCATCCAGGGTTAAGCTCATACTTTCCAGTGGAGTTCCCATTATCAGTGACACCCCTGATATAACAAATGCCCGGGTTGAATTTGAGAATGGCTGCGTTGTGAACTTCACAGCAAGCAGGATCAGTCTTAAACAAATGAGGAAATTAAGGCTGTTCCAGTCCAGTGCATACCTGACCATAGATTTTCTTGAGAAAGAATCGGAAATAGTCAGAATAAAAAATATTGAAAAGATGCCGGATGATCCCTTTGCCATGGTTATGGATATGGGAAATGGGAAATCTAAAAAACAGGTTTACTTTGAAAAGCCTGAAGTAAAAAGCAGCAATGCACTGCTTGATGAACTAAACAGCTTTTATAACTCTATTGTGAATAACAGCACTCCTGTAGTAACTATAGATGATGCTTACCAGGCCCTGAAGCTGGCTTTTGATATTATGAAAAAAATGGATACGCTTGAAGCCTAATCAGGATTTTGCGGTATCATCACTTTACAGAAGATCTTATTACTCCTCTTGAAGAATCCTTAAAAAAACTGATTATTTCATCACGCTCAACAGACTCGGGAAATTTTTTTTCAACTTCCTCAAGTGCCTGGCTATTGTTTAAGCTCTTTAAATACAAAGTTCTGTATATATCCTGTATCTCATTTATTTTTTCATTTGTGAATGCCCTTCTCCTGAGGCCCACTGAGTTAATACCAACATAAGACAATGGGTCCCTGTCGGCTGTAATATATGGCGGAACATCAATTCTTACCTTAGAGCCTCCTCCTATTATGGAATGTTTACCAATATGTACAAACTGGTGTACGACTGTTGCCCCTGCTATTATTGCCCAGTCGCCAACAACAACTTCCCCGGCAAGACCAACATTATTAACAAGTATGCAGTTATTAGCAATAATACAGTCGTGTGCCACATGCACATAGGCCATTAAGAGGTTATTATTACCTATAATCGTTTTTCCTGCAGCAATGGTTCCCCTGTTTACCGTTACACATTCCCTGATAGTGGTATTATCACCTATCTCGGCAGTTGTTATTTCTCCCTGAAACTTCTTATCCTGGGGTATTGCCGAAATCACGGCCCCGGGAAACAGCTTACAATTCTTTCCTATCCTTGCCCCATCCATAATAGTCGTATTGGGACCTATCCATGTTCCGTCTCCGATCTCCACATCGGCAGCAATAGTAACGAATGGCTCAATAGTTACATCTTTACCAATCCTGGCATCAGGATGCACATATGCTAACTTATGTATCATATGTTTATTCTTTATTCTTAACTACCTGGGCCATAAGTTCTCCTTCTACTACCAGTTTATCACCAACAAAGCCCTGTCCGTACATAGTAATAATACCTCTTCTCATAAGGGCAATTTGTTCCATCTTCAGGATAAGTGTATCACCAGGCACTACCTTATGTTTGAATTTTACCTTATCAATCTTTATAAAATAGGTTGAATATTTCTCGGGTTCATCAACTGCACTCAATACCAGGATCCCACCTACCTGAGCCAGGGCCTCAATCTGTAATACACCGGGCATAACATGCTCGGTAGGAAAATGACCCTGAAAAAATAATTCATTAAATGACAAATTCTTAATACCAACAACACAGTTCTCATCAATGTGAATTATCTTATCCACCATCAAAAAGGGATACCTGTGTGGAAGCATCTTCTTAAGATCCTCAATACTATATACTGGCGGCTTATTAGGATCATATTCAGGTGCTGCCTTCCTTGAGGCTTTCTTTTTAATTTCCTGCCTTAGTTCTTTTGCCAGGCGTGTATTGGCATAATGTCCCGGACGCGTAGCAACTATCTTACCAAGTATGGGTTGTCCCACAAGGGCCAGGTCTCCAAGCAGGTCAAGCAGTTTATGCCGGGCAGGCTCATTTGGGAAATGCAGATCAACATTATTTAATATCCCCTCTGAATTAACCTTGATATGAGGTTTCTCAAAAAGATCAGCTACCCTGTCAACCTCCTCCTGTGCCACCACCCTGTCCATAATAATAATGGCATTATTTATATCACCTCCTTTTATCAGGCCTTTGCTGGCAAGATATTCAAGCTCATGAAAGAACACGAAGGTCCTGCTCATTGATATCTCTTTTTCAAAATCATCAATATGATCCAGTATAGCATACTGATTACCCAGGACATTTGAATTATAATCAATTAAAACATTCAGGCTAAGATGATCATCCGGATAGATGATAAGGTCAACATGGTTTTCTTCGTCAGAAAAAACTATCTTCTCCTTGATCTTAAAAAAGTTCCTTGCAGCTTTTAATTCCTGTATCCCTGCCTTCCTGATCGCTTCAACAAACTTTTGAGAGCTCCCTCCCATAATAGGAGCTTCAGGCCCCTTTATTTCAATAATGGCATTATCAATTCCCATTCCCGAAAATGCGGCCAGCACATGTTCAATGGTTGCTACCCTGACCCCATTCTCCTCCAGGCTTGTTCCCCTTGAGGTGTCAACGACATTTTCTGCCAGTGCCCTTATTACAGGAGCATTTGGCAAATCGGTCCTTACAAAAATAAAACCATGATTCGCAGGAGCCGGCTTAAAAGTAATCTGTACATCAACACCTGAATGTAAACCTTTTCCTGTGAGACTGATCTCAGACTTTATTGTCTTTTGCTGTGTAGTCATTTCTACAATTCTCGTTCAATATTATTAATCTGCGCAAGATACAAAAAAACAACAAATCACTTATTCATGCATTATAGCAATATCAGTCTAATTATCATTCCCTTCCAGCTCCCTTATTTTTTTTTCCAGCTCTCCTATCCTGATTGCCAGTGATGGAAGTTTCCTGAAATAAACATAGGACTTATTATAATCTCTTATTGGCATGGTAGGAGACCCCAGCAATATCTCTCCTTCCTTCTTTACATCTGAAGAAACTCCAGCCTGGGCACCTATCATCACCTTATCGGCTATTTTACTATGTCCCACTATACCTACTTGTCCCCCCATCATGCATTCCTTGCCAATCCTGGCAGATCCGGCTATCCCTGTCAGGGCAGCTATTACAGTGTTTTCGCCAATAGCAACATTATGGGCCACCTGAACAAGATTGTCTATCTTTACACCTTTCCCAATTATTGTGGAACCCATCATTGCCCTGTCGATAGTTGTGTTGGCCCCCAACTCTACCCTGTCTTTGAGAATAACATTTCCTACCTGTGGCACTTTCTTATAATCTTTTTTGGTATCGGGAGCAAAACCAAAACCATCAGCCCCGATTACCACACCGGCATGCAGAATGCAATCATTTCCTATTACACACTCATGATATATCTTAACACCGGCAAAAATTATACTGTTATCCCCGATTTTAACATTATCTCCGATATAAGCATGCGGATATATCTTAACATTATCTCCGATAACACAATCTTCACCTACATAAGCAAAGGCTCCCAGGTATAAGTCTTTCCCTGCAGATGAGGATTCTTCCATCACCGATCTCTCGTGAATCCCGGTTTTTCTTGGTTTCATTGACTCCTTTAATTGAAGCAGGGAAGCAATAGCCTGGTATGCATCATCAACCTTAATAAGGGTAAGCTGCAATTCGTGTTTGGGTCTAAAGTCTTTATTAACAATCACTACAGATGCACCCGTAGTATATATATACTCGGTATATTTAGGGTTTGCCAGGAAACTGAGAGTACCCGGTTTGCCTTCTTCTATCCTGGAAACATCAGTAATAACAAGTTCAGGATTCCCAAGAACCTCACCTTTTAAAAATTCAGCAATAGTTTTAGCAGTAAATTTCACGCGTTTGGATTTTTATAATTACTTAATAATAAATTAATAAAACTTGTGCAAGCCATAATTCTCAGCATTATGCTGCCCGTGAGATAGTTATTTATTATTTTTCTAACTCTTTAGGATAGCATAAACAATGTTTTTTTACCCTTTTTGACAGGACTGCAGTATTTAAAATATCTGAGGCCTGACTTATCTCCTTCAGGTCTCCGTTTTTATATAATATTTCTATGTTATGATCATCCGGATCATATGCATAATTACTTATCATTTCTGTAAATACAAAGTATGAAGTCTCACCGGGCTGCAGATCATATAAGTTTGCAAGCCTGTCTTTCAGGTTTCTTAGCCTGATGTTATCAAACTCTTCCCTTTGCAACCTTGCCCTGAACAAGTCCCTGTTAAGCAGTCTTTTGCATAAAAGTGAAAGCACTTTATCCTTTCCATTAGCCCACATTTTAGCTGAAATAATTATATCATTATCATCAAGAGCCGCAAAATTCTTTAAGAGTAATTCCTGTACATGGCCAGATTTTTCATTAAATATCTCCCTGTACTTAATTTCCTTTGAAAGAAAATAATTCATAGCCGAACTTGCAAACAAATCCACACCTCTACCAGTCAGCTCTTTTGCCCTTTTCAGGATATTCATAAGAAGAAATTCGGCAGAAAGGACTGTCTTATGATGATATACCTGCCAGTACATCAGCCTGCGGGCTATCAGGAATTTCTCTATTGAATATATCCCCTTTTCATCAACCACCAGTTTGTCATTTTTTACATTCAACATCTCAATTATCCTGTCAAGACCTATTGTCCCCTCGGTAACACCGGTAAAGAAACTGTCTCTTCGCAGGTAATCAAGCCTGTCCATATCTAACTGCCCTGAAACAAGCTGATAGAGGAATTTCTTTTTATAACGGTTTTTAAATATTTCTATGGCAAGATCCAGTTTCCCCGGGAACTCTTTGTTCAGAGACTGCATAAAAAGCAGTGACAGTTCCTCGTGACTAATTTTCTCCATCAGGCTATGCTCCAGGGTATGTGAAAATGGCCCGTGCCCGATATCATGAAGTAAAATTGCAATAGATACCGCTTCTGCCTCACCATCTGTAATCTCAATGTCTTTGTCTCTCAACACGGAAATTGCCGAACTCATCAGATGCATGGTGCCAAGTGAATGCTGAAACCTGGTATGCTGTGCCCCGGGATATACCAGGTGAGTAAGGCCTAATTGCCTTATACGCCTCAATCTTTGAAAATAAGGATGCTCAATAAGCTGAAATATCAATGGAGACGGAATATGTATAAAACCATATACAGGATCATTAACTATTTTGCTTATTTTGCCTTTCACCATGTGGATAAAGGTAAGTATTGTTAATGAACAATTTGCATACTACTTATTCAATTTTACACTGAAAAAGGGATCTTTCCAATCAATTTTTTTCGTTAACAAACATAAAATAGTCTGTAATACGGAAATCTCCGCTAAACAACAATCATACAAAGTTTTGTTAAATCAATGATAATATTATATCTTTGCGGCAAGGATGGATGATGCTAGGGGACGGGAGTCCCCTATTTTAATATTCTGAACTGATGATAACTAAAGAAAAAATACTTGCAATTCTAAAGGACTACAAACTTGAGAAAGACTTCTTTGTTGTGGATGTTCTTATTAATTTAAATAATAATATAAAAATATACATAGACAAAGAAAAAGGTGTTTCTATTGGAGAATGTGTTAAAGTATCCAGGTTCGTAGAAGAAAAATTACTTTCTGAAGATCTGGATTTTTCGCTGGAAGTTTCATCTCCCGGACTTGATATGCCCCTTAAGGTGCAGGAACAGTATAAAAAGAACATAGGTAATAAAATTGAAATAGTTGAGATTAGCGGAGAAAAACGTAAAGGGGTGCTCCTGGCTTATGATGATAAAAGCCTGACTATAAGAAAAGAGGCTGAGGGAAAAACAAAAAAAAGCAGAAAGCCAAATCAGGAAAAAGACCCGCAAACAGACTACAAGATATTAATGGATCATATTAAATCGACTAAAATATTGATCTCATTGGGAAATAAATAAGTTAATAAAACAGACAGGTGCAACTTGACAACATAATATTTTACCATCGTGAACCCGCAAGTTTGGTTCATTTGCATTTACGATGATCATGAAAATATTATAAAGTATAGTTCACTTAAACAGGATTTTAAGAAAAATGGAAAATGTTAATCTGACTGATACTTTTTCAGAGTTTAAAGAGCTGAAGAATATCGATAGAACAACAATGATGAGCGTGCTGGAGGATGTATTTAAAAGCATGTTGCTGAAAAAATACGGCAGTGATGAAAATTTCGATATCATTATAAATATCGATAAGGGTGACTTCGAAATATGGAGAAATCGTGAAGTGGTTAAAGACAGTGAGCTGGAAGATTCAAATTTGCAAATATCACTGACTGATGCAAAAAAAATAGATGAAGACTACGAAGTTGGTGAAGAGGTTAGCGATGAAGTAAAACTGATAGATTTTGGCCGCAGAGCAGTTCTGTCTGTAAGACAAAACCTTACATCTCGCATTCTGGACCTGGAAAAAAACAATGTATATAATAAATATAAAGACAGGATAGGAGAAATAATAACGGGTGAAGTTTACCAGGTCTGGAAACGTGAAATCCTCATCCTCGATGATGAAGGAAATGAATTGCTTTTGCCAAAGCAGGAACAGATACCATCCGACTATTTCCATAAAGGCGATATGATAAGGGCTGTTGTTGTTCAGGTTGAAATGAGAAATAATACACCGGTCATCATCTTATCACGTACATCCCCGGTTTTTCTCGAGCGTTTATTTGAACTTGAGGTTCCGGAGATCTTTGATGGTCTGATAACAATAAAGAAAATTGTTAGGATTCCCGGCGAGAGAGCTAAAGTTGCCGTTGAATCTTATGATGAAAGAGTTGACCCGGTTGGAGCCTGTGTGGGAATGAAGGGATCGAGGATACATGGGATTGTAAGGGAGCTAAAGAATGAAAATATAGACGTAATCAACTTTACAAATAATATACAGTTGTTTATACAGCGATCTCTAAGTCCCGCCAAAATCACCTCTATTAAATTAAACTCTGAAGAAATGAAGGCTGATGTATTCCTGTCACCGGATGAAGTTTCCCTGGCAATAGGGAAAGGGGGCCTTAATATACGTCTTGCAAGTCAACTCACAGAGTACGAGATAGATGTTTACCGTGATACCGAAGAAGAAGACGACGATGAAGATGTTAAACTGGAAGAATTTACTGATGAGATTGAAGACTGGGTTCTAAACGAATTAAAATCAATTGGATGTGATACAGCAAAGTCTGTACTTGAACTTCCTGTAAAAGACCTGGTTAAACGTACAGATTTGGAAGAAGAGACTATTCAAAACGTTATTAATATTTTAAAAGCAGAATTTGAATAAATCAATTCAATGTATTTAATTTAGCAGTATTTGGATATTTTTATAAAGAATTCATAGAGGAAACGAATGGAGAATAAATCAACAAGATTAAGTAAAGCAGCCCGCATGTTTAATGTAGGGATTTCCACTATAATGGATTTCCTTGCAAAAAAGGGAATCGAGATTGATTCCAGTCCGAATACTAAGATTGATGCTGAAACATTTGAGCTCCTGGCAGAAGAATACAGCTCAGATCTTTCCATTAAGAAAAAGTCTGAAGAGCTAAGCAGAAAAAATCTCCAGGAAGTACATGAAAGTATTTCCATTGAAAATGTAAATACTAAAACTGAAACAAAAAGCTCTGAAGAAGTTTTTATTAAAGATGTAAGTGGTACTTCAACTGAAAAAGAATTGCCTGCCGACAGTAGAGATGAAAAAGACACAGCTAAGAAAGATGAAGAAACAGTTAAAAAACCTTCTATAAAGAAAGAAGAAAAAGCGGAGGAGAAAAAAACTAAGAAAGAAACTGAGAAAGAATCGTCTAAAACAAATAAGATCAAAGTTGTCGGTAAGATAGATCTTGAAAAACCCAAGAAGAAAACAAAAAGTACAAAAGAGTCAGAAAAGACTGTTGAGTCTCCTGAAACGAAGTCTGCCGAAAAACAGGAAAAAATAGTTGAAGAAACTAAAAAACCAGAATCAGCCGGTAAAGCTGACGATAAAATAGAAAAAGAAGAAAAGAAAATTGCTCCCGCAGAAAAGAAAGAAGAAGTAATAAAGACAAAATTTGAAAAACTTACCGGACCTACTGTTGTAGGAAAAATCAAACTCCCGGAAAGAGCACCTAAAAAGAAACCTGTTGCTTCTTCAAGTGATACTGAAGCAAGGAAGAAGAAAAGAAAAAGGATACAAAGTCCCACTCAGCAAACAACCAGAAATGGTGCTCAGTCAAAAACAAAAGATGACAAGAGATCTAAAAAGAAAAGATCCTTCAGGCCGGAGGTAAGTGAAGAAGATGTTCAAAAGAAAATCAAGGAAACCCTGAGCCAGTTAAATGCACGAGGCAAATCTAAGGGAGCAAAATACAGGAGGGAAAAACGTGATGCGATCAGCCAGAAAGAGCATGAGAAAACTGAACAGACCGAACAGAGAAAAAGCACCCTTAAGGTTACAGAGTTTGTGTCCGTTGCCGAACTGGCCAGCATGATGGATACCCATGTAAATGATATCATCTCTGTATGCATGAATCTGGGAGTTATGGTATCAATAAACCAGCGCCTTGATGCAGAAACAATGAGCATAGTAGCTGATGAATTTGGCTATAAAATAGAATTTATAAGTGCTGAACTTATTGAAGCTATAGATACAGATACTGAAGATACTGAAGATGATCTGAAACCCAGGCCTCCTATTGTTACTGTTATGGGTCATGTGGACCATGGGAAAACCAAGCTACTTGACTACATAAGGAAAGCCAACGTAGTTGCCGGAGAGGCAGGAGGCATCACGCAGCATATTGGTGCATACAGCGTTGAACTAAGCGAATCCCGCATGATCACTTTCCTTGATACTCCGGGTCACGAAGCTTTTACAGCCATGCGTGCACGGGGTGCCCAGGTGACCGACGTGGTAATTATTGTAGTTGCCGCCGATGATGGTGTAAAGCCACAAACTGTTGAAGCGATAAACCATGCACAGGCTGCCGGCGTTCCTATAGTCTTTGCTATAAACAAAATTGACAAACCAACATCTAACCCCGAAAAAGTTAAGGAAGAGCTTTCAAACATGAATATCCTTGTAGAAGATTGGGGTGGCAAATACCAGTCACAGGAAATATCTGCAAAAAGCGGTCTTAACATTGATGAACTTCTTGAAAAAGTTTTACTTGAGTCCGAATTACTTGAATTAAAAGCCAATCCTGATAAAAAAGCTAAAGGCATTGTTCTTGAATCCACCCTGGATAAAGGAAAAGGTTTTGTTACCACACTCCTGATAAGTGAAGGAACTCTTAATATCGGAGATATAGGTCTTGCCGGAAGTTATTTCGGGCATACCAAGGCTATGTTCAATGAAAGAGGTAATATTATTACAAAAGCAGGACCATCAACACCGATAATTATGCTCGGACTTGATGGCGCTCCAAAGGCCGGGGATGCATTTAATGTAATGAACAGCGACCGTGAAGCTAAAAATATCGCCAACAAAAGAGAACAGCTCCAGCGTGAACAGGGCCTTCGTACAAAGAAACATATTACGCTTGATGAGCTTGGACGGAGAATTGCCATTGGCAACTTCCAGGAGCTTAATGTTGTTATAAAAGGAGATGTTGATGGTTCTGTTGAAGCTTTGGCCGATTCATTGCTTAAACTTACAACTGAAGAGATTCAGCTTAATGTAATACATAAAGCGGTAGGACAAATATCCGAATCCGATATAATGCTGGCACTGGCATCAGATGCCATAGTTCTTGGCTTCCAGGTACGACCTTCCATGGGAGCCCGGAAACTGGCAGAAAAAGAGCAAATAGACATACGTATCTATTCTATTATATACGATGCCATTGAAGAGATCAGGTCGGCAATGGAAGGTATGCTCTCTCCTGAAGTGAAGGAAGAGATAGTTGCCACTGTAGAGGTAATGGAAATATTTAAAATAGAGAAGGTAGGAACTGTTGCCGGTTGTATGGTTAAAGACGGAAAGATCAAACGCGACAATAAGGTAAGGGTGATCCGCGATGGTATTGTTGTTTATACCGGTGAACTTGGGTCACTTAAGAGATTCAAAGAAGATGCAAAGGAAGTTGTAAGCGGACTTGAGTGCGGACTAAATGTTGAGAACTACAATGACATAAAGGTTAGCGATATCATTGAGGCCTACGTGGAAACAGAATTCAAGAGAACTCTTTAAAAAGCAAAGAATACATTTAAAGCTGAATGAGTCTGACAAGATTTTACCTCTCTGGCTTAAATTAACTTCGCATTTCAATATTCCATTTCCATAGAACTCTCCTCTATAATTAACCTGTTTTGAAACCACCGGACTGGAGGTTTAATTCGATTCATAGCACAAGCTGTGCTAGATATTCAAACCCGAAGAGACATAGTTGTCACCTGCTATTCCGGATATGCTTATAATCATATAAATCCTGCAGTCAGGACTCAATTATTCTAATATATAACAATCGATTTTACAACAAATTTTCCACCTGATCTAAGCTTCAGGTAGTACAAACCGGGCCCGTTAAGTAATTCACTGTTAATTCTAATATCACTCTGTCCGGCTTCAGCAGATATGTTCTCCATATTAAGAATATTTCTGCCTGTAACATCATAAATACGGATTTCAATATCTCTTGAACTCTCTAATTTCAACCTTACAACAAACTCACCTGAACTTAAAGCATTAGGGAATATCACAACTGATTCAGCATCCGGTTTATTACCGTCATACACAGCTGATGCCAGACCTGTTTTGAAATACTTACTGGAACTGAACACCCCTGCTCCATATTCATTCTCTGCCCTTAAATGTATAAAATACCAGGTTTCAGGATCCAGTGGAGATGATAATTGCCCTGTCCCCGGATCCTCTTCAAATTTCTCACTATGAGCAATAACAGAATAATTACCTGTTTTTGAAATCTCAATATAAACCGTATCGGTTTCTGCATCTGCAATCCAGGCAATCACTGTCCTTGTATTATTACCATCAGAAAGATGTACAGGCTGAGTAATTGAAGGCCTTGAAGGGTAAGCCGCAATAAAAGCCCGGGAATTACTAAATTCACTCTCTCCAAATTCACTTCTCGCTTTCACCCTCCAGTAATAAGTCCGGCCACCCTCCAGATTAGTTTCTGATACCATTAACTCATCCTGGCTTATCCAGCCTGAATTATACATTATGGAAGAAAAGTTATTATCAATGGCTACTTCAAGATAATAACTAATGGTTCCTGTTGTAGTTGATGTTTCCCAGTCAAGCATATCAAAAGATGCTACTGTAGCATTGTTTTCAGGTGATATTAATGACACATCAGGAATTTCACCTGCAGTTGTCTTAAAAACATATGAGGCTGTAAACTCACTGGCTCCATAAGCATTTTCTCCATTGATTTTCAAATAATACCAGGTATTTTTACTTAATTCTGTAGAAAGGATTCCTTCTCCTCCCTCTGCCGAAAAAACTTCTTCCGCAACGAGAGGGATAAATGAGTTGGATTCTGAGATGAGCACCCTGATATTTTCCGTTGACACTGTAGCATTCCATTTAATCTTTGGACTGGTTGAAATATTCTGAGAAAGATTTGCCGGGGAAATTAATCCGGGAACTGCCGGGAAACCGGTAAAAAAGGATCTTGCTCCTGAATACGGACCTTCAGCTCCATCTTTTGCCCTTACACGCCAATAATAATTTGTTTCACCATTAAGGTTTAAACTTTCTATGTTAAAGATAGTATCAGTTATCCAGCCGGAAGTATATACAATAGTACTGAATGTGCTGTTTGCAGCCAGCTGTACCTGGTATATCGGATCGCTAAAGTCTGATGTCCAGAGAAGACTATCGACATATGCAATTGTATCTCCATCCTCAGGTAATATCAGGTCAACAAAAGGAATACTGCTATCCAGCTGATATCTTAAACTTGGTATACTTTCTTTGCCAATAGCTGAAACTGTTGTTACAACAATGTAAGAGTTCTCTGAAATTACAAGATCAGAAAGTGAAATTAAGGGTTCAAAGCTAATGCCCTGAAGCTTGCCGGGATCATTTATTATCTCATTGGGAGTCAGGTCGTCACTGGTTGAATAAACAGCAAATCTATCATTTAAATTCAAGGTATAATCCCAAACCAGAGTATATTTATTATCAATAATCTCAACTCTTAAATTTTGAGGTGCAGTTGGCGTTGAACCCGTTTTCCATGTCATTTCAGGAATAATCGCCGAATGTGTATATTTCTTTTCTGTAAGATAATCCGCAAGGTCTTGTACACGAACAAAATCTTTTGCACTAAAAAACACACTCCCCAAACCATTTTTATCCTTATTAGAACGAATTAAATCTATCTGCAAACCAATTTGTCCCAGTGTCCATGCTGCAACCGGATCACCTGTTCCTTTAAGGCTGGCTGACTCAAGATTTGATAGGTTATCTGTTGTTGGAGGATAATCAAAATAGTATTTTGATTCATGTAATAAGCTGTCTTCTCCTATGCTTCCTTTTAAGCCGGGATTAACAGAAAGCCTGTATGTTGCCTGACCGGGATAAAGATGCCGGTTATAGTGATAACAGGAATCTGCCCACCAGTTTACCAGTGTTTCAAAATCCTGTCCTCCGCCTGTGGGCCAGTATAACTGGGGTGTAATATAATCTACACTTCCTGCCCTAAGCCAGGCAAGAGGATCACAATATATTGTACTGTAGGCGTTTAAGCCATGAATACCCTGGGGGACACCATCTTTATAAATACCAAAAGGACTTACCCCAAATCTTACATCCGGGTTTGTCTCCTGGATTACAGCCCACACGGTATCAATCATCCGGTTAACATTGTCCCTTCTCCAGTCTCCGAGAGTCATTCCTGATCCGTAAGCTGCATATTCCGTAGCATCAAGTGATGATGGAGTCCCATCATAAGAATAGAAGTAATCGTCAAAATGAACTCCGTCAATTGAATAATTAGAAACAATATCCCTGACAACTTCCCCAATATAAGACATCACTTCCGGTCGCCCGGGATTCAGAATTTTCTTTCCCGAAGCATACACCATAGCCCATTCGGGATGCTCCTTATATATATGTGTAGAATGGTAATAACTGCCTCCATCACTGGTAGATGCATTAATCCGATAAGGATTTAGCCAGACATGCATCTCTATCCCTCTTTTATGAGCCTCTTCAAGAGCAAATTGTAAGGGATCATAACCCGGATCGGTTCCCTGTGCCCATGTAAGATATCTCGACCATGGTTCATAGGCTGACTGGTATAATGCATCACACTCCGTTCTAACCTGGAGAAATACAGCATTCAGGTTGCTTTCCTTATAAAGATCCAGCATATTTATAAGGTCTGCCTGCTGTGCAGCAGCATTGTTCCTGTCCGCATATTTAGGCCAGTCAATGTTTCCAACTGTAGCTATCCAGGTGCTCCTGAGCTCACGCTTAGGTTCTTCCTGGGCCTTGATGCTGGTAAAACCAAATACAAATAATATTAATAGCAAAGACAGCTTAAACTTATGCTCAAAGATGTGTATCATAATATCAAACAAATTAATATTCCTTATCATAGTCAACTATACCAAATAACTTTGACCACCATAGCTGTTGCTTATAATAATCTCCACCCTGATTATCAACTGCTTTCAGGTAGTTAGCTTCATTTAAATCCTCTTCATCATCCGGGTAAGGTAATCTTCCGGGAATATAATTCCTGGGTACATCTACTGTATCAATATTAACAATTATTATACCATTTAAAGTAATATCGTATTTCTTCAACTGCGGAAAACCCGTCCTCCTGTATTCAGCATAAGCTTCCCACCCATTCAGAAAGAGAGCAATCCATTTCTGGGTAATTATTTGTTCCAGGCTGTTATCAAACGCTCCTCCGTTTGTAAGGAAATTGGTAATACTGGTATCAGGTATCTCATAATATTCCATAGCACTGCGTACACCTTCCTCGTACCATGTTTGGGCATCTTCTACTGTCCATGTCCTTTGTGCAGCTTCAGCCCTCAGGAAGCAAACTTCGGCGTAACTCAAAATCTGGTTTGAATAATCAGGATTTTCTGAAAAATACCGGCCAATATAAGAAGTACTGGAAACACCCATTCCCAGTGCCTGGTTTTCCTTTTTATATGCATCCATCAGGTTGGGAACACCCCTGTAAGTATCAGGAGCGGTCTCAACCGGTTGTGCATAAATAGCCAGCCTGGGATCATCTGACAGTTCTAATTGCAGTTTCATCAGGTCACTGATCTTTGGAACAGTTGTTCCGGTAAGCTCAGGGTTACTTGGGTTTTTCGAACTGATATTCAGCTCATAATAAGGATTCCACCAGTCCTGAGCCTCAATGTAAGTAAATCGTGCACTTTCACTATTATCTGAAATAAGGTTCCCTTCGGCAAGTATCTCCCCAACAACTGCCTGGTTACCACTTCTTACAGCAAGTCTTAATCGTAAAGAATTTGCAAACTTAATCCACAGGTCAAGGTCACCGTCAAAGATCATGTCATTGGCATAGAAGCCTTTGGATATGTCAATTGATGAAGCAGCATCCTTAAGTACATCCAACATATCTGTATATATCTCTTCCTGTGTGTCGTATTTAGGTGTAATACTCCCTGAGTTATAGTCATCAAGCAACTGAAAGGCTTCAGAATAAGGCACATCGCCCCATAAATCAGTAACCCTGTGGAAACAATAGGTTTTCCATATTCGTGCCACCTCGTATTTATTAATATCATCAGGATTATCTGCTGTTACTTTTTCCAGGATAGTGCAATTTAATAACAGACTTGAATAAAAATATTGCCATAGATTCTGTATCCTGTACTGGTCAAACAAGGTATAAGGAGGCATTGTTGAATTCCCCCATACTGCAGCTGTTTGCATTATCCAGCGCTGAACATAGCTATAGTTATAATTTGAATATATCCGGCCCTGGCCGGACCCACCATATTCTCCGGCTCCTTCCTTAATAATATAGTTGAAGATGTAATTCTCATCACTTGTTGATGGATTGTTTGGATTGGTATTGATCTCCTCAAATTTCTTGGTACAAGAAAACAGGATTACACCTGACATGAGGATAATAAATATATATTTTCGTTTCATAATATTATAATTTCTATTAGAACTCAATTCTCAGGTTAAATCCAAGGGAGCGGGTAGGAGGCATTGCTGCATACTCCTGTCCGAGACCATTGTTATTTGAAGTAAAAGAAGACTCAGGATCAATATTTGGTACACCACTATATATTAACCACAGGTTCTTACCGACAAGTGACAGTGACATACGGCTGATGATATTATTTTCGAACCAATGTGAAGGCAGGTTGTAGTTAAGAGTCACATCCCTTAACTTTATATAAGATGCATCATAAATATCCAGTTCGGCTATCCCTCCCCATTTATGCTGGTGCCAGTAAAACTGGGGATCAATGCCACGAGTGTTTTCACTACCATCTGCCAGCACTCCATCTGCAACCATACCAACTGTGCCTGCCAGTTTTTCTTCTTCAGTAGCGTTGTACCACGACTCACGTCCTTCAAGCGTTTCAACAAATTGCCCGTTATCTGATCCGTATTTATTGGTTTTTGAGAATATATCACCACCTATCTGAAAACCTACAGAAAAAGCGAGTGAAAGGTTCTTGTAACGAAGATTATTGCTTATACCACCTGCCCAGTCCGGGGTAATATTTCCTATAACACCACGCTCTTCAAGGATATAATATCCATCTTCACTTATCAGGGCACGACCATTATTGGGATCTTCCTTACTCCCGGAATAACGCTTGTAGCGGGTTCCTATAATTTCTCCATATGGACGACCAGGTATTGCAACAATATCAATTTGACTTGTATTTGTGATCGTCAATTGCGATAGTCCGCCAAGCAGTGATACTACTTCATTTTTGTTTTTAGCAAAGTTCAGACTAATATCCCAGTTAAAATCATCCCTTTGAATAGGGATACCACTTAACTGTATCTCAATTCCTTTGTTCGAGATTTCTCCGCCATTTGTAAGGATATGACTGAAGCCTGAAGCTTTACAAATTTCTGCCGTTACAATTTGATCAAAAGTTGTTTCATTATAGTAGGTCATATCTAAGTTCAGGCGGTTCATAAAAAACCGCAGGTCAGTCCCTATTTCCCACGAACCTGTCCTTTCCGGTTTCAGGTCAGGATTAAATCCACTGTTACTCAAAAATACAGCAGGAACGTCCCCGTATTTCTGATTGATAAATTCATAGGATAGCATATGAGGAGAGGTATCATTCCCAACATATGCATAAGAGAACCTGATCTTACCAAAACTCAAATACTTCTTATCTATTCCAAGGGCTTTTGTAAAAACAAAACTTGTATTGACAGATGGATAAAAATACGAATTATTGTCTATCGGCAAGCTGGAAGACCAGTCATTACGTGCTGTCATTTCCATATATAACCATGATCTGTAAACCAACTGGGCTGATCCATAAACCGATTGAATAACTTTTTCACGCCTGGAGGAACCCACAGAGGTTTCTGCAGGATATTTCGGATTATTAAGTGAAAAATAATTGGGGACTGCCAGACCCGGAATAGTTGTAGATTGATAATCAACAAAGTAATTATAATAATTCCCCCCGGCATTTACATTTATGCTCCAGTCATCTCCGAATGATTTATCAGCTGTCAGCAGAAAGTCATGATTCAGTGACCTGTAATTCACCCATCGTTCAGTATACGAACCTTTCCCATTGGCTCTCAGGGCATTGTTGGCAATTCTTAAAAATCTTTTCGATAAGTAAGTATCCATGCTGGTTCTAACAAATCCTCTCAGCCATGGGGTAATGTTTATATCAACTTTCGCAAAACCGATAAACTGGTCTTTGCGATCATTATTGTAATTTTCATAGGCTTCCCAATATGGATTGGTATGCCATGAATCAGAAAAGTACCAATTTTGTTCGTTGCCATTGCTTCCCATACGATCATCTTTCAATGTGTTGATATTAATGCTCCTGGGCATCCATATAAAGGTTCTTGCACCTGTTCGCGAGTCTCCCTGCCCAACTCTGTTAAAAGCATCCTCACGTATATAATTAGCTTTAAAGCTAAAGCCGAAAACATCATTCAGCTTTGCGTTAATATTAAAATTAACATTCTTCCTGTCATATGTACTATTAGGTTTCAGTCCACTGTTATTAAGTGATCCTGCAGAAAATCGCCAGTTCAGGTCTTCATTTCCATTCTCCAGGGCAACAGAATTAGTCAGGGTATACCCGGTTTCAAAGTAGTCCTTTACATTATCAGGCTGTGGTTCCAGGTAAGTAAATTTATTATTCCAGTTCAATACTTCCCTGCTTCCATCCAGTTCGGGCCCCCAGCTACCGGGACCATAAGCAAAGTATGCAGAATCACGACCATGTTCTTCCTGCTGCTTTTCGGTAAGTGCCTGGTACTGAATACGCCCTCCAAAACCGGCACCATATTTATTTTGATAATCAGCAAGAATGTAAGCCCGGTCGATCATTAGGTTTGTATTTACCGTTACCTTCAACCGGTCTTTCTCCGATGCGCTTTTAGTAGTAATAAGAATCACTCCCGTAGCTGCTCTTGAACCATACAGGGCAGCAGCATTAGGCCCTTTCAGGATAGACATAGTCTCAATATCATCCGGAGAAATACCCATCAAACTGTTCCCATAGTCCACACCCCCCAGCCAGCTTGCGCCATCCGAAGAATTATCAAGCGGAACACCATCAACCACAATTAGCGGCTGACTTTCTGTGGAGAGTGATTTTATACCCCGTATAATAATTCTTGATGAGGTACCGGCACCACCGGCAGTTTGAGTAATATTTACCCCTGCAACTTTATTGCTTATGGAATTGATAAAATTCACATCCCGGTTAGTGGTAAGCTCATCTCCCTTAACATCGGAAAAAGAATATCCTAATGCTTTTTTCTCCTTTTTTATCCCAAGAGCAGTAACTACCACATCTTCCAGCTGCACAGAGGACATCCTCAATACAATCTTAATTTCATCAAGACCTGTAATATCTACTGTTTTACTTTCATATCCTATGTATGAAGCGAGAAGGGTGTTTGATCCTTCAGGAACATTCAATGTAAAATTCCCGTCCAGATCCGTTGTTATTCCAATTTGCGAAGCTCCGGTTTTAGATTGAACAACCACTGTGGCATACATTAATGCCTCACCCTGCTCATCCACTACTTTCCCGGTAACCGTCCTCTGTTGCCCATACAGCATTGCTGTAACAGACAACATAATGAGAGTTAATATTATTTTATTCATATGCTAAGATTTTTTATTGGGAGTTGTTAGCTAATCAGGCCAATTAGTTAATATTAGGGAAATACTATTTTGCTTATTCGTAATATTTAGGATAAAGACAGATTGGGCTTTAACATTTTTATTGAGATGTAAGACTGGAGAACCATCCATTATTATCCCTTCCTGCATTTTGTAACCGCTTATGCTATAAATCTTATAGGAAGATTCTCCATCAGGCAGGCCTTTTATTTTCAACTCTGAGCCATTTACCGGATTTGGGAATACCCTAATATTCATATCCTGACTTACACCATGGATAGCAGTTACTCCAGGCTGACTCAAACCATCAAACAAAAGATCTCCTCCATCTGCACCAATAGCAGATATTCTTTCAACTTTATAGTAACTAATTGCGGCCGCTCCATCCGGGATATCTGCTTTAATGTAATTCCAGCCTGCAAAATCAATTGTATCAAGTCTTACTTCAGTGCCATTGTCAAAACCTATGCTTATATAATTATCACTCATCTCTCCCCATACCCATATCCCAATATCCTCAAGATCAGAAGCCAGGCTTATAGGATTTACCGGATTAACAATGCATATAGCATTTTCGGTATTGAACTTATACCTTAGTAAGGTTGATGCAGAACCCGACCTATAGGTTTTTGTCCACCGGTACAGGAATGAACTGCCATCCAGGCCGGTACTCTCACCGGTATTTATGTTCCAGTTATTGATATTATCAAATTCATCCAGTATCGTCAAAATACCGGGATCCTCTCCGGTTGTAAATGGTATCTTTACCGTGTCAACAAGTGGAATATTATCCACATCTTTAATTGAACCAAGTAATTGTAATGTATAATTAGTATTATACTCAAGATCCCCGGCTGCCTCGAAATAATAATGTCCTTTCCCATCAATAGTTGTTATTTTAGCTCCTTTTGTAAATATTTCACTTCCATCTTCCTTTATAATGCTTACTGCATTTATCAGGGAGCTATTACTTATTGTTGTTTCAAAAATAAGCCTGAACTGCAGGTAGGGGCTGATGTCGTTCTGACCTTCTGCCGGGAAGCTGCTTTCAAGCAGGTAACGATTCCTGCTGTCTGTTGTAAAACTAAAAGTCAGGCTTGTATCCAGGTACACTCCCCACTGATGGGCAGCAGAGGTATCTATTATAACAGTATACTCTGTGTTGATATCATAAGGGATATCCGGCTGAAAACTAGCATTAAGAAAGTCCTCATCCCAACTGATTGTCCCTTCTATTTCAGGCGTAATTGAAAAGGCTGTATCGAAAGAAGCAGCATCCATGTTCATGCTGAAAGTAAATTCAACAGGGTCGTTACATTTAACCGTTTCTCCATCGGCAGGACTATGGGAAATGATCTTTGGAGCCATTGATTTATCAGCCCTTTGCCAGTTGTTATGATAAGTAAAACTGTTGGCATTTACACTAACTTCAACAGTGTCTGAATAATAATCTTCTGCTGAGAAAATAAGATGGTAAGTGCCTGGCACCAGGCTATCGAACATATAAAAACCCGTATTTTTCACTTCAGCCAGAGGATCAATCTCAATTGAGTCGATATAGTAAAGCTCCCCTGTTTCCTGCAATTCAACACGGGTTCCGCTTACTACATTGTACATATCGGCTGAAACAGGCATATTATCCTTAACAAGGAGTGAATCGCGTACAATACCCGATATATTACCATAGGCTTCCTGCCCCGGTAATCCGAAATACTCCTCCATGGCATAAAGCATCTGGTATGCCTCTGCCCTCCTGTAATCAAGGCTCAACAACCTGTGCAGCTCGGGTTTATAATCGTGCATACTGCCCTCTGAAATAATGCTGGGTGTTATATTACCGCATAATACTCCATAACCACAATTCCATGAAGGGTTAAGTGTCAGGTCGCCGATAATGTATCCCTGAGATGTAAAGTGTGTAGCTTCATTGCTTTTCAGGTGCTCCCAAAGAATTTGTGCCCATACCTTGGCATCAGGGATGGTTGGACTATCACTATGGCCGTTAAAAATAGTCATTGGATAACTAATGGACTGGTTACCAGCATTTGAATGAATTGATATAAAAAGGTGAACATTATTGTTGTTGGCCATGGCTTTTCTCTGTGAGAGGGAAGGATCATCCAGAATACCATCGTTGCCTGTTCGTGTTATAAAAACCGTCGCACCCCTTGCTTCTAAAAGATCACGCAGCCATAGTCCTTTTGTCAGGTTACTCTCAGATTCCCAGAAACCGTCAAAAGGGCCCCTGTCATCTGCTTCGTGTCCACCATGCCCCGGATCTATACATACTTTTAACCCGCTAAAGTCGGGGGTCTGTGCCCCCAGTACTACGGTAAACCCAAGTAATGCTATTATCACTAAATATTTGAGCCTAAATAAATTATTTTCCATTTTACCTTATCCTTATCTTAACTATAATAATCTCTCCTTTTTGGTTATGAAACACTATTCTGTCTCCTTTTAAAGAAGACCTGGGATACATTGCAATTTCATTCTTCCCTCCTGATATTATTTGCTTTTTCCCGGATGGAATATGAAGGGCAAGTATTTTTGAAGAAATGATATTATGTCCGTCATCTTTATCATCCATTCCAAGCACCCATTGATTATTGATCCATGAAGGTGCATTAAGGTAACCAAGCTCAGCAATGACATTCCCTTCAAGGTCGGAAACGTAGGTTCCTTTTCCCACTGTGGTAAACAGAATTTTTTTATTATCCGGTGACAGGCTTACCCATACATAGTACCTGTCATCAAAAGGCTTTAATATTTTAATATCCTCACCTGGTTTAATTAGTTCTAATTGCTTACCATTTACTTTGATCTGCAAATCTTGTACAAAGCTGCTTTTTGTAACAACATTACTATTAGTAGTTTTGCTGTATGTTTTATATTCAGTTGCCCTCTTGCCTCTGCTCCCTCTTGTGATTCTGTAAACGATCTCATCATTGCTTTTAACAACAACATTGTAGCCGGCACCCGGTTCATCTGATATTTTAATTTCTTTCCTCGTACGGGTATTATACAGGCTAAGTCCTTTATAATTTTTGCCTGTTAACAGTACTTCCCGGCTATTACTACCGAATGAAGGAAACCATGCTTCATGACTCAGAGCAAGTTTTTTTTGTTTTCGGACTTTTAAACTTTGTGTATAAGACGGAACAGCAAGTAAAGTAAAAACAACGAAGTATAATATTTTTTTCACAATAAAAAGATTACAAAAAGAAGTTAAACAAATATAAAAAAGAGGGCGGGCAGAGACTACCCGCCCTCAGGTTTAATACCCAAAATGAAACTTAATCAACCTTTACTATTCTGATAACCCTTGTTGAGCCATCCTCTGCATTAAGTTTCAGGAAGTAAATACCATTTTCATAAGCTCCCATCTTTATACTTAGCCTGCTTTCGAAATTGGTATCCATAGTTTGTATTACCTTACCTGTAACATTCATGATACTTATTGTTTGAACATCATTACAGTTATCGATAGTTAGTGTATTAACAACCGGGTTAGGATAAACAACAAGTCCGGCAAACATATCATCATCAATACCGGTAGGATTAACCAGGATATAAACTGACTTAACCGGCACTCCTTCAAGGTAATCAGCTCCGCCTGTAGCAGAAACCGGAGTTACTTCAAAGGCAAGGTATTTACCAGTCATGCTGGCATCAACAGTATAAGTTACACCAGTTTCACCAAGCAGCTTTAACTCGTTAGCACCTGCATCATCTGTTGCTTCATACCATTGATATATGCTGGTCCCTTCAAGGTCTCCGTCAGGATCAGTGAAAGTATAAGCTCCTGTCAATACAGATGTTGGATAAGGATCGCCTGTAATAGCAACATCGCTAGCAACAGGTACTTCTGCACCTACAATATTCTCAATATCTGACGGGCCAAATGCAGCAAGAGGCATTCCGGTAAATGCAGCAATGCTTCCAGTCCCATCATAAGCTATTGTAACAGCATCACCCTCGGCAACAGCAGTTGAAAGACCGGTGAAGTATAATGCACTTCCCATGTTAAAGATAGAATCAACCGTTAATACACTACCACCTGAAGTAAGTGTCCAGGGTGCAGCATCTGTTGTTTCAATAGCTTTCATTGCCATGGTAAAATCAACCATCACAGTATCACCTGTATGATTTGTGATACCCGATACAAACTCAGGGGCATTTAGTTCTCCTTTGTATGCTGCAATAGCATGCCTTGGTGCCAGAACATAAGCATAATAATAATCATTATCGGTAGTTACCTGTACTTCACCAAGATAATGGTCCCATCCTGTATAGCTTGATACATACTCCGATGAATCAACAACCTGGAATGGTTCTTCGGTGATATCGGCTACTACTATCCTTACACCCACGGAGGGTACTCTCTGTGCCTGGAAGAAGGCAGCCAGGGTACGTCCTTTATGGTAAAAGACATTTGGCGAATTCGCCTGAACACCAAGTCCACCGTAATCATCAATTCTTGGAATGCCTGCAACAGTGTTAAGATCCTTATCAATAATTGTGGGAGCAAATCCCTTACCAGAAATAAGCATATTTGCATCGGTACTGACACTGAATGGGACAACATTAGGAGAATTCTCCATAGAAGTAATATCTGCCAGTGTAAGTAGTTCTGCAGGTGCCGCAACACCACCGGTTACAACCCAGCGAAGTATATGTGTGCTTCCTGCTCCACCCTGTGCAGCAAGAATGATAGCATCTCCTGACACATCGCCGGTTACCGA
>JAOZPG010000008.1:0-25231 GCA_029932855.1 Bacteroidales bacterium | reverse complement strand
GCAATGTACCACTTAAATGTAGAAGTTCCCTCAAGGTCATAATCATCTGCATAATCATAACTACCACTCAGTACTACTCCAAGCTCTGGTACACCATTGGCAACAACATTGGAAGCAACAGGAGCTACAGCAGCAGGCTCAGCACCAATTGCTCCGGCAGTAGCACCATAATTTTCCGGTCCGGTATTGACTGTAGATTTTGCTGTAACACCAAACAGGATATATTTACCTGCATCAGCCGTAACGGGGGTATATTCCATATTACCGGAATCAACACGTACTTTATTTGTTCCGGCTGCATCATCTGCACTGTACCACTGGAAAATGGTTCCTTCTTCATCATCACCATAAATATCATAATAAGTGTATGAGCCAGTAAGTTTATAAGTCACAAATTCATGACCTGTAATAGAAATTTCCAGGGCCTGTGGTGACGGAGGAGTGGGAACAGCATCTGCTGTGGCTACAGATACAGTGTTACCTTCAAGAAGGAATCCACTTGTAGCAACAGGGGTAACTTCAAAAATGATGTACTTACCCAGGTCAGTTATCCCTACAGTATATTCCGTTCCGGTACCTACCTCAACTGCATTTGTTCCTGTCGCATCATCTGACTTGTACCACTTTAATACTGAAGCTCCTTCAGAATCACCATTGGGATCACTATATGTGTATGATCCCGTTAAAGTCTGATCATATTCTGCCGTTCCCGAAATAGCAAGACTGGAAGCAACAGGAGGATCCATCTCAGTAAGTACAGGTCCGAATGCTGAAGAAGTTGCCAGGTTAAGAATATCAGAAACAGTTCCTGTGGCAGCAACAGCCTGAATAGTAAAACTTAAATATTTTCCAGCGTCACCAGCAGCAATGGTGTAAGTAAAACTGCCTGCACTGGCAGTAATTTCTGCAATATTGGTTCCCTGGGCATCATCGGCTATATACCATTTAACACCTGAAGTTCCCTCAACATCTCCATTTATATCAACATAGGTATACATTGCCGTTAAAACATCCCCAACAAGGGGAGTTCCGTCTATATATAAACCGGAGACAGTAGGAGCTCCTTCGATTGCAAGGGCTTTAACATAGGCATCCGAAGAAATACTATAAATTGCATATCCGCCATCAGGATTCCCCAGTACAGCCTGCTCCTGTCCGTCACCATTCTCAGATGGCCAGCCGGCTGCAGAAGGAGCTGTTCCGGCAATTGTTGCAATAACTTCTGTTGCAGTGATATTAGAGAAATCAGCATTTGCAGCTGTAATATCTATAAGTACAACAGCTCCTCCATCGGATACGGAAAGGTATGTGTTGCTTCCTGCTGTAAACTGCTTAACGTCTCCGGTAGCACCGCTGAATAGTGCAGCATCAATTGAGCCAACAATAGCTCCTGATCCATCGATCTTTGTTGGGGGAGTTACTGAATTACTGTACCAGAAACCATCTGCAATCTTTGTTCCCAGTGCCTGGACATGTAATCCTGTTCCACCAGTAATACCTGTTAAGTCAAGAGTAGATACATCACCTAACACTCCATCAACAACTTCCCAGTAAAATACTTTTGCTGCGTCATAGAATGGAACAATAATCAATGCCTCTTCACTATAATCTCCATAAACACTGAATCCTGGTCCGTAATCATCATCATTGCCTTCGCCGCTCCACAGTATTACAGGATCGGTATTCTCATCTGCCCAATAATATAATTTGGGAGGGTTAAAGGTATTGGTAGTTGGGATAACAGCAAATATGCCTCCGTCACTGCTAAGCTCAACATCCTTAATACCATACCCGTTAGAAGAAATAGCAAGAGGGTCAAGGCTAAGTGTTCCTATCTCTGCACCGGTAGCTGCATCAAGTATCTTAACAAAATTATTTGCTGCATCATTTGCACCGGTATTACCTGCTACATAAATATGGTTAGTGCCAAAATTATAGGCAATCCCCCTGCAGGCTTTGCCGGCATTCCAGGTCGGGGTAATGTTCCAGACCTCCGTAGGTTGTGCTTTTACCATCAAATTTCCTGCAAAGAAAAGGATGGTAAATAATAATAAAAGAGTAGATTTTCTTTTCATACTAATTAAATTTTAAATGTATAAGAATAACTATTTAATAATCAGCTTCCCCTTATTTACCTTATTACCATAAACAAGCTGGTAGATATAGGTACCTGAAGGCAAGTGAGATGTGTTTATTGAGATTTCCTGTTCCCCCGGGACTGCTTTATCTGCTATGATTGCAATAAATTTTCCTGACAGGTCAAAAAGTTTAACTGAAACAGGACCATTAGCATCCTGCGGTAAAGTAAATCTGACCCTGGCAAAATCTGTTGCCGGGTTAGGATAGACCGATACACTATATTCATCTGTAATTTCACGTTCAACGGAAGCCAAAATATCCAATCCTCTGATTTCATAACTGGCAATCCCATTTGTCGGAGCACATATAAAAATTCGCAGGGAATCATCTATGACACCAAATTCAACAGCTCCTTCACCCCAGGCATTATCATATTTTGTTCCGAAAGTTGGGGTAAAGCCAATGATATCCACATCTGTTACATTTTCGCCATGCTTGGAAATTTCAAATACAAAAGCACTCTGGTCTCCGCTAAACATACCCATATATTGCTTTCCGCCAAATTCAATTATCCGGCCTGCAATCAGCGAGGAGGGGATATTATCCATTGTAATAGCAACCTGTGTTAAATTTGCACCATCAGTATTAAAAAGTGTTGGCATAAAGCCTTTTCCACTTACATATATCCAATCACTTTTCCCAGGGACAGGTGCTACTGTTGCTGAAGTTCCTGCACTTGCAATATCCTGCATTGTAATAATAGTAGGTGCATCATCAACCACTCCGGCTGTAACTTTCCATCGAAGTATTTTAGTACTTTCCCCGGGAACCGCATATATATATGCTTCGGTGGCCCAATCTCCGGTTACGGTGAATTTATCACCTAATCTGTATCCTCCTTCATCGTAATCGATAATCATAGCCGGAACACCCTGCTCCCAATCCCACCGATATACACGAAATGCTTTTATCAGTTCGTAATCGTTAATAACAATAGGAGGTCCGGAGGCAAGAGTCATGTTACAGGCAAATATACTTCCATCAGGAGTAGTAGCAATATTATTTAAAGGATATCCCCCGCCATAATTCGCATCAGCAGAAGTAATGCCCTGGGTTAACAATTGTGAAACACCAAAAGCAGGAGCTTCTCCTGTTGTTGGGTCAAGAACATAGACATGTGGTTCAGGGGTATCAATCACTTCATCACCGTCAGTGTCTTCAGCATGTCTGCTTGAAACATACACATGCCCGGAATATGTACTATACACAATTCCTCTCTCACTGGCTGCAAAAGAGGGATCCCCTATTTCAACCTCACTGCCATCGGTAAACCATGCCGGAGCATTTTCCCCCGCCAGGACCCAGACAGAATTAAAGCTAAATTGTGCAATGGAAAGATATGAAAAAAAGGAAAAAATAATAAAAAAGAGTAGAAGTTTCTTCATAATCAAAGTTTTAAATTAATAATATGATTTTTTTATTGTAAATATACTGATATTATCAATAAGCAAATAGAGGGAAGCGATACTGAAGTAAGTCTTGCTATCAAATAATATACACCTTTTAACAATTAACGATAAGGATGAAATACACCTATAGTTTATAGTAATCCCATAGTATAAATTCTGAAACAAATATATACTATTCTTATAAATAATCTTAATAAAAAAAACCTCGTTAAATAATATATGTTTATAACATGAACCAGGAATTACATATTTGTAGAAAAAAATCTTAATAAAAATATAAGCTTAAAGTATTTATTCTTATATGTATATATAAATCCTGATTTATAATTTGCATTTAATTTACATAATAAATATATTAATTACCAGCATACGATTACTATAAATATAGAGTTACCTGTATTAGTCCGGGACAAGGGCTTATGGCTTTGTGAGTATAATGAACACAGGCTTGTAAGTCCTCAAGATGTTATTAGGAGGTCAGAAAATTATCAGCTTACATGCTAAGCTTATGATTCAATCATTGATTTATACTGGTCAGGATCCAGCAAATTGTCAGAATCATTATTCTTGATTTTTATTTTTATCAGCCATCCATCACCATAAGGATCACTGTTAATAAGTTCGGGCTCATCTTCGAGTTTTGCATTAAATTCCAGTACAGTTCCTGAGGCAGGCATAAACAAGTCTGATACGGTTTTTACAGCTTCTATGGTTCCAAAAGCCTCTCCCTTCTCCAGCTCTTCTCCCTCTGTTTCAACCTCCACAAAAACAACATCTCCCAGTTCTCCCTGGGCATATTCGGTAATACCTACCACAGCCTTTTCACCATCAATTTTAATCCACTCATGATTCTTTGTGTACTTTATATCTTCAGGTATATTCATGATAACAAGTTTTTAAAATTCTGTACTTTATTTAGCCCTGTAAATGTATAAAGAAATGTTATTTGCCAAAATGATTTATATCTTTTTTAGCACAAAAATATGTAGCCATTAAATATTTGTACTTCCAGGCTGGGATATTTCTTTCCTATGGCATTTCCCCCGGACTATATTAATGTAAACCTCAGGCTGAAACCGAATTTTGTATTATAAGTCGGAAAGGTACGTGCAACAAATGGTGTATTGACTATCCTGTCGAAAAAGAACCTCAGGTTAAACCTGTCACTCAGTACATAATCGGCAGTAAACTTCATGGTATAAACCATCTGGCCTGCAGTAGGTTCATTTGTTTGCTCCACTATCTTTCTCATTATAGTTTTATTATCACGTATAGAAAAATCAGCCCTTAAATTAAGATCGCTTTTAAGATCCTTTTGCTGGCCTCCTGTACGCAGGGTTATCTGCACCTGGTCGAACCTGTAACCGGTACCAATAACTATTTCATCATTAGTAACCTGGGTAAGCTGGTTATTGGCCAGGCTAAGTGCCAGGTTTCGCGATTTCTTGATCTCCATCCTGGTGCTTATACCATTCTTCCATACCATATCAATATTTATCAGAGGGCTGAATTGTTCATTTAGTGATACCGTGGCAATACTGAACTCAGGAAGAAAATTGAAATCAAGATCCCGTATATCTGCATCCTCAAGGAAATTAAGATTTGTACGGTATGCCCCAATATCGTAGGTTGACCTGTAAACATGGGATATGGTAACCGAACGGAAAAACCTTTTTATGAACTCAGAACGGTTAAGTCCGTCGAAAGTAATCCTCCAGTTTGGCAAAATACTTAATACTGACGGGAAGGTGCTGAGCCCAATATTATTTGGATCCCTGCGTGCATAAGCTGCAAGAAATGCAGGAACCAGCACCTCCTGAGATGTTATGTCGTAACCATTTTTATAAGGTCCAACTATGGGGAGTCCTGTTTCATGATCAATATCCGGATTATATGAAGGATCCCTGGCCATCCTTTGATCTGCCAGCCTTTTAGAAATGATCTCAGTATATTTTATAAAAACATTGAAGTTTGCAGACTCATAATTATTCCGGGAACTAATCTTTTCAAAAGCAGTGGGAAGTGTTATATACGACATGCTAAAGTTTCCGGAATATATAGAATTACGTGTACTGTCCGGAAAATTACCGTTTGCATCGGCTATAAAATATGCACTATAATTACTGGCAAAGCGCCTGTTAGCCGTCAGGTCTATCCGAAACCCCCTTAAAGGCTCTATTGTACTCCTGAGATTAAAATTATCATTATGGGTCATCATAAAGGCAACATTCAGGATAGTATCGCTGCTTATCCAGTTATTTCTTATTGCCATCTCCGGAAAATCCTTATCCTGATATCCTAAAATAAAAGGCCATCCCGGAGCCTGCAATCCGTTCATCTGGCTAAGGCCCATGATACTGGTTCCCGGAGTATAACCCGGCATCATGGTACCCTGGTTCTGTGAATATGAAACAGAAATATTCCTCACTCCCATAAGCAGCCTCGTAGAAACCTCTTCAAGCATTATAAATGGATTCTTCTTCTTCTCTTTCCTTCCCTCAACTACCATTGTAACATTAATCTGATCTTCCTCGGCAGTATAGCTTATCCTTCTTTCGTTATCAATTGTAAACTTCCCCTTTACCTCCTGCTTGTTTTTATCAAAAACCCTCACTGCAGTAATATCTTCCGTCATCAGCTTATGGTAAATGACCCTAGGCTCCCCCGCTGTGAGTTTAAGCCGTTCTCTGGTATAAACCACCTCCCTGTACCTCTTTTCATCCTGCTGTCCCAGTCTTCCACCCTGGGCCTTCTGGTTTATATTTCTCAGAAAGCCTATACTGTTATAAAGACTTACCATGTTAAGCTGGCCATTCAACTGGGCAGTATTGGAGTTTTGTATTGTATTTCCCAGGTTTATATTCATCGAATCTGGAAACTGGGGGCCAATAAGCCAGTCATAACCCGCACTATACCTGGCAGTTAAAGTAACCCACCTCAATAAAGGCAATTTATTAATAGGTACTGTATAAGTTGCATTCAGCTTATGATAATAATGACTTGTACGGCCAAAATTCCGCAGACTTACCATTACCGAATCCCTCCATGCATCATATTCATTAGCATACCTGTCCCTGTCAACACCTCCGCCCGGCTCATCAATTCTGGCAATATTTCCGGCAGTCATATCAAATTTAAGAGCTTTTGTAAAATCCCATTTAACATCATAATACCTGTTCCAAAAAAAATCTTTCCTGAACGTGGGATCTATTTTAAGTAAAGGTTTGCTAATATTTCTTGTCTTAACCTCGTGATAGTGCCTGTTGATATCTGTTCGAACAGAAACATAGTTTGGGTAAGGATAAAAATTAATGTCTTTTATAAGCCTGAAGGTATTGGCTCTGAGCGCCTTAACCTTCTGAAAAGGAGCAATGTTCTTGGGCCTTGTATTGTATATATACGACATGCCCCCACGATAATTTTTTTCAAGATTAATATTGGTATTTACATTGGATGATTCTATCTCATTATAAGAATAATTGAATGAAAGGTTTGCCGGATCGTAAAACCTTGGCCTTTTTCCCCGGATACCTATATTAACATTTGTAAAATTAAAGCTCTTTCTTTTTGTAAAATCCTGTGAATATCGTTTTATTGAATCTCTCTCTGCTTTTGACTCTGCATTCTTAAGGGCAGATGCCAAAGGAACATCCGGCTCCAGTGGATTATATTCAGGATTTATAAGGCTTTCAGAGTATCCAATATACATTGGTATCCTGATTTTTGCTTTTTCAGGAAAAAATTTTCCAAGTTCCATGTTAGAAGAAACATCATATTCAATTATTTCTTCAAGGCTTCGCTCACTAACCTTCTTTTCTATACTCCCAAAACCGGGTTTTACAGTCATCCCCGCCAGGTCAATTGAGCCAAAATCTGCCAGTTGTACCTGCAGCCGGGCATTTGCCGCCCATCCGCTTTTCCTGTCAAAATCTGTAAGTCTTAATTCATTAACCCAAATTTCCCCCGAATGGGATGCTCCGTCATCTGTCATCTCATTAGGATCCTGCTTTGGGTTTCTCACACCCAGCATAATGGTTCTCACGTCACTTAAGCTGGGATTCCCTCTTATGCTTATCTTTTTCTCATCGCGACTGATAAAATACTTATCTCCCGGTTTTATTCCCGAACTGGCTCTTCTCATTGCAGCATTCCTCAACTGTTTTAGTTTAATCAGTTTTTCAAGATCAATAACAATGTCATTTTCTTCAGGCCACACTATCTCCCTGTCTGAATCCGAATCATCATTATACCGGCCCGGAGGAGTAAGTTTTAGCGGAATTTCATATTCATAATAGTTATCCCTGTAATCTGTCCCCAGGCGCACAAAAACCGACAGGTCATCGTCCATTAATGATTCTTCGGGAAGAGCTTCAGCATGCACAGCCATCTTAAGCTTTTTATATTTTCTAAAGTCCATGCTAAGATTCTTGAAAGCAGCCCTTGCATCTCCATCTTCAAGATCTCTCACAAACAATACCATAGCCTGCTCATTCAACTGCTGCATTTGCGGATTGTTAGGGTCTGTTTCACGCGTAAAACCGGGAGGTAAAACATAATTTACCGGTTCTTTACTGGCATTCTCTTCAATATTCACAGCAGATATCTCAAAAAAACCTCCTCCTGGCTGCGGAGTAGTAATCATTTCCCCTCCAGCCATTAGTGAAAAATCATACTTTCTCCATTCTCCTCTCACCAGTTCGAGTTCCGCAAAACGTAGTACTGCCGGGTTTCTGAAATTTCTCAAAAACATCCTTAAAAAACGTATCGATCTGAAATCCTGTATGCTTCCAACCTGCTTCTGGTAATCGGAAAGGGGTATCTTGAACTGATACCAGTTCACAGTAGAATGTTCTCCATTGGCCAGGCTAACAGTTGAGGTAACAACATCGGTAATATAATTGGTACCTATATTCATATTCTGAGGTCTCAGGTTTACTCTGTATTGGAAATACGATTCCGACTCACTCAAAGTATTGTCACGGTTAATATCTTCAACATCCGGGAGGGTTGATCCGGTTATGGGGTAAGGCTCTATTTCTTTAGATTGTTCGGCTGTAGGAGAGTTGCCTTCAAGCCCGTTATATGCTTTATAACGATCAAGAATTCCAAGTCTTTCTCTGTCATAATCCGAACCCCTGTAATAATGAAAATTGTCGCTTGAAGGATCTTTCCTTATCTCTTCCAGCACATCAGGATTAAGTATTGTGCTTAATGAATCCATATATGAACTAAAAAAACTAGCCTCATCAGCATCTCCCAGTCCATCCAGCCCCACATCCTGGTATATCCTTGCCTGAATATCATTATCAAAGGCATTTACCAGCGACTGCTTTACAGGTATCCTGCCCCATGAAGTGCTATCCACGTCTCTTACCTCCCCGGAAGTGGGAAGCCCATTTTCAAAACTCTTCCTGGAATCATCAAGTATATCCTCTGAAATATTTCCAAGGTTAAAATACAGTTCTCCTCCCGATAAAGTTGGATCTTCTGCAAAAGGATCCATCAGCCAGAACTTAATATATTGAATATTTGCTGCTTCAAAATCATTTGTTTGTACCTCCCTCATTATTCCTGCCCACCTGGTTTCAGGATCTTTAAGTTTACCCTCCTGGCTTATCCCGGCTGAGTACTGCCCGGCTGAAAGATCATAGTTATAGGGTCCTTTCTCTTCGGGGTAATAAGCAAGATTAAGTACTGCAATATTGGTTGGTATTCCGCTTGGACTCTCCTTATTCGGCCATATCTCTTTTTCATACACTTCCCTAACGAAATGACTGGATTGCTGTTCAGGATCATTCTTCAAATGATCGGGCGTTGAGGCATCATTTCTGAGAAAAAGAGGATCGATAACATACCATGCCAGCCTGGCCCTGTTATAACCGGAGCTAAGGTCATTATGAGTCTCAGATTCCTTAAAAAGATCAGGCTGTCCCGCCGGAATGCTTGAAAGAACCCATGCATTGAATGACTTCATATCAATAGATGTCTCGCTGCCTTCAAAATCGTCAATATAGGAAGTACCTGCTTTACCTACAGCTTTTGAATGACCTGGAACAAGCTGGGCAAATTCACCCGAGAACCGAATACTTGAAGGAGCTTTAGTTTGAATCAGGGGCAGCCAGTCAACCATATTTGTCAACAGCTGGGATGATGCTTCATAAGAAGTATTTAATCCCCATATAGTATTTGACATAGGCTCATCGCCTACATTTATTTTTTGAGTAAGGGGCCTCTCGGTGAGGTTCATAACCGTAGCCCCAATATTAAAATTATCACTTATCTTATAATCCAGATGTGTTCCCAGTAAAGTTTTGGTCTGAATAGCAAATAACTGGTTACTCTCCAGAGAAACCCTGATAGGAGTTTGTGATTCCAGCAATCCCGGGTTTATGATCCTTACCCGTCCAAGGTTATAATCTACCGTATAATCC
This sequence comes from Bacteroidales bacterium, assembly GCA_029932855.1. GTDB lineage: Bacteria > Bacteroidota > Bacteroidia > Bacteroidales > VadinHA17 > JAYEGO01. The sequence goes on along the minus strand of JAOZPG010000008.1, from coordinate 15,252 downwards.
ACATTCTCTGTAAGCTGTATCCCGCCTGCAGTAACTTTTACCGACCCCTGGGGCACATTAAGGGCATTAAGGGAAATATCCGAACTCCCGGAAGATGAAAAACTTCCTCCCAGGAGGAACTTATTCCTTTCTGATATCTGCTTTGCCTTAATCTTTGTTGAGTCATATAACTCCTCGAATACATAGATATCGGCAATGTCATCATCTCCTATTTTACTTCTGAGATAACTGCCAAAAGGCTCCAGTACCGGGAAAAAGATCCGGCCATTAGATGGATTTACCGTCACTCCTTCAATAAAGTCAAACATACCATCGCTGTTCTGTTCCAGCTGTGAGTCAAGATTATCCAGGTTCATAACCTGAAGTAATATCTGGTTAGCTATATTTCCCTCAGTAATATAGTTCAATGCATTTCCTGTCTTATCATCCCTGTAAAGCACATGAAACTGGAAATTATTTCTTTCCACCTGGTAAGCTCCTATGGAATAAACATTTTTCATCATCAGGTCCCATGTAGGAAGTTTGGGAGACAGACTCGTTCCCTTTATTAATTTCATTATCAGCGTATTGGGAGCAGCAATCCCATCTGTTGACAATTCACCAACTGTATACACCTGTCCATTAACAGTATATTCATATGCAACAGCCAGTACTTCGTCGGCATTAAGAGCAGTATTAAGAGATATATAACCAAGATGCCTGTTTAGTGTATATTCCCTTTCTGTAAGCTTCCTGGCATTCTCCACCTTTTCGTAATCCTGACCTATATCAAAGTCAGGTGCAAGAGGCATAAGTGTACTTGTTATATTATTTATATTGCGTATGCCAGAGTATGTGGTAATTAGGGACTGGTACTGTCCGTTAATGTCGTTATTGGGAAAACTGCCTGGAGAAGTTTGCTGAAACTCGGGAACATTATTATAAATGTTTTCAGTAGTTTCTGCAAGATCCATAAAAGCAACAATATTCCTGGATTGCTCAAAATTACTCATCTTATTGGTTACCCAGACCTCAATCCTTTCAATATTAATTCCTGTATTAATAATAGGAAGGTTCTTTAATGCCTTGTCGTAATTATCCCTGAAATAATGTGAAAGAAAAAAGTGCCTGTTGCCCTCATAATCAACTGCAGAGACCTCAAACTCCTCAATCTGTGCTCCTCCTTTTACATCAATTACCGATGTTTCACCCTTCTGCTGCGAAAAAACAGTTGACACTGTAAGCTTACCAAACTGCAGATCGGTTTTAAGTCCGAAAAGACTCTGGCTGCCCGTTATAAGAGTTCCCGAAAGTGGAAAATTTATATTCCCCGCCTCTATCTTTTTTATTATCTCGTCCTCCTTCCCTGCATATTCAAGCTTTGTCTGATTCTCAAAGTCAAAGGTAGCTTCGGTATTATAGTTCACTCCAAGCTTAACCTTATCACCTATCGTCCCGCTAACATTCATCTGTATCTTTTCCTTGAAATCGAATGTAGGAACCTTCCTCAGACGCTCGGAAAGTGCCGGGTTATCAATTCTCGAAATATTAACCCCAAATATTAATTCGGCTGATCCCTGTGGGACTATATTAATCACATTGCTTCCAAAAACCTTGTCAAAACCTTCTCCCCCAATCCTCATCTTCGGGATAAGCGATGACATATAATCGCCTGTACTACCTGAAGCCCTCTGTCTCCAGTATGATCTCATCTTCTGCTCGAATTCCCATTCTTTGAATTCTTCGAATGACATAGTTACCGGTGTCCGGTAATTCATCTCACCCAGCTTTTCATAAATAGTATATTCATTCGTTTCAGGATTATATACAATATCGCGACTGATATTCTGGGGCAACTTAAGATAAAGACCCGATTTCTGTGACTGGGCATAAGGATTGCCTGATGCATCATTGAAAGGATATCTCAGGTCGGGAGATTCTTTTTTAGTAGTATCCTGCTCTTGTATTTCTCTAAGAGGGAAATACAAATCACTTTCCCCGGGTGCCAGGCCAAGAGCCGCAGACATCCTGATAGTTAGAAAAGCAATAGCTACCAAAATATATTTTGTTATCCTGGTCAATATGCAGGGCTAAAATATTTTATAGTCTCTTAAGAGCTTCCCTGATAAGTTCTTCAACCGTATATTTAGGGTTCTCCGAAATCAACTTATCCAAAACCTTGTTAGCGGCTACTTTTGAAAAACCCAGGGTAGCTAAAGCAGATAACGATTCTTCCGTGATTCTATTGCTTGAAAAATCAACTAATTCTCCTGAACCCGTGGTTTTCCCTATCTTATCCCTCAGATCAACAATAAGTCTCTGGGCAGTTTTTGCCCCTATCCCCTTTATTCCTTTAAGAATATGGACGTTATCGGTTTGTATTGCATTCTTTGTCTCCTCCGGATTCAGTGCTGAAAGTATCATCCTTGCAGTATTGGCTCCAATACCTGAGACTGTTATCAGCAACCTGAATATATCGCGTTCATGCTTATCTGAAAACCCATATAAGAGAAGGGCATCTTCCCTCACAACCTGGTGAATAAAAAGTTTCGCTTCCTCCGGCTCTTTAAGTTTTGAATAGGTATACAGAGATATATTTACATAATAGCCAATATGATCGGTATCCAATACTACTGAAGTTGGAGTTAACTGCTGAACCCTGCCCCTTAAAAATTCATACATAAGTACTGTTGTTTATTAAGAGTACTAATGTAAAGATTAATTAAAGATAATAAAGAACCGGGCCTTAAAAAAAGCTGTAAGGGAGTTTAATCCTTATCCTCGGCATCCCAGTGCTGAGCATCGATTACTGCAATTGCAGCCATATCAATTATCTCGCGAACAGAACTTTCTCTCTGAATAATATGAATTGGCCTGTTCATCCCTATCAATATAGGCCCGATAACCTCGGCACCACCTATTTGCTGCATTATCTTATATGCAATATTGCCTGAGTTCAGGTCGGGAAATATTAGGGCATTCACATCCATTCCTTTGAGGGTGGAAAAAGGAAACACCTTATCTCTAAGCTCTTTGTTAAGGGCAAAATTAGCCTGCATTTCACCATCAACTTTGATTTCGGGATGTTCTTTGTGCAGTATTTCCACTGCCTTGCTAACAGTTTTTGGACTATCATGACGGTAAGAACCAAAGTTGGAGAAAGATATCATTGCTATTTTAGGATCTATGCCAAATCTCTTTATTTGCTTTGCTGTAAGCAGTGTGGTATCTACCAGTGTTTTTGCATCAGGATTTATATTCATAGTAGTATCTGCAAAAAATACCGGTCCCCTTTTTGTAAGCACCATATACATGCCTATAACATAATCTTCCTTGTGAGCACCTACTATTGCAAGAGAGGGACGTATAGATTCGGAATATTTTCTTGTCATGCCTGCAATAAAAGCATCTGCTTCTCCCTGTTCAACCATCATTACACCAAAGTAATTCCTGTGTTTCATTTTTTCTCTCGATGAACTCAAGCCAACACCTTTCCGTTGCCGGCTTTCATAAAATATACGGGCATATTCTTTCCTTCTGCGATCCTCATCTTTGCTTGAAGGGTCAATAATCACCGCTCCATTCAGTTCAAGTCCGTTTTCCTTTATCATTCTCCTGATCTTTTCTTTACGACCCAACAAGATAGGAGTAGCAATACCTTCATAAATAATACTTTGAGCCGCTTTTAGAATATTAAGATCCTCAGCTTCTGAGAAAACCAGTCTCTTTGGATCCTGTTTTGCCTTAAGACGTATTGTTTTCAGTATCCCCGTATCATAACCAAGCCTTTTATTCAACTCCTCCGCATAAGCATCCCAATCGCTGATCGACCTCCTTGCGACCCCAGTATCCATAGCTGCTTTTGCAACAGCAGATGACACTCTCACAATAAGCCTTTTATCCATAGGTTTTGGAATAATATATTCTCTGCCAAATACCAGGTTCTTTACATTATAAGCTTTATTGACATAATCAGGTACCGGCTCCTTGGCCAGGTCAGCCAGTGCTTTCACTGCAGCCAGTTTCATTTCCTCATTTATTTTACTTGCACTTACATCAAGGGCTCCCCTGAAGATAAATGGAAATCCAAGAACATTATTGATCTGGTTAGGGTAATCAGATCGCCCCGTGGCAAAGATCACATCATCACGGGTGGCCATAGCATCTTCATAAGTAATTTCCGGATCCGGATTTGCCATGGCAAAAACTATTGGATCTGGTGCCATAGATGCAAGCATTTCTTTGCTTATCATTCCTCCTACAGAAAGGCCCAGGCACAAATCGGCATCTTTCATTGCATCAGCAAGTGTATCAAGATTACGCTCAGTTATAAATTCTTTCTTTATTTCATTAAGATCTTTACGCTTCTTATTGAGAACCCCCTTGCTATCTACCATTACAACATTTTCAGCTTTCACACCAAGTGCTATATACAATCTTGTACATGATACTGCAGCAGCTCCGGCACCGCTAACAACCAGCTTAACATCCTCAATCTTTTTCTTGGTCAGCTCAAGTGCATTAAGCAGTCCTGCCGCCGAAATAATGGCCGTTCCATGTTGGTCGTCATGAAATACAGGAATGTCCAGCATCCCCTTGAGGGTGTTTTCTATTTCAAAGCACTCGGGAGCTTTTATATCTTCAAGGTTGATCCCCCCGAATGTAGGAGAAATAGCCTTCACTATTTCTATTATTTTCTTCGGATCTTTTTCATCCACTTCAATGTCAAAAACGTCCACATCGGCAAATACTTTAAATAAAAGACCTTTGCCTTCCATTACCGGCTTTCCTCCAAGCGGACCAATATCTCCAAGTCCCAGGACTGCTGTTCCGTTTGAAATAACTGCCACCAGGTTCCCTTTAGCTGTATATTTATATGCATCCTGGGGGTTCTTTTCAATTTCCAGGCAGGGTACTGCAACTCCGGGAGTATAAGCCAGTGCAAGGTCATACTGCGTTTGATATGGTTTGGTTGGGACAACTTCAATTTTACCGGGCCGGCCTGATGAATGGTATTCAAGAGCCGATTTTTTCATAATTTTTGACATGGCTGTTTATTATTTTATATGTACTACAAAAATAATAATAATAAAAAGCCTCAACTACGATAAATCTCATGAAAACGGTTGTATCCGTATGTTTTACAGCATAGAACCAGGCTTTAGTAATTGGAATTATTATTCCTTTGCTGAGGCTCAAGTGGATTTTTATTAAACTCTTTATACTGCTTTCTATTCTTATAAATATCTATTGCCAGGTAAATAGCATTCCTAAATGAGTTTACCGATGCCTTAGCCTGTCCTGCAATATTAAAGCCCGTACCATGCACGGGGGATGTCCTTACAATTGGGAGTCCTGCTGTAAAATTAACCCCGTCTAAAAAGTTTAGTGTTTTAAACGGACCCAGTCCCTGGTCGTGATACATGGCCAATACAGCATCGAATTTTAAATGTTCATAAGACCCGAAAAACCCATCCGCAGGGAAAGTCCCCATAGCCATTATGCCTTCCTTCCTGGCCTCTTCGATGGCCGGTTCAATTATTTCAGCTTCTTCACTGCCTAACAGGCCTTCATCGCCTGCATGAGGATTCAGCCCCAACACAGCAATATTTGGTTTCCTGATCCCAAAATCAGTTATCAGGCTGTTATTGAGATTTCTGAGCTTTGACAATACCCTGTCAAAGCTTATCAGTCCGGCCACCTGTGAAATAGGCACATGTGTTGTAACCAGTCCCAGCCTAAGATCTCCTGCAACCATCATCATAAGTGCACCCTCTTCTGAAGGAAATTCAGACTCAAAATAACCGGTATGGCCTTTAAACTGAAAATCTTCCGACTGTATATTCTTTTTATTGATGGGTGCGGTAACCAAAGCATCTATATTACCCTCCTTAAGATCATTAACAGCCATCCTTAAGCTTGCAACTGATGCTTCACCGGCAACATTTGTGGATTTCCCCAGCTCAACCCTTATTTCCTCATCAATGCAGTTTATAATATTTGGCCTTTGGGGTTTTGCTTCCCGGGGACTTTTGATATTATTCAGGCTGAAGTTATCAATCCCGAGAGCTTTTCTGTGGTAAGCTGCTACTTTTGAGGAGCCATAAACAATGCTTGTACAAATATCCTGCATACTGTTATCCATCAGGCATTTTATTATTAGCTCATAACTGATCCCGTTTATATCCCCATGTGTTATTCCTATCTTAACCTTATCACTCATAATTTATTTTTTCTTTGGTAAGCGATCCATACAGAATCTTTACTTAGCGGAGAAATTTTTAAAAAAATCAAATAATAATCTTACTCCGTATCCTGTTCCCCCTTTACCCTTATAGTCTGTTTCTTCATCTATAAATGCAGGACCCGCAATATCAAGATGTATATAAGGAAACTCATTAGTAAAATGCTCCAGGAACTTCCCTGCTGTTATGGCCCCTGCATCGCGTTTCCCAATATTTTTCAGGTCGGCAATATCAGACTTAAGATTTTCATTAAATTCCTCCCAAAATGGAAATTCAACTATACGCTCTGACACCTTTTCTCCGCTTTTCTTCAGAGCACTGAAATATTCTGCCGGGGCATTACCCATTCCAACAATCCCATACTTACCAATAGCCATGGCAGCCGAACCGGTAAGGGTTGCCACATCAATAATCAGCTCCGGCTTATAGTTACGTGCATAATGCAAGGCCTCGGCCAATATCATCCTTCCCTCTGCATCGGTATTAAGTACCTCAACATACATTCCATTTCCCATTTTAACAACATCCCCCGGAACATAGGCGTTTCCGTCAGGCCTGTTATCCGTTGCCGGCACCAGCCCCACAACATGCACAGGTATTTTTGATCCGGCAATTGCATATATGGCTCCTGCTACCGCAGCTGCACCTCCCATGTCAGCTTTCATATAATCCATACTCCCTTTGGTAGGCTTAAGACTAAGTCCCCCGGTATCAAAAACCACTCCCTTGCCAACCAGAACCACAGGCCTGGAGTTTACAGGCTTTTCGGGTTTCCATTCAAGTATAGAGAATGTGGGTGGATCAATGCTCCCCCTGTTAACTGCCAGCAGGCCACCCATCTTCAGCGATTCTATCTTTTTTTTATGAAATACTTCAACCTCAAAACCCGCCTCTTTACCCATCTTTTTAAATTCCTCTGACAGTTCAAGGGCATTTAAAGATGATAAGGGTTCATTTACCAGTCTCCTGCTATGATAAACGGCATCTGTAACAAACTGTAACTGTTGTATGCTTTCCGGCCTTAATGTTTTTGAATACAACTTTATTATTTCAAGACTATTTTGCTGTTTCTCCCTGTCTTTAAAATATTTTATAAAGCGGTAATTACTCAGAGCAATGCCTTCTGCCAGGGCCAGGGCATATTCAGCTTTATTAATTGTGTCAAATAAAGACACGGATTTTATTTTGCTTGTATTTATCATTTTAAGCAAACTGCTGCCATTCTTTCTCAATGCTTCCAGTTTGTTATTATCATTCCTGCTATTTTCAGGTATTACAAAATATAAGCACCTTCTGTATTGATTAACAGCAACTATATTTTCGCCTGCCTTGATTCTCCTTGCAACAAAACCCAGCTCATCCTTATTTAAGTCAAAGTTTTTAAGTACTGCCGTTTTATTAATTAAATATATAACTGATTGATTGTCAGGCGTTTTTTCTGTTTTTTGTTGTGTTATTTTCATTCTTTCAAATTTTCAATGCAAACTTAGCTTTAGATTTGATAACTACCAAATTCCATTACAGCTTGATTGAGAATGATTAAGAATCCTCAGCTTTTACACTTTTTTCAGGCCTGCAATTTTTATTTTTGACAATCTAAAACTACGTTTGTCTTTTCTTATTAAAACAATGAACTATAGCGAACTTTATATAAAAGCCTTGAAGCTGAACTTTCTTAGCCTGGAACAAGGGATTGATCTATACCTGCATGCCCCCACACAGGAACTCATGAATCTTGCCCACAGTTTAAGAAATAATCAGGCAGCAAGAGGAATGGTTAGCTGGCAAATAGACAGAAATGTAAATATCTCAAATATTTGTTACTCACAGTGTAAGTTTTGTAATTTTTACAGGAAACCGGGTTCAGATGAAGCATATATTACCAGTATAGAAGAATACCGGGAAAAGATTGAAGAATTATTTGAGTATGGTGGTGAGCAACTTTTATTGCAGGGAGGCTTAAACATGAAAATGGGCATTGACTTTTATGTGAAGCTTTTCAGGGAACTGAAATCTGAATACCCCGGGCTTAAACTACATGCATTGGGACCGGCAGAGATAGTCCACCTGGCAAAGCTTGAAAAATTAAGTTCCGGAAAGGTGCTGGAGATTCTTTTACAGGCGGGCCTTGACAGCCTCCCTGGAGCCGGGGCAGAGATACTTTGCGACAGGGTCAGAAAAATAGTATCTCCCTTAAAAGCAACTAGTGACGAATGGCTTGATGTTATGAGGGAAGCACACAAGTTAAATATTCCAACTTCGGCCACTATGATGTTCGGGCATGTTGAAACAAAAGAAGAAAGAATAGAGCATCTTATACGTATAAGAGAAGTGCAGGCAATAAAGCCTGAAGGCAGTTATGGATTCCTTGCTTTTATCCCCTGGCCATTCCAGGATGAAAACACCCAACTTCAAAAGGAGATGGGGGTATTCAATCAGATAAGTTCTGAAGAATATATACGTACAATTGCCATTAGCAGGATAATGCTCCCCAATATAAAAAATATTCAGGCTTCATGGCTTACTGTCGGAAAAGATACTGCACAAATATGTCTGCATGCAGGAGCCAATGATTTCGGATCTATTATGATAGAAGAAAATGTGGTCTCCTCAGCCGGGGCAACATATAAATTCGATGCAGATGGCATAACTGCAGCAATTATGGAAGCCGGATTCACTCCCCGGCTACGCAACCAGAAATATGAATTTCTGACAAGCCATCCTGCAAGCTGATTATTTGTTTCCTGATGATGACCAGGACTTTAATTATCTGTTTTCTTAAACTCCAGTGTGTATAAAATGCTCTCCACCTGTCTCAGGAGTTCTCTCTTTTTTTCGCTTGGAGCATAAACAAAACCCTCAACGGTTACTACCCGCTTGTTTGGCTCATCAACTGTTGAGAGACTAATAAAAGGGCCACCCATGAAACCATTCTCAAGCTTCCACAGTCCCCTGAGTTCGGAAAAATACCTGCCCTCAATTTCAAACTCCCTGAAATCCGGAAGCAACAGGTCTTCAGTTGTCATCCATGTACCGGGATTAGGTCCGGGGACATATTCTTTAAGAAACTGATTTCTTTTATTGATAAGATATTCAGGCGTAAAAGTATTCTCATGCCTGTACGGATAATCATAAATAAGTATCCCCTGGCTGGTAGACGGCGTTTCATTGGCCAGCCAGACAAAATTAGCAGAATCAACATCCTTACTGTATCCTTTGGGAATAATAAGACTTAACTGGTGATTTTCCTGCAGGGAATATACTATTTCTGATTCAATAAACTTCCTGTAATTAAGCTGAATCCTTTCACGTTCAGCATGGTTAAGCCTGTCAACAAGAAAATCAGCATTATTAAGAAGCATCCTTACACAATCATCCTTGCTCCTGGCATTAATACTGATAAATAACTGGGGTGTGGCCCACATATCTCTCTTAACATTGATCTTATTCTTCTCAACAGCAGGATCAATTTTTACAATTACTATATTCCTGTGTGAATTAAAAACCTTCGTAAACCTGTCCGGAGTAACTTTTATAAGATCGAAAGTAGATTCAGGTTGTGGAAGACCCTTCTTATCTGATGCAAGTATCTCATTCAGGGAAGTGCCAATTTCCGAATCCCAGTACCTGTCAGGAATTACCAGTAATACTTCCCCTGCCTTGCCGGATATTTTAGGTTTTAGTGTTTCCGTTCGTGATAAACATGATCCCAGCAAAACGAATATCAGGCCTGTAATAACTAATAAGGATATTTTCTTCATACTAATGAATAATTGGTTTATGAATCATATAGCCACAAAAAACCTGCCATGATAAGATTTGCACAGCAGGTTATTAAAAAAGAACGGTATCTTTCTTAAGATTATGATTTATCAATGTCTTTTTTCTCCTGGCCGGCTGGTTGGTCCTGCCCGCCTGCAGCCTTATCCTCTTCCTTGGTAGCCTTTTTAAATTCCTTCATTCCCTGTCCCAGTCCTTTCATTAATTCCGGTATTTTCCTCCCTCCAAATAAAAGAACAATAACAATAAGAATAACTATTATTTCAAAAGGGCCTGGTGCAAATAAAGTGACAAACAAGTTCATTATAAAGAAAAGTTAGTTTAATACTTTATGTAAAGTTAAAAATTATTTAAAGAAATACCGTATAATATCATTCCCATTTGCAAACAGAAGCAGGGCAATAAGAATTATCATACCGGTAAGCTGGGCATATTCGAGGAACTTATCACCTGGTTTTCGTCCGGTAATTATTTCATATAATAAGAACAGGACATGGCCCCCGTCAAGTGCCGGAATTGGAAGTATATTCATAAATGCAAGTATTATGGAAAGAAAGGCCGTAAGGTTCCAGAAGACCTGCCAGTCCCAGACTCCCGGGAATATACTGCCAATAGTAATAAATCCTCCAAGCGATTTATAGGCTTTTGTCTCGGGTGAAAAAATAAGTTTAAACTGCTTAATATAATCTCCCAGTATTTTTATTCCCTTATTTATACCTGCAGGGATAGACTCGAGGAATCCATATTGCACATGCCTGAACTCAAAAAAATCAATATTATCCCTTGAGATACCTATCATCCCATGATCATTCAATATAAGAGATATATTTAACTGTTCTTCTCCCCTTTTTATCAGCATGTTTATTTTCTGGTTTTTCCCTTTTTCGCTGATATAATTCTGAAATTCATCGAACCATTGAAATATCTGCCCGTCAATTTCCAGTATTTCATCACCTGTTTTCACACCGGCCTCCCGTGCCGGTGAGTCTTCCATAAAGCCACTAATAATATATGGTGAAAATGGGATCCTCGGTGAAAATGCAGCCTGGTTTTTTATAAGTGCGGCAATAATTCCATCCGGCATTACAAGATCAACAAGTTCACCATCCCTCATTACCTGTATGCTCTTCCTGTCATTAAGCAATATATCGGGCAGTATATGGTAGAAATTTTCGACCACAACATTATCAACAGACACTATCTTGTCACCATCCTGAAGCCCCATCCGCTGACCCAGTGAATCAGCCACTATCCCATATTTAACATTTTCTGTTGGCAGGTAATCCTCTCCCCAGAAATAAAGAGTTCCCACATATATAAGTATGGCAAGCAGGAAATTTACCATAACCCCACCAAGCATAATAAAAAGCCTCTGCCATGTTGGTTTGGCCCTGAATTCCCATGGCTGGGGCGGCTGCTTCATTTGCTCCTTATCCATCGACTCATCTATCATCCCGGATATCTTTACATAACCACCAAGGGGTACCCATCCAAGTCCATATTCGGTTTCACCTTTTCTGAATTTAAAAAGTGAGAACCAGGGATTAAAGAATAAATAAAACTTCTCAACTCTTGTGTGAAACAGCTTCGCAAATGTAAAATGCCCGAATTCGTGTAAGATTACGAGTATTGAAAGGCTTAACAAAAACTGCGATATTTGAACAAATATTTCCATTCAATTTTTTTATTAGGATGCAAAAGTAATCAACCATTTATAAATGACCATACTATTTCACGTGTTTCCTTATCTGTTTCTTCAAGATCTCCAATTACAGGTCCGGGTAAAAAGGGAGTATTACTAATCGCCTTTTCAATCAGGTAAGGCATTTTATCGAAAGCAATTTTCTTTTCCAGGAAAGCTTTTACAACAACTTCATTTGCAGCATTCAGGGCACAGGGAATATTCCCTCCCTCATTCATTGCCCTGAAAGCAAGTCCCAGGTTAGGGAATAAGTTATTGTTCACCGGTTCAAATTTCAGATCCGGGTTCTTGGCAAAATCCAAACGCGGGAAAGTCGTTTTTATCCTTTCAGGAAAAGTGAGAGCATATAGAATGGGCAGCTTCATATCAGGAATCCCCAGCTGGGCTTTAATTGAACCATCTTCAAACTGAACCATAGAGTGTATGATGGACTGCGGATGAATAAGTACTTCTATCTGATCCGGTTCAATATTAAAAAGCCATTTAGCTTCTATAGACTCAAAACCTTTATTCATCATAGAAGAAGAATCAATCGTTATTTTCGGTCCCATATTCCAGTTAGGATGATCCAGTGCCTGGGCCGGACTTACATTCTTCAGGTCTTCAGGTTTATAATTCCTGAAAGGCCCTCCTGAAGCAGTAAGAATTATTTTCTCAATCTTATTAAAACCCTCTCCTGCCAGGCATTGAAATACAGCTGAATGTTCAGAATCTACAGGAAGTATTCTTACTCCATGCTTCCTGGCCAGGTCAATTATCATTTTCCCGGCAACAACAAGGGTCTCCTTATTTGCCAGAGCAATATCCTTACCGGCTTTTACTGCCGATACAGTTGGTTTCAGCCCTGAATAACCGACCATAGCAGTAACAACAATATCAATGCCCTCAAATTCCACAACCTGGTTCAGGGCTTCCTCACCTGCAAATACTTTAATATCTAAAGAACTTAAAGATTCCCTCAGTTGTTGATAATAAGCTTCTTCCCTTATTACCACAGCATTAGGAAGAAATTCCCTGGCTTGTTTTACGAGCAGATCTACATTTGAATTAGCAGTAAGAACCTCCACTTCAAACCTGTGTTTGTTCTCCCTTATCACCTCAAGAGTCTGGGTTCCAATAGAGCCTGTTGAACCCAATATGGCAATTCCTTTTTTCATTCCTGTAATTTATTATTCCTGCGGCAATCCGCTGAAAGGGCTGCTTTAGAGCCTTACATACTAGAAAACAATATGCTTTTCCGGATCAAGGGGCTTCCCGTTAAGCCAGAGTTCAAAATGCAAATGCGGCCCCGAGGTATATAACTCCCCTGAACCTCCCAGAACTGCAATACCCTCTCCTGCCTCAACATGAGTTCCAACTTTCTTTAATAATCCCGAGTTATGTTTATAAACCGATATAAGATTATCAGCATGTTGTATCTGCAATACATAGCCTGTATCCAGGGTCCATGAGGCAAATATTACCGTTCCCTCGAGGGTGGCATGGACTATGGCTCCCGGAACACCGACAATATCAGTGCCATAATGATTTTCAAGTGTGCTGAACCTGCTGGTTATCATTCCCTTAAGAGGCGTAAAAAACCTCAGGTCAGAGATCCTGGGTTCCAAAGGTTCATCCTCGATAACTGTAAGATTATATTGTTCTTCCTGCTCTATCTGGTGTCTTAAGATAGAATCCTCTGCAGATTTTGTAAAAGACAAATCTTCATAATTTATGCTTGTATCCTGAACAATCTCAAAATCAATCGGTTCCTCTCCCGATATTATTCTTCTCAAATTCTCAAAATACCTGTCTTTAATATCGAGTTCCCTCTTTAATGAATCAACCAGAAGGGCATTCATTACAATATTCCTTCTTTGATTGCCATCGGGATATCCGGGAATGAATTCACGCAGGTTTGTAAAGGATATAAGTATGGTTACCAACACTATAAGTAATAAAATAAAAGAACCCCCAAGCACAAAAGATTCGAGCTTGGTAAATCTTAATCTCCAGACCTCCTTAAAGGTGCTGTCATTTATTATTGTAAGCCTGTACTTATGTCTCCAGGTCCCGTTTGAACCTTCTTTTTTTCCCATTTTTTTTACTCTACACTTACCTCAACATCTTCACTTTGCCACAATCCATGCTTGGTACAATATGACATTGCCGAAAGTTTCATGCTTACTGTAGGAACAATGTTGAAGTCCACTTCAACATGTCCTGCCATATTGCCTAATGCTCCTGCAGTAAATGTAGCTTCTGCCAGCATGGTCTGCCTGTTCCAGAGCTGAACATACTGTATATAGTGATCATGATCATCGGGGTGGGGATAATCTTTTCCCATTGTAACTTTAACGGTAAATTTCTCGGCTTTTTTTGCTTTTGATTCACAATAAACATGTGGCGTATGACGATCGAAGTAATCTTTTTTTGCTTCGTTTTCCTCTTTAGAAATATCAACCGGATTTATAACCTTTGGCATAATAGTAATATTTAAGTTATTAATAAGCTTTATTAAATGCAGTAAAGAAAAACAAAATTACATTATTTATTTTGAGAAAACGAATAGAAGCAGTACATTTGCACCGCACATTGCGGGGTGGAGCAGTGGCAGCTCGTTGGGCTCATAACCCAAAGGTCGCAGGTTCGAGTCCTGTCCCCGCTACAAAAAGACCCCTGAAAGCATTGATTTTCAGGGGTCTTTCTTTTTTTGCTGACAAAATCGCTGACAAAATCGTTCGATCAATCTCTCAATCACTGTTACTCAGGCTGAGTGAGTTAAGATTTGTGTAGTAGCATAATTCTATTGATAATCAGGACATAATGAATATTCTGGTGTAATTTTGTGGGTTATCATAAAATTACTTACCATGGAAAATCCATTTGACTTAATTGACCAAAGACTACAAGCTATTGAAGAAAAGTTAGACGTCTTGCTTGAAAAAACCGGAAATGAGGACAAGCTATCCTCTTTTACTTCCACCTGGGTAACAACGAAACAACTGGCCCAACACCTTGGCATTTCAACTGCAGCAGTAACCAATATTAGGGGGAGTAAAATACCTTTTTATAAAATCGGTGGCAGAATCCTATTCAAAAAGGAAGAAGTTGAGGCATATATCGAAAAATCCCGATATAAGAGTGGCGAAGAGAATCTTGCTAATCACATTAACCGATATCGCTGAAGAGAGGTTGAGGAAGAGAAGAAATTTGAATTTCTAAAATCAATTACCATGGAATATAAAAATAATATCCCGTTAAGCCGAGAGGATAAGATATTGTCTGAATTAAAGCAATTAAAAAAACTGTTTACTGTTCTTTTGGGCACGGAAGACTTCCCTGCCAAAGAAAAGTTCTCCAGAGACGCTATAAGCAAAACAGCAAAAGAATTCAAGAAGATGCAAACGGCAAGAGGGGAATGGGTGTCTTCAGGAGATGTGGATAAAGTGATTAAACATGCTCCCTATAATCCGGCAAAAATGCTAATTGAAAAATTTCAGTTCAAAAACTGTTATAAATACCTAAAAGTGTACCAGGGATAATATTCAAAAGTGTACCACTTTA
>JAOZPG010000043.1 GCA_029932855.1 Bacteroidales bacterium | reverse complement strand
TGCTGCCTTTTCCGGTTTCTTCCTCAACATATATTCTTACTCCTGAATTATAAACAGCAAATACTGTTTGTCCGTCGTTTCGCTTAACCTCAAACAGTGCAGAATCGGGATCCATCCCTGCATCTCCCCTGATGCCCAGTTTATCAAGTGAAGAAACCGACTGGCTATTCAGGGCATAGGGAACAGACAGAAGCTCTGAACTACCAAAATCATGGAAGCCTGTCCCCAGGTCGAGCTGTACTTTTAAAAAATATGGCCCTGCTGTCCAGTCTACAGTGAGTGCCGTTACGCTTCCTACCTTAAGATTGAAAAGCCCCAAGGCATTGGTTGTCACATTGCTGTGCACTTCGCTCCATACAGAGCTTCCTGCCTCGCTGCCCTGTAAAATATCGAATTTTACATCTATGGTGGCATCATTAAGCACTGCATCACCATTCCTGGCCACTGCCTGATAGTTAAACTCCTGTGGCACCTGGGCAAGAACTGTGTTGAGTGTCAAATTGTGAGTGAGGAGAAGAAAGAAAAACAAAAAGAAAACTTTGAATGGAATCCGGGATTGTGTTTTCATTACATTAATATTATTTAATTATAGGAACTTACTGATCGGGTTAAAAAATATAATGATCTGGGAAGAATATGATAAGAACGTATTTAAAAGTCTGAAATAAAATACTTAAGATACTAAATTTCAGACATAAAACAAAAAAAAAGCCGGCCCAGGGGGGGCGACTCCAGCATACTGTAGGCAGAAAACAACTTAGTGTTTTCTTAGTATTTCAATTAGTTTTCTATTCACATATATCCTCTCTCTGCCTATTTTTTCCGATGTCAATATTCCAATGGCTTCCATTCTTTGTAAATATCTTGAAGCTGCTTTTCTTTCCACATTAAATTTTTCAACAACAAATTCTATTTTAGAATAAGGATGTTCAAATAGCAACTCAACAAGTTCTTTTCTATATATTTTAGGCTCTTTCTTTTGTGCAATAATGATTGTTTCAGAGAGTAAGTTATTAATTGAATTAATCTTATCAATAGTTCTATTAGATGTTACTTCTATTGCGTTTAAAATATATAAGATATATTCTTCCCATTTATCAGTTTTGTTAACCTTATTCAGTAGTCGATAATATTCAGATTTATTTTCATTGATATATGAACTTAGATATAATATTGGAATATCAAGTAAGCCATTTATGATTAGATATAAAATATTTAGAATCCTGCCTGTTCTTCCATTTCCGTCATAGAAAGGGTGAATGCTCTCAAATTGATAATGCAAAACAGCCAAATTTATTAATGGTGGAAAATCATCTTGTATTATATTAAAATGTTCTAAAAAATTACTCAATAGGTCTAAGATTTCACCTTTCTCTTGTGGTGGAGTGTAAACTATTTCTCCCGTTTTATCATTTTTCAAAACAGTTCCTGCCATTGTTCTAATTCCGGCGTTATTTTCAATGATAGTTTTTTGAAGAAATTCTATGTCTTTTAGTCTAAAAAATCTTTGTTTTTTAAGTAATTCATGTCCTGCGAAGATTGCTTTTCTGTAATTAATAACTTCTTTAACCTGTGAAGCTTGTTTTCCTTTTGTAGCTAATGCCCTATATAGTTCATCCTGGCTTGTAATTATATTCTCAATCTCAGAACTATCTTTTGCTTCCTGTAGCACAACTGCATTAATTAGCATTGCCTGGTTAGGCATTGTTTGAGCGATACCCTTTAATTCTCCTAATGCTTTTGAGGACTTACTTAATTGTCTGAGAATTTCTAAAGTTTCAACTTTTTCTCGTTTAGGTGGTAATTTATACAGTTTTTTAATAGGGTGCATTTTATCTCACATTGCGTTAATATGTACCAAAAATACAAAAAATAGTTCAAATAAAGCAATTGTGGAATATATTGTCACATTAAGCACAAGGCCTTAGCATAGAGGCAGCCAGGAATAATACCAGAGTATTGGATAAAGTATCACTTCTATTGAACTTATACGAAAAACCCTTTATTTCTTCTCCGAAACCATATTCATCATAGCTTTTAACTCCTCAACCTCCTCTTTCAGCAGGGCAAATTCTGGTTTCTCAGATTCCAGCTTTTTGATTTTTTCCCGCAGCTGATTAATAGTTCCCTGCTGTTCCTGTAAGGCTTTTAGTATAGGTGTTACAAGTTGACCGTATGAAACTGTTTCAACTTTTCCTTCTTTATTGTAACTAACAAATAAGGGATTTACTTTTTCTACTTCTTCAGCTATAAGACCGTATTGTTTTCTTTCTGTTTTGTCACTTTTATATAAAAAGTTTACAGGACGCAATTGATAAAGCCAGTTTATATCCTCCATTCTATTGATATTCTTTTTATACCTGAGGGAAGAAGAAATATAACCGATTTTCCCTGTATTATC
Source organism: Bacteroidales bacterium (assembly GCA_029932855.1). Lineage (GTDB taxonomy): Bacteria > Bacteroidota > Bacteroidia > Bacteroidales > VadinHA17 > JAYEGO01. Next base: position 1,352 of record JAOZPG010000043.1, on the reverse strand, counting down.
AATGTATAAATCCCTATTGGTTGTTCCTACTATATCTTCATAAACATCCGGAAAATATATCTCTCCGTTGCGCTTAATCAGAACAGCATTTCGCCTACCAATCAAAGGAGATCCATTTCCAATAATAAATATAGGATCTTGAGAAGAATACTGAAATGGATTAGGAGAAACGGTTAAGGTATCATTATAATCTCCAACAACAAAAGAACTATATGAATTTGCTATAGTCGAACGTCCAATAGCTGTTGAAATATTACCACTTGCTATTGCAGAAGATCCAATTGCTGTAGAAATAAATCCGTTTGCTATTGTATGAGTTCCTAAAGCGGTAGAATAGTCCCCACTTGCTATAGTATACCCCCCCATGGCTGTTGAAATATCTCCACTTGCTGTTGTATGAAATCCTAAAGCTGTAGATGATCCTGCACTAGCCATAGTAGAATTCCCAATGGATAATGATACCCCTCCCGAAGCTATTGCGTTAATCCCTATGGCTGCAGAATATCCACCTATTGATTGAGTATTAAAACCCATTGCTATTGAATAGTTACCAGAGGCATTGTTTTTTGTACCTAATGCGAATGCTCCCTGTCCACTTGCAATGCTTCCCATCCCAAAAGCATAAGCATAATCGCCTGAAGCCATTGTAGGAGCAATAGGCAATCCTTCAATGTCTGCCCCCGTTGAACCTAAAGCGAAACTACGTAAGCCTGTAGCACTGGCACCTGAACCTATCGCATAAGAAGCACTATCCTGTGCCACAGCATAGTTCCCAAACGCATAAGAATTATTTCCTACTGCACTGGCATTATTACCAATTGCCGTTGAATTATTACCAAATGCTCTTGCTTTGTACCCAAGAGCCTGGGAAAAATCCCCTATAGATTTACTTTCAAAACCAGTAGCCATAGAATTTGTTCCTACACTATCTGGATTTTCAATAAGCACCCTTCCTGTTAAAAATGCTTCTTTCTTTGGATACCATAAAATACGAGCTTCACTTGGATTTATTATACTAGCTTCATCCTCGGTGGAAATATTAAAATAATGTTCTCCTTCTCCTGTTTTCCCGGGCCTGAAGCCTCCTACTGCAAATCCTCCGCGGCTTTTCTTGCCTGGTGAATCATCAAGATATATACGTACACTATCTGACGTTACCCTGAAATACTCTCCTGTTGGTACTGAGGCTTTTCCCGGCCTGAAACCTCCTACGGCAAATCCACCGCGACTGCTGCCTTTTCCTTCTCCCTCTTCAACATATATCCTTACTCCTGAGTTATAAACAGCAAACACTGTCTGTCCGTCATTTCGCTTAACCTCAAACAGTGCAGAATCGGGATCCATCCCTGCAT
>JAOZPG010000021.1 GCA_029932855.1 Bacteroidales bacterium | reverse complement strand
CTGTTATCTCAATCATGGCGGAATCCCTCATAACAGTATTGTCATCAAACAGGTTTGATGCAATAATTCTCGGGTAATATTTACCGGGGACAGTGTAAGTATAATAAAACACCTTTTCATCAATATTTGTCCCGTTAATCTCTCCTGCTCCCGGCCAGAACGACCAATATTCCCCGTTTCCTGTGATTGTAAATTCTATTTCTTCTCCTACTACTACAGTTGTGGCAGAGGCTTTAAAAGCAGCGAAAGGCTCATCCTCTTTTTTGCAGCTGCTGATTGCTGTGATTGCTAAAACAAATAGAATTATTAGTATTGAATTTTTCATGATATTGACTTTTAATATCCGTAATTTTGTACAAGTACACCGCCTGAACGGTCTATATCTTTCTGGGGAATTGGGAATACATTATGTATTCCTTCCACGTAACCAAATTCACCCAGCACCTCCTCTGCCTGGCCGGTTCTTACCAGATCCCAGAACCTGTGATGCTCAAAGGCAAGCTCTAAACGGCGTTCATTATAGATGGCTTTAAGAAGATCTTCTTTCGTATCTGCATATGGCACTCCGTAGCCATTGGAATAATTTGGGAAATCATTTAATGTAAAAGCACTTCCGTTTGAAGCTCTTTGCCTTACCAGATTCAGGTATGTTTTTGCTTCATCAAGATGATCGTTCTGAACGACAGCCTCGGCATACATCAGATAGATATCACTTAAACGAATTATCCTTTCATTAATGGGTGCCAGCCTCCATATATCAGGTATATGAGCCATAAAAGCTTTCATATTATAGATACCAGTATAATGGTCGGTTGCAATATTCGGATCAACATAGACCCCTTCTACTGTCTCATCCAGGAAGATAAAGGTGGAACTAAACCTCGGATCTGTTGGCTTAAACATTGAACGGCAAATAATGTATTCATAATCATTCAGCTGAATAGGCGACAGTACCCCGGCAAGATCTACCTTGAACGCTTCGTAAGAGTCATACTGGTTACCGTATAATGCACTGACCTGGATTGCAAGAGTAAAGAAATCGGGACCATTTAAACCGTAATTTGAAAGTTTATAAAGACTCTCATTATCAACCGAATAGTAACCAAACTCATTAAGCAGTTTAAATGTACCCTGGTTAAATCCCCAGCCGGTAACATCTCTTGGTCCCTGGAATTTAATAATAAAATTACCTTCGGCTTCATATATAGCATCTTCGCCAAGTTCAGCAAACTGAAGTTCAAATATAGAACCGCTCCCATTTTCTCCTTCCAGTGAGAATACCTCTGAAAATTCGTTAGCCAGAGTGTATTCCCCCGATTTTATCAGAGTATTAAGTACATCTTCTGCCTCCATAAACTCTTTACGGTAAAGATGGGATTTACCCAGCAATGCAGTTGCAGCTCCTTTGGTAGCCCTGCCGATTTGGTTTGCAGACCACTCAGACTTATCGGGAAGCAGGGAAATGGCTTGTTCCAGGTCACTTATTACCTGTGCCCATACCTCTTCTGTTGTATTATTGCTTATATAGTAATCTTCCAGCGGCTCTGTAATTATTGGAACATTGCCCCAGGATACTACACATTCAAAATATGAATAGGCCCTGAGAAAATATGCTTCACCAAGAATCTGGTTCCGCCGTACTTCATCCATATCGATATCGGGCACATAGCTTAATACCTGGTTAGCCCTGAATATGACTTTAAAGATTGTGCGCCATTTCCATTCAACAATAAGTGCTGAAGTTACTCCCTGGAACTCTGCCATTTCATTCCAGTCAAGAGAGTTGTCTCCATAAGTGCTCCCTTTTACGGCATCTTCAGACATTATATCCGGAAGCATTAAAGGAGAGACATAGTATGGCCACTGAAGTGGTGCGTAACAGGCAACAATGGCCATTTCAGCATCATCAGCATCCGCATAGAAGTTATCCAGACTGATTACAGCCGGTTCTTTCCTTTCAAGGAAATCTTCCATACATCCGGTTAAAAATGAAACCAGGATAATCAAAACAATATAAGTACTTATCTTTTTCATGTCTTTTAGTTTTACCATTTTAAAAAACGATCTTGGTCCCGGCCTGTATGATCCTTACCTGTGGATAGGTTCCCAGGTCTACTCCTGCACTCAGGTCACTGTACAGGTTTCCGATCTCCGGATCAAGTCCGCTGTATTTTGTAAATGTCAGTAAGTTCTGACCTCCAACAAATATCCTTACTTGTTGTAATCCAATTGAACCAATGACTGATTCAGGAAGGTTATATCCTATCTGTATGTTTTTCAGGCGGAGGTAACTACCATCTTCAATATACCTGTCGGAAATAAGGTTGTTTCCATTCAGGTCTTTAGTGTTCAGTGCGGGGAATTTATCTGTTGATCCTTCCCCGTCCCAGCTTCCAAGCAATTCTCTTGAGCGGTTATAGTGCTCAGTGGTATGCCAGAGATACCAGTTTGTTGCATTGAATATATCATTACCATAGCTTCCCTGGAAGAACAGGTGAAGATCAAAACCCTTATAACCGGCATTAAAGTTCATGCCATAGAAAACTTTAGGCAAAGAATTACCGATAAAGGTCCTGTCGTAATCATTAATAGCCCCATCCCCATTCAGATCAATGTACCTTATATCTCCGGGTTGTGCACTGGATTGTACGCCTGCAGCAATCTCTTCAGCATTTTGAAAGAGACCGTCGGTAACATAGCCGTAAAAAGACCCTATCGGATGTCCTATATCGTTCAGGCAAATCGACCCTGCCTGTATGCTACCGGCAGTAATGGGTTGTCCTTTTCCAAGTGTCACCAGCTCGTTATTGTTCATTGCAGCATTTATGGTAACATTATAATCGAAATCCCCCATTGTTTCTTTATAGCTAATGGATATTTCAAATCCCTGGTTTCTCATCTTTCCTATGTTTGCATAAGGATTGGAGGAAAATCCGACGTACTGTGGAACAGGCTCTCTTACCAGCATATCCTTTGTATTTTTTATATAATACTCCATACTACCGGATATCCTGTTGTCAAACAGGCCAAAATCCACACCAAAATTGGTTGACTCAACAGTCTCCCATCTGAGGTAGGGATTCCCGAAATTATTCGGGGCAGCACCATATACCTGGTATTGTTGAGAGTTAGGACCACCCAGAATATAGCTATGTTCCAGGTCGAAGTTCACTCCGGCAGAATAGCTGTAGTTCCCGATCTTGTCATTTCCTATCTGTCCCCAGCCTGCCCTAAGCTTAAGAATAGATAAGAGCGGTACAGATTCCATAAAAGCTTCCTTTAGAATATTCCATCCCAGGGAAACTGAGGGGAACACTCCGTAACGGTTCTCTGCCCCAAAACGTGAAGAACCGTCAACTCTTACTGAACTTGTCAACAGGTATTTATCCTTGTAATTGTAATTCAGCCTTCCGAGGTAAGAGACCATGGCACTGGAAGAGGCGCTTCCTTTAACCCTGGCCTCCCCTGTTGCCGCGTCAAAATATCTCAGTAATTCAAGATCTTTTGCCAGGGTATCTTTCTCTGCAGTAATCCAGCGTGAATTGACCTCCTGCATAGTAAAACCTGCCATGGCAGTGATACTGTGATCCTTGATATCCTTAGAGTAACTAAGGATATTTTCATTCAGCCACGACTGTGTTTGCCCATGATATTGATAAATCGTATTGTATGACCTGTCATTTTTATCACTCCCCAGGAAATATCGCTCAGGATAATAATCATCACTGGTGGAAAAACTCATGTCAAAACCAAAGCTGGATCTGAGCATAAAGTCCTCCAGGAAACTTATCTGTGCATAGGTGTTATTTATAGTTCGGACCCTCCTGTTAACATAATTGTCATAGGCCACATTAGCTACCGGGTTACCAATATCCTGGTAGGCTGGTTCGTAATAGCGGTCAAGGGAATCGTTATAAACCGGAGTTAAAGGATCTGTACGAAGGGTATTAAGAACTATGCCATAATACATGCTTCGTTCTGTTACGTTTGTCCTGGTATTCCTTGAAACATTACCATTAAATCCAATTTCCAGCCAGTCATTAACTTTTGTATCTACTTTAAAGCGCATCGTCTGGCGATCATAGGAAGAACCAATTATGGTCCCCTCCTGATTCATAATGCTTCCTCCCAGCAGATAATGTGTTTTTTCATTGCCGCCGGCTATGGATAACTCGGAGTTTTTAACCGGTGCAACTCTGCTCATCAGGTCAAACCAGTCAGTAGTACGAGTTGTGTCTGCAGCGTAGGGTAAGCCTTCAGGGGTGGTCTGCTTTAACTGGAAAGTCTGGCCTCCATTGGCATACATCTGATTCATGGTCTGGTAATATTCGGGACCGGTCATAATATCTGGCGTTTTCGGGATAGACTGTACTCCGTAATAAGAAGAGAAACTTATCACGCCTTCCTGGTTCTCCCCGGACTTGGTAGTAATTAGTATAACCCCGTTTGCACCTCTTGCACCATAAATAGCAGATGCAGAAGCATCTTTCAGAACCTCCATAGATTCAATATCTCCAGGATTCAGATAACTTATATCAGTCGTAGGAAATCCATCCACTACATAAAGCGGATTTGAATTACCAATGGTTCCTATTCCCCTGATCCTGACTTTCAGAGATCCTCCGGGAGTCCCTGAATTGGAAGTTACAGCTACACCTGCTGCTTTCCCCTGCAGGGCACTGGCTGCGTTCAGTGCTATAGTTTTTACTATCTCATCCGATTTCACTGAAACAATGGCTCCGGTTACATCACTTTTCTTTTGAACGCCGTAACCAACAACTACAACTTCATCTATTTTTGTCATGTCCTGTTTAAGGATTACATTAAGCAGTGTGTTGGTTCCAACCCTGATCTCCTGGCTTAAATAACCAACGAAGGAAAATACAAGTACCGTATTTTCGTCACTGACCTGTATCACATAATTTCCATCAAGATCAGCAGATGTTCCTGATGCGGTTCCTTTTACAGCAATAGTGGCACCGATAAGAGCTTCTCCATTCTCATCACTTATCTTACCGCTTACGTTAATCTGCGCTGACAGACTTTGAGAAGCGATAATGAGAACGAGCAAAAAGATTTTGTTCAATAGTTTAGACATAGATATTAAATTTTACTCCTCTTAGCTGAACCAGGATAAGATCCAGAATAAAGGAAATTCAAGCTGTAAGCATTAGAGAATTTCATTAATCAACAAAAAAATTGTCCGTAATAATTACAAAACAACTGCCAATTTACGCAATAATCATACAGTTGCAAAAATCAAATATATAATTAATTAGAAATAATATGTATACATAACACAAAAAAACAGAGATATCCTTACATAAGCTGTATCCCCGATTTCCCACATTCATTAAGTATTTGTCCGGGCCATATGCTTGCCTGCACCTCACCTATATGAGCTTTTCTTAAGAAAAACATACAAAGACGTGACTGACCTATACCTCCTCCTATAGACTCGGGAAACTCACCCTTTAACAACCTGCTGTGGAACAAGAGCTCCTTTTGCTGTATTCTTTTCCTTATTTCCAGTTGCTTCAAAAGAGCTGTTTTATCCACTCTTATGCCCATTGAAGATAACTCAAATGCTGACTCTAGCACAGGGTTCCAGACCAGGATATCTCCATTAAGGCCCTTATATCCATTTTCTGTTTCAGTCGACCAGTCATCATAATCAGGTGCCCTGCCATCATGAGCTTTTCCTCCGGCAATATCGTGTCCTATGCCTATCAGGAACACTGCTTTATGCTTCTCAACTATTTTTTGCTCTCTTTCTGCAGGTTCAAGATTAGGATACATTTTATATAGTTCTTCGGTATGAATGAAGAAAATATCATCCGGTAATATGGGTTTTATCTCAGGATGGCTCTCAAATACAACGAATTCGGTACGCTTCAGTACTTCATATATCCTGGTTACAACAGACTTAAGATAATCCAGTGTCCTGTCTTCAGGTAATACTATCTTTTCCCAGTCCCACTGGTCAACATAAATTGAATGAAGATTATCAAGCTCTTCGTCCGGCCTGATTGCATTCATATCTGTATATAGTCCATAATTACTGGATATATTATAATCTGCGAGCATCATTCTCTTCCACTTTGCCAGTGAATGTACTATCTCTGCCTGTGCATCGTCCATATCCTTTATCCTGAAAGACACCGGCCTTTCTACTCCATTAAGCTCATCATTTATGCCTGTACCTTTCTGAACGAAAAGAGGGGCTGTAACTCTTCTCAGCTTCAACTCGGCGGCAAGATTTTCCTGGAAAAAATCTTTTATATGTTTAATTGCCCTCTCTGTCTGCTTAAGATCAAGGATGCTTTGGTAATCATTTGGAATAATACACTTCATAACTGAAATAAGAATCTAGTAATACAAATATCTTTTGATTTTCTGTGTAGCTGTTTTTTGAAATGGTTCAGACTGGACAAGCATGACCTGTATCCGTGAAAACTTATTTACCCTGGTATTGATATAGGCCTGTAGTTCTGATGCAAGATCATTTATGTATTCTTCCACCCTGCTGGTAACTCCCTCCAGCTTCTTATCAATTTCGCTGCCAATACCTGACTTCATCCCCACAAGCTTCTTCTCAAGCTCCTCCCTGTTGAAATGGACCATTGCTACCAGCTTACCTTTCTTTTTAATAACTATGGACTCCACTACATGACGAAAGTTGTTGATAAGTGATTCTATCTCCTCCGGATATATATTTTCTCCGTTGGCACCAACTATCATATTTTTCAGCCTTCCTTTATGGCTTAGCCAGCCCTGTCTGTCGAAAACCCCCAGATCACCTGTTTTGAACCAGCCATCAGGGGTCATTACCTCCGCTGTTCTTTCTTTGTCTTTATAGTAACCCAGCATAACATTGGGACCCTTTACCCATATCTCCCCTTCTCCGCTATGCGGATCCGGCTTATTTATTATTACTTCACAGCCTTTAATCTTTGGCCCTATTGCCTGGAACCTGGTCATGGAAGCATTAGAACCGGCTGCCAGAGGAGATGTTTCCGTAAGACCGTATCCTATGGCATAGGGGAAGCGGGCATCTCTTAAAAAGCGCTCAACCACAGCATCAAGTTTAGCTCCTCCTATACCGAAAAACTTAAGATTGCCACCGAAGGTCTTGTATAATTTTTTCCCTGCCATTCGATATAATAGTTTTTGTGTCGGCCTGAATTTATGCAGGCTTCTCGTAATAGCATTCTTTTGAATGACAGGCAGTATACTGTTTCGGTAAACTTTTTCAATTATCATTGGCACCGTAAGCATAACATCAGGCCTGACTTTTTGTAAGGCAGGAAGAAGCACACTTGCTGTAGGAGCTTTTGTCAGGTAACTTACATTTGCCCCGCTCAGTATCGGGAGTATAAAACCAAGAGTATTTTCGTATGTATGAGATAGTGGCAGGACTGACAGGAATCTATCATTCTCAAGTATGGTCTGAACACCACCTGCCTCTATGGCATTGCTTATAACATTCTTCTGAGACAGCATAACCCCTTTTGAGTTACCTGTGGTACCGGATGTGTAAAGGAGTATGGCAAGTGCCTCCTCATCAGGATTATATGTTTTAAGAGGACTTGCATCTTTATTGAATTCAGCCCTGGCAGATGATTTTCCTTCCAGAAGACTGAAATCTTCCATGCTAATAACAGACTCAATTAAATCCTTTTTTATATCATTCAGTTTATATTCAAGATTCTTTGATATAAATATGGTTTTTGCCTCAGAATGCAGCAGTACATTTTCCAATTCATGCTTATTAAAATCGGGAAGAACAGGGATGCTAATCACACCCATGCACTGCAAGGCCAGGTACACTACTCCCCAGTTAGGCATGTTTTGACCAAATATAACCACCTTGTCACCCGGATCAATCCCCAGGGATTCGAGAAATGCCATAACAGCTTTTATCTTATCTCCCATCTGGGAATAAGTAAGATACTCCCCATCAACAAATCCCAGTGCTTTATTGTCAGCAAAGCTGGAAACAACATCAGGTATTATTGAAGCAAAATTCAGTTTACTATATGTTTTCATAACAATAATTTTTTGCAAAGTTAATACATTAAGTCATACCCGTTAAGTTAGCATGGAAATTTTATAGGTTTTAGACCTCATAAGGCTAAATTTATTTTATCAATAGTGAAAATAACCGGGGGAATGACTTCAAATCCATATAATAAAGAGGACATGGATTTGCTTGTAAAAGCAATTTCCATGATATTTGAATCATAAAACGAATTATAATTAATTAAATTATTAATAGAATGAGAAAGCTGTTTTTGGGGCTATTGCTTATTATCAGTTTTAATACTTACTCACAGTTCCGGAGGCCCCTGGAAAAAAGGAATCACAGCCTGAACAAACTACTTAAGGAGATCCGGGATTTTGATGATTTCAGTAATGCCACAATTGGCTTTTATGCAGTAGATATGAATAACGGGGAGGTACTCTCCTCCCTGAATAAAGATATGTCCTTCAGGCCTGCGTCGACATTGAAGCTTCTTACTACTGCCACTGCCCTGGAGCTTTTTGGTCCTGAACACCGCTTTGAGACAAGGCTGGAGTATTCAGGTAGCATAGACAGTATTAACAGGCTGCTGAACGGAAACATTTACATCATAGGGGGCGGTGACCCCACACTTGGTTCGGGCTACTTTGATTCAACTTCAGGCAAACAGTTTCTTGATAATTGGACTGACGCAGTAAAAGCCATGGGCATAGACTCCATAACAGGAGCAGTTATAGGAGACGGAAGCTTTTTCAGCCGGGATATGCTACCTGCCTCATGGATGTGGGAGGATATGGCAAGTTCATATGGACACCAGCCCTGTGGCCTGAGCATATATGATAATAATTATAACATTTATTTAAATACGGGCAGCAATATTGGTGATACAGCTGAAATAGCGGGTCATTATCCCGGAATTCCCGCTATAGTTTTTAATAATACTATAACAGGCGATACTATCAGTTCAGCTAATGTAAGCATATTTGGCGCTCCTTATTCAAATATTCGTTATTTACGCGGTCGATTACCACTTAATGAGAACAACTACAAACTAACTGCTTCTGTGCCCGACCCCGCCCTGCTGGCAGCCACACAGCTTGACTCTGCCTTAAATGCAAATAAGATTGCTATTGGAAAAGCTGCCACAACTGCCAGGATTCTTATTGAGAGGGATGCTTATATTCCCCGGAGCACCATGCTTATTGACACTTATAGCTCACCCGAACTAAGGGAAATAATTGCACAGACAAACATACACAGTATCAATCTCTTTGCCGAGATATTTAACCTGCATTCAGGATTAAAGCTGAATGCAGTACCTGAAACAGAAGTGGCAGCCGACTCGGTGGTAGAATACTGGGCAAAAAAAGGAATGAAGGTAAAGGGCCTTTCAATGAACGACGGAAGTGGTGTTTCATGGAAGGATATTGTTACACCCGCCCAGATTGTATTTCTTCTTAAATACATGAGATTTAACAGCTCGTATTTTGATGATTACTTTAACTCTATGGCTATTGCCGGGGTAAACGGTACAATTGAAGATATGTTCAAAGAAACTGCGGCAGAGGGCAACTTAAGGGCAAAAAGTGGTACTCTTACACGCACAAAAGCATATTCGGGCTATGTAATATCTGTTTCAGGAAGGGAAATTGCATTTTATATGGCGGTTAATAATTATAACTGTCCCACATCTGTTACTGTGAGCAAGCTGGAACAATTAATGACAGCCCTTGCTGATTTCAGGAAATAAGGATCATAGATTGTTTTAGCGGAACAGGGGACATTCTTATACTACCGCTCTCTCAGTCAGTTCCAGGCTTTTCTTTCCGGCATCCATCCTTGCCATGACGCCTGTTGGTATTGTAAGCATTGTATCTATATGACCAAAAGGCATTCCATATACTACAGGTATTTGCAAAGGTTTAAGAAGGCCTGTAATTGCCTCCTGTAAACTTAAGGATGGTTTATCATTAATATTGCATTCCTTGAATACTCCCATCACAATTCCTGCAGCCTGCTTTAAGTTAGTGGCGCTAAGCAGGTGAAAAAGCATTTTATCCACCCTGTAGGTTTTTTCTTCTATCTCTTCAAGGTAAACTATCTTATTCTCAAAATTGGGTTCAAACCTGCTGCCCGTCATTGAATCAAGAACGCTTATGTTTCCTCCTATAAGTACTCCTTCAGCCTCACCCGGGCTTATAGTATAAATATCAAACTCCGGGTTATTACCTGTATTTTTCTCTCTTTCATATGGATATTTATATCTGTCTGTGGGAAACACAAGTATTTTCCTGAATGAATCGACTGCAAAATCATTGAAGGCAGATTCTCCCATCATTCCATGGAATGCAACAAGTCCCGCTTGCTGATAAATAGCAGTTATAATGGCAGTTATATCACTATATCCAATAAAAATCTTAGGGTTTTGCCTTATAAGTTCATAATCCAGAAAATCCAATATCCTTATTGACCCATAGCCTCCCCTCACACACATTATGGCATCCACCTCCCTCCTGGTGAACATATGCATCAGCTCCCCTGCCCTGTTTTCATCACTGCCTGCCAAATAGCCATACTCATCAAGCACTGAATCCATGTAATAAGTCCTGAAACCCATTTTCTCAAGTTTCGTAACGGCCTCGCCAAGTTGTTTCTCTGTAACAGGACTGCCCGGAGTAACGAGTCCGATAAGATCTCCTTTTTTTAGCTTAGAAGGAAAAAATTTCTTCATATATATTTGTGTAGCGGACAGATACCGGTAGTTTATAAAAAGAAAGCAACCCGTTTTAAGAGTTGCTTCCTTATTATTATGAATTAATTATTGTATTCCTGTACGTGTATCCCACCATATTTGGTAACCCCAGTAATTATCAACTTCATTAACATCCGTTGGGATATTATCGCCATTCAGCTTTATTTCAGAATCGGGGTATGAGAACCTGACAGGCACCCTGTTGTGATTTTCTACAGAGGCACGAGATGCCAAAGGAAGCAAGGGAACATCGGTCCTTCTCATTTCCGACCATGATTCCCAGCTTTGCCTGAACAGTGCTATCCACTTCTGTACATATAAACGGTTAAGGCTCCCTGTCCATGCTACATCTGTCCCTGCAAGATAATCAGATATTTTTGTTGAAGATATCCCATACTCCTCGCATGAGGCAGTAATAGCCGCATTATAGGCTTCCTCTGCTTCAGAAGGCGTAAGATAAAGACTACGCTGGGCAGCTTCGGATTTAATAAATTCAACTTCCGCATACTTAAGAAAATAAACCGAACCGGCCGGATTATTAACGAATCTGTCGTTTATCCTTGAATAGATTGTATCGGCAGATTCACCTACAACCAGGCCGCTGTATGTACCGTCTGAAAGTGAATCGGCATACATTGCAAGCCTGGGGTCTGCAAATTTATTCATACTATCTACAAGAGGCCTGGCCATCCAGTCGTCACCTATAGAGCCGTGGTGGGCAGTCCATGGTTCTCTCCAGTCTTCTCCTCCCGGGAATACCAGTGCTGCATTATCATCATTACTGCTAATAACAGGATACTTATCTGTATCTCCCAGTATCTTTGATATCTCCACTCCTGCCGTTGACGGATCCACATTGGAAATACGTATCGCGAGACGCAGGTGCAGGGAGTTACAGAACTTTTTCCATTTTGTAATATCTCCTCCGTAAAGAAGATCGCCATCACCAAGTGATCCGTTTGAAATATCATCCACCAATAGATCATTAGCTTCATCAAGCATCTTTAGAAGTTCATCATAAATAATATTTTCCCTGTCATATGCGGGATGTATCAGGCCTTCAGCACCAAGTCCAGCCTCATAGTAGGGTGCCGGACCGTATGCATCCACAACCATTTGTAATGCATAGGCTTCTATTACCATGGTGGCCCCTATCATGTTATTATTTCCCTCGGCTTCCGCTTCCTTGATAACAAAATTGGCATTAGACATTATTGTTCTGTATGTACTCCACCAGAGAACACTGGTTGGCGTATCCTTATAGTTTGTAACATCAATATAGCGTCCTTTTGTAATATGGCCCACAAAGGAAGCCGGGTATTTCATCTCTGATGAACCAAACCTTGAGCTAAGGCTGTAAATAACATTAGCAAAGACATTTTCAAGGGGGGCAACTGCGGGATTATTAGGATTTGTATTTATTTCCTCGAAGTTTTTTGTGCAGGATACAACTGACAATAATGCCAGTACGATTGCAATTAGCTGTATTTTAATAATATTGATCTTCATGGCTCTTAAAATTTAATGTTAAGTTTTAGTCCCAGCGAACGCGAAGGTGCCAACTGGTACTGTTCAAGTCCTATCCCTCCCGTGGAGCCTCCTGTTGATACTTCGGGATCGATATGCACATCATTGCTCTTATCAGTATACAGTAATGCAAGGTTACGACCAAAAAGAGAGAACATAGCACTTTGCAACTTCAGCTTATCCGTAATTGAAGACGGGATATTATAGGATAATACTACTTCACGCAGTTTGATAAAGCTTCCGTCAACAATTGAAAGCTCTCCCCAGTTCCTGGATGCCGACCAGAAATCCTGTGCAGAAATGACAGAAGTATTTTCTGTACCATCTTCATAAACACCATCAACCACTATCCCGTTCTCACGTATTCCATCCTCAACAGTGCATTGCAGTATTCCTGTTTTTTGCCCTATAGCTTTTGTATAGCTGAATACATCACCACCTTTCCTGAAATCAACAAGAACATTTAAAGACAGTCCTTTATATGAGAATGTATTAGCTATCCCCCCTATCCAATCGGGATTTACATAGCCAAGTATAACAGGCTTGGGTGTTGAAAGCGGCCGGCCACTGGAGCTGACAATTATCTTTCCATCTTCGTTCTTCTGGTAATTTGTACCATATATGGCACCCCATTCCTTACCGGGAAATGCCATTAAAGAAGTGTTACTGTTTAAACTCATATAGGTTGTAATATGAAGTTCTTCGAGATTATCTGCTAATTCCACCACCTCATTCCTGTTGGTTGACCAGTTGAGTAAGGCCTTCCAGTTAAATCCATTATCAGATTTTATAACAGTTCCGTTAATCTGAAGCTCAATGCCACTGTTATTTATACTGCCTGCATTTTTCATCCAGCCGCTGTATCCCGATGAATATGGAATATCAACATTTATCAGCTGGTTCTTGGTTGTAGCATTATAATAAGTAATATCAAGGCCCAACCTGCTTTTCAGGAATCTGAACTCGCCACCTATCTCGGTACTGTAGGTCATTTCAGGCAAAAGATCCACACTTGGAAGGGTTGATTGTACCCCGAACATATTAATGCCATTTGCACTGGTACCATTATTGAAAGTAGTACCCTGTGAATAAAATACAGGGGACAGGCTGTAAGGAGATGTGTCATCACCCACAATGGCATATCCTGCTCTCAGTTTTCCATATGTAATGGCATCAGATGCTATTCCCAGTGCTTCAGTAAAAATAAAGCCCAGGTTAACAGAGGGATACCAGTAGTTCCAGTTTTCACTAGGAAGTGTTGAACTCCAGTCACCCCTTAAAGTAAGGTCCATGAACAAATAATTTCTGAAACCCATATTTGCTGATCCAAATACCGAGTTTGTAACTTTAGTGTATTTTGTGAAATCCACATTTGGCTCTCCTTCAAAGTTAGATGTTGAAAAGAAGTCGGCAATTACCAGGTTGGTACCTGATGTAGTTGCATACTGATCAAATGCTTTCCGGTAGTTTCCCCCAATGGTAGAAAATAATGTAATGTCATCGCTGATATTCTTATTTATTTTAAGAAGGAGATCGGCATTTGTTTCACTTTCTATCCTGTATTGTTCCCACAGATTCCCGTTAGTAGCATCGGTATACATTGGAGTCCAGTCGCGGGAATACTTATGATAAATAAACCTCCTGTTCTCTGTAAAAAAGTCTGTACCAACGCGGGCCATCAGTTCAATGCCTTCAAAAAGCTCATAGTTTATAGCAGCATTGCCATAAATTCGGTTCCTGTCCCTTGACATAGTATTCTTATATGCATTCCAGTAAGGGTTGGGATGCTGGGATCCGTAACCCATCATCCAGTTAAAAGCTGTCAGATTACCTTTATAGTCAATAATCTCATCGTAATGATCCTTAAGATATTTTGTATTAACCTGGCGGCCAAACCATGCATTATACTCCAGCAATGGGTTTCTCATTGAGTTACCGGTTTGTGGCAGGTTGTCATTCTTCAGGTTCACATAATTTACATTGACGTCAACCGATAGCTTATCTGATAACTTTATACCTGAATTAATACCAAGATTCATCTTTCTCTGGTCTGTATTGGGAGATGTACCTTTTTGTTTGGAATAACCCATTGTAAAGCGTGAATGGCCCATTTCCCCACCTTTTGTAAGTGACAGGTTATTCACAGAAGTAATACCTGTCTCATAGAAATCCTTTACATTGTCAGGATTGGCTTTCCAGTCAGTTTTTATTATATTGCCTGTCTCCGGATCAATGGGAGAATCCATCTGGGCTACCAACAGCCCTGCACCCAGCCTGACTCCCCAGCTTTCATCAGCATCCATCATCCTTCCCTGTCCGGGCTCTGTACCCCATTGAAAACCCCTGGCGTCTGTAAATTCCTGGTAGCTTTTTCCCCGGTTCCTGGGACTCGATTCCCATTTCTTGTAAAGGAACTCACTTCCTTCCAGGCCCTGACCGTATTCATTCTGGTAATTTGGAAGCAGGTAAACATTATCGAAGATAAGTGATGAAGAGAATTCCACACCCAGTCCTTTCTGTCCGGCTCCTTTCTTTGTGGTTATGAGTATAACCCCGTTTGCAGCCCGGCTTCCATAAAGAGCTGAAGCACTTGGTCCTTTTAATATTGATATACTCTCAACATTAGAGGGATCAATATCCATGGCTGCATTACCAAAATCGGTGCTGGATGTTGAAGAACGTGCAGAAGATATCCCGTTCATAATAGGAGTACCATCTACAACAAACAGGGGCTGAGCAGAACCGCTAAGTGATTTGTTACCCCTTATCTGTATGGTAGAAGAAGCACCTACCTGGCCCGAGGAAGTTACTACATGCGCACCGGCTATCCTTCCGGACAGAGCAGAAACAACATTGGAAGGGTTGGTTTCTGATATCTCATCTCCCTTTACATCCTGAACTGCGTAGCCCAGTGCTTTTTTTGATCGCTTGATTCCAAGAGCGGTCACAACCACTTCGTCTATCTCGGCAAGATCGGGAAAAAGGCTTACATTAATTACCCTCTGATTGCCAATACTAATACTTTTAGACAAATAACCAACAAAACTGCAAACCAGTATGTCTGTATCTGAATTTGCAGTAATTGTAAAATTACCATCAAGATCGGCTATTGTGCCAAGGGAAGTTCCCTCAATACTAACTGTAGCCATTGGCAGTGATTCTCCCGTATCCCCGTCTGTAACCCTTCCACTTATTTCAATCTGTGAAAAGGCTTGCAGACTGACAGCCATTGCTACAATAATTGTAAAGATTTTCTTCATAGCTATTAGTTTTAGTAAATAATTATTTAGGTATTATCGAATATTTAGGTATTATCGAAGTTTAGCTCAATTTCTTTATTCCTATCCCGGGAAGATCAGGCAGTACGATCTTTCCATCTGTAACTTTAACCCCCTCGTAAATATCATTACTTATGAGCAGGTTACCATCAAGATCGGCCCAGTCAACAAGTGGAGAGAGCTGGGCAGCAGCAGATACGGCACAGGATGTTTCTGTCATACAGCCTATCATCACCTTCATATCAAGGGCCCTGGCAACCGTTATCATCTTATGTGCTTCACGAAGCCCGGTGCTTTTCATCAGTTTTATATTGATCCCCGAATAAATGCCTTTGAATTTTGCAACATCAGACAGACGCTGAAATGCCTCATCGGCAATTGTTGGGAGGGGACTGTTTTCTGTAAGCCAGGCCATATCATCCACCTGGGTCTTGGGCATGGGCTGTTCCACGAACACTATCCCTTTCTCCTTAAGCCAGTGTATCATGTCCAGCGCCATATTCTTATCCTTCCATCCCTGGTTAACGTCAACATACAGGGGAACATCAGTAACCAGGCGAATAGTATTTATCATCTCCTTATCGTTTCCTCCCCCAAGTTTTACTTTCAGTACCTTAAAGCGGGCAGCCTCCTCTGTTTTCAGTTTAACCACATCGGGAGTATCTATTCCTATTGTAAAAGATGTTAGCGGGGTTTTATCAGGGTTCAGTCCCCAGAGTTTATATAAAGGCTGCTGAACAATCTTACCAATAAGGTCGTGAAGGGCAATATCTATACAGGCCTTTGCTGCCCTGTTCCCTTCATCAACCGAGTCAACATATTCAAGTATCTCTTCCAGCCTGAAGGGATCATTAAACTGCTCCAGATCCACTTTCTTCAGGAACCTTATTACAGATTCCTGCGATTCGCCAAGATATGGGGGCATTGATGCCTCTCCATAGCCCACAAGACCATCATAATGTATCTCTGTAAGCACAACAGGTGTTGTGTTCCTGGAATATCCTGCAACTGTAAAAGTATGTGTCAGCTCAAGATCGTAAGGCCTGTAACTGAAACTGAGCTTTCCATTGCTACGGGTCTTTACCGACGGTTGTTCAACACATGCCCCGGCAGCACCTGCCATCATGGCTCCAAGTGAAGCTGCTCCTATAGTTTTAATAAATGTTCTTCTCTTTGCCTTCATATTTTGCTCCCTGTTTATTACTTTTTCAGCCGGCCTGAACCATGTTTTGCACTAGGACAGGCAGCTCAAAATCGTTTTATTCAGCTTTTTTTATTATTTCCTTGTAAAAAGCATTCTCTGATATTCTTTCTATCCCCCTGCCATCAACGGCACCTATTACCCTTTTAGCCCTGACAAATATGTCGACATAGCCCGGAAGAAAGTTATACCTGCTGCTGTCAACACTGTTTACCCATACCCTGCCATTTGCTCCCGATGCATGTATAAATTCAGTATCCCCTATATATATTGCAA
This sequence comes from Bacteroidales bacterium, assembly GCA_029932855.1. Lineage (GTDB taxonomy): Bacteria > Bacteroidota > Bacteroidia > Bacteroidales > VadinHA17 > JAYEGO01. The sequence continues at coordinate 23,057 of JAOZPG010000021.1, read as the reverse complement.
CATGTGTTACCTTTTCAGCCAGTGAATCACTTGCCTTTCTTCCGTAAAACAGCAGGTCTCCTTTTCTGAAATTCTTATAATCATAGACTGTGCTTATATCCTCTCCATAAAAGGCCTGTTGTGAAGCATCCCTGCGTAAGAGTATGCCATTCATAAAGTAAACATTAGAACTTAGTCCGCTGCAGTCTATTGCCTTCGCAGACGTGCCCCCCCACAGGTATGGGATTCCCATAAATCTCATTGCCGTTGCTACAAGTTCATCTTCATCAGTGTTTTTATTCAGGATATCTTCAAATACCGTTAACTCTTCTTGTTTTACCCAGGCTTCCCTGCCGTCAGGATAAGAAATTTTGTAAAAGCCTTTTTCTGAAGCTTTTACAGACAATATACAGCCAATAACCAGATCACCTACTAGCTGAGAACCTGCATCAGGTTCAGAATAAGAAAAACCATATTGCCTGTTAAACACTACTTTATCTGCATTCCTGTGTTCTTTCAATTGTTCCTGCCCTATCAATACTATTGAAGCATGATCAATCCATCCGATATAGCTGTTGGGTGTTTGTATAAGATACCAGCCATTACTGTATTTAAGCACTCTTAATGGTGTTCCGAGCAATACCTGTGTAACCAGTTCAGAACTGCGTTCAGGTTTTGAGCGCAGATTTATAACCGAACTGCCAGCCAGGGCAGTAACCAGGCTTTCCCCCTGGTCTTCAGGAAGCAGGATAATGTCATTAACAATATCTTCAAAGCTAGCTAAGAGTACAGTATTAATGGCATCAAAAGCCAATTTGTTATCCACATTCCCCTTCAGTTTCAGACCGCTTGTTTCACTACATATCTGAATGTCCCACAGGCTGACCCTCTTATCAGGGGCATATACCAGCTCTAATGAATCAATCATTTGCTGAACCTGAAGCTGCCGGTTATTTGATTTATCGAAACTACATGAGCTTATACTGAAGAAAAATAATGCTGCAAACAGACCAATTCCTTTAAATAAATACATAATTTTTTTGTGAAATAATATTTGCTAAACTAAGAAATATATAAGACTATGAAAAGAAGGATCCCTGTTTTTTCAGAAACGAGCCTGTTAAAATTCTATAGTCCATAAATATAATATAAGAACTATTACCCATCATTTTTTCTTGTTTTTAATGAAATAAATCCCCAGAAAAAGTATATTTATTTTTTTCCTGGAGTATTATATTCAATAACTAAAACATTATTGTTATGAAAAATTATAATATACTCTTTTCCAATAAGATAACTTACTGTTTTCTTTTTCTCTCCTTTATTATTACACTGGCGTCCTGTAAAACCACAACAAACGGGACACTTCCGGAAACTGCATTAAAAACTTATCTTGATAATAAAGATAAAAGCTTTTCATGGCAACTAAAAGCTACAAATGATGCAGATGAATATAAAGTATATGAGCTGGAGCTTATATCCCAACAATGGAGAGAATACAAATGGAAGCACAGGCTTAGCCTTATTGTGCCTGATGAACTTAATTACAATGGTTCTCTCTTATTTATTACAGGGGGCAAAAACGAGAATAAAGAGCCTGTTGTAAGGAAACATGATGAAAGGTTTATAGAATCAATGGCTGCAATAGCCAGAAGGAACCAGGCTATAGTTTCAATAATATGGCAGGTCCCCAACCAGCCTTTATATGATAAGCTTAGCGAGGATGCATTAATATCATATACTCTGCATAATTTCAGAAAAGACGGTGATTATAGCTGGCCCCTCCTGTTTCCCATGGTAAAATCTGTTGTAAAAGCAATGGATGCAGTGCAGGCATTCTCTATGGAGGTATTGGAGCATGAAATTGACGAATTCGTATTGACAGGAGCCTCAAAACGGGGATGGACCACATGGCTTACCGGGGCAATCGATCCTCGTGTTGAAGCTATAGCACCCATGGTGATAGATGTTCTTAATATGCCTGTAAATCTTGATTACCAGATTAAAACCTGGCAGAGTTATAGTGCGCAGATAGCTGATTATGTTAGCCTGGAGATACCACAACAGGTAGGTTCTGATACTGGAATAGCCCTTACCACTATGATAGATCCCTATTCTTACAGGCAGGCACTGACAATGCCAAAGATGATCTTTATAGGCACAAATGATGAGTACTGGCCTGTGGATGCCATAAAACATTATATTGACAGCATACCCGGAGAGAATTATTTGCATTATGTAGCAAATGCCGGTCACGGACTTGGTGACGGAAAGCAGGTATTTACTGCACTCAGTGTTTTCTTTGGAAAAACACTTACCGGGAAATATTATAATAAATGCAGTTGGGAAATAAGTGAAACAGAAGACAGCGTTCTGATTGAAATTGAAACAAGTCCCAATAGCCTTAGCAATGCAGTTCTATGGATAGCCGATTCAGTGGAGGACAGGGATTTCAGGGATGAAACATGGACAGGGAATAATATAAAATATTCTGCAGCTGAATTAATTAAGGCAAATGTAAAATTACCAGAAGAAGGCTATAGGGCTTTTTATGTTGACCTGGTTTATAAGGATGCTTATGGAGATGAATATTCAAAAAGCACAAGGCTATACGTGATTAATAATGAGGGAATATTAGTAGACTAATATGAGAAGATAGAATATGAAAAAATTTAGTGTATGGCAAATAATGCCACTTCTTTTGACATTTTTTGTCATGAGCTTTATTGATCTTGTCGGAACAGGCGTGGATGAATTAAAGCAAAGTGCAGATACCCCGAGGTATATTCTGCAATTAATTCCCTTTGTTTCTTTTATATGGTTTTTTCTGCTTTCTGTGCCTGTGGGCATATGGCAGGACAAAGCAGGCAAGAAAAAAACACTGAATACCGGAATAATTGTTACAGCTCTTGCATTGTTTGTTCCGATGCTCGGGAATACACTTCCTGTAATTCTTGTAGCTTTTGCACTTATGGGAATAGGTAATACAATTATACAGGTCTCCGCCAATCCTTTGCTTGTTGATATTGTTCCTGATAATAAAGCATCAAGTTATATGAGCTTTTCACAGTTCATTAAATCGCTTGGTTCTATGACAGGACCCTTTATTGCAGCTATAATCGGTCCAAAACTTGCTATTTTGTTTGGTGATGATATGCCTGAAGGACAATGGCGCTACGGGCTATATTTATTCGGACTGATTGCTATACTTGTTTCCGTATTGCTTGGCAGGGAAAAAGTTGATGAAACAAAGACTGACGGCAATCATGCAAGCCTGGCATCATGCTTTAAATTACTTGGCAATAGTTATATTTTAATGATGGTTATGGGAATATTTCTTGTAGTTGGCATTGATGTAGCCATGAACTCCAATATAGCTAACTTCCTTGAAGAAAAGCTGGGTATTAGTACAGATGTAGCAAAATATGGCAAGTCAATGTATTTCTTTGCAAAAATGATAGGTACTTTTATCGGGGCTATATTATTAACCAGACTGTCATCAAAGTGGTTCCTTGCAGGCTCTTCATTGCTGGCAATACTGGCACTGGGGGCACTTGCCCTTAATACCAGTGCCTATGCAGCCTGGATCATTATATTTATCGTAAGTCTTGGAATCTCAAACATATTCCCTCTTATCTTTAGCATTGCTGTTGTAAAGATGCCCGAACGATCCAACGAGATATCTGGACTGATGATGATGGCAATAAGCGGGGGAGCAATTATCCCTTTCTTTGTGGGTCTTGCTATGGATTCATGGCTTACCGGTGGTATTCTTGTAATGATGGCCAGTGCTGTATATCTTTTATTTATTGGCCTTTCGAAACAGATAAAATAAGTGAACTGCCAATAAATGCTAAACCAGGTAAATTCGCATATCTGAACTGGCAAGTGATGATATATGATGTATTACTTGGGATAAACTACTCTTTATACTGAGTTTTAACTCTCATCTGTATAGCTTCCTGTATTCCGAGGGGGTGGTTTTCATTACGGATTTAAAGTAATGATTAAAGTTTGCCAGGCTATTATAGCCACTGTCATAACAGATCCTGGTAATGGATTTTTCAGTCTCGATAAGCATCCTGGCAGCAAGTCCTATCCTTACATTCTTAACATAATCCATAAAAGTATTATTGGTTTTCTTTTTAAAATACCTGCAGAAAGATCCGGGAGCCATATCTACCAGATCGGCAGCTGCCTTAAGTTTTACGCCATCCTCAATATGTTCATGGCTTGTTTATACTTGGAACCAATGGTGAGGCTCCCTCTCTGAGCCTAAAACTCAGGAAGGAACTAATTAAAAGGACATGTATGCATGTAAACCACAGAATACCTGTATTAGCAGGGGTCTTTGACACTTCTTTTGAAAACACACAGGATATTTCAGAATATTCCAAATTCTGTGGTGCAGATGCAATTGTAATTACACCCCCATATTATTTCCCGCTTGACCAGTACGAGATCATAAAATACACCGGGGTCCTGTCCCGTGCCTCTGAACTGCCTTTTGTCTATTATAATATTCCAAGTCATACCAAGCTGCACAGCACACTGGATACAATCAGGGAAATAAATGAGATGGGAGCTATTGGTATAAAAGACAGTTCGGATGATCTCTCTTTTCTCTATTCTTTGATCGAAGAGTTTAAGGACAGCCCGGATTTCTCTGTTCTTACCGGAACAGAGCTACACCTTCCTGAAACCATACTTAAGGGAGGTCATGGGGCAGTTGCAGGAGGAGCCAATATTTTCCCTTCCCTGTTCGTTAAGCTTTATGATGCATGCATCAATAAAAATACTGAACAAATAGCTTTTCTCAGGGAACATGTATTGAGACTAAATAATAGCATTTATACTGTTGGAAAACATCCCGCAAGGATAAGCTCTGCTATCAAATGTGCATTATCTTTGATGGGTATTTGTGATGACTATATGGCACCGCCCCTTAACAGTCTTAATAATGAAGAAAGGAAACAGGTAAAGAAATACCTTGCCACTTTCTCTAATATAAAACTATAATGGAGTATAAACTCGGAGCAATAGACACATCGGTACTTATCCTCTATGGCCTTGTGCTGATAGGAATGGGTATATATTTTTTCAGGAGAAGTAAAACATCCGAGCAGTTCATGGTGGCCGGGCGCGGGATTCCTGCCTGGGCGGCTGGACTGGCAGTAATGAGTGCCTATACAAGCAGCATTTCTTACATTGCAACACCGGGAAAAGCCTTTGATACTAACTGGCATCCCCTGATATTTGCCCTCACGGCATTGCCGGTAGCATGGTTCGTTACAAAATATATCGTACCCTATTACAGGAAAAAGAAAATAATCTCTGTCTATGAGTTCCTGGAAGAAAAAATCGGTTCATGGGCACGTATTTATGCCTCACTTTCTTTTGTCCTATTTATGATAGGCCGAACAGCTGTTATCCTTTACCTCTCCTCTCTCCTGCTCTGCTCCTTCATATCTGTTGATATTAAATATGTGATCATAGCCATAGGTATAGTTACCATTATCTATACCCTGATGGGCGGAATGGAAGCTGTTATATGGACAGACGTAATGCAGTCGGTAATAATGATAGGCGGAATTTTATTCACTGCCTGGCTCTTAACATCAGAAGTGTTTTCAAAACCCGATTTCCTGATTCAGAACGCTTTTAAGGCTGATAAGTTCAATCTGGGTGATACATCTTTCTCTCTGGCCAACCGTACCATCTGGGTAATGATAATATACGGACTCACCGAAAACCTCAGAAATCTTATGGCAGACCAGAACTATACCCAGAAATACTGTTCTGTTCCGGATGAAAAAAAGGCAAAGAGAAGCGTATGGATAGCTATGCTTATATACCTTCCACTGACTGCTGTTTTTCTTTATATTGGCACTGCTCTCTTTGCATTTTACTCTCCAGGCTCAGAGAACCTTCTGGGTGAAGCCGTTAACAAAGGAGACCAGGTATTTCCATATTTTATTGCTACCCGGTTGCCGGTGGGACTTAAAGGACTGATAATAGCAGCAATTCTTGCCGCATCAATGAGCACTATTGATTCAGCCCTTAACTGTTCGGCCACTGTCCTTTATGTTGACTACTTCAAGAAATACCTGAGGCCTGAAGCTTCTGAAAGCACAAGCGTTAAATTTCTCAGATATACTACAGTGGTATGGGGATTGCTGGGTATGGGATTTGCTCTCTTGCTGGTAAATGCCCGGAGTGCCCTGGATGTATGGTGGATAATTGCCGGCATCTTTGGGGGTGGTATCCTGGGACTATTCCTGTTAAGCCTTTTCAATGTTAAGATAAGTCAGAAACAGGGAATAATATCTGTGATTTTTAGTATTTTAATTATTATCTGGAGTTCTTTTTTCCGAAATTTACCTGAACAATACAGCTGGCTTGAAAGCAGTATAGATCCGATTATCATTGGTGCTATGAGTACATTGGGACTTATACTGCTGGCCCTGGTATTTGTTATGTTCAATAAACAAAAGAACCGTCAGTGATAATATTTCTCTTTATTAATTGCAAAAGAAATGTAGCGGGGAATAAAATAACGAACTCATGAGCGAAGAATATGAGCAAGTGTAACGGGCGATTGCCTGTCGGCAGGCAGGCTTACAAATGATTACAAATCTTTAATTAACGGTTTTACAGATAATTATAAAATTATAAACTAATGAAAACTAGTTCAATTATCCTTTTATTGTTAGTCGTATTAATGAGCTCCTGTAAAAACAGCCAACCTCAGAAAAGCATGGGTCTACAAAAGATGAAGTACAACAATAAAGGCCTGGTTGTTGACCTGGGAGTTGGTCTCTGGGCATGGCCATTGCCAACTGATTATGACGGAGACGGCGATTACGATTTACTGGTTATTTGTCCGGATAAACCTTCAAACGGGACTTATTACTTCGAGAATACAGAAGGTAATGTTAAAATGCCGGTTTTTAAGGCCGGAGTAAGAATATCAAAAGCTTATAAGAATATCCAGGCATCATACATAAATGATAAAATACGATATTTGATCCCGGGTAAAGAAATTACAAATCTGAAAGAAGAAAAATATATTGAGATCTATCCTGAAGAGAACATTCATAATAAGGCTAATAAGATCAGGGCCAACCAATGGAAATATTGTGATTATAATGGAGATGATGCCCTGGATTTAATTGTAAGCGTAGGTGACTGGACAGATTATGGCTGGGATAACGCATATAATAAAGAAGGTGTATGGATGAACGGACCATTACATGGTTATCTGTATTTAATAAAAAATAAAAATACAACTGAGAATCCCGTATATGAAGAACCTGAATTAATTTATGCCGGTGACTCTCCCATAGATGTATATGGAATGCCATCTGCAAACTTTGCTGATTTTGATAAAGATGGTGACCTGGATATTATCTGTGGAGAGTTCCTGGATAAGTTTACATATTTTGAAAATACCGGGAACAGGAATCAACCCAAATATTCTTCAGGAAAATATTTATGCTATTCAGATAGTATTCCGATTACAATGGACCTGGAAATGATAGTTCCGGTAGCAATAGATTGGGATAAGGATGGTGATTGTGATTTGATTGTCGGGCAGGAAGATGGAAGGGTTGCATTTATTGAAAATACCGGGAAATTGATTAACAATACTCCCCGGTTTAAAGCACCAGTGTTTTTCAGGCAACAAGCTGACGATGTAAAATTCGGAGCCCTGGTCACTCCATATAGTACAGATTGGGATAATGATGGTGATGAAGATCTGATTTGTGGGAATACTGCGGGTTATATTGGATTTATTGAAAATCTTGACGGAGGATATCCACCCTCATGGGCAGAACCGGTCTATCTTAAAGCAGATAATGAAATCATCAGGATCCAGGCAGGATATAATGGGTCTATCCAGGGCCCGTGCGAGGCAAAGTGGGGTTACACGACTCTTAGTGTCGGTGATTGGGATAATGATGGATTAAAGGATATTGTCATCAACTCTATTCTGGGAGATATATTATGGTATAAGAATATTGGGACAGGAAATAGTCCCAAATTAGCCGCAGCTAAGTCTGTTGGGCTTAAACTGGACGGTAAAAACCTGAAACCTGCCTGGAACTGGTGGGAACCTGAAGGAAATAATCTGGTTACTCAATGGCGTACCACACCGTTATTTTATGATTGGAACAAGGATGGTTTAATGGATTTAATCATGCTTGATAATGAAGGGTTTTTAGCATTCTTTCAACGAAGTGAGCAAGATGGTAAACTTGTACTATTACCAGCTGATCGAATCTTCTTTAACGAAAATAATGAGCCCTTACAGCTCAATCAGAAAACTGCCGGAGGAAGCGGAAGAAGAAAATTATCTCTTGTTGATTGGGATATGGATGGGAAGCCGGATCTTCTTGTGAACAGCAAAAATGTTACTTTCCTGAGGAATATCAGTTCAGATGATAATAAAGTCATCTTCAAAGATATGGGGATGCTTGCTGAGCAAATACTGGCAGGTCATACAACAAGTCCCACTACTGTCGACTGGAATAATAATGGAGTACCTGATCTATTGATAGGTGCTAAAGATGGCCATTTTTATTACATGGAAAACACTAACTCCATGCATACAGAAAATGATAATCATATTCCAATGGAAGAAAAATAACCTGGTTTTTCAGCCTGCTGCCTGGATGTGTTTGTAATTGTTCCGGCAAGAGCATAAATACTACTAAAAAGATTTATTACTGAGGCTGTAAAATAATCCTCTTTCCTGCCTGCTCACAGTTATCAGGTTTTCAGATTCCAGTACATCGAGGTATTTATTTACTTCGTTTATATGTAAACCCAGAATGGTACAAAGATCTTTAAGGGTACATGGCCTTCTCTTTATGGTTTCAAGAATAGCATTCTCTGCATCTTTCCTGTATGAAGCTATATTCTTACGGTCGGGGGCTTTAGCAATTACTTCGGCATTATCAAAGCCCCAGAGATCTATTATGCTTTTCAGCTCTGCATTGGATGCCGGATGTAATCCCTCAATTGCACCGGGACGGTCAAGAGTATTTAGCTGTATGCGCTGAGGATTAATAAGACTTATCACTTCCTTCAGTTTCAGTAATTCTCCCTCACTGTTGTTATAGCCTGGTATTATTAAGATCTCAAGCCATATATCGCCCCTGAATTCACTACTGAACTTAATTATGCCTTTAATATAATCTTCGATTGAAATACCCGGGAAAGGCCTGTTTATTTTCTTATAGCCTTCTTCTGTGGCTGAATCAAGTGAAGGAAGCACCAGGTCGGCAGCCATCAGTTCTTTCCTTACATCTTCATTTCCCAGCAGGGTACCGTTTGTAAGGACTGCAACAGGTACATGTGGCTTGCTTTTCCTGATAAATGAGAGAACATCTCCAAGGCGTGAATTAAGCGTTGGTTCACCCGAGCCTGAAAAAGTAATATAATCAGGATCGGGATTATTTGCGAAATAATGTTCAAGCTCTTCTGTTACCTTTTTATAGGGTATATACTCCATACGTTCCCCTGTAAGCTTTGTTGTTGCTCCACACTCGCAGTAAACACAATCGAGTGAACACACCTTATGTGGCACAAGATCCACTCCCAGGGATATTCCGAGGCGGCGCGACGGTACAGGTCCGAATAAATATTTATACATAGTTCTGTGTCTGGACTTTTACTTAATTGCTAATAACTGAAATTAAAGCGATTTAAACACCCTCGCCAATGAGAATCCAGGAGCATCTACCCTTAGATCGAGAAAATAACCAAAGGGTGTTTGAAAAACCTCGAAACCGGAATTAGTCAGTCTTTCATCTATTTTATCAAAAAGTGATCTGGTAAAATCAGGCGGGGCCTTACTTTCACTCAGATGTGCAAAAGAATGAAGTACAATCCTTTTATTGGTATCATTCTTCCCACATACCCATTTTATATTTTTAAGCAGTTTCTTACTTATTTCTGCTTCTCTTTCAATATCTTCCTCTTCCACCTGTATAAAGGCAGTCTGAATATTCTCAAATTCCATTGAATCAGTATGATCAGGTGCAGATTCAATTGTTTTTATTTTAGGTGTATAAGCAAATTCCTTACAATAGATCAGTAATAGTTTCATTTCTTACAGTTTATTTTATAGATAAAAAATAATGATGACAAGATAAGCACAAGATAAATAATGAAAAATGGCTGAAAGCCTGTTCTCTCGATTATCCAGCCCCCCAGCATAGGAGACAGTGCCGGCAGAATATTTCCTGCCCCTGTGATCCCTGTATATAAGGCCCTGTTTTCATTCCCCGACATCTCCAGTAATATACCATTCATAGATATACTATAGGAAGCAGTAATTATGCCCCCTAGCAGGAAAAGCAGGAAAAACGGGGGCCGGCCCTCACTTAACAGGAGTATAAGTATAAGCATAACAACCAGGCTAAGATTTGTATATAGCAATTGCCTGTACTTGAATTTTCTAAACAAGCTTACCAGTAAAAAGCCGGTGGCAACCGATCCCAGCACTTTGAAAAACAGGAAAGTCCCGGTTTCAGCACTCCCTGTTTCAAATACTTTCTTGGCATAAAGCATTATAAATGGCATAAGACTCATGCTAACACCCATGGTATTGATAAAGCCCAGAAAATAAATAAGCCTCCCGTTTGATTTTAACTCATTTCTTAGTAATCCAAGAAAATGCCTTGTGCCCTTTACTTCCAGTCTTGCCGACAAATGCTCTTTTATTCTCCAGAAGCCCAGGGAGGCAATCAGGAGCATACAAGAAGCAATAAATAACATCCATGCATAATTTATCGGAAATTCATTGCCAGCCAGGACCTTCTTAGCCAAAGCAGCAGATAACAATAGTATAATACCTGCCACTACCCTCTTTACTGAAAAAAAGGTTTTTCTTGATTCAGGGTTTATGGATTTGCCCAGGAGATCGGTATAAGAAACGTTTGAAAATGCTCCGCTAAGCGAATAAATAGTAATAAGAAAGAATATCAGCCATATAGTTATCCCCCCGGGCAATAATCCTGAATACCACAGCATAAGTCCCATTACAAACAATACAAATATCCTGGTGTTTATCCCGAACAACAGGAATCCTTTTTTATACTCCTTGTTACTCAGGTATCGTGCAAAAACAAGCTGGGTAAGACTTGAGCCCCCCAGCATTATTGTAGTCATTATACCAATATGAAAACCATTCCCTCCTGCCTCGACCAGCATGGAAGGCATAATGGTATCCACATCGATAAAATTCACGGCAAATGCCAGGAATGATGCATGCCATAAGAAAGCAAAAAAATTGTTTCTGGAAATATTTGCAGGTAATTTGTTCATTAAGTACAATAAGAGTAAAATGCCGGAAATAATCCTGCAAATATACGATTAACAGGCCTTAATCAATCGTAAGCCAGTCTTGTCTTCTCGTCAGTCATTGTAGGTCCGGTAAGCTGTTCCCATTTTTTGTCATTCCATGTTCCCAGCTTTTCGTGTGTTATCCTGTATTTCTCCGGAATAGGATGTGTACCAACCACCACTTTCATTCCATATTTCTCAGGGATAAACTTTTTAAAATCCTCGATATAGGGACAGGGCGGAAATCCTACCACAAAGCCTGTAGCCAGGTGAATAACCTCTGCACCATTATTCTTCATTTCTTCGGGAGCATATTCAATATTACCCCCGGGACAGCCACCACAGCTTGTATAGCCAACAAGCTCAATATCCTCGTCTTTATCGTAAATATCAAATGCCCCTTCCCTGTTATGCATTGCACGAAAACACTTCCCCCCGGCACAGCTTTTATACCTGTCACAAATAATAATAGCAAGCTTAGTTTTCTTTTTCATTGTTCTTATTGTTTATCGGTTTGACTGAAACAAAAGTATTTATTTTCTTGTTTTGACTGCTGTTTTCATCAGGCCTGACTTCATGGAGAAAAGATTATATCTCTCAGTATCCCTTTTCCATTCATCCCTGAGCCAGAACAGATTCTTTTTTATTATTTCAAATGCCTCATCAGGCCTTTCAGAAGAAACAAGTACCGGAATGAAATGCATACTTACAATATCCAGGTTTTTACCAAACTGTTTTGTAACAAGCACATTGACACCCTTTTCCTTAAGCAGCCGGGATATTGAATTTCCCTTTTTCTTCAGACCATGCTGATGAGATTCATCCATATCCTTTTTGGTATTAAGCTCTTCTGATATCCGAACCAGGTCTCCTTCATTCTCCTCATAGATGATATACTTATCAGCTTCACCAAAATGATCATCTTTAAAGTTTCCCTTATTATCCACTGCAAAGGCAAATTTCAATTTCATTTCTTCTCATTTTTATTACCTGCCCTTACCTGAACAGGATGATTAATAATATTATTATCTGTAAAATTCCGGGTCATCAATAAAATCTTCATCATGATGTCCAAGTTCTTTTTCCACATACCAGTTTATTGAACTCTCAACACTATCTACTGAGGGAAGGAATGGTTTTATATCTATTACCGGGCTACCGTTAAAAGCATCAGAGCCTTTAATATAAAGAATGCCATCCTTAATGCTATCAAGCTTTACCAGTGTAAAACCAAGCGGATTTGGACGCCTGGGACTACGGGTTGAGAAAAGTCCGAACTCATGTTCATGGCTTGAACCAGGCGGGTTTACTATTGGCTCCCAGTCCCCTGTAAGGTTAAAATGATAAAAAACAAGAATATATTCAAACTCGTCCAGGCTTTTTAATGCCTCCCTGTAAGGCTCAAATATCTCTATTCTTGCTGTTTCATCAGGCCTGAGCATCCCCTGCCGGGGAGCTCCGGTTTCAGGGGTATAGTTACTTTTAAAGACTCCTATGGCCTTGTATTCTATTTCCTTTTCAACCTGCATTGATTCTTTATAAATACATGGATCATATATTAATAATTGCTGTGTCCTCCTATATTCAAAATATAATCGTTATAGACTAACTGCCAGTTTATAAGCATCATGAATGGCTTCCTGTGCCTTTCCTGCTTTAGAAGCATCACCAATAATATAGACAGGCATATCTCCGGAAAGCTCAAAGGGTATATAGCTCTTCATACCAGTTGCTATTACAATATGATCAATATCTTCAAGCTTTTTCTGTTCTTCATCATCTTCCATGGTCAGGCTCCTGCCATCAACCTCCACCAGTTTATGTTTAAGATATATCTCAACTCCTTTGCTCTTCAGCCTGCTAATGGTCATTGCTTTCTCAATCATCTCCATGCCCCTGGCCAGCTCATCCAGCATTTCCACTATAATAATATGGTTATTGCCTTCAATCAGCTTTGAAGCCAGTTCCATGCCTATAAGGCCCCCGCCAACAATCACAATCTTCTTATCTTCTGGCAGTTGATCATCATTAAGGAATTCGGTCCAGAAATATTCTTTTAATCCTTTCACCGGGGGAATAAGAGGCCTTGCTCCGCTTGCCATTATTACTGCATCATAATCAGAATTAATGAAATCGTCAGCTCTTGCTTCTTTATGTATTATATCTATTTTATGTAATTCAAGTTCAGCTTTAAAATAGTCAATAATGGCTTTAAGGTCCTCCTTCCCGGGTGGTAAATATGCAAGATTAAACTGTCCTCCCAGCTCATCCTTTTCATAAAGACAAAGCTTATGGCCTCTTTCTGCCAGGATTATTGAAGCCTGCATTCCGGCCAGTCCCCCGCCTACAACTGCATATTTCTTAACATCTTTAACCGGTTTAACTTTCTTTAGGCCTGTATTTACGAGGGGATTAACCACACAAGCCAGCCCTTTACCGGCTTTCACCCCCCCCAGGCAACCCTCGGCACATGCAAGGCAAGGACGTATCAGTCCTTTATTGAAATACTTCTCCAGAAAATCAGGATCTGCAACAAGTGCTCTTCCAATTGCCATATAGGAAGCTTTTTTTTCTGCTTTTAGTAAGTCAATATCTTCCGGCCTGTTTATCTTTCCCACATAGATCACAGGTATATTCACTTTTTCCTGTATCATTGAAGCAAATTCCCATGTTTTCCCCCTGGGAATAAACATGTGCTGGAAGAACCATGGAGGACTACTGCAGGCAGAACCTGCAGTAACATGCAGGGCCTGTATGCCGGCCTTCTCCAGAAAAGCTGAGAATTGTATCATGTCCTGTACATGGAATCCCCCCGGAATTATCTCATCACCGCTTATCCTTGCAATAACAGGAATACTTACAATATCCACAACAGACTTTACAACTTCCAGGGGAAAGCTCATCCGGTTTTCAAAACTACCACCAAATTCATCATCCCTGTCATTTACCGAAGGAGAGAGAAACTGTGCCATGAGGTAACCATGTCCCATCTGTAATTCAATAATATCAAATCCTGCCTTCTCTGCCCTTAATGAGCTGTCAATAAACATCTTAATAACCTTGGCCATCATTTCCCTGTTCATCTTTTCAGGCTTTGCGCCCCCATTCTCACAGGCTTTGTCTGTGGCAGACCAGAAATAATTACCGGGAATCATGGGATTGGCCATCCTCCCGGGATGGTTAAGGTGAGCTATGGCTTTTGCCCCATTCTCTTTTATAGCTGATGTAAGCTCCATTAGACCCTGCACCTTATCATCATTATCTATCCCCAGCTGGGTGGGTAACTCCCTTAGCCCTGCATCCATATATAAGGGTTCGGGTGTTATGGCGCCTATATTCCTGTTCCTTTCCCTGTAAAAATCAAGATGACGGCTATTTACATCTCCCCCCGGGCCATTACAATAACCAAGCTTTAAGGGGGGCATTATGAATTCATTCTTAAGATTCAGCATGCTAATTTTTAGTTTTAAGTATTAATTATTAAGTGTTTAATCGCTTTTTTACATCCCTTTCCAGGCGGCTGCCTCCATTTGCATAAAATTTGCCTTTTCTTCTTCGTTCATAAGAGTCTCTTTATAAACACATAGCAGTCCAAGCTCCTGAATTATATTTTCAACAGAGCTGATCAGTTGTCCGGCAATTGGAATATTAGGGAAGGGAAAACAGAACTCCAGCCCCACCGTCTTATCCATCAGCTTTACGTCCTTAACTATTCCAAGATCAATTAAGGAGTGATTTATTGCAGGATGCATTACCTCCGATAATTTTTCCATTACTTCTTTTTCAGTCATAATTTAAATTTTTTCAAGTTTGTTATTCAAAAATGCTTCAAGTGCTTCTTTAACCGTCATCTGGCCAGCTCCTATATACACTTCAATACCAGCCTTTTCAAGGACTGTGCCGGCATTACCACCTGGCCCGTTCCCGGTAATAAGTATATCAGGATTAAGCTTAAACAATTCCGTGGCCGTCCTGGGTCCCGCCCCATGTGCCTCTCCCTGTACATCTGTATTATCATATACAGTTACTTCTTTGCTTTTATCGTCATATACCAAAAAATATTCTGTCCTTCCAAAACGGGGATCCATCATTGATTCCCATTTATCTCCTTTTGTCGTAAATGCTATTCTCATTCTTTAAATTTTTATAAGCTCCATTATTAATAATATCCATATATAGTATTACCTGTATTATTACAACAGGCTTTCCTTTATCTTCTCCCAGCTTTCCTTTATTGATAACGATATACTGTTTGCTCCATCCCATTCCACAATGGTCTTGCCTTCTGTCATAGCCCTTGTAAAAGCAAGATCATATTTATAGCTTCCAAGATACAGTATATTCTCTTCTTTCAGGTAATCAATAATGGATTGACTTGTTTTGCTGTTCAAATCTGCTTTGTTTATAATACAACCTGCTGGTATCCTGAATTTTTTAACAAGTTCATACAACCTTTTAAGATCATGAACCCCTGAGACTGATGGTTCTGTAACCAGAACAACAAAATCTGCTCCTGTTAGTGAAGAAGTTACAGGACAACCAATTCCGGGTGACCCGTCAACAAGTACATATTTCTTACCCAGCTTCACTGCCAGCTCTTTTGCTTCATTCTTCACTTTGGCTACCAGTTTACCAGAATTATCGGCAGCTACGCCCAGGCGGGCATGAACCATTTTTGTACCGGTCTTTACCGATGACACAAAGCATTTACCAACATTAAGCTCCCTGCTTATTATAGCATTCTCGGGACAAACATGTGTACAGTAGCCACATCCCTCACAGGAAACAGGATCTATCCTGTGCTTAGCATCTATCAGCGAGATGGCATCAAAATGACATACTTTCATGCACTCTCCACACTGGGTGCATTTATCCTCAATTATTTCCGATACTTCACCGCTGTAAAAATCCCCGGGATTTGCAAAATCCGGCTCCAGCAACAAGTGCATATCAGCAGCATCAACATCACAATCAGCTAATATGGCATCTCTGCCTGCAAGAACTGAGAATGAAGCAGTTATTGATGTTTTACCTGTACCACCTTTCCCTGAAATAACAACGATCTCTTTCATTCTGCCTCCACCTCCTTCCTTATGTTATTCCACAAACTAATAATCTCTGATCCGAATTCCGGCACCTTATCATACAATAACTCTCCTCTGCTGTATAATTCGGCAATATCCCTTCTGTTAGGGATCCTGGCAAGTATGCTTATATTCTCTTCCTCACAATATCCAATTACATCGTCATTACCTATGCCGTAACGGTTTATCACAACACCGAATTTCTTATTCAGATCTCTCATAGTATCCACTGCCAGTTTCAGGTCATGCAGGCCAAAAGGTGTGGGTTCGGTTATGAGCACAACATAATCCACTCCTTTTGTTGCTTCAATAACGGGACAGGAAGTACCCGGGGGAGAATCAAAAAGTTTTATATAATCATTATTGTAATTCTCGTCTGTAAAATGGTTTGTATTGGCTATAAGCTGGGTACTTTGCTCCTCACCGATATTCAGCCTGCTTTCAACAAAATCCAGATTATTATATTTATATTTTCTTATAAGGCCTATCTCCTTCGGCTTCATAGGAAGCGCTCCTACCGGACACAGTCCTGAACATGCATGGCAACTATGGCATAACTCAGGAAAAACCATTATGGAATCTCCAAGCTGTATCACAGCATTAAAATTACAAACATCCTGGCATTCCCCGCACAAGGTACAGGCTTCCTGTACCCACTCAGGTATCTCCTTATATTGTATATGTTCGGATAAGAGTTTACCCTGAATAAATAAACCTGAATTAGGTTCTTCAACATCCAGGTCCACCAATACAACTTTTTCAGTTTCCGAAAGGAATACCGAAAGGTTTGTAGATAAAGTGGTTTTTCCCGTCCCTCCCTTTCCGCTGGCTATTGCAATCTTCATCTTTTACTAATGGTCACAAAGATTTTGCCCGCTTTCCAGCTGATCTTTTAAATACTGCTCTACCAGCTCTTCCGGCTGATCACTGTTTACCCCCATAAACACTTCAATATTATTGGCAACAAATACGTCCTGTGCTTTTACACCTAATCCTCCAGCAATAATAATGTTAACCCCGTTACGTGCCAGGAAATTAGGATAGGTACCCGGCATATGTTCAGGAGGCTCCAGGTATTTAATATCTGTTATCTTGTTATCATCAGTACTTATAACAGCAAACTCCTGACAGTGACCAAAATGTGCACTAAGCTTCTTATTTATAGTTGGTATAGCAAATACTTTTTTCATTCTTATTTCTTTAACAGTTCTTCTCTTATCATTGTCTTACCGCATTTGGGGCATTTTAATGTAGTACATTTAACACCCTGCTGATGAGGCACTTTCTCACCACATTTGGCACATACACAGTAACCTCCTGTGCCCATGGCTCCACCCTGGTTCCTGCCTCTTCCTCCTCCACGTCCCATGCCTCTTCCCTGGCCCATATTTATTCCTTTTCCGTTCATAATTTCTATATTATTTATTTTTTAAAACTTTTAATAATAAAATAGCCGGTACGGACATTGCCGTACCCGGCCTTTAAGTTAATCCTCATTCAATTTAGACTGTTCATCCTCCAGAGATGATAACCTGTCTTTAAGAACGCGAATTTCATTCTCTATAAGTGTTTTGCTTGAAACCTGTGGATCAATGTTCGCATAGCGGGCACCAAACCCATAGCCATATCCGGCGCCGCGTCCTGCTCCATGTCTAAAGCCAAAGCCCCGGCCCCAGCCATAAAACCCCGGCCCGCCACCGCGTCCATAATAATCATTTCCAGCGCAAGTTCCCATTCTGCGCCCTGTCATCGGACCCTCACCATGAGGTCCTGTTTTGTCTCCTCCTGGCATGATAACCTCCTTTTTTTAAGTTATTATTAGTACAACAAATTCCGTGGCCAAATCCTCCTGCTAGATTTACAAGATTATCGGAACCACAATTTGGACAATTGTTAAACTGATCTTCAATATGAGTTTTAAACATATGCCCACAATTATTACATTTAATAAGATTGTTCCTGAAATGGATATTCCCCCCTTCAACTGTAAGGGCCCTGCCCTCTATCAGGAATACAGAAATTGTCTTTCTTGCCCTTTCCACCAGGCGACTGAAAGTTGATCTTGATATCCCCATTTCTTCAGATGCTTCTTCATGGGAAAGTCCCACATGATCAGCTAATCTTAAAGATTCAAATTCATCAAGACTCAGTGAAATATGTTCAAGATTTTTACTTGGCACACCTAATGGCTTAAACTCGCTAAAAAGTGGCGGTTCATGAACTATCCTGTTATTTTGTGGACGTGGCATTAATTTTTCAATGTAATTTCAATACAAAGATAATGCACATATGTTCATAATGCAAATTATTTCAGTATTTTTTTTACTGATTTTAAAGAAATATGAAAACAGTCCTTTAGGATTTTATTTTTTCATAAAGTTGTGATACGTCTAGAATAAATCCTTCCATACCCATTACTTTATGACCAATATAGAAAGGACTGGCAGAGAGAATATGCTTTCCCTTTGAATTATCTTTACATCTTCTGGTAATAAGTTTACCTGAAACAGATTCTCCGTTCATAACACTATCGAAAATACCCTTTAAATCATTAAGATCTTTGGATTTACGGGTAATTGAGAAATGCCTTCCAACTACTTCATCTTTATGATCATATTTATAAAGCTTCAACCAGGCTTCGTTCACATCCATTATTTTACCATCACTGTCTAAACGATAATAACCGGCTCCACTATTCCTTACAGCATAGTACATATGTTCCATGAGTTCATCCCTGTCATGGATATCAAGAATAAAACCTTCCATACCTGTTATTTTACCATCTTCAAGAACAGGATTTGCAGACAGGAGATGTTTCCCTGCTTTTCCATCAAAGGTCTTACGCATTACAGGGTATCCGGTTATCATTTCTCCCTTTTGCAATACTTTATTTACAAGTTCTTCCATTTCAGCCAGATTCTTTTCATTTCTGGTTATGGAAAAATGTTTACCTATTACCTTATTCCTATCCTTGCAATTATACATGCGCAGCCAGGCTTCATTTACATCCCTGAGTATACCTTCTGAATCTATCCTGTAATATCCTGCCACACTATCATCCACAGCCTGTTGCAGGTGCTTCTCTCTCTCTTCTTTTTCATCCATGTCTATTACTTCCCAGCCTGTTATCATGGCTCTTATACTCGAAAGAGGAGTATCTCCTGTTGTTGTAAGGTAAACATGGGCAATAACAAAGGCAATAAGTACAAAAGCCATTGCTGTATGTACGAGAGCTGTAATACCAAGACCTCCTACCTGTATAGGATTGTCAGGATAAACATAAAACATGTATATAAAACCCGTAATCACCTGTAGCGGAAGTATTACCATCTTAAGACCAAGATAAATTAATCTCTGGATGGGATTGAACTTATTATATACAGTCTTGTGCGTAGGGTGAGGAGCTCCCCTAAATATCCCGCTTATATAATATTCAAACTGGGCCTTAATATAATGTGTGGTGGGAATATATTGTTTCCACTCGCCTGTAACAAAATGCCAGAAGATGGCGAAAATAATAAGTATAATAAATGCCCATGCTGCAATATTGTGCCATCTTACCACATTTTCAAAACCCATTAGAGAATAAGTCCCATGGAT
This sequence comes from Bacteroidales bacterium, assembly GCA_029932855.1. Lineage (GTDB taxonomy): Bacteria > Bacteroidota > Bacteroidia > Bacteroidales > VadinHA17 > JAYEGO01. Next base: position 3,042 of record JAOZPG010000021.1, on the reverse strand, counting down.
CTCAAAACCTGTAAAAGCAAGGAATAAAATTAGAAGTGCCTGGCTCCAGTGCCAGAAACGTTCAAACCCTCTGTATATATATGTGCTCTTTTTCATGTTTTTGTATTTATCTTATTTCTTCCCGCTAATTCTTAAAAATCCATGTATCGCCACTCCAAGGCCTGCCAGGACTATCATAATAAAGCCCATAAGATCAAGGGTAGAGTTACGGTCCCTCCTGCTAAGGTAAAAGCCATCCAGTCCCGCAAGCCTGCTGTTTTCTGAATGGCAGTCTGCACACTGTAATGATTCTTCCTTGGGAGCCACCATATGATTAATCGGCCAGTACATTACAGTTTCTACAAAACCATACGACCCGCTGTATTCAAGACCGGCTGCTTCCATGCCTGCAGTAGCTGCCTTCTGCCAATCGAAATTCTTCCAGTACGAGCTTGTATCTTTGCCAAAAAGATGGGGCAGTATCATTGTATTATTCACATTATCATATATCTGTTTAGCCCTGTGCACCTTCATGGGTATTATTTTGGAATTGGGATCTTCATATCCACCTTCAAGTTCATTCAGCCTGACTACAGCAGAAGTATCAATTTTCTGTCCAAGCACATAATGCCTGGCTTTACCATTAAACCACTGGTATTCAGGTATAACATTCTTTTCCCAGACAAAAGAACCCTTCATACTGTGGTAACTGAGATTTCCCATGCTGTCTTTCTCAATCTTCAGGCTGCCATCATCATTAAACTGTCCTGCTGTCGACCAGTCCCAATGAGTTTTTGTTGCACTTACTTTAGCAAATGTGGGAATATGACAGGTCTGACAGGCAATTTTTGCCGTATGCTGGTTTAGAATCTTATCCTTATGCGGTGAACCGGAATGACACTGAGCGCAGCTAACCCTGTTTGTGTCGGTTGAAGCTATGGAATAGAGCTTCCCGCTAATCTGATGCCTGTCGGTTTTATGACAGTCAACACAGCTCATATTACCGCCATCCCTGGCCATATGTACATCTACCTCCCGGCTTATATCTTTCAGTTCATTGGCTATATCCCCATGCTTAACATTATTACCTCCTCCTCCAACAAAGTGACAGGATCCGCAGTTCTGATTAGTCGGAGATCCAATGTTCTTAACTATATTCTGATAATCAGGAGGAGAATATTTCACACCACCAAAAACCATCTCTGTATCTGCCGGATAGCCTGCCATAGTAGGAAATTTCTTATATGATCCCGACCGGTCATGACATACAATACAGTCGATATTCAAAGGGTCATCAAAATCAAAATTATCATCTTTCCAGCCATATCCTATATGACAGCTTGTACAACGGGCCTCGTTTGATCCTATGCCTATACAGAAATTATTTATTATATTCTTTTTCCCAAGTTGCATAGTATCGCCCTCGTCTGTAACATAATCCCTGGTCCATTTCCAGTGGGAAGTTTGCATTACATCATGTGCTGTCATGTTATGACAGGCCAGGCATGCCTGGGTGAGTTCCTGTGGACTTTTAAAGTCTCTGTTCAATATTCCGAATTTTGAGTGATCCACCCTGGGCATGGTGTCGTACTTGAAATTCACTTCAGTAAGTACATCTCCCTCACTTATCTTGTCTTTACTCAGGTACAGTATGCCAAGTACCCATGGAAGCAAAATTGCAATAAACAATGACAGTAGTCTGAAGAATCTCTCCCTGGATTTCTTAATAAGCAACATGATAATTAATATCTAAAATTATATAACAACAAGCCCGGTAAAAAAAAATCTGTTTAAAGTTTCAGGCAAAGAGCTTTTTAATCTCTTTATTTAATTCAGGAAGCCTTTCAATTTTACAATGATCTGAATATATACCTACGAAATCCAGAAATTTGTTTTTACTCGGAAGGCTTGCCAGAAAAGAGTCGAAATGATGAAAATTACAATTGTTCTTTATCTTATTCATTCTACTATACAATTCATCCAATGAGACAAGTCCGGGTATAGAAAAGAAATATCGCGAGTCATTAGAAGCTTCTTTATAAATGCCATCTCCAATCTCAACAAATTCGGTATATTTTACGAATGTTCGTTTTGACACCCAGGGTGCAGCCTTCCTGTCTTTCTTAAACTTAATACCAAGGCCCTGCAGTTCTTTACATAGTAAAGATAATTCCTGACTGTCTTCTGTTTCTATGTTCATCCTCAGAAAAGAATAGTTCTTTGCATGAAAATCCAGCTCACCAAAAGCTATGTTACATAGTATTCCCTCATCTGACTTCTTAGCAGATATGTTTCTTAAGACTGATTCCTGCTGATTCCTTGTAGGACACTCGATAATAAAGAATAAATACCATATACTATTATGCTTATTAGGAGGGAAATTCGCCTTGGCATAATAATCGGGATTAGGATCCGATTCCAAAATAAAATAACCCATTTTTTCACACATCGGTGACCTTGCCAGTAAAGTCTCAACACTGATGGTGGTCATCCCTTCCATACTAATATTATTCTTTTCCATAATTTCTTTGGTGATCAGGTAACAAAAATAATGCACATATGCTCATGTATCAATATTATTTTAATGTTCTTTAGCATAGAATATTTCTAATATACTCAGACTTCAGTCATCATAGGTGAAACACGTAAAAAACAGCCTTATACTATGACCAGGAATCATCCCATAAGTAAATATAACTTTTTCTTATTAAATATTATATATTTATAGAATCAAGAATTAAGAATTAAGCTTCTATTAATAATTAATTATCATGAAAACTGATTTTTTCAAAAAGCCCATAGCATGGATTATTATTGTACTAATTGCGGTTATAAGCGGATATTATGCATATAATAATTTTGACAAAGCAAATCCTCTTGTTGGCCTGGATATTAAGATGAACAGGGATGCGGCACTTGAGAAGGCCTGTAGCCTTGCAGGTGAACAGAACCTGGGTCCCCGGGATTATCGAACAGCCGTTGTTTTTACTAATGACGATACTTTTCAGAATTATGTTGAACTGGAAGCAGGTGGACTTGAGGAGTTTAAAAACATACTGGCTT
>JAOZPG010000042.1 GCA_029932855.1 Bacteroidales bacterium | reverse complement strand
CTGATTTTATGTTAATCAGCAAGCTGAACGCTAATTTGCTGCGTTTGTCCTATAATTAATGCGTTATGTTTGCCCTATAGCGAAGCGTATCGGGCTTGCCCTGTAGCGTAGCGTACAGGGATTAATATAGCTTTGGCTATATTTCCGAAAGATTCCAGTTAGCGATACCTCATTACAAGAAAACTATTGCCTCAAATAGGGTAGGGAAAAGTTCTTCTTTTTGGAACCCTACTGCTTCCTTTCTCCACGCTCGCAACACTCTTTAACCGGAACGAAGTGGAGGGAAATGTGTGTGATAATGATTAAAATATGTTAACTAACTTTTTTTTTCATGAGAAAAATTTGTTGTAAATTGTACTAGGAAAAAATATTTCAGTTCAATAAATACCAGTAATAATCAATATGTTTAATATGTAGCAATGGACTTTGCTTCATAAAGAACATTTAATACAAAACCCATGAAAGCATTAATAAAAATACTGTTCATTTGTGGAATAATTGTTCTTATGGCTTTTAGCTGTGAGAAGGAAGATACACCCGAATTATCTGATTTTGTTGAAGGCTATATTGTTGGCACTTTTAAATGCAGTGAAACCGATAGTGAAAATGGACAGGCAACTGGAAGTGAAACTGACAGGGGGTATTGTATTTTGCTTGAAGGCAGTGAAAATACCAATTCCTGGCCTTTGGATTTCTACACATTTCATATACCATCCGACCTCTTCGATTTTCCTGCTGAAATTCTTTCTGTTCTTTGTGATTGGGATAATTGTGGACCTGTTTTTTTTCCTGATAGTCTGAGGAATGAATATAAACTAAGTTTTAAATACAGGAACCCGAAAGAATCAGAAAGAATATATTTTATATGTGGACCATGTGGGGCGGCTGGTCTTCCTTTCCCCTGGCAAGATTACAATCAAGTAATACTAGAAAATTTTTCTAAAAATACCCGGTAAAAATAATCGATTATGACAAAACAATGGTTTGTTTATTTTTTTGTTGCATGGTTTGCACTACTTGCATTAACCTCGCTAATTTCTATTGAAAAGGGAAAGTTTTACTATGCTTTTGATGAAAAGACACCTCTTATACCTCAGGAGAATACGTTATTGGTTAAATTTACAGAAGAGTTTGATAGAGTAAATATGGAACATTTCTTAAAAGAATCAGTAACAGGAATTAAAATAAAATGGCACAATCTTTTAGTTGCAGAGCTTTCCACAGAATCATTAAGAGAACTAGAAAATTTGAAATTAAAGTTAGAGTCAAAAGAAAATATATCTTCCTGCCATCCTTTTTACAAAACGGAAGACGGAGCAGATATGGGGGTAACCAATAAGATAATAATCAGGTTTTTACCAGATGTTTCTGATAATCAGCAAAAAGAGCTTCATAACAAGTTTAGCACAGAAGTTATAAAAACAACAAAAATCTATCAACAATTAACCTGTCCGAAAGGTAGTGATGCATTAGACATAGCTAATGCATATTATGAAACCGGGCTGGTTGAATTTTCAACACCAAGTTTCATTTCTTATCCTGAATTTCATCAAACCTTGCCAAATGATACATATTTTGGATACCAGATAACCTGCCATAATACAGGGCAAATATTTAATGATGGACATTCAGGAACCAATGACGCCGATATAGATGCACCTGAAGCATGGGAAATAACCACAGGTAGTAGTGATATTATCATTGCTGTGCTTGATCAGGGAGTGACATCAAATCATCCCGATTTGCCAAATACAAGACAGGTGAGATTGAACGGGAGTGATTTTACAAGTAATGACAATAATCCATCACCAGTAGGGAATGAAAACCATGGAAATGCCTGTGCAGGAGTAATTGCTGCAACTATGAATAATAATCAGGGAATTGCGGGAATTGCTCCTGATTGCAAGATAATGCCAATACGTATGTCGGGTGTTGGTCCTTCAATAGTTGCAGATGCCATTGAATTTGCAGTGGATAATGGAGCAGATATTTTATCAAATAGTTGGACGTTTCAGTACGCTACCGACCCAAATCATTTTCCCGAAGTTGTTACGGCAATTCAATATGCAGTGGATAATAATTGTGTAGTTGTTTTTTCTGCAGGAAATACAGCTGATCATACCGATAATAATGATGGATATGTTGAATTTCCTGCAAATGTAAATATTCAAGGAGTGATTACCGTAGGAGCTTCAGATCGTGATGATCAACAAGCAAACTACAGTCCAACTAGTGACCCAGGTTCTCAAAACAATCAAATTGTTGATATTGTAGCACCATCACACAAAGCCTGGCCGTGTAGAATAACTGGTGAAACAAAAGAAATGTGGACAATTGATATCCCTGGTTATGCTGGATATAATCCATGGCCTAGTTCAGAATATTGTGAGAATCCACCTCCATTAGGAGAGCAACTTCCATCATCTGACTTATCCTATACTGGAAGGTTCGGGGGGACTTCACACTCTTGCCCTGTTGTAGCTGGAGTAGCTGCATTAGTTCTATCAATAAATCCCAGTCTGTCAAATCTGGAGGTTTTTGATATACTTACCAGTACAGCTGATCAAGTTGGAGGTTATACATTTATTGATGGATGGTGTGAAGAGTTAGGACATGGCCGGGTAAATGCATATAATGCTGTGTGTGAAACTTTTAATAGAAATGTTTATGTGACTAGTCCTTCTTTAGTTTGTGATGGTTCTAACGCCACATTAACCTTGCATAATCGACCACCAGGGGCAACAGTTATTTGGTCGCGTACTAGTAACTTAGCAGAGGTTAACGGGCAGGGAACCGATAATTATACAGTTACACCGTCTGGTATTAATCCCCAAACTAATGGCACGGTCACAGCTAATATAACCATAAATGGCCATCCTTGTGGTAATCTCATTTTTCGACAGAAGAATTTGTGGGTTGATCGTCCTGGATTACCTGTTACTACCCCTGATGGTAATCCACCTATGGAAGTTATTTATGGCAGGTCTTATCGGGTAAGGCTCTTTCATCCACCTGGTGCTGAAGCTTCAACAGGTGTATGGTCCGCCAATGGGAGTATAACTATCACATCAGGAAATACAGGCCCTGGCATTATATTTAAAGTTACCGGTTGGGATTTTGGACAATGGCAAGTAAATACTTCAAACAATTGTGGCATATCAGATACTTACACCGGCGCAGTGTATATGCCTATGTGGAAATTCAATATGTATCCAAACCCGGCAGATGATTATGTTGAGATTAAAGCAGAGAAAAAAGAATATGACACAAAAGGAATTGTAAGTGATACTTACGAGGTTAAAATCCTTAATACTATGAAATCTCTTGTATATCAATCTTTAAAAACAGATCAACCATTATTGAGGATAAGTACAAAGAGTTTTATCAATGGTATATACTTTGTACATATAACAGCCGGGGAACAAATAGAAGTTAAGCAATTGATTATTAACCATTAAGTAGCTTTTAAAATAATTCATTGGCCCTCAAAGTTTTTGTTTTCATGGTTCTGCTGTTAATTGATTAACACTAATTTCATAAACTCAACGCATCTTCCATCCGCCTCATAAGAATTGCGTTTACCCGGCATGGTATTTCCCAGCTGGGTAGAAAACAGGGCAGCAGGGGAGGCCTAAAAGGATGATTAATAGATAATTAAGGCCATTTATACCAACATAACATCTAATTTTGATGTTCGTTATTAGATAAAATGCTGTTTGAGGAGCCGGAATTCCGGTGAAATATAGCTGAAATGAGCTGCACAGATACAAAAACTAGCAATTTCAATTAGTTTACCAGGCCCCGGCGACGAGTTCATTTTATCTGTGGCCGGGGGTGCCCGTAGTTTTCAAGCAATTTTTATGGTAGCGGTGAATTTTTTTGTTTACTTTTTTACTCGCCCTGACAGT
>JAOZPG010000033.1 GCA_029932855.1 Bacteroidales bacterium | reverse complement strand
CCTAATTCATAATATATTCCTGCCCGACTCATTTTTTCGGATGACTGCCAGTCTATATGATCTGTTATTCCTGTCTCATCTTTTGAAACAATCCTGTTATAAACCCGGGAGTTTTCATCATCAATACATTCAATCATCTCTGTAACATGAATATACGGCATTCTCAAACCTGTCATCTCATCTGGCACCTTATAGCCAAAAACTGAACTTAACAAAAACATGCCAGCAGGACTTCTCCCATCACCTTCTCTTTTCTCAGGCAGATCTTTCAGAACCTCTGCCATCTGTAATCCTCTCCCCCAACCAAGTCCGTTTGACCCTATGGCTATAGGCGTTGTACTGTTGCTTAACAATACCCACTCAGTTTCAGCCTTATCCCGCTCTAAACAATAAAGCATTCCTTTTGATGCCTTAACAGAATCTGTTAAGACTAAAACTATCTGGCTGCAGGATGAAGGAACAGATTCAATATCGTTAGCCTTAATACCCGGGAGAGGTATCTGTAGGAGAATAATGGCCAATAAATATGAATATTTCCTTATTAAAGGTATTTTTATTAATACTTTAACATGCTAAATTCAGATTGGATTTTCATAATCAGGTAATAAAAATACAAATTCAGAGGCAATATCTCTGTTTAATTAACTGTTATTTGCCAGTAAACACTAGGGGGGGGGTAAGCTGGAAAATCCGGTCAAAGTGAACCATGTATTCCGAACTAAAGATATCACTCAATCAAATATATTTTATATCTTAACTCTCAAATTTTGATCGTTGTCTAAAGGAGGGGAGTATTTTTGAATTATTAGTTCTGAACGGACAGGTTTTGCAGTTAAACAGAAAAGTTAGCTGATTTATTTATTGTCAGTAAGAATGCTTCCGCATAAGGCAAGGCTAACGGACAAGGCAGCGGATTGGGTTTACTGTTATTCAAAGAATTCGTTGAGAAGAATGGGAGGGAAATTTGGGTGGATAGTGAATTGGATTCAGGAAGAAGGGTCCGGTTTACTTTGCCCGTAAAAACATAAGAATTTTAATGTTAAAATGTATAATATGACCGAAAGCAAACATCATATCCTGATCGTTGAAGATAACAAAACGCAGGCTTTAAAGCTTAAATCTTTTGTTAAGGAACTGGGGTATATCGTATCTGTTGTTAATGACGGTAAAGAAGCGCTCGCTTTAATAAAAAAGCAGAAACCTTCTCTGGTAATTAGTGATGTTGTTATGCCCAAAATGGACGGTTACGAACTTTGCCGGAAAATAAAGGAAGATAAAAAATCAGGTGATATTCCTGTTATCCTTTTAACTTCATTAACCGACTCTGGCGATGTTCTGAAAGGAATAGAAACCAGAGCCGATGACTACATTATAAAATCTAATTATGAAGAATTCCTGTCACCTAGTATACATTCCTTGCTTGCAAATGTTCGGAAACCGGGAAAGAAAAATGTAAGCCCCCTGCCTATAGATTCCCAGTTTGTTAAACCAAAGTTATTGTATGTAGACGACTCTAAGGAGTACATTGTTTTATTTTCGGCTGCCCTTAAGAAGGATTACGAAATATATACTGCTGAAACTGCTGAGGAAGGCCTGGATATCCTGGGGAAGAATAAGATTCAAGTGGTTATTGCTGACCAACGTATGCCAGTAATGACAGGGATTGAGCTACTTGAAAGGGTTGCAAAAGAATATCCCGATATTTTACGCTTTATGATAAGCGGTTTTCACGACTTTAAAGCTACCGTTGACGGGGTAAATAAAGGAAAGATACAGGGATATTTTCACAAACCTATTGAACCCGAGGAAATAAGAATTGCTGTAAATAAAAGCCTTGAATTTGCAAACCTGGAAATGAAAAACCAGAAAATTCTGAAGGAATTAGAAACCTCAAATATTGCTTTTCAAAACAGCAACCGGAACAAAACAATTTTTATTCAAATACTAAGTAAAGAGTTGAACAAGCCCCTGGATGAGGTAAGAGGAACTATACGAGCTTTAAAAAACAAACCCAATTCAGAAGATTATAGTAATTTGGTGAATCTACTTTATAAAAATATTTCAAAATTCGAAGTGTTATCTTCATTTGCTAATCAAATTACCCAGCTATATATTAAAGAAGAAATACTCGAGCCAGACAAAATCAATACCAGGGAAATTATTGAGTGCCTCCTTATTGAAATGTCTGATAAATTTAAAAAACGAAAAATTAAATTTGATCTTTATGAAGAGAGTCAAGAATTATTTATTAGCGGTGATTTTTCTCTTATAATTAACTGTTTGGTGATTATGATGGATGATACACTGCTTCATACTTCAGATAATGATACTGTGAGGCTAATAGTTGGCAAAAATGAAAAAATGATATTTTTTGAAATTGTAAATGGAGAACACAACTACACAATAGAGGACAAGAAAAGCAAAAAGGATTTTTTCTCCTCCAATGAGGAATTACTGAATGTGAATTTGAATCTTGGGTTGGTTCTTGCCAAACAAATAATGGATATCCATAATGGTAAAATTGAGTACACTTTTAGTGATAAAGAAGGAAGAATAAGATTGTTGTTTTTATCTGCTAATTCGTAATCAATTACAGGCTCTTTTACTTAAATGACAGAAACAGGCTATGACCGAATCAATACTCCATAATCTAATAGAATTGTTTGCAATTATTGCAAGCATCAATAAGAAAGCTGTTTCTGTCCTCTCCAGGAATTTTGTTGAATCCTTTCTTTCCCACCAATTCAGCCCTGATCTGTCAAATAAGTATTTACAGGTCTTTGATGAAGTGTTTGAAAAAATCAACAAATTGGGACATGGGAAAGAGGAAAAACGAACTTCTTCATTATCTGTAAAAATTATGACTATTTGCCTGCAGATAAATGAGGAGCTTGACATAATAAGTAAGTATCAAATCCTTATAAGCTTAATTCAATTTGTGAAATATTTTGACAGGAAATCTCCTTCACAAACTGAATTCAAACAGTCAATTAATGATGCTGTTCAGACTATTGCTCAGGAAATGAAGATCAGCCAGTATGATTATGATAACTGCAGTGTCTTTATAACAGATGAATTTTATAAAATTCATGATAAGAATCAATTACTGGTTGTAAGTGATATTCGTGAATTAAATTTCACAAAAATTAATCATCTTAATAAAGTTGGGCTAAATTCCCGGGTTTTTATTTTAAAAATTAATCAACCGAATTTATTATTATTCTATTATATGGGAGAAGATAGGCTTAAGGTCAGTAACAAGTACATTTTTCCCAATACCGTTTATTTATTACCCACGGGTGCTGCAATAAGAGGTTTACATTTTAGCCCAATTTACTATAGTGATATAGTTTCTGCATTTTTAAGAAATGCCGAAACGAATAAGATAGTTTTTCAGGCAAAAGGAATAGAATTCAAGTTTAAAAACAGCGAAAACGGTATACATAAGTTAAGTTTCCAGATCAGGTCAGGTCAATTGGTTGGAATCATGGGAGGTAGCGGTACGGGAAAATCAACTCTTTTAAAAATTTTAAATGGATCTTTAAGGCTCAACAGTGGAAAGGTAATGATAAATGGTTATGATCTTCATACAGAAAGAGATAAGCTGGAAGGAATTATAGGATATGTTCCCCAGGATGATCTGCTCATTGCTGAATTGACAGTTTACCAAAACCTGTATTATAATGCCAAATTGTGTTTCGGTAATTTATCAAGGAAACAAATTACAAAAAAGGTTGCAAGGGTATTAAATGAGTTAGATCTTTTTCACATCAAGGATTTACTTGTTGGGAGTCCATTAAATAAGTTTATTAGCGGAGGTCAAAGGAAGAGGTTAAACATTTCATTGGAATTGATCCGTGAACCTTACATTTTATTTATAGATGAACCTACCTCCGGGCTATCCTCTACTGATTCAGAAAATGTTTTACAATTATTACGAAATCAAGTCCTGCTAGGGAAACTTGTTGTTGTTAACATACACCAACCTTCCTCAGATCTTTTCAGACTAATTGACAAACTTTTAGTGATGGATAAAGGAGGATACCCCGTATATTTTGGGGATACAATGGAATCATTACTATATTTTAAAAGAATATCCAGAAGGGTTGATGCTGATGAAATTGAATGCCCTTATTGTGAGAATGTACGAACTGATGATATTTTAACAATACTGGAAAGAAAAAAAGTAAATGAATTCGGGGAGTATACAGAAGAACGAAAAACCTCTCCTAAAACATGGTATAAACTGTTCCAGAAAGAAATACAGGATAAATCAACAAAGGTTTCCAGGAAAATTGAGCTCCCAAAGAAAGTTTTTGTGAAACCAAATTATTTCAATCAATTACTAATATTCAGCAAACGAAATTTTCTTTCTAAAATCGCAGACCGTCAATTCCTTATTCTTGCTCTTGCAATTTCCCCCCTGCTGGCCGCCATCCTGGGTTATTTTACAAAATTCTGCAGTGGTACTGAAGCAGACCCAAAAGCATATGTATTTAGCAATAACGAAAATATTCCTGCCTACCTGTTTATGTGTGTAATTGTTGCACTTTTTATTGGAATGATCATTAGCGCCGAGGAAATAATAAAAGATCGGAAGATTCTTGAAAGGGAATCTTTCCTGAACCTTAGCAGGACAGCTTATATAAATTCCAAAATTGTATTTCTCTTATTTCTGTCTTCAATTCAAATGCTTGTGTTTGTTTTAGTTGGAAATTCTATTCTTGAGATTAGAGGGCTGAATTTTAGTTATTGGCTTATCCTTTTTTCGACTGCTATGTTCGCTGTTTTGCTCGGACTGAATATTTCATCAAGTTTAAAATCTATAATTGCAATCTATATCACAGTTCCTTTTATCCTTGTTCCTTTTATTTTACTGGCTGGAATTATTGTAAAATACGATAAGTTACATTATAGTATGGTTTCACCTGAATTTGTGCCCATAGTAGGTGATCTTATGCCCTCAAAGTGGGCTTATGAAGCACTGGTTGTTAACCAGTTTTCAAATAATAAATACCAGAGTCAGTTCAATGAAATTGACAATAAAATTGAAAACCGGTCATATGACCTTGATTACCTGATTCCAGAAATCATAAGTAAAATAAGAAATGCTGAAATTGCTGTTAATAATAACAGGAATGAAGAGGCCAACAATTTACTAAAAACAATATCTGATGCTATCCTGGAAATACAGGGATCAGGTATGGCTCCTCTTAACTTTGAGGGAGATTTGCCAGAAAAGATTTACTTCACCAGACTGAAATCCTACCTTGAAAAAGAAAAAGTTATTATTGCTAAGGAAAGAAACTCTCTACGTTATCAAAAAGATTCAATTTATGATGATTTGGTTTCCCGGGGAATGACTATGAAACAAATAGCAATGCTTAAGAAATCATACCATAACAACTTTGTTGCTGAGCTTGCTCTTAATACAAACAGCTTGAAAAAAGTATATGAGTATGAGGGTAAATTGATTCAAAAAGCAGCTCCCATTTATAAATTGCCTGAATCAAGAATAGGCAGGTCACATTTTTATGCAGGAGTAAAGCGACTGGGAAATTTGAAAATTAAAACACTGTGGTTCAATATTGCTATTCTGTGGATTATGACCCTGGTCTTATATGGGTTCCTCGTTAGTGACCTTGGGCGAAAAATAATTGAACTGTTAAATCTTAACAAACAAAACAGCTAGGGGATCATAACTAAGAGTCAATTTTACAAATAGATTTAATTTCCTTATCTTAGTTGATATATTGGACCTGCCTCAAAAGAGAATAAATAAGTAATGAATAAATTCAAATTGTTATGAAGTATAGAATATTTGCAATCCTTTTGATTGTCGGTATCATTGGAGTTTTGTCCACATGTAAATTTAGTAATACCAGGGAAGGCTCAGAAAGCTCAGTGGAGGATAATTCTTTGCAAGAGTTAGTAGATAATGAGATGGAGGTTCTACATGATATATTATACTTGTACCCTTCGCCTGGAGAAATCATGGAGGGATTTTTCAATGCTGAAATGGAGTATAAGCCGGGCCTTACCAATTCGGTTGAAAATAAAGACAGTTACTTGGGATCCAGGTCTCAGGCCTTGAACATGGGAATATATATTACTGACCTGGCATATTCTGCAAAATATAGTTTAGCTGGGGAGTCAGTTGATTATTTAGAGGCTATTCAATCCCTGAGTGTTCAGGTTGGCGTTTCTACAAAGATTTTTGGATCCCTTATGGAGAAAGTCAAAGAAAATATGAATAATCCAGATTCAATCCTGCAAATTTCAAATGAAGCATTTTATCAACTGGTAACCTTCATGGAAACCAGTAAGAAAGAGAGTACCATGGCAGTGATTTCAGCTGGAGCTTTTTTTGAGAGTCTTTATCTGGTTCTGGAATCTACAGAAAAATATGTTGAGGACGATCCGGTTATTTCACAAATTTGTGAAACAGTATACTCTTTCGATAACCTACTTGCCTATGCAAAGCAGTATGAGAATGAGAAAAATGTGGCTGTAATAATCAAGTACCTGAATTCAATTGATGAGGTCTTTGAACAATTTCCTGTAAGTCTTACTGAGACAACCGTGAAAAAAGAAGAAGGAAAGCTTTTCATTGGTGGCGGTACCACCTTTAAGATCACAGAAGAGAACTTCGATGAAATGAAATCCATGGTCCGATCTATAAGAACTGAAATCACAACCATTTAATTTCAATCAATTTGACATGAAAATTATAAGAAAAATACAATTATCCCTGTTTTTATTGCTAGTTTCTTCTTTTGCTTTCGGACAGGTGTGTTTGAACTTTCACAGAATTGGTGACTGCCGAAAGGACATAAAGCATACTTTCAGGTATTACAGTCAATCAAGAAGCGATTTAATCAAGTATGGACATAGTGCAGAATATAATCTGATATTTTATGGTAATAAAGAATATATCGTTTCTTTCTGCACTCTTAAGAATTTCTATCCTGTACATTTTAAATTAGTTGATGAACTAACCGAACAAGTTCTTTATGATAATAAGGAAGATGATTATCTGGAATCAATTGGATTTGCTGTGGAAAATACAAAAATGATCATGATTGAGGTTGAAATACTTGCTTATAAAGCAAGCGATAATGAAATTGAAGAGCAATATCCTTGTTTAGGCATGTTTATCCAATTCAGGGAGTCTGAAACAAAAGAGTCTCAAGATTAGTTAATATTGAATTGTATTCAGGTCATCACTTTATTCGTGTAGGTCATATTTATGAACCATTCAAAAGGTGTAATATTTTTTAGGTGACTGCAAATTCCAGACATAGTGAGCCGCTTTCCCCGGCTGAAAGTGAGCCATTAATCTCGGACCAAAGTGAACCATATATTCCGGACTAATTATACCACTCAATTACATAATATATAGTACTTTAACTCTTCGTTTTATGTGGTTCAAAAGAAAACGGGGAACTATGCTCAGCATGAAGCGGAATTAGTGGCTCTGAACGGACGGGTTTTGCAGAAACTTTCTGTTATAGGTATGTAAAGGATAATCTATTTAATGATGTAGCCTTTGGAAGAAACGACGAAGTTAACCCCCTTTCGCCAGAGCAAACTGACCATTGGAAGAACAAAAATCAATATTCTGCATCCTTTTCTTCTTCTGGAGAGATCCAACCTCCACCCAGAACTTTATAAAGTTTTACATGTGCAATGAGGTATCTTTGATAAGTGTCAGCAGCAGCCAGGTCTGCAGTAAAATTAGATCTGTCTGAATCCAGCACTTCGAGGTAAGAGGTTACTCCTTCAAGATAACGTTGGTGAGAAAGAAAGACTGCATTCTCAGCTGCTTTTTTCTGTTTTAATACAGCCTTTAACTCCTGTTCCAGGGTTTGTATTTCAATAAGGGCATCTTCTACTTCTCTGAAGGACTGTAATACTACATATTCATAGTTCAACAATGCCTGCTTAGTTCTTTGTTTTTCAATTTCAACTCTCCTTTTATTCTTGCCAAAACTAAAAACGGGACCGGTAATTTCACCCCCAAGTCTCCAGGCAGGAGAAGAAAGGAATGTGGAAAGATCGCCACTGGCCACACCCAATACCCCTGTTAGGCTAATGGATGGAAATCTCATTGCCTGTACCATTCCAATCCTTGCATTCTGAGCTGCCAATGCATATTCTGCCTGTATTACATCGGGACGTCTTTCTAACAATTCGGAAGGAATACCTGCAGGGATTTCCGGAGCTTGTTCATCTACTAGTTTCCCCACAGAGCCTAAAGAACCTGGATTTTGTCCCAACAATATACTCAAAGCATGTTCAGTTTGAGCAGCCGCCCTTATGAATGAAGGCACTGCAGTAGCAGCGAAGGCCTCCTGGATCTCTGCCTGGTTCAGATCAATTTGAGGGATTGTACCATGTTCAAATTTTGAGTTCATGATTCTTAATCCCTCTTGTCTGGTCTGAAGTGTATGCTTTGAAATTTCCAGTCTTGCATTGAAATCGAGTAACAAAAAATATGTACTTGCAATTTCTGAGATGAGGCTTACCTGAACTGCCCTCTGGGCATACTGCGAACCAAGCAGATCAGCTCTTGCTGATTCTGTAGCCCTCCTGTATTTCCCCCAAAAGTCAATTTCCCAATTCATGTTCCCAAGAGCTGAAAAACTATTGACATTACTACCCCCATTCCCGGTTAAATCAATATTGGTTCTACTGGTATTTCCATTATAACCAACCGAAGGCCATTGATCCGCTTTGGTATAACCAACAGCCAGCCTGGCTTCTTCTACGCGTGAAGCTGCAATAAGAACGTCTTTATTATTTTTAAGGGCTGTATCAATAAGTGAAATAAGCTGAGGATCCTGGAACAATTCCCACCACCGCAGATTTAAGACGGTATCTGCTTTTATCATTTCATAATGGAATTTTGTTGGTGTATTTACCACGGGCTTTTGAAAATCCGGACCCATCATGCAACCGGAAAAGCTAAGTGAAATGACGAATATTAGTAATATGTTTTTCTTCATTGTTGTTATGGAATTTACAGTTCTCTGTCCGGAATAATTGGAATAGATGCTTTCATCATTCCATTAATTTATCTCTTTTCTTTTCATACCCCGCAATCTTTCCAATAAACACAAACAACATTGGGTATAAGAAAACCCCCAATAAAGTGGCAACAGACATTCCTCCTATCAATGCCATGCCCATAACTTTTCTGGCTTCTGCTCCTGATCCTGAGGCGATGACCAGGGGAAATATTCCAAGTATGAATGAGAAAGCGGTCATTAATATTGGTCTGAAACGCGACCTGGCAGCTTTAATTGCCGCATCAAAAAGGCTAAGGCCTTTTTTGAATTCATCATTTGCAAATTCAACAATGAGGATAGCATTTTTAGCGGCCATACCAATAAGCATAACAAAAGAAATCTGGGCGAAAATGTTATTCTCAAAAGAGGGACTGAAAAGACGGGCTACCCAAAGGGCAAACATGGCTCCAAAAATCGCAAAAGGGGTTCCTAATAAAATACTAAAGGGTAGGGACCAGCTTTCATATTGCGCTGCCAGTATCAGGAACACAAAAAGCAGGGAAAAAGTAAGAATGATCCCCAGGGAGCCGGATGCTTTTTTTTCCTGGAAGGACATAGCATTCCAGGCATAACCCATATCCTGGGGAAGGACTTCCGCTGCAACCTCTTCCAGGGCGGTTATAGCTTGTGCTGAAGTATAACCTTTGGCAGGACTTCCTGTAATTTCTACTGAACGAAACAAATTAAACCGGTT
Source organism: Bacteroidales bacterium (assembly GCA_029932855.1). Taxonomy (GTDB): domain Bacteria; phylum Bacteroidota; class Bacteroidia; order Bacteroidales; family VadinHA17; genus JAYEGO01. The sequence goes on along the minus strand of JAOZPG010000033.1, from coordinate 4,745 downwards.
AGTATAATCGGGACCGGCTATAGGAACAATGCTCGCTAAAGTGGCCAGGGGAACCATAACTCCATCTTTATTCTTTATAAAGAAATTACTGATCTGGCTTTCATCCGCCCGGTATTTCGGTTCTGCCTGGATATAGGTTTTATATAATCGTCCAAAATGGGTGAAGTCGTTTACATATGCTCCTCCCATGAATGCACCAACTGTTGTATATAGATCGTTTAAGGAAACTCCCAATTTGAGGGCTTTTTCCTTATCAATGTCCATATATCGCTGTGGAACATTTGCACGATAGGAAGTATAGGCAGAAGCAATTTCAGGACGTGCATTTGCAGTTCGGATAAAATTCATTGCGTTCTGTGCTAAATAATTCGGGTCATTTCCACCCTTATCCTGGATCATAATACTGAAGCCGGAACCATTCCCGAGGCCCGGTAAGGCAGGTGGACCAAAGGCAAATGCCTGGGCTCCTGTAATTCCTCTTAGTTTAACATTCAACTCCTGAATGATCTCTTTGGCTGTTTTGTCCCTTTCTTTCCAGTTAATCAGACTACCGAACATAAATGCATTATTTGAATTCATAGAACCTGAAAGCATACTATAACCAGTGGCATTAGTGATAAATTCCACTTCCGGAATTTCCATAAGGATATTTTCAATTTGTTTGGCAATTACATCTGATCTTTGTAGGGAGGAAGCGTCAGGCAATTGCATATTAACAAAGAAATATCCCATATCCTCCTCCGGAATAAAACCTCCTGGCACCAGTTTTCCAAATATGCCTGCAGCTACAGTCATAATTAAAATAAACACTACAGATCGTTTTAACTTCCGGGTTACAATATTTGTAAAACTCATGTAGGAATCGGTTGTTTTTCCCATCCAGGAATTAAACTTCCCAAAAAACCAACCCAGTGGACCTTTGTATGGCTTCGGTTCTTTTAGCAGAATAGATGCAAGGGCAGGGCTTAAAGTAAGAGCATTGATGGAAGATACAATTACGGAGACAACAATGGTTAAGGCAAACTGCTGATAAAGTTTTCCTGTAATTCCTGCCATTCCTGCCACAGGAATAAATACGGCTATGAGCACCAATGTGGTTGCAATAACCGGGGCAGTGACCTTCCGCATGGCATCAAGGGTTGCTTCTTTGGCATTCATTCCACTGGCAATATTTACCTGAACTGCTTCAACAACAACAATAGCATCATCCACAACAATCCCAATAGCTAGAACCAGGCCCAGGAGAGAAAGAACATTGATGCTAAAACCAAGAAGGGGGAAAAACAAGAAAGCTCCCACCAGGGAAACAGGTATAGCAATAGTTGGGATCAGGGTTGCCCGCCAATCCTGGATGAAGACAAATACCACCATGATTACCAGTATCAGGGCTATGATAAGGGTAACAACAATATCTCTGATCCCTGCTATAATTGGGGCCGTAGAATCCAGGGACACATCATATTTAACACTTTCCGGGAAATTTTCTTCCAGGACCTTCATTTCATCTATTACATTGGCTGCAAGTTCCACTGCATTAGACCCTGGGGCCTGGTAGAGTGCAATAATCGCACAAGATTCCTGGTTAAGTCTTGTAAAGGCTGAATAATTTTCTACACCGAGGTTGACAGTTGCAATATCCTCAAGCTTAACCTGAGATCCATCTGATTGGGTTCTAACAACAATCTCACCAAAGGCTTGCGGAGAACTGAATCGCTCAGGAAGTCTAACCGTGTAAGTAAACTCGGTACCGGGAGGTGCCGGTTCGGCTCCGAACTTACCTCCGGGCACAATAATATTTTGTTCATTGATAGCATTTAGAATTTCTGGAACAGTAATGCCCATTTGTGATAAACGGTCAGGCTTAACCCATATCCTCATAGAATAGTCCGCAGCACCAATTACATTTACGTTTCCAATTCCTTTAATCCGGGCAAGTTGGTCTTTCAGGTTTATCAATGCATAATTCCCCAGGAAGTCCTGATCATAACGGCCATCTGAAGTAAGAGCTATCAGCATTAATATATTCGGAAGAGACTTTTTTGCAGTCACTCCAAATTTTGTAACTGAAGCGGGAAGTTTGGCTGAGGCTGCAGAGACCCTATTCTGAGCCAGAACAGTATTCATATCAGGATCGGTACCTACATCAAAAGAGATTTGGATATTCATACTCCCATCATTCGAGTTGGTTGACTTCATGTAGATCATATTTTCTACACCATTGATCTCTTGCTCCAGGGGAGTTGCAACTGACTCTTCCACACTTACAGCATTGGCTCCGGTATATCTGGCACTGACCTGTACAATCGGAGGGGTAAGATTGGGATATTGTTCAATGGGTAAACCAATCATGGAAACAGTACCCACAATAACAATTACAATGGCAATAACCATTGCAACAATCGGTCTGTGAACAAAGAAATTGCCTTTATCATCTGCCATAATTCAGATTTTATTGTTGGGGGTTTTTGCTATCAAATTCTATAAGAGTAGGTCTGATTTTCTGCCCGGCACGTACAGCCTGAATAGCATCAATTACAATTTTTTCCTTTGGTTCAAGTCCATCCTTAATCATCCATAGGTCACCGATTTTTTCACCGGTGATTACCTGTCGTATTTCCACTTTATTGCTATCCGTAACTACAAGAACCGAGTGCTGTCCCTGGAGCTCCGAGACACATCTTTGTGGCACAAGCAAAGCTCCCTCTTTATAATTCATCATGGCTTTAACACGGGCAAATTGTCCCGGCCTGAGAATTAGTTCAGGATTTGGGAAGGTTGCCTGTACCATGATGGCACCTGTAGATGCATCTACCTCTCTGTTGATAAAATCTATCTTTCCACTATAGGAATGATAAGAGCCATCCGAAAGGATTAGTTTCAGGTTTTTTTTACTATCCGTTTCATTTTTAAGACCTTCTCTTTGATCGCGCACAAAGCGTGCAATTGCCAGATATTCCACTTCAGTTAAAAAGAACTGAACCCTTACTTCATCAATTCTTGATACTGTATTCAATATTACCGGATTGGGATTTTTCCCAACAAATTCCCCCTGACGGGCATTTGTTTTGCCAATAAAACCAGTAATAGGAGAATGAATTTTACAATAGCTTAAATTAATTTCTGCCATTTTAAGAGTCGCCTCGGCTGCTTTTGTGGATGCCAGTGAAGCATCCCGGTTGGCTTGAGCAAAATCCAGGTCGCTCTGACTTACTGCATTGATTTCAGCAAGTGGTTTGTACCGGGCCAACTGGCTCTCGGCATTAGCAAGCCTGATTTGTGCTTCAGCCAATTTTCCTTTCTGGTTTCCAACTTCGGCAATAAATGATGCCGGGTCTATGCTATAGAGCAGAGTCCCTTTTTGAATCCGTGTTCCTTCTTGAAAGTGTAAGCCTTCCAGAAAACCTTCAACGCGGGTCCGGATAGGAATATCTTTTAAGCCATAAACCTGTCCAATAAATTGCCGGTATATAGGAACATCTTTTTGAATGACCTCAACAACAGTAATTTCCGGAGGGGATACCTGTTGCTGAGCTTTTTCTTTGCAAGAACCTAGCCCTGCAAAAAAAAGAGGGAAAAATAAATAAGCAATAATTTTTTTCATAGGATAATTAATCTGGCAGGTAAATATTATTAGGCATAAATATATCTAAAAATATTTTAGATCTTAATATCTGATAATAAATTAGAAGATAATCAAAGTAGAATTTCTTTATCTTTTTTCTGATAAACCAATTATTAAAATGAGTTATTGGGCTGGTCGTAAATGAAAAATCAGGATAGACTGTGTACTTCACTTCTGAGTACCAGAACCAAGAATGTAAACGTCACACTATCAATACATAAGGATTCTACAATTATAATACAATTAGCTTGCTTATGCAAATTACGGGATTTGCACTTAAAAGCAACAGGGAGATCTGAAGTGTTTACATTTTAGCTACATTTACTACTACATTAGCTTTAATAAGCTTATTATTTATACTATCATTTTATAATGTGCTATACAAAGTATAATATTGTGGATATACTTTTGATAATACATTTGTAGATTAAGAAAAATGCTTGATAAGTTATACATATACAGGTTTGAGTTTTTTTTAGCAAGTCAACTGGCCATTCTATTCGGATCATTAGTAGTGCCTTTAGATGTTTTTGATTTTCTCTCTCCTCTATTCTTTTATGTGAATATTATTGCAGGAAGCGTGTTTATAAGATCTCAAGAAAAAGTACGAGTCTGGATAATTGTTTTAGTCCTTATTATAATAGGGGGTGTTTTTGCTTTTTCTGCCTTGAACAAAACATACAGTATCCTTTTTAATCATTTGAAAACAGGCATATTATTCCTTTTTTATATTATTGTAACTTTTGAATTAATTAAGCAAATATGGAAAGCCAAGTTAGTCGACAAAAAAATAATTTTTGGGGTAATTAGTGGTTTTATCTCATTAGGTTTTATCGGTTTTTTTATTTGTATAAGTATTGAAATTGTTAATTCAGGCTCATTTGCAGGATTATATGTAATGAATGACGCAAGCAATATATTAACAGAAAGGCTAATGTATTTTAGCTATATAACCCTATTGACCATTGGTTATGGTGATATTATACCCCTTACTCATATAGCTCAAAAAGCAACAATACTTATTGGTTTAATGGGGCAGATCTATTTGGTTATTATTACTGCCATTATAGTTGGTAAATATATAAACCAGGTATCAATAAAAAACTAAAGGCCTGGGAGATTT
>JAOZPG010000032.1 GCA_029932855.1 Bacteroidales bacterium | reverse complement strand
TTACTCCCGGCAAGGGAACGATGAATCAGGAATACCTTAGGGTTACGGAGGACAGAACAAGGATTTATATGGACAATACAGCAACAAAGGGAAGCCGCGGGGGATTTGCTGTTGGTGGGTTTACTCCCGGTAAAGGTCCGGCAGCAGACTTTATGAACCTCTCTCCTGAAAACTATTTTATTGGTCATGAAAGTGGGTATAGTAATACCAGCGGCTATTCAAATGTATTTATTGGTAACAGTTCGGGATATTCAAACACTGCTGGTTCAAAGAATGTTTTTTTAGGCCATAACTCGGGTTATAATAACAAGGGAGAAGGTTCCATGGGGAGCTATAACGTGATGCTGGGAGACAGGGCAGGATTCAACAATGATGGAAGCTACAATGTTTTTATGGGTTATGAAGCAGGGTCGGAAAATACTACCGGAAACAGTAATATATTCTTGGGATTTAAGGCAGGTCAGACAAATGTAACCGGAGAGAATAATGTAATTATTGGTTACGGTATATCGCATAAACCATCTTCAAGCTGGAATCTTATAATAGATAATACCGGATGGTCAACCCCATTGATATGGGGCTATTTTCAGAATCCCAGGAGGGTGGTAATTGCCGGGGATTCAACCAGTGGCAACGGAGAAACTTTTTATGTTAATGGAACAGCGGGGGGGAACGGAAACTGGATGGTTAACAGCGATGAAAGATTGAAAAAGGATATTGTAACTATTAATAATCCTCTAGATAAAGTTATGCAACTCAGAGGGGTAGAGTTCAGCTGGATAGATAATGAGAAATATGATAATGAGTTACATATTGGATTCCTGGCTCAGGAAACAAAAGATATTCTTCCTCAGGTGGTTCATAAAAACGGAGAATATTATTCAATGCAATACGCTCCGATTACTGCTTTATTGGTTGAAGCAGTTAAGGAGCAGGAGAATGTAATAATTGAATTGAAAACAAGAATCCATAATCTGGAATCGGAGAATGCAATGATTTCAGGGATGAAAGCTGAGATTGAACAATTGAGACAAATGGTATCAACTGTTCTCAGTAAAGACTAAAAAATATTTAATCTAAACCTTTTGCCAAAATATTCGTACTAACAGGGGTGAGAGAGTTGCTTATAAATGCAACCAATTCAGATATATAGTTGTCTTATTGAAAGGTCTGGTTATGTACCTGCTAAATTGATGCTTTATTAATTTATCAAAATTTTATATTAGCTCGTTAATTTTTTTTGTAACTTGTAATATCTTGTAATATTATATTAAATATGAAAGTACTATGAAAAGATTTATACTCTCCTTTGTATTTTTGGTAACTGCAGGTCTGTTATTTGCTCAGTTGAGTATGACAAATTCTGTTATTGCTTCTGCGGGTGATTACCATGAAAGTGGTAATTACAGTCTTTCCTGGACTTTAGGGGAAGTGGCAGTGGCTACACTGGATGATTATTCTCCCTATGTATTAACACAAGGCTTCCAGCAACCCTGGGATCTCGAAGTAAGCATACAGGACGGACCTGAAACAAACTGGTCTGTTAAAACTTATCCTAATCCGGTATATGAGTATCTGAAGGTGGAATTCAGTCTTAAGCAGTCTGAAGAATTTTCTATTGAGATTACAGATATTACAGGCAAGAAGGTATTATCACATGAGCCGGTATTTATAAATAATGAAGAGATAGTTGAACTTGATTTTACCCAGTTTAAGCCCGGGATATATTTCCTCAGAATATATACTACAGATCAGAAGATACACAAGGTTTACAAGATCAAGAAGCATTAACTGTTTGATCTTTATCTAGTAATAATTTTAGAAGTGAGATAAAGAATGCGATGTCTTTAAAAGAGGACAATCATATAAATAAACTATGCCTGTAAGTTATTCCAGATATATAGAAAATTAAATACACAATAAGATTTAAACTAATTATTGAAACAAAACGATTATGAAATCACTCATAAAAAACCTGAAACATTTTACTTTCTTTTTATTCTTTGCGAGTACTTTATTGTATTCTTCAGATTTGTTTTCCCAGGCGCCAAAGGAGTTTAACTACCAGGCGGTAGCCAGGAATGGTGATAATGTGCTTAATGATGCCACTATTGATGTGAAGTTTGAAATACTTCAGGGTAGTTCAGAGGGTAGTACTGTATGGAGTGAGGAGCACAACGGGGTAACTACCAATTCAATGGGATTATTTAATTTGAAGGTAGGAAGCATAGCTACTCTTGATGGCTTTGACTGGCCAACAGGGCCATATTTTCTAAAAGTTCAAATTGACATGGGTAGCGGCTATGAGAATTTCGGAAGTTCAGAGCTTTTATCAGTTCCTTATGCTCTGTATGCCCAGGAAGGGAATGAAGGACCTCAGGGCCCCCCCGGGCCACAAGGATCAGATGGTTTACAGGGACCAACAGGACCAACAGGACCAACAGGGCCGGCAGGGCCACAGGGTATACAGGGAGAGCAGGGACCAGAGGCAAGTGATGACCAGGAGCTGAGTTATGCAGGTCAGGTATTGAGCCTGGAGCGGGGAGGGACAGTCAATCTTGCTGAACTTATGGATAACACCGATAACCAGGATCTATCACTTAGTGGTAATATTCTTAGTCTGACAAATGATGCCACTACAGTTGACCTGGGTGCTTATGCAGATAATCCATGGACACTAAACGGGCCGTCAAATGATACTTTGTTGTTTCCGGGGAGTGTAGCTGTAGGTTCAGGAATGCCAAACGGGAGTAAGCTGGCAGTAAAAGGTGATTACCCCATAGACAATAAGCCTCTTTTTGAAGTAAAGCGACCTGACGGGCTTACAGTTTTTGCAGTATATAATGATAGTGTAAGGGTATATGTTAATTCCAGTACATCTAAAGGCAGCCGGGGTGGTTTTGCAGTGGGTGGCTTTACACCGGGCAAGGCGGAAGATATAAGCGATGAATACTTCAGGGTTACTCCCGGCAGTACAAGAGTATATATTGACAATACTGATGACGGAAAAGGATCACGTGGAGGCTTTGCCGTAGGAGGGTTTACTCCAGGCAAAGGAAAAGGACCGGTTAGTAATTTTCTGGATCTGACGCCTGAAAATTATTTTATAGGGCACCAGGCAGGGGCCCTGAATACAACTGGACAATTTAACTCATTCCTGGGTTACCAGGCAGGAAGTTCAAATACCACAGGAAGTTCAAATGTATTTTTAGGATACCTGGCAGGAACGCTAAATGGTGGTGGGAATAGTAATGTGTTTATCGGAAATGAGGTGGCTGTTTCAAGTACATTTGGTGAAAAAAATGTATATATAGGCGACGAAGCCGGCCATAGTACTACAGGATCAAATAATATATATATTGGTTACCAGGCAGCTTACTCAAGTACTTCTGGTAGTCAGAATATTTGTATAGGGAATTATTCAGGTTATTATAATCGAACCGGTCAAAATCTATTCATTGGGGAATACGCAGGCGAAAAGAACACAACCGGTACACGTAATTCTTTTGTTGGTTTCTTTTCCGGTCAGGGAAACATTGAGGGAGACCAGAATTCATATTTTGGGCAAATGGCAGGTATGGATAATAATGGAGACTTTAATACAATGATAGGATACTGGGCTGGTGGTAATAATACTAGTGGGAACAGTAATGCTTTCCTGGGATACAGAAGCGGACAGGGGAATAATGGTTCGAATAATGTATTTTTGGGCTTTAAGGCAGGGGAAGGAACTTCAGGGTCGGATAATGTATTTATTGGCTATGAAGCAGGATACTACCAGGGCACCAGATCAGACCAGTTATACATTGCAAATTCCAATACATCTTCTCCTTTGATCTGGGGTGATTTTAGTTCAGACCAACTCAAGTTTAATGCTGACCTCGAAGTTACAGGTAATGTTATTAATTATGCCGGTCTCGATGTAAGGGGTGATATAATTAATTTCGGAGATAATTCAAATCAGGGAAAATTTAATATTGGTGGTAATGGTGGTATTCAGGGGGTAATGGTAATTAACAGATATACTGATGATGGAACACTAATCAGATTCAGAAGAGATGGATCAACCGTGGGAGAGATTTCAGTATTAGGGGGTACTGTATCTTATAATGCCTTTACAGGTTCACATTACGCATGGTCTGACGAAGAGTTTGTTAAAGGTTCTCTTGTAACTTTAACAGGTGAAAACAAAAATGTGGAGGATAACCCCGAGGCTGAAATTATATATGGCATTAAAGAATCGACTATGGCAAATGATCCCGAAATCATGGGAGCTTATCTTTCAGTACAAAGTCCGTCTTATCCAGTGTCCACTTCAAATCCGCATTTAGTAATGGCTGTTGGAAACGGGGAGATGTGGGTTGTAGAAAATGGAAGAGACCTTGAAGTTGGGGATTATTTAATTTCTTCTAATGTTAAGGGGCATGCCATGAAGGATAATGGCAGTTATGATGTATCATATATTATTGGGCGTGTAGCGGAACCGGTTAATTGGTCAAATGTTTCTGAAACAGTAAGCGGTGTTAAACATAAGCAGATTTCTGTTTTCTTTGAATCTTTTGAAAAAGATAACAGAGCTGATAAGATAATGATTGTACTGGAAGAACAACAAAAGCAAATAGAGATCCTAAAAGAAGAGATTGAGAAATTAAAACAACAAAAATAGGATTAAGAAAACCGGATGCAACCGGCATGATATAGAACTATGTTCTTTTGTTTACAGGCTTGCTTTATTAAACTGCTGTAATACATGAGGATTTTATAGTATAAAAACTAAGCCTTTGGGTGCAGGAAGAAGGGGCATAGAGACTTTTTTAGTGTAATATGTAATACTTAATTAAATTATATAGCCATGAAAACACAAGCAAGTTTCAAAAAATTAATGATAATGACTTTTGTCATTTCATTATTTTTTGTCTTACCTACTGTTCTTTATTCTCAGGCGCCAAAGGAGTTTAACTACCAGGCAGTAGCCAGGAATGGTGACAATATGCTTAATGATGCCACTATTAATGTGAAGTTTGAAATACTTCAGGGTAGTTCAGAGGGTAGTACTGTATGGAGTGAGGAGCACAACGGGGTAACTACCAATTCAATGGGATTATTTAATTTGAAGGTAGGAAGCATAGCTACTCTTGATGGCTTTGACTGGACAACAGGGCCATATTTTCTAAAAGTTCAAATTGACCTGGGTAGCGGCTATGAGAATTTCGGAAGTTCAGAGCTTTTATCTGTTCCTTATGCTCTGTATGCCCAGGAAGGGAATGAAGGTCCTCAGGGTATTCAGGGTCCGGTTGGGCCTGCAGGGCCTGCAGGAACAGGTTTAAACAACAGGGGAGAATGGACCAGTGGTATGACAGTAGATGAAGGAGATTATGTATTTAATGCTCACTCGGCATCTGATCCGACTAATTCTATGTGGATATTTGAAGGTACTAACGGTTATGTTTCAACACTTAATCCTTATAATGATGCTGATCACTGGATAGAATTTCAGGCCCCGGAAGGTCCTCAGGGTCCCCCCGGACCACAAGGTTCAGATGGTTTACAGGGAGTACAAGGCCCAACAGGGCCGGCAGGGCCACAGGGTATACAGGGAGAACAGGGGCCAGAGGCAAGTGATGACCAGCAGCTGAGTTATGCAGGTCAGGTATTGAGCCTGGAGCGGGGTGGAACAGTTAGCTTGTCAGAGCTATTAGACAATACTGATAACCAGAGTATAAGTCTTAGTGGGACGAGTCTGACCATAAGTGGGGGTAATAGCCTTAATCTGGCAAGTCTGGTAGATGATGCAGACCATGATCCAACGAATGAGATACAGGATCTTTCACTTAGTGGTAATGTGTTAAGTCTTAGCAATGATGCCTCAACGGTAGATCTTGCTGCTTATGCAGATAATCCATGGGAACTTAACGGGCCGTCAAATGATACTTTGTCGTTCCCGGGGAGTGTAGCTGTAGGTTCAGGAATGCCAGGTGGCAGTAAGCTGGCTGTTCAGGGGGATGACCTGGTTACAGACAAAGCATTGTTTGAAGTTAAAAGAAGCGACGGAGTAACTGTTTTTGCAGTATATAACGAAGGTATAAGGATGTATGTTGATGACAGTCCCGGGAAAGGAAGCCGGGGAGGCTTTGCCGTTGGAGGATTTACTCCAGGGAAAGGACTGACAAATGAATTTTTTAGGGTGACCCCCGACAGCGTGCGTGTTTATATTGACCAGACCGTTGCATCTTCTACTAAAGGAAGCCGTGGAGGCTTTGCCGTTGGCGGGTTTACACCCGGGAAAGGTGCTGCCGAGAATCTTATGTATTTAGGTTTGGATAATTATTTCATCGGACACCAGACAGGAGAGAGTACAACTTCCGGAAAGTATAACACTTTCTTTGGTTTCCAGGCTGGAATGAAAAATACAACAGGCAGGGATAACATTTTTATAGGTAATATGGCAGGAACCTCTAATCTGGGGGCAAATGAAAATATTTTTATAGGGAACCAGAGTGGATTTAATACACAGGGCGGATATGGTAATCTATATTTAGGGAATCAGTCAGGTTTCATGAATATAGGTGGTTATTATAATTCATTTGTTGGCTATCGTAGCGGATACAATAATACATCTCATTATAATTCCTTTTTTGGGTATTACAGTGGGTATCATAATACTAGCGGCCAGAATAATACTTTTGCCGGTTATTATTCAGGATATAACAGTACAACAGGATCCAATAATACATATCTTGGTAAGAGGGCCGGATATTCAGCAACGAATTCTTCGGGTTACGATAATGTATTGATTGGAGTTGAAGTCGGTTATTCTCTTTCTACAGGCCATGATAATATTGCTATTGGAAATGCTGCAGGGAGAGGTTTAAATGCTGGTTATTATAATGTTTTTATTGGAACAGAAGCAGGGCTTAGCGATGCAGGAGGAGATTATAATAGTTTTATAGGATACCGGAGCGGATACCTGAATACAGCAGACTATAATTCATATTTTGGATACAGGAGTGGTTATCAAAACACAAGCGGTTCAAATAATACATTTATGGGATACAATGTAGGTTATAATAATAAAACCGGTTATGATAATACATATATTGGAAAGAATGCAGGTTTTGGAACTGCAAATTCATCAGGAAACAAGAACGTTTTTATTGGAGTTAATGCCGGGTATGATGTTACAAGCGGATACCAGAATGTGGCTATAGGGAACCTTGCCGGAGCCAATCTTACCAGTGGAATTCTTAATGTGTTTATTGGAGCTGAAGCAGGGGAAGCAAATACTACAGGTGATTATAATACCTTCCTGGGCTGGAGGGCAGGAACAGCAAATACTATAGGAGAATGGAATATCTTCATTGGACTTCAGTCTGGTTATAATAATATTGATGGTATGCATAATACATTTGTTGGTCCCAATGCCGGGATATACAATACATCCGGTGATGACAATACTTTTATGGGATACCAGGCCGGTTATTACAGTAAAACAGGTTCAAACAATACCTATCTTGGATTGGCAGCCGGCTATTCAACTTTGAACTCTTCAGCTTATGACAATGTGGCTTTTGGAAAGGAAGCAGGACATGGATTTACTACAGGCCATGATAATGTAATTATCGGTAACCTGGCCGGTTACTCAAATTCATCAGGGAATTACAATGTTTTTGTTGGATCAGAATCAGGCAGGTTAAATACTAGTGGTCATTATAATTCATTTATTGGTTACCAGGCAGGTTATTCAAATGTCAATGGTGATTACAATACAGTATTAGGGTTTCAGGCAGGATATCACCTGGCAGGAGGTTCTGACTCATGGGATGGTGCCTACAATACATTAATGGGTTACCAGGCAGGTTATAGCATTACATCAGGATATAAGAATATAGCTATTGGATATAAAGCCGGTTATGGACTTACAGATAACAGGTATAATGTATTAATTGGTGAACAGGCTGGATCACAACTTTCTGATGGACAGGGCAATATAATGCTTGGGCTGAATTCAGGTACGGCTATGACTAGTGGAGAGGGGAATGTTTTTATCGGTCTGGATGCTGCCTATGTAAATACAACAGGTTCAGGTAATGTATTTGTTGGTCATGCCTCAGGTCGTTCAGCTACAGGTTCCGGGAATGTATTTATTGGTAAATATGCAGGATATGGTGAGACCGGGAGTAATAAGCTTGTGATTCATACAAATTATACAGGAAGTGATAATGTCAACAGAGCTTTAATTTACGGAGATTTTGCAAGCTCACCATCAGATCAGAATTTGCGGTTAAATGCTACTGTTGGAATTAATATGAACCCGGGAAATTATTATGGGCTTTATGTGGATGGTGGCACAAATACTACGTATTCCATGGTTGTTTACAAAGGTGCCTATGCCTATGGGAATGGTTTTGTAAGTTCTTCAGACAGGCGATTGAAAAAGAATATAAAGCCTTATTCTTTTGATTTTGATAAATTGAAAGAGTTAAATGCTGTTACATTTAACTGGAAGAATGATACAGAACTGGGAGTAATTGGCAATGATGATACTCAATTTGGGATGATAGCACAAGATGTAGAAAAAGTATTACCTGAAATTGTGACAGAAAACGGGGAGGGCTATAAGGGTATTGCTTATGACAAGTTTAGTGTAATACTTCTTGAAGCCATAAAAGAACAACAAAAACAAATAGAGTTACTAAAAGAAGAGATTGAGAAATTAAAACAGCAGCAAAAATAAAATAATAAATTCCGGCTTGCCTGATTGGATAGGATTTTAGCTATAATTATTGTGCTTATAGCATGGCGCCTGGCTTGTAAAGAGCCGGGCGTTCCATATTATAAGAGAGTATTTTCTTCAGGTTTGTAGCCTGTGTCTTCTTTCAGAGCATTGCCATGAGAAGCTTCCACGGCCAGCTCGTCGCATCGCTCGTTCTCGGGAATATTGGCATGGCCTTTTACCCAGGTGAATTTTACCTGGTGTTTCCTGTAAACTTTTAGGAACCTGCGCCAGAGGTCGGGATTTTTCTTTTTTTTGAAGCCTTTTTTCTCCCAGCCAAAGATCCAGCCTTTTTCCACAGCATCGGCCACATACTTTGAGTCGGTATAGATTTTTACTTTACTGTTTTCTTTCTTCAGTGCTTCAAGAGCTACGATCACTGCCAGCAGTTCCATCCTGTTGTTGGTAGTAAGCTTATAGCCGCCGCTTAGCTCTTTACGCAGTTTGCCTGATAGCATGACCGCCCCGTATCCTCCGGGACCGGGATTACCGCGTGCGGCTCCATCAGTGTATATTGTTATTTGCTGTTCCAAGTTCTATACCGGTGTTTGATAAAAATAGTTTTATAGCAATTGCCAGCAGAATGATCCCAAATACTTTCCTCATTATATGAAGTCCGGTGTGACCTATTATCCTTTCAATATGCCTGGTAAGTTTTAATACTATATATACTACGATCATATTGGCTACCAGGGCTATAGCTATATTTATCATATGGTATTCTGCCTTTAATGATAAAAGAGTAGTAATAGAACCTGCACCGGCAACAAGGGGGAAGGCTATAGGAACAATAGATCCGCTGCCCTGTTCGTCATTCTTAAATAATTGTATTCCCATAACCATCTCCAGGGCCAGGAAGAGAAGTATAAATGAGCCGGCTATTGCAAAAGAAGAAATATCAACTCCAAATACTCCCAGAAGTGGTTCACCTATAAGGAGAAAGGCCAGCATAATAAGAAATGCAACTATGCTGACTTTTGCTGATTCGATCTTACCTGTTTTAGCTTTTATATCAACAATAATAGGTATGGAACCCATAATATCGATTACGGCAAATAATACCATAAAAGCTGCGAATGCTTCTATAAAATCTATGTTCATTTTAAAAATGAGAGGATTAAAGATTTTAATTTACTATTTCCACTTCAGTATGCTGAGTATTTAAATTTAGCTGCCCTCTCTCAGTTTTTTCTTTTGTTGCAGTAACCAGATCCATTTCCTCTATCAGCTGTGTGGCTCCGCCTATCTTATCTATAATGAAAAGTACATAACGTATATCTACACCTATAGTACGTTGTAATTCCGGTTCAAAAGCTATGTCACCGCTCATAGCTTCCCAGTTACCGTCGAAAGCAAGACCTATAAGTTCACCTTTGGCATTTATCATTGGGCTTCCCGAGTTACCGCCTGTAATATCATTGTTTGTTAAAAAGCATACCGGCATAGTATTATTTTCCCCGTAAATACCATAGTCTTTTTTCTTGTAAAGCTCCTTTAGTTTTTCATCTACTATGAACTCATAATTATCGGGATCTTCTTTTTCCATCACTCCCTCAAGTGTTGTATAATAATCATAATAAACTGCATCCCTGGCATTGTAGCCATCAACGGTCCCATAGCTAAGCCTCATTGTGAAGTTTGCATCGGGATAGAGTACAAGATCGGGATCCATCTCCCTAAGACCTGCAATATACAATCTGCGTCCTTTTTTCAGGTCACCCGAGTATTCAGCCATAAGATCAGCTAATTCAAAATATTGCATATATGTACTCAAGAAAGATTGGAAGGCTATGTCTTTGTTTAATGATTTTAATTTCGGATTATCCAGGAAAGCATTAAAACGATCTTCATCAGCAAAAATCGATTTTTCAAACATCCTGTCAACATATTCATCAATGTTTCCCTTGTATTTCTTTGCAATGGTATAATAGAATGTTGGCTGATATTCAGCAGGTACACCCTGTGCAAACATATTCAACATTAGCTTACTTGCCTTGTGGTCGGTGGGAGCATTATAGTTTTTAAAGAATGATTTGCCTGAATTTCTCAATGACTCAACAGCTTTTTCTATTTCGTCAGCATTTCCTGCTTCCAGCTTATCTGAAAAAGTTAAAGCCTTTCCGGCAAAACTTATTATCTCACTTCCTCTTAAGATACATTCCATAAGATACCATGATGCACTATTATATTCTGCCGAATTTTTAAGCGAAGATTCAATAAGATTTAATGCTTCACCATATTTATCTTTTCTGGTGGCATCGGCATTTACCCAGTCGGTAAATATTTTTTCTGTCTCCTGCTTTTTTGCTTTTACATTTAATTTCTCAAGACCTTTTTTCTGTCCAATAGAATTTTTCCAGTAGTTACTTGAGCCACTGTATTTACTTGCATATTGAATCATTACCTTTTCATCAGCCAGCATATCTTTCCAAAGAATTTCCTGGCGGGCTCCCCTGACTTTTATCATTATTGGGTGTTTTATTGATAGTATGTCATCAATCCCAAACGAAGTCATATACCTCTGTGTTCCCCCGGGGTATCCAAGTACCATGGCAAAATCACCTTTTTTCACTCCTTTTACAGAAACAGGCAGATAATGTTTGGGTTTATATGGCACATTGTCCTCTGAATATTCGGCGGGCTTACCGTCGGGCGACATATATACCCTGAATATACTGAAGTCACCTGTATGACGGGGCCATTCCCAGTTATCTGTGTCATATCCGTATTTACCAATTGATGACGGAGGCGCGCCTACAAGACGGACATCCTTATATATCTCGTAAACCAGGAGGTAGAAATTATTCCCTCCGAAATAGCTTTTTACCTTAGCCTGGTAATGATTCCCTTCTGTAGCTTCATTTTCTATCTCTGCCGAGATATTGTTTATTTGTTCATTCCTTTCATCTTCGGTCATTTCAGTTGTAAGAGAATCATTTATTCTGTCAGATACATTTTCCAGCCTTACAAGGAAAGTAACTTTCAGTCCGGGATTAGCAAGCTCTTCCTCTTTAGTCATGGCCCAGAAGCCATCTTCAAGGTAATTATGTTCTGTGGAGCTGTGAGCCTGTATCCTGCCATAACCACAATGATGATTAGTGAGCAGAAGTCCTTCATCAGACACTAACTCTCCTGTGCATCCGCCGCCGAAGATCACTATTGCATCTTTGAGACTCGAGTTATTAATGCTGTAAATCTCTTCAGCACTGAGCTCCAGGCCCAGTTCAGTCATTTTACCCATGTTCAGTTGATCGAGCATGCTTAATAACCACATTCCCTCATCAGCCCTGGATGAGAGGTTGAATATTAAACTTATACCTACTAATAATGATGTAAATCGCTTCATTCGAGTATATTTTAAAATGAATAATATTATTTTTCCAAGAGCTTGCAAATATAGCTTTTTTAGTGATAATAAATATTATAGCTATCTATGTTAAATAAGCATATAATAAGCTGTTAAAACTTAATTTTCAGCTGGGAATCTGTAAGTCTGAATGATTTCCTGTGCAGTTTTGATATACCATACTTCTCAATGGCCATACGATGTTCCCTGGTTGGATAAGCTTTATTCTTGTCCCAGTTATATACCGGATAATTTTTATGTGCCTGTTGCATAAAATCATCCCTGTATGTTTTTGCCAGTATGCTCGCTGCAGCAATAGACAAGTATTTAGCATCTCCTTTAATTATACAAATGTGTTCTATGTTTTTATATTGTTTGAACCTATTGCCGTCAATCAGCAACATATCGGGTTTAATAATTAGTTTATCAATTGCAAGATGCATGGCCCTTATTGAAGCATTCAGAATATTAATCTCATCAATTTCTTCATTTGTTACCATGGCAACACCCCAGGCAAGGGCAGAGCCTTCTATCACTTCTCTTAAGTTGTACCTTTGTTTTTCGCTGAGCTTCTTTGAATCATTTAATGTGGATGAATGGAAATTTTCTGGCAGGATCACTGCAGCAGCAAAAACCGGTCCTGCAAGACATCCCCTGCCGGCTTCATCACAACCGGCTTCAATGAATCTCTTATTATAGTAAGCTTTAAGGGGATATGTTTTTGTTGGCTTATTCAAAGTTTATCGTTCAGGGTTTTTTCTATACTGTTCCAAAGTTTTTGTGCTGTCTTTTCCCATGTAAACATGTCCCTGCGAATTCTTCCGGCCTTAATTAGTTCCTTTCTTAGTTCTTCATTGCTATTTATCTCAGCCATGGCATCAGCAATTTCTTTTATGGAAAAAGGATCTACATAGAGAGCAGCATCACCTCCTATCTCAGGCAGGGCGGTCTTGTTTCCTGCAACAACAGGTATATCGCACCTAAAAGCTTCCAGCAGAGGAATGCCAAAACCTTCGAAGTAACTTACAAAAACCAGTGCTCTTGCCGAGGCCAGTACTTTTGTCATCTCAGCCCTTGCTATCCTGTTAGTAAAAATCACATCATTCTTAAATAACATTTTTTTATGCAGATCAATCGCACAGCAGTTTGGAAATAATTGTGCTCCAATAATAATCAGCTTGTTCTCCGACCCTGTTTTTTGCTTAAACTCTTCAAAAGCCTGGAGAAGTCTGCAAATATTTTTTCTGGGTATCAGGGAGCCTATAAAAACGAAATATTCTTTTCCCTTGCTGTATTGTTTGCGTACCAGCTTTTGTTCTTCTTCAGGGAGGGGAACAAATATCGTATCTGATCCATTATATACAACATCAATTTTATCAGGATTCGTATTATATGATTTTACTATATCAGATTTTGAATATTCTGAAACAGTGGCTATCCTTGTTGATTTTGATGCATAAACCGGGAAGTACCTGAGGTAGAAGGTCCTTACAAAAAATGGCAGGTTATCCGGCAGATGAAAGAAATTAATATCATGAATAACAGCCAGGGAGGGGATTTCAGATTTTAAAGGAATAAAGCCATCAGGAGAAAGAAAAAGATCGGGCCTGATTTTATTTAAGAAGCGTGAAACGCTGAAATTAAACCAGATATACCACAAAAAGGGATGTCTGGATTGGGGTCCTAGTTTTACAGCTATCACGTTGTCTGCAAAAATAAATTCTTCATTCCATTGCCTGTCGAAAATAAAGTAAAACCGGTGTTCAGGATGATCCTTAACAATACGTTTAAGTGTCTGGTAGGTGAACCAGCCTATTCCTCCAAGCTTTTCTTTTAGTAACAGCCGTGTGTTAACAGCAATCTTCACATGCTTAAATTTTATTAGCTCTGCTGAGTTTGTATTAGCGGATCATAATTTGTTATCCATGCGGATATTGTAATAATAACGAAAATAATAATTAATTATTGATAGGAGCTGTTTATAAAATATATGATTAAGGAAATTTTTTTAATTATTAATCGTTAGTCTAACAAAAGTGTTGTGAAGCTGTCTTTAGACTGTGGTTATTAAATAATTCCCCTGGCAACCCTATAAAAATACAGTTTGAAAAAAAAATTTGTAACAAATCTGATACTGCTTCTTGGCCTGAATATCCTTATCAAACCTTTCTGGGTTTTTGGGATTGACCGTACAGTGCAGAATGTTGTGGGGGCTGCTGATTATGGGTTGTATTTTTCACTTTTCAGCTTCTCTTTGATATTAAATATTTTCCTTGATTTTGGGATCACCAATTTTAATAACCGCGAGATATCCCGTAATCCTGGTACTCTCTCGGTTAATATATCCAATATAATAGGACTTAAAGTATTGCTCTCGGCATTGTATATTATTGTATCCTTTATTATTGCCCTGTTAATCGGATATGATAAGATCCAGTTCAGATTACTGATCTTTCTTATGATCAATCAGGTTCTGGCTTCTTTTCTTCTTTATTTAAGGTCGAATATTAGCGGATTGCAGATGTTCAAAACGGACAGTTTTTTATCAGTCCTGGATCGTTTGGTAATGATAATATTATGTGCTTTGCTGTTATGGACAGGAATTGCCGGTGGTGAGTTCAAGATTGAGTGGTTTGTTTATGTACAGGGTGTCGCATATTCTTTTGCCCTGCTTGTGGCCTTAATTATTGTTTTGTTTAAAGCCAGGTTTTTCAGGCCCAGGTTCAGGCTGGTCTTTATAAAAAGGATATTGAGGAAGAGTTATCCCTTTGCTCTTTTAACAATACTTATGTCGGTTTACTACAGGGTAGATTCGGTAATGCTTGAGAGGATGCTTACAGGGGGGGAAACACAGGCCGGAATATATGCCCAGGCTTTCAGGATACTTGATGCCTTTTCCATGTTTGCATTTCTTTTTGCCACCCTGCTGTTGCCAATGTTCTCAAAGATGATAAAAAATAAAACCCCGGTGGAAGAATTAACAGTATTTTCGTTTTTTCTGTTAATAGTCCCGGTAATTATTGTTTCCATCAGCCTTATTTTTTTCAGGCATGATTTTATGAACGCATTATATCATGAACATGCACTGGAATCTTCAAAGATACTTGCTGTATTGATGCTTGCTCATATTTTTGTTTCAGCCACCTATATTTCCGGTACACTATTAACGGCAGGAGGGCATCTGAAAGCATTAAATGTTACATCCGGGATAGGATTAGGCTTAAATGTAATACTTAATGCAATACTTATTCCTGATTTTTATGCCCTGGGATCTGCTTATGCAAGTTTGTTTACCCAGGCACTTATGGTTGGTATTCAGTTTATTATACTGATAAATATTTATAGCTTCGGGGGTTTGAAGTCCCAGTTTTTAAAACTTCTTGTTTTTATCTTTTTTGTTGTATTGCTGGGATGGCTTTCAACATTTATCAATACTTCGTGGCTCTTGAAGTTATCTGTGGTTATG
Organism: Bacteroidales bacterium; assembly: GCA_029932855.1. Classification (GTDB taxonomy): domain Bacteria; phylum Bacteroidota; class Bacteroidia; order Bacteroidales; family VadinHA17; genus JAYEGO01. The sequence goes on along the minus strand of JAOZPG010000032.1, from coordinate 2,214 downwards.
ATGGTTTCAATGATTATTGCCCTGCTAATGAAGCTAATCCGTATTAATGTTTTTTCAATGATCTTTCGTGGAGAAGAACCCTAAGCCTTACCCAAACAAAGGCTATGCTTATCCCGGTAATAACTCCCAGGTAATTACATAGAATATCGAAAGGGTTGAAATCTCTACCCGGAATAAGCAGTTGATGAAATTCATCGATTGTGGCAAGAATTATCCCTGTAAGTAATGAAGTAATAACAATATTTATGTTTACTCCTTGCTTTATTAAAGCTCTCCATCCTGTAAACAAAAATATAAGTACGGTATATTCAAACCAGTGCATAAGCGAGTCGGTAGGCAGGCCAAGCCATCCTACCAGGCGATCTATGTCTGGCAGTTTAGGTAATGAAGATACGGTGAATATCAGCAGGAGCCATATCCAGAACAATATCTTAAGTAATTTTGACTTTATTCCCATACATTTTTATTCAATGGAAACAAAAGTATGGTTTTAAAATAAATAAATACAATAAAAGAGCACTAACAAATAAGACGGAGATTCAAGATGCCAATGCAAGGATTTATTCAAGCTTAGTTAAGAATATTATCAGAAATGAATGGCGATACCTGTCATAGGGCCTTTTAAATGGATGTCCAGATAAAAATCCTTGTCAAGAAGCTCTGTTTCCTTTTTTATATCCTGCCTTACCCATCCCAAGCTTACAGAAAGCCTGTTGCCGATCCTGTATATGATTTTATGTTGTAGCCACCATGTTGGATGAGAAAACATTTCAATCATTCCAATATCAAACTGTGTTGAGAAAGAAAATCTGTGTATATCATAAGAAAGTCCTGCCCCGATAATCGGGTTGAGCCAGGTAGAACTTAAATCTATTGGGCTCAATAATGGCGGTTTTGTACTTATGTCTATTTTAAAAAGCCTTGTACCGGCTAATAAGTGTGCATTGATCCGTCCTGCATTTCCATTGTTTAGCTTTTTTTCAACTAGCTGGTAGCTCACATATGCCCTGGGCATTAGTGTAGCTATTTTGGTATCTATTAATGATATATTCCCGTACTCAAATTGAACGGAATTGTTTATCCTTCCTCCAAAAATATCGGTCTGAAACTGCCATTTCTCATATGAGTAATTTATCCTTCCAACAAAATAATAATCCAGCCCGGTGTCTGAATTAAATAATTTATCAAAAATGCCACTACCTCCGGAATCGCCCTCATTGTCACTGCTTATCGTAATATCCCCCCATGTAAAGTATCCGTTAAATCCGGCAGGAACCCATAATGGCAGTTCAATGACCCACCTGCTTGTGTCTGTTTTCATATCATAAGGCCCTGCCATTAAATCTCCTTCCTGAGATAAGAGAGTAATCAGGGCAATTACAATAATTAAGATATGGCGGAAATACTTATTCATCTTTTATTACAAATATAAAGTAAAAGATTATTAAGCACCTTATTTCGTTTCTTTTTGAATTTTTATTAACCAATTAAAGAAGGTTGCCTGGCTGATACCATGCTCACGGCAGATATCACCAGGCTTTGATCCAGCATCCTGCTGGCTTAGGATCGTAATAATTTCACTCTCTGAATAATGTGACTTTTTCATAATGTTTAAAATTAAAGATTATTCTCTAATTTTAATCGGCCGAGGATCCGGGAAGCTGACAGTGTCAGGCCTTTTCTTTGAAGACTATAATACTCCCTGAATCCTAGACCAGAGGTTTAGTTAAAATTAATACATTAAATTTACTAAATCTATGACAAAACAATCGAGACGCAAATTCAGCGCGGAATTCAAAGCCAAGGGGTTTATGTACCTGACGGCAATTTTTGATGTCTACAGTCGCAAAATAGTTAGCTGGGGCATCAGCAAAAGCATGTGTAAACAATGGGTTTTGAGCGTATATTGAATATTATAACCAGAAAAAACGCCAAACAATAAGAAAGAAATCCAATGAAGCGTACCAGGAATCGATCAACAATAATGCAGCTTAAAACAGATCACAAAACTATACCAAATGAAACTCAGGTCACTCCATCTATTGCTATCTATTGCTCTATTCATAAGCTTCTCTTTTACCCTTTTAGGCCAGGGTATCTTTCCCCAGGAGGAACAGGAAGAGACACCCCAAGAGCAAACCGACACCATCCAGAAGCACTCTTTTGAGACAACAGAGATTACCAAAGCCTTTAATGAATCAAACAGCCTGATCA
>JAOZPG010000020.1 GCA_029932855.1 Bacteroidales bacterium | reverse complement strand
AGTTGTTTTTACTAATGACGATACTTTTCAGAATTTTGTTGAACTGGAAGCAGGTGGACTTGAGGAGTTTAAAAACATACTGGCTGAAAATAAATACAGTTCCTATATCTGGAAAGTGAGACACTTTCGTGAATATGAAACTAACGAGGTTGAATTCAGGTTCACTCCCTCAGGTGAACCTTACGGTTTTACTGAAATAATTGCAGATTCTGTGGCAGGTGCAGCTCTTGAGGACTCTGTTGCATTATCCATAGCAAAAAGGGAAGCTTCTGAAAACTGGCAGCTTGATCTTTCAGATTATGAACTTGTTGAGAATTCAAAAGAAGAAGTTGAAAGTGGCAGAACAGATCATAGTTTCATTTTTGAAAGATCTGATATAGTTGTGGGTGATGGGAAATACAGGTTAAAGCTAAAAGTAAGTGGTGATAAGCTTAGCGAACTAAAATATTTCGTAAAGATTCCTGACGATTTCAACAGAAGGTACTCAGAAATGAGATCTAAAAATAATACCATAGCTTCTTTTGGAACGATGGGACTTATTTTGCTTTACGGTTTCTTTGGAGTTTTTATCGGTCTCTTTTTTCTATTGAAAACCAGAAAGTTAATATGGAAGCCTGCCTTAATATGGGGTATTTCTATTGCACTGGGATCTGTGTTTTTTACTTCATTAAACGGAATCCCCTTGTCATGGTTTGGTTACGAAACATCTACCGGTTCTGCCAGCTTCTTATCAAGTACACTGGTAAATTCATTTTTACTTTCTCTTGTTATGGGAGCTGTCATTGCTTTGACATTTATGTCGGCTGAAGGTTTGGGCAGAGAAGCTTTCCCACGCCATTTACAATTATGGAAAAGCTGGAGTAAAGAGAGCGGGGGCTCTGTTTCCGTATTGGGACAAACCATGGCAGGATATCTTTTCATGGTTATAATGATTGGTATAGATGTGTTATTCTATGTAATTACAAAAAAGGTAGGATGGTGGAGTCCTGCCGGAGAACTGTCTGATCCAAATATTCTCGCTAATTATATGCCATGGTTCAATTCTATTGCATTATCCCTACAGGCAGGGTTCTGGGAAGAAACTCTTGCACGTGCTATCCCTCTTGCAGGAATTGTTCTGCTTACACGTAAATCCAGGTACAAAAATGTATGGATAATACTTGTACTCTTCATTCAGACCCTGATTTTTGGTGCAGGACATGCAAATTACCCTCAACAACCAAGTTATGCCAGGGTACTTGAGATGGTAGTACCCTTTATGATCATGGGTCTGATTTACCTGGGATATGGACTTATCCCAATTATTATTGCACATTTTACAGTCGACGTTTTCTGGTTCTCTCTCCCATTATGGGTAGCTGAATCACCGGGAATATGGACAGACAGGATTCTGGTACTGATCATTATGTTTATTCCTTTATGGATAGTTCTTTTCAGAAGACTTCAGAATAAAAAATGGACTGTTGTACCCGACAAGTTAAGAAATATTGGATGGGAAGCTCCACCACAGAAACTTAAGAAAAAAGAGGAAGTAGCTGATATCAATTCTGCAAAAACATCACTTTCCAGGTTTCTTATTCCGGCAGGTATTGTGGGACTTGTACTATGGTTACTCTTCACTCCCTTTAAGGCTGATGCCCCTAAACTGGAAATATCCGGGCAGGAAGCAAAGGAAATTGCGGTAAATGAACTCTCATCCAGGTTTGGAGTTATTGCAGAAGAATGGAAAATTCTGTCACAGGTTTCTGCCGGCTCTGGTCTTGCACAAAAATTCATCTGGAAAGAATCAGGTAAGGAAGGATATGATAAAACTATCGGCAAATTTCTTTCTCCCCCAAGGTGGATGTTCAGACTGGTTAAAATGTCAGGAGGAGTAGAAGAACGGGCAGAAGAATACGGCATTGAGATAGATGCAAATGGTAAGGTATGGAGTTTTTATCATAAGATACCCGAAAAACGGGAAGGGGCTGTCCTTGAACAGGCAGAGGCTCAGATTATTGCTGATTCATTAATAACAGAAACTTTTGGTTTAAACAGGAAAAGCCTGAAAGAAATTTCCGTTACTCCTGAAAAGTTGGAAAACAGAAGGAACTGGAGCTTTGTATATGCAGACACATTAAATTATACTCCTGATATAGGACAGGGCAGATACAAGCTTACAATTGATGGGGATGAAGCTGTTGCCGCTTCTGCCTTTGTTCATATTCCTGAGGACTGGGAAAGAAATTATAAAAATGAACAGAGCAAAAGAACTATTCTAAGGACTATCGGGGGCATTATTCCCATTCTTATCCTTATTGCAGGAATGGTATGGGGAATTTTTCGATGGACCAGGAAAAAATTCCTTCTCCCTCTATTCATTTATTTCGGTATAACATTCTTTATTCTGTTTATTTTGGACACATTCCTGGGATGGGATTCAATAATGTATTCATATCAGACAAGCATTCCCCTATCCAATTTCATTACAATGCTACTTGTTTCAATGGCAATAGCTGCAATATTCTCTTCAGCAGGATATGGGATTATCGGGGGTATGTCATCCCATCTGAAGATCTCTTTGACATTTAATAATTATGACTGGCTAAAAGCTGTCAGTCTTGGATTCTTTCTTGTAGGTTTACAGTCCTTGCTTATGAAGTTCGAAATAAAAACAGCTCCGCTTACAGGAGATTATTCAGCAGCAGGAAATTTATTACCGGCCTTAAGCATAGGATCAGGCAAAATACAATCATATATAGCTGCGGCAGGCTTCCTGCTGATATTATATGCTGCACTGGATAAGTTTAGCAATAAATGGACCAGGTCAAAACTGCTCTATGGAGGTCTTACTGTTCTTACCGGACTGTTAATGTCGGTAAATGGCCTGGAAAGATATGCATACTGGATAATCAGCGGCCTTATAATTGGTACAGTTTTATTGTTGATATACATTTACTTCCTCAGATATCACTATAACTGGATTCCGTATATTGCAGCTGTATATATTATAACGGCTATTGTTAAAGAAATATTTATCGGAGCCATCCCATCTTCCCTTTTCGGGGGAATTCTCGGAATATTGTTTGTAATTCTTATTTCATGGTGGTGGACTCAAAAATTCCAAACTTCAAAACCCGACTAATATATATGTATCAAACTTATTTATGTTTTATAACATATTATTATAAGCCTCTTTAATTGCTATTAAATATATATTTATAAAATAATACCTAAAGGTGGTATTTTATAATGCTCAGTAAGACAAGCGAATATTCATTAAAGATCCTCAGCTTCATGGCTACTGAAGATTATCCTCAATACACAGCTAAGCTGCTATACGAAAAACTGGATATCCCCCATAGCTATACCGCACGCATAATGTCAAAGCTGGCGAAAAATGGTTTTGTTAAAAGCCTCAGGGGCAGAAAGGGAGGCTTTGTCTTTGCTAAAGATATCCGGTCAATTTACCTTTCTGATATCATAAGTGCAATTGATGGATTTGAGAGTTTTGATAAATGCCTGCTCGGCAGATACCAGTGCGACCTGGAGAATCCCTGTCCCATGCATGAGATATGGGCTGAGACAAGGAAGAAGATCATTGATACTCTTACCGGTACAAGCCTGGCAGATCTGCAAAAAACAAAAATTAAGGGACTTGATATAAACAAGAATGACAGATAAAAGAAATTGTAATTACATATTAATTATTAACTAAAACCGGAGGTTATTATGGTTGATTCAACTCTTGTTCTTAACGGACAAACAATCGCCTACACGGCCTATACCATAGCCATTATGTCTATAATGGCATGGTTTGCAGTGGCTGTAACAAAAAAAGGCAAAAGCACTATTGTTAAGCCTGCCATTTTCTATGTATGGGTTGGCTTTCTCGTGGTTCTCGGTGTTTCTCTTCATATTGCCACAGCACATACAATTCCATGGAAACATATGGATTTAAACAGGGCAGAGATAACAGCTGATAAGACTTTTGATATCAGTGTAGAAAACCACAAATATATACTGCCTTCCGGGAAACTTATTATTGATGTAGGTGACAAGGTAATGTTCAATGTCAGATCAAATGATCTTACTTACGGATTTGGATTATTCAGGGAAGATAATTCCATGCTTTTCCAGATGCAGGTAGTCCCGGGCCACCTGAATGATATCATGTGGCAATTTGTTAAACCCGGAATTTATTCTATCAGGTCTACCGAATATTCCGGTCCCGCCGGTATACAGATGATAGAAAAAAATGTGGTGGTGGTAAAAGAGCCGGAGAACAGACCGGCTGAATAAATCAAAATCAAAACTTAATTAAATACAATAACCATGAGTTTCATAAATACATTAATGAATGGTGAAGGGGGGACATTTAAGCCTGATTCACAAACCAGTCTGCAAAAAATTGCTCTCAGGATGGTGATTTTCGGACTTATCTTTTACCTTATGACTGCAGTTGAAGGAATGATAATGAGAATATACCAGATAGAACCAATTTCCCAGATAGAACCTAAACAGTTCTTCGCCATAATGACCGCCCATCCACTGGTCGGTATATTCGGGTCAACCTATAATATAGTTTTCGGGGCCTTTCTCTTCCTGGTTCCCTTTCTTATGAAAAAACCTATCTGGAGCATTAAGCTTGCAAACTGGACATTCCTGCTTATAACTATCGGAACTTTTATATTCTGGACTGCAGGATTTATTTCCCATTACGCACCTCTGTATACTCTTTACTGGCCATTGCCCGCAGATTTTGAACAGTTCAGCGTTGTCGGCGGTACAATATTCATTCTGGGAATAGCCATTTTAATGGTAGGTGCAGTGTTTTTTGTAATAAATATATTCAAAACCATTATGTACACGCCTGAAGGATGGGAGAAGCAGCCTTCAAGGTCACTGCTGGCTTCTGCCCTGGGGGTGAGTGGTGTTGAGAATATTTTCAAACGAAAAAATAAAAGAAAGGAACATCTTGTTTCTCTTCCCGTTGCTGCTATTGCAAGGGGGACTGTTGATGTTGCCTTAAACTCGGGGATAATCCTTTTTACAGGGGTTCTTATCCTTGTATATATGGTAGCTGCAATATTGGGCTACGACCTAAAGGAGAGTGCTATTGATGCCCTGCTTTATAAAAACTGGTTCTGGTGGGGTCTGGACCTTGTAGCCGACGGACTTGTATTGATATTTGTTGCAGGAACATGGTATTTACTGGCCACACTTATTACCGGAAAACAACTGTTTATGCAGAATATAGCACGTGCCGCCTTACTCCTTGAACTTGTTGTTTCCTGGACAGTATGGTCGCATCACCTTATGTCTGACCAGGCCCAGCCGGGCTTTTTAAAGGTATTTTCCGGTGAGATGGTAACTGCTTTTGAGCTTATTACCCAGGGACTTGCTTTCTTTATAGTTCTGGCAACCCTCTGGAGTGCCAGGCCGTTAAAAATGACAAATCCCCTGAAATTCCTCCTGGGAGGGCTTCTCGGCTTTGCACTGGCTGTTCCTGCAGGTATAATGCAAGCAGACCTCGGCCTGAACCGCATTCTTCATAATACTCAATGGATAATCGGGCCTCATGTTCATGTAGCTATTCTTATTGGCCTGTCAATGACCCTGTATTCAGCCATATATATACTCTTGCCAATTCTTACCAATGGGGGAAAATGGTACAGCAATAAACTTGCTAACATACATTTCTGGGGACATCTCATCGGTGGTATAGGAATGGGAGCCTTTATGGGTATGGCAGGCCTGAAAGGAATGCTGCGCCGGACAATCTATTTTGAAGGAGAATATAACTTGTACATGATACTGGCCGGTATCTGTGGTGCACTGCTCCTTATATCATTCCTTGTGTTCTTTGTAAACATTGTAATGACCGTAGGGATAAACGGGGCACTTGGAATATTCAAAAAGTCGAAACTTGATACACGGGAAGCATTACCTGCTTAGACCTGTATGCTAATCTGAAGGGGCTGTATCAAAACCACTCATGATACAGCCCTCTTTTTTGTTCACCAGGCAGTCCGTTCCCCTGAATATCAGCTATTGATAGAATTCAATCAGGGCTGCGAAGTACGACTCATTCCATCCCTCAATAACATCTTCGTAATCATCATCAGGAATATTTGTATGCTTTAATTCTACAGAGGTCCCTTTCTTATGATCATGAAAGATCAAACTTACTATTGAGGCTGTTTCCTGCTCTCCGAAATACCATTGTTGTATAATTTTCCTGTTCTTCTCAAATTCCAGGTTCTTCCCCACTATGCTGCCATCCCACATTGAGAACTCAGTTCCCGGCTCAGAACTCATCACAGCAGGCTCACCCGACCATAAATGTATGGTTGTAGCAGTTGTCAGTGCAAGATAAACTTCTTCGGGACTGGCAGGTACTATGTAATATTTCTTAAAATCTTTCATATCTGTTTCGTTATATATTTAATACACTCTATAAACAAAGTTATCATTCCCTAGTGATCCAACTAAATAAATTATAAGAAAATCTTTTCCTGCCCGTAAATTTTATTTCCCCATCAAGCCTGGCAGAAAAAAATATCCCGGGCCTTTGTTATGGTTTATGTATTACTAACATAAGAACAAAGCTTGTGTTAAGCTACTGTATACCAGCTTGTTTTATGTTACCATGTGGATAGATCATGGCTCCCGGATATCTCTTCTGGCTATAACATATCTCTTTTGAACAGGAACAATAGAAGATTGAAGTCAAATTATAATTAACTTAGTAAGCTAATTTAATAAATCAAAAATTGAAAGCCACTAAGAAATTCTATATAGCAATCAACCCTGCAGGAGGTTCCAAAGATGGTATGGAGATATTAAGAAGGGTTCTTCCCATTTTTGAGGAATCAGGTGCCGAGGTGAATATTAAGGAAACCAGATATGCCGGGCATGCAAGACATATGATCAATACTATTGACCTGGATGGTTATGATGGCTTTTGTGCTGTTGGCGGAGACGGAACCATGCATGAAGTGATTAATGGAATGCTTTCCAGAAAAGACGGGAAAAGAATTCCAATAGGACTTATTACAGCCGGTACGGGAAATGCATTTATGCATGATCTTAACTGCCTGGATCCACTTGAAGCTGCAAGAAGAATAGTTAACTGTGAAAAACGAAAGCTGGATATTGCCAGGGTTGATGCTGCAGGAGAGATTATTTACGGATTCAATATTGTTGGCTGGGGCCTTCCCACAGATATAAATATTCTTGCCGATAAAATGAGATTTCTTGGAGGACAAAGGTATAACATGGCCTCTCTGATAGAAGTGGTCAGGAATACAAGGAGGCTTGCCAAACTGAAGATTGACGGACAAACAATTGCCGGTGACTATGGTTTTATCCTTGGGTGTAACACCATACATACAGGTAATGCCATGAAGATGGCTCCCCTGGCACAGATAGATGATGGATTGATAGACCTTCTGATAGTAAGAAAAGCAGGCAGGTTAAAGCTACTTTCCCTGTTCACAAAGATTTTTAAAGGTGCACATGTTGGCGACCCGGTAGTACAATACCACCAGGCAAAGGAATTTTCAATAATTCCTATTGAAGACCACGTTCTGAATATTGACGGTGAAATAGTTGGGAATACACCTATTCACGTAAAAATGCTTCCCCGCGAGATAGAAGTTCTGGTTTAAAAAAACTCCTGCAAATCAGACAAGTGCATTTTCCGATCCTGAATCTTTAATAAAAAGACAGGAAGAATTAATCTCATCCGGAGCTTTCCTCATAAATCTGAAATCAGGATCCTCGGCTATTCCAAATATATTTAAGTCTGCCGGCGGTGCATCTTTCATACATTTCATAAAATCCCCTGTCAGTACATAAAAGTTAGTTGTATCAGGCAGCCTGGCCTGGTCGCTCAGATGTTGCAAAAAACCGGATATATAGTTTTTCTTATCAGGATCAGGCGTTGAACTTACCAGGTTCAGCTTTCCGTCCCAGTTCCTTATAAGCTGCAAGGCAATAAGCACAGACATATGCCAGTTGGGACTCTTATCCCTTAACCACAGGTTCACTGTTTTTTGCATTCCGAAAGACAGCCGGGGATGTATCCTTAAGATAATGGTCCCCATGCCATTCCTGCTGGAATGACCCAGAAGTGTTTTTATTGTTGAATCCTTTTTTCTTTCCCTGCTCATTGTAAGGAAAAGAGTATTAGGCCTGAGGGCTCCCGAGTTAAGGGTTTGTATAACCAGCTTGGCAACGTTCAGAAAGGATTTATCCTCCAGTATTGTTGAATTAACAAGTATGGTCCCATCTTTCAGGGGTTCGAGAAAATTATGCAGGTCTTTTTCAGTCTCTTCGGTTTTCTCCTTTTTTACGGTAAATGCAAAAATACTGCCTGACGGATATGCAATATTCTTGATGAAAAGTAATGAGCCCGACCAGGCTCTGGGATCTTCTACAGGTAATAACAGATCGGGTTTCCATGACACCTGGTGCCTGGGGAAACGTAATGCTACCTGCGAGGCCCTTTCTGCCAGGGCAAGAAACATACCTCCCCTAATATCACCCCAGTCTGATTTGAGTCCCCTTTTTACCAGCCATATATAAAGTATAATTATCACAGATAAGGCAACCAGGCTGAAAACAGGATTTATCAAAAACATGATCACTACAGACCCTAACGCGCCGAAAAGAGAAACAAACCTGGGAATCTTAAAGCTGGGTCTGAAGCTGATGATCTTCATGCTCTGGGGAATAAAAGTCACAATGTTTATCATTCCATATGTAATAAGAAAAAACATGGTGATAAGGCTTGCCAGTGCATTGAGATTACCTGCTAACAAAACAAGAGCAATACTGGCCCCTGTAAATATTATGGCATTCCGGGGTTCTGAGGAGCTGGTCTTTTTTGCAAAGCTTTTGTGAAATGGGACTATCTTGTGCTCGGCAAGAGCCTGTAATACCCTGGGAGCACCTACCATGGTTCCCAGTGCAGATGAAAATGTGGCAGCAAGAATTCCTGCTATTACCACTGAGTTCCACCTGGAATTATCAACTATGGCCATTTGGTTGGACCTGAGTTCTTCAGGCGAGATATATCGGTAAGCCACAAAGGCTATGCCTATGTAGATCAGCATGGTTATCCCGATAGAACTCAGTGTCCCAAGGGGGATTGCCCTTCTGGGATTCTTCAGATCGCCCGACATGTTTGCCCCTGCCATTATCCCTGTTACTGCAGGAAAGAATATTGCAAATACCTTCCAGAAACCGGCATCTTCAAAATCACCTATTAGTTGTGCAGTGCTTACAGGCTCATTCTTTGTAAGAAAAAAGGATAGTATAGAAAAGCCAACTATCACCATGATAAGATATTGCACCCTTATGGCAAAATGCGCACTTATATAGGATATTACAAGTAAAACCGCCCAGGCACTAAAAGTTACCAGCATAGCCGGGTGATTGGGAAAAATACGCAGCCATCCTTCTGTAAAACCCATGATGTACAGGGCGGCCGAAAGCATAAGCGATATGTAAAAGGGGATGCCTATGCTGCCACCGGCTTCAAGTCCCAGTGACTTGGAAATAATTGAATATGCTCCCCCTGCCCCAATCTTTATATTCGTGGTAATAGAAGACATAGACAATGCCGTACATACAGATATGCTCTTCGATATGATAATTATTGCTATGGCGCCAAGTATTCCTGCATTTCCAACTACCCAGCCCAGCCTTAAATACATTATTATACCAAGTATTGTTAATGTATTCGGAGTGAACACTCCACCAAAAACACCAAACTTTTTATTGTCGGCAGCCAAAGAAAATAATGATTTTCCCTTTAGCCCGGGTATCTTTATTGTTGGAAAATTAAATATCATAGAATGCCAAATTAATTAAAAAAAATGAATTTTAGTACAGGCTGTGATGCTTGGAAAAGATTTATTTTTAAACTATATTTGTATATATAGCTATTCACGAAAACCCAATAAAAACAGACTAATGAATGCCATTATAAGTTTAATTATTTCTATTTTGCTGCTTAGTGCTAATCTTTTTCATGGAGGGGAAGACTACAACAAAATCAGTAAGACAGCCGGGGCAAAGATTGATTCTTTGAACAATGAAATAGCCCTGGCAAGAAGGATGATATTAAGCTACCAGGAAGAACTGGTTTTCTTCAATAAGCAGGAAGCTCATCTTAAAGCTGATACAACCATGCATAATGCGCTGGCCAGGGCACAGGAGAATATTAATGAACTGAATTCTTATATAGAAAATGAAGAAAACAGGATTATACAGCTTAGAAGTCTGATAACTGGAATTAAGAATAACAGTACAGATTTAAAAGCCGGACAGCCGGAAATATCAGTACCTGCTACAAGATTAACAAGCCTGCAGGAGCTTGAAAGTGAGCTTGCAGAGCTAAAAACAAAAAAAGAACTTATAAACAGGAAGATATATCTTATTGAACATCTGCTCGACAGTCTTGAAAGAAAAAATACAGAAGCAAAACCGCTTAAGAGAAAGAAAATTAAAGAAAAGGAACTTACAGGACAGGAAACTGAACCGGCAAACAGGCTTATGCTTATTGCTGATAAGTCGGCTGACACTAAGCAGGAACTTACAGAAGAGCAACTTGATAAAGCCATAGGCAGCAGTAATAGATCGGGCAATGAGGGAAATGTTTCATTTGGTAGATTTATTGCTATTCTCAGCATTGTTGTAGTAGTACTTATTGTTTTACTATATTTCCTGGGCAGATCGAACAGAAATACAAAAGCCAATCAAAATGAGTGATAAAGACAAGAAAACAAAAGTGAAAAGCAGCAAAGATTTTATTTCTGAAGCAGCAGAGAATATTGAATCGGGTGTCCGCATTATAAGTAAAAAAGCTTCAAAACTGGCATCAAATATATCTGATGCTACAACAGGCATCAAAGACAGGCTTAAAGAAGAGGTTAAAGAACCCGGCAATGAAGCCATATCAACTGCCAGGAAAGCTATTGAGGAAATTAGCGATACTGCCCAGGATTATCTTGACAAATTCAAAAACCGTTCAGAAATGAAAAAGCTGAGCAAAGAAAGAGAAGAAAAGATCAATCTACTGGGGCGCCTGGTATACCTGAAACTAAAATCCGGAAGAAGCCTGAAAAACAAGATAGAAGATAATGAGAAACTTAAGCAGCTGATCTCCGATATCAGGAAAACAGACAGGGAAATAATTAAACTTGGAGAAAACCAGGACAAATAAGGCTCAAACCATTTGATTCATTACTTATACATGCTATATATTATAAACTTATTATAAAAAACTATGAGGCAGATATTAAAAAAAACACACCTGGTCATTATTATAATATATCTTTTTATCATTGCATATTTTGCTTTGTTTAACTGGCCTGTATTCTCTGTGATTATTAAGGTCAATATAGGATTCTCAATCATACAGTTCCCTGTTGTAGCCATGTCATTATCACTGGGACTAATATTCCTTCTGTTACAACTCTTGTTTTATTACCTTGGCGAGATTAACACAGAAAGGAATTTGAGAAAAAAGGATTCAGATATACAGTCAGTTAAAGCAGCTCTCCACGACCATAGTACAGAAGACCTGGTGAAACTTAGCAGAAAGCAGGATGAAATAGCAGAAAAATTAGATAAACTAATAGAAGCTCAGAAGCAGGCAGGCATTACAGAAGAAGAAGAAGTTTAGTATCATTCCTTTCTTTTACCGGCTTTACCTGTCATAAAAACAAATAATATAATAACGGGGGTTTTTTTAGTCTTCCCTGGAGGAATCACTAGCCTGCCTGGCTGGAAAGCAACATACAGAATTAACCGGACTTGATAATTTGTTAAATAATGATCATAAATGCCTTATGTTTTACCAGCATTTTTCCTCATATTTGTGGCTCAGGTCAGCCAAGACCTTAGTATTTTAGAAACAATTGAAAATCAGACTATTAGATGAGTTATTTATTTTTCGATAAAGCCAAACTTGTTAACCTGAAGCATTCTCTTAACAGGGAAGTGCTCAGGACTAACCGTGCCGGTTCTTATGCACTTACTACCCTGGCCGGATGTAATACAAGAAAATACCATGGTTTGCTTGTTTGTCCCCTGGAACAGTTTGGCGGAACACATCATGTTTTGCTTTCTTCAATTGATGAGACTATTATTCAGCACGATAGGTCTTTTAACATAGGGATACACCAGTATAATGCCGATCATTTTGAACCAAGAGGTCATAAATATCTGCGCGAATTCAATGCAGACAAGCTCCCTTCAACTATAGTTCGTGTAGGTGGGGTTGTGCTATCAAGGGAACGCGTACTGGCAAAAAACCAGGAACAGATCCTTATTAAATACACTCTTCTTGAAGCACAATCAGACACTAGACTTAAACTGCAACCTTTCCTTGCTTTCAGGGAATACCACAAGTTATCAAAAGCCAATATGTTTGTTTCTTCAAAATTCGAGGAAGTTGAAAACGGAGTAAAGTTCAGGTTATATGAGGGATATCCATGGCTTAGCATTCAGTTTAACAAAGCGGCTGAATATGTTTCAGTCCCCGACTGGTACAATAATATTGTTTACCAGAAAGAGATGGAAAGAGGATATGATTATACCGAAGATCTTTTTGTACCCGGCTATTTTGAAATACCAATTAAAAAGGGTGAAAGCATAATATTATCGGCAAGCACAAAAAGCATTAATCCTTCAGGTCTTAAGCAAAAATTCAGATGGGAAACCAGGGACAGGAATCCAAGAACATGCTTCAGGAATTGCCTTGTTAACTCGGCCAAACAATTTTTTGTAAAAAATAAAGGCCAGATAAATATAATTGCCGGCTTCCCATGGTTTGGAGTATGGGGCCGTGATACTTTTATATCACTGCCGGGCCTTACGCTGGCACTTGATAACCCCAAAAAATGTAAAGCTGTTCTTGATACCCAGCTTAAAAAAATGAAAGGGGGTTTATTCCCCAATATAGAGGGAAGCGAAGGTCATGCTTTTAATTCTGTTGATGCACCCTTGTGGTTTATATGGGCAATTCAGCAGTATGCCGAATATGTTAATGATCCGGTATCTGTCTGGAAAAGTTATAATAAAACCATTTCAAACATACTTGAAGCCTACAGGAAAGGAACTGAGTTCAATATCAAAATGCATGATAACTCCCTTATTTATGCCGGACAGGAAGGCAAAGCACTTACATGGATGGATGCTATAGTAAACGGGAAAGCCCTTACACCAAGAATTGGTTATAATGTAGAGATCAATGCCCTCTGGTATAATGCCATTTCTTTTTACATTGAACTGGCAGGAAAGGCAGGAAAGGATAAAAGCCCTGATGACTGGAAAGATTTACCAGAGAAGATAAGGGAGAACTTCGTAAACACATTCTGGGACCCTGAGAAAGGATATCTTGCAGATTATGTTAATGGCGATTATAAAGACTGGGATATAAGGCCCAACCAGGTATTTGCACTTTCTCTACCCTACTCCCCGCTTGAGGATGAGATAAAGAAATCTGTTCTTGATCTGATTGAAAAAGAACTGCTTACCACAAGGGGCTTGCGTACACTCTCTCCGGCCGATCCCAAGTATAAAGGGATGTGTGTTGGTAACCAGGAAGAAAGAGATAGTGCATATCACCAGGGAACGGCCTGGCCATGGCTATTCGGACACTTTGCAGAAGCATACCTTAAGCTTAACAAGCAAAGTGGTGTTCGCAGAATACAAAGCCTGCTGGATGTTTATGAGGAAGAAATGGAAAATGACGGTATAGGATCTATATCGGAAATATATGACGGTAATCCGCCTCATCATGGCAGGGGGACTATCTCACAGGCCTGGAGCGTTGCTGAATTACTACGGGTAATGAAGATGCTTGATGATTTTAATTAACACAACATGAGGGTACTAATGTTCGGGTGGGAATTTCCACCACATATTTCCGGGGGACTTGGAACGGCCAGTTACGGTCTTGCAAAGGGATTTTCTGCACTGGGATCCAACGAACTCCTGTTCGTGGTACCAAAAGCTTATGGTGATGAAGACAATAGCATTGCCAGGATAATCGGTGCCAGTAATATTCCTGTTACAAGAAAGAAGATCAATCTTGGTAAAGGCAGATCTAAACTCGATTATATAGAAGTAAGCTCCAAAATAGTACCATATACTGATCCTGAGGATTTCTGGAGACTCAAAAGCAAAGAAGTTTCCTCAGATTATAAGTTCATCCAGACAGATGAGCATGGAAAGATAAACTTCAGTGGCAAGTATACTGAAAACCTCATGCAGGAAATTGCAAATTATGCCATTGTTGCCGGGGTAATTGCAGACAATGAATCATTCGATATCATTCATGCCCACGACTGGCTGGCATATCCGGCAGGAATAGCAGCAAAGGAAGTATCGGGTAAACCTCTTGTTATTCATGTTCATGCTACAGATTTCGACAGAAGCGGAGGCAAAGTAAACCCCGACGTTTATGCGATTGAGAAAAAAGGTATGGATACTGCCGACAGGATAATTACTGTAAGCAACCTTACACGGCAAACGGTAATTGAGAAATATAATATCCCTGCTGAAAAAGTAAGCACTGTATATAATGCCGTTGAACCACTTGAACGTGAAAAAGAAAAGAGAAAACTCTTAAATGGATCGAATGAGAAAATAGTGACCTTTCTTGGCAGGATAACTATGCAAAAAGGCCCTGAATATTTTGTTGAAGCAGCCAGCAGGGTACTGGAAAGGACTAAAGATGTAAGATTTGTTATGGCCGGCAGTGGT
Source organism: Bacteroidales bacterium (assembly GCA_029932855.1). Classification (GTDB taxonomy): domain Bacteria; phylum Bacteroidota; class Bacteroidia; order Bacteroidales; family VadinHA17; genus JAYEGO01. The sequence goes on along the minus strand of JAOZPG010000020.1, from coordinate 33,215 downwards.
GATATGATGACTGATATGATAAAGCTTGCTGCATCAAAAAACATTATGGACCGCTTCCACTTTACCGGCTTCCTTAGAGGTGATGATGTATATAAAATGCTGGAATACAGCGATGTATATATAATGCCATCTGTATCCGAACCATTCGGCATATCCCCCCTTGAAGCAATGCAGTCTAATGTGCCGGTAATAATATCTCACCAGTCGGGAGTAGCTGAGATACTTACGCATGCAATAAAAGTTAATTACTGGGATATTGATGCAATGTCGGATGCTATTTACGGCATTTTGAAATACCCGGCACTTTATAAAATGTTCCGCAAACATGGTAAGGCAGAAGTTGATGACCTAAAATGGGAAAATTCTGCAAGGCAGCTTTTAGAGATATATAAAGAACTAGTATAAATATTATATATGATTATTTATAAAAAGATAAACAAACACTTAAATAAAATATGAAAAATATTTGTTTGTATTTCCAGGTACATCAGCCTTTTCGTTTAAAACGATATCGTTTTTTTGAGATAGGATCGGACCATTATTATTACGATGATTATACCAATGAGTCAATATTGAGAAAGGTTGCTGAGAAAAGCTACCTGCCTGCCAATAAGCTAATCCTCGATCTTATAGATAAGTACAAAGGTCAGTTCAAGGTCAGTTTTTCATTTTCAGGCATGATACTGGAACAGTTTAAGTTATACGGTGAAGATGTGCTTGAATCATTTAAGCAACTTGCTTCTTCCGATTCAGTTGAAATACTGGCAGAGAGCTATGCCCATTCACTTGCTTTTTTTAAGAGCCGGGATGAATTTGTCAGGCAGGTAAAAATGCATGAAAAGCTTGTAAAAGAACTTTTTGGAGTAAAACCGGAAGTCTTCAGGAATACCGAATTGATCTATTCAGATGATATAGGCAATGATGTGGCAAAAATGGGATACAAAGCTATGCTTACAGAAGGGGCCAAACATATCCTAGGTTGGAAGAGTCCTAATCACCTGTATTGTAATGCAATAAATCCTAAATTAAAAGTCCTTGTCCGGAATTTTAAATTAAGTGATGATATAGCATTCAGGTTTTCTGATGAGTCATGGAATGAATGGCCTCTGACTGCTGAAAAATTTGTATCATGGATAGACAACATACCAGAAAATGAAGAAGTAGTTAATATATTCATGGACTACGAGACATTCGGAGAACACCAGTGGAAAGAAACCGGGATATTCTCTTTTCTGGAGAAGCTGCCTGCCATTATTCAGGAGAAAAAGGGGATTTCTTTCTCTACCCCATCAGATATCATAAGAGATAAGCAGGTCATTGCTCCTATTCATGTTCCAAATCCTATATCATGGGCTGATGAAGAAAAAGACCTTACGGCATGGTTGGGTAATGAACTACAGGAAGAAGCATATAATAAGCTTTACAGCATAGAGGATATGGTAATGAAGATTAACAGGGATGATATAAAGCGCGACTGGCTTAACCTTCAAACAAGCGACCATTTTTACTATATGTGCACCAAGTTTTTCTCCGACGGAGAGGTTCATTCTTATTTCAGTCCTTTTGATTCTCCCTACGATGCATTTATAAACTATATGAATATTCTCAGCGACTTCATACTGAGGGTAAAAGCGAACTTAGCTCCTGAAAGTGAAGACAGCACAGAATTGAACTTGCGTATTTCAAAACAGGAAAAAGAAATTGAAAAACTTAAGAATCAGATAGAACGCCTTAAGAAAAGTGAGCAGGCAAAAGTCAAGCCAGGCAGAAAGCCGGCAACCGGTACAGGATCCAGGGCCCCTATATCTAAAAAAGCTGCAACTAAAACTAAAACAACAAGCAGAAAGAAAAAGCCGGCCTCATCTAAAATACCTGCAACTAAAGCCAAAACAACAAGCAGAAAGAAAAAGTAAAGGATTTATCAGATCCATTTAGATTATTATAACTACATCCGTAAATAACAGGATGTGGTAGAAGATATGAATTAAATTATTTGAATACACATGAAGAAAACACAGATATTATTTGAAACCAGCTGGGAAGTTTGTAATAAAGTAGGAGGAATTCACACTGTCATTTCAACAAAAGCAAAGTCAATACTTGATCAATCAGATTTTGAATATATACTTATTGGTCCCGACCTGTGGAGAGATGAAGGTGAGAACCCCGAATTTGAACCCGATCCTGAACTCTTTAAAGACTGGAAGGAGCAATTCCAGAACAAGGCTTTTTCTGTTAAAACAGGAAGATGGAAGATACCCGGCAGGCCAAAGGCCATGCTAATAGATTTTTACTCACTTATTTCCAGAAAAGATGAAATATTCAGCAAGTACTGGGAAGATTATAAGCTTGACTCTATAAGTGGCCAGTGGGACTATATTGAGCCTGCCCTGTTTGGAACGGCAGCAGGAGAACTAATACAGGATATGTGCCTGTTCTATGAAGATTTCAGGCATGGAGCACTGGCTCATTTCCATGAATGGATGACCGGTGCAGGAATACTACATCTCAAGAAACATGCACCCTTTGTAGGAACTATATTTACCACTCATGCCACATCACTTGGAAGGGCACTTGCCGGTAATGGCAGGCCACTGTACAGCAAATTGAACCAGTTCGATCCCGAACGCTCAGCATCAGAACTTGGAGTTATTTCCAAGCAATCCATGGAAAGCCTCTCAGCAATAAATGCTGATGCATATTCTACAGTTAGTGAGATTACGGCACTGGAATGTAAGCAGTTCTTTGGGAAGGAACCGGATATTGTAACACCAAATGGTTTTGAAGACTCATTTGTTCCTGATGAATCTAAGTTCCGGGAGCAAAGAACAAATTCAAGAAAAAGGCTTATTGATCTTGCCAGGTCTATGGGCCATGATGTTTCCAGTAATAGTTTTCTTGTTGCAACAAGTGGCCGCTACGAATACAAAAACAAGGGGATTGATGTTTTTCTTGAAGCCCTCAGGAAGATAGAGGACAAAAATCCGGAAAAAGATATCTTGGCTTTCATACTTGTCCCTGCCGGTATATCGGGTCCCCGCCAGGAGCTGGTCAGGCCTGAACAGGCAGCAGTAAGATCAGACTATGATGAAGCAGGATCAAGATATACAACCCACTACCTCAGTGATCCGGCCAATGATCCCGTGCTTAACTATTGCAGGTCAACCGGACTGGCATCCGGCAATGACAGCAAGGTAAAACTTATATTCATTCCCTCCTACCTCAACGGTCAGGATGGCCTTTTTAATATCTCTTATTACGACCTGCTTATTGGCTTCGACCTTAGCATATTTCCAAGTTATTATGAGCCATGGGGCTATACCCCTATGGAAAGCCTTGCATTTTATATACCCACTATTACAAGCACACTTGCCGGATTCGGTAAATGGGTTAATGACCTGATACCCGACCAGGGCAATGGGATCAGGGTACTTAAACGAACTGACGATAATTTTGATGAAACTGCAATAGAGCTTTCTGAAGAAATAATGCATTATGCGGCTCTTTCTGATGAAGAAATGAAAGAAGCCAGGAAAAAGGCATTTGAAATATCAAGAACTGCACTATGGAAAGAACTGGTAAGCAAGTATTTTGATATTTACGATATAGCGATCAGCAGCTCTGAGGAAAGGATAAAGGAACTCGATCTGCCGCGACCGGGTGAAATAACTTATGTACCCCCTGCACCCAGTGATTATCAACCGGTATGGAAAAAACTCTTTGTAGAATCCAATGTTCCTGAGAAGCTGAATTTCTTAAAAGAACTTTCTAAAAACCTGTGGTGGTCATGGAACTTTAAAGCAATACAGCTATGGGAAAAGGTTGATCCTGCATTATGGGAGAAATGCGAAAATAATCCTATTGTATTACTTGAAGAGATAAACTATAAAAGGCTTCTTATTCTCAGTAAGGATAAGGAATTCATAAAGCTGTTAAACGAGGTGGAAAAAGAATTTCACAACTATATGAATAGCAAAGGGAAAGGTCCTGAGATAGCATATTTCAGTATGGAATATGGTATTCACGACAGCCTCAAGATCTTTTCAGGCGGACTGGGAATACTTGCCGGTGATTTCCTGAAAGAGGCAAGTGATTCGAATGTGAATATCACTGCATTCGGACTTCTGTACAGACATGGTTATTTCAAACAGGTACTTACACTTAACGGGGAACAGACCGCTAGCTACAATGCTGAGCAATTTTCAAAAATTCCTGCATTCCCTGTGCTGGATAAAGATTCTAACTGGCTAAGTATAAACATCGCTTTCCCGGGAAGAAGCTTAACAGCCTATTTGTGGCAGGTAAACGTAGGCAGGGTAAAGCTTTACCTTCTGGATGTCGATCATAAAGAAAACCAGCACCAGGACAGGGCCATAACCCACAGCCTCTATGGAGGTGACCTTGAGAACAGGATAAAACAAGAAATACTTCTTGGCATTGGAGGTATCAGGGCCATTTATAAACTGGGACTTGATCCCGATATATTCCATAGTAATGAGGGACATTCTGCATTTAGCGGAATAGAGCGATTAGCGAGCCTGGTAAGGGAGAAAAACCTCACATTTAACGAAGCACTTGAAATGGTTCGTGCCTCTACCCTGTTCACAACACACACACCCGTTCCTGCTGGTCACGACCAGTTCCCCGAAGATATTTTAAGGACATATATGGGCCATTACCCCGAACGCTTAAAAATAAGCTGGGAGCAGCTGTTGTCACTGGGCAGAAAAACTGATGCCGGTCATGCCGATAAATTCAATATGAGTTTCCTTGCTGCAAGGCTTGCACTGTTTACTAACGGCGTCAGTAAGCTACACGGACAGGTGAGCAGGAAGCTTTTTGCAGGTATATGGCCAGGATTCCTGGAAGACGAATCATCAATAGGATATGTAACCAATGGTGTGCATTACAAATCATGGGCCGCCCAGGAATGGACAGAGCTTTATGAAAACATAGGCAGGCAGGGAAAAGATAAAGACTGGAAAAAGATAAATGATGTTGATGACGGGAAAATATGGGAAATAAAACAGGGCATCAAAGCTTCTATGATAGAGAAGCTGAAAGAAAGGTTAAAGCAAAACTGGACGCAAAGGAATGAGAATCCCAGGTATATTGTTGAGATATGCGAAAAGCTCCGGTCCCAACCCTTAACAATTGGTTTTGCAAGAAGATTTGCTACTTATAAGCGTGCTCACTTACTGTTTAAGAACCTCGACAGGCTCTCACAGATAGTAAATCATCCTGAGCATCCTGTCCAGCTCATCTTTGCAGGTAAAGCACATCCCCAGGATAAGGCCGGACAGGATATGATCAGGGATATAGTTACCATATCCAAAAGGCCCGAATTTATTGGAAAAATAGTCTTTCTGCAAAACTATGACATAGCATTGGCCACCAGACTTGTTAGAGGGGTTGATGTATGGATGAACACTCCTACCAGGCCACTGGAGGCGTCAGGGACAAGTGGAGAGAAAGCAGTAATGAACGGAACACTTCATTTCAGCGTGCTTGACGGATGGTGGGTGGAAGGATACAGACAGGGAGCAGGATGGGCATTATCTGAAAAGAGGACTTATGAATACCAGGATTACCAGGATGAAATGGATGCAGAGACCATTTACCAGTTGCTGGAGAATGAGATAATACCTGCATATTATACAAGGAACAAAAATGGTGTACCTGCAGAATGGGTAAGTCATATTAAGAAAACCATGGCTGAGGTGGCACCTGAGTTTACAACAGAGAGGATGATGAACGATTACATGAAAAGATTTTACCTGGATCTTGAAAAACGTTCAAAGGAATTCTCAAAAGACCAGTATGAAAAGGCCAGGCAGGTAGCAAAATGGAAAGAAAAGCTAAGACAAAACTGGCAGCAGATAGAGGTTCTGTCCGTAAGCATGCCCATGGATGCAAGAAATGAGTATAAGGGTGGAAAGGAATATTCCGGAAAGTTATCCTTAGACCTGAAAGGACTTGTGCCCGAAGATGTTAAGCTTGAACTGATATTTTCAAGGGGACCGGAAGAATCGCCTGAGCTTGTTTACAAGAAGGAGTTTAATCTTGTTAAAACGGAAGGAAGCATAGCCCATTATAATATTAAAATAACTCCAACTTATTCGGGAGGATTTAATTACGGGTTCAGGCTTGTTCCGCATCATCCCCTACTGGGGCATGACCAGGAATTTGCCTTAAACTTATGGATATAGCATAAAGCTGGTTCAGGACTACGACTGTGGAATTTGCATTCTTATTTTTTGGTGCTAATTAAGATTTCGGAGACAGCTCATTTATATTTAAGAGCTATTTTAATTCCGGTAATCAAACATCCTCAAGGTCTTTCCTGCAAGCACTCCATTGTATACTTCGTCTTCAATTACTATCTGTCCGTTCACCAATAGGTAAATGATGCCCTTGCTATATTGATGAGGGTCAGTAAAAGTAGCAATATCCCTGATGGTTTCCGGATCAAATACAACAATATCTGCAACATATCCCTCACTAATCTGGCCTCTGTCACTCAGGCCCAACATTTTTGCCGGCAGAGATGTAGCAGCACGAATAGCAAATTCCATACTTATTAAACTATCTTCCATTACATATTTTCGAATCTTCCTGGGAAATGTACCATAGTTTCGAGGATGTGGATTTCCTATACCCGGGAACTGAACATGACCATCCGAACATGTCATTACATAATCCTTTTTCATAAAATACTCTACATCAGCCGGGTTCATATTATATGATATCACAGCCGGGGATGCATTTCTTAATAGTTCAATAATAGCTTCAACAGGAGTTATTTCCATAATCCCGGCTATCTCTGAAATGTTAAGGCCATCAAAATTATGATTTGGCTGATATGATACTATTATCAATGATTCAGGTCCGCCACGCATTTTGCAGTTTTCACGAATTTCTGCCTCTATCTTCGGGTAAAGACTTTTGTCTGCAAACCTCTCCCTCATCTTGCCACCTTCTCTTACCCATGCCGGAACAACAGCTGCTGAAAGCCCGGTATTGGATGCAATATACGGATACTGATCAGCCATAATACTCACTCCCCTTTTTCTGGCATCCTCAATAAGAGAACAAACCTCGACTGACTTGCCCCAGACCTTTGTGCCAAGCGCCTTAATATGAGATATCTCAATCTGAACTCCTGCTTCTTCTCCAATTTCAATTGCTTCTTTTACCGACTCAATAAGACCTATGTTGTAACTTCCTTCATCACGAGTATGTGTGGCGTAAATACCATTATATTGCTTTAACGTATCTGCAATCGAAATAATCTCTTCTGTCTTTGCATAGCTTGCCGGAACATAGAATAAACCGGTTGATAAGCCCAATGCACCTTCTTCCATCCCATCTGCCAGCATAGTTTTCATTTTCTTCAGTTCCTCAGGAGTTGGAGCTCTGTATTCTGTTCCCATAACTGCCTTTCTAAGGCTACCATGTCCCACAAGATGTATAACATTAGGTCCGATGCCAATGGAATCAAGCCTGCCAAAATAATCATCAAGCTTCCATGTTCCCGAACCACAATTACCGGTTACTACCGTGCTTACCCCCTGGGTAAGATAATTTTTAACACTGGAACCTTCCCGGCTTACTATACCACCATCTATGTGTGTATGCACATCTATAAAACCCGGCGAAACAATCATTCCTTTGGCATTTATTATCTTCTGTGCTCTGGGTTTAAAATTTCCGATTTTTACAATTTCTCCGTCTTTTACAGCAATATTTGCAGTAAAAGCCTCATTCCCTAATCCGTCGTATATGGTGCCACCATCAATTACAAGGTCGTATTTTGAAGAACATGAAAAAAGAAAAATATTTAGAATAAAAAAAATAACAATCCTCATATCGTATAATTATTAAGTAAATAATAATTCTCTCTCATCACTCTCCGGCCATATCCCCTGGTACTAATTAAAACTTTTTGTCTTTACTCTCCTCAATACTGCAGCAGTACGGCTGGGCAGGTAAAAATAGAGCATACCGGTATTTCCGGAAGGACCCGATATGCTTTTTGTAAATATCGTCTGTTCATCTTTAATATTTCCAAATCCCCCAAAGCGCCTGGAGTCGGTGTTCAGTACAAGGCTGTATTTAGCTGTAGGAACATTTATTCCATAATTGCTAAATGATTGAGTAGGATTAAAATTAAACAGGAACAAGAGATCGCCACGACTGAAGGCCAGTACCTGGTCGCTTTCATTGGCCAGCCATTTATAAGGAAAAGCATCATGAAACAAATCACTGTTTTTCAGAAGTTTTATCATTTCCCTGTCGAAGTCATTCAGTAAATGATATCTCAGCTCCCTGTTATTAATTAATGACCATTGTCTTCTTGCATATTTATAAGACCACTGGTTGCCTTCGCGTGGAAAATCAATCCATTCGGGATGTCCGAATTCATTACCCATAAAGTTTAGATAACCACCCCCGTTAGTAGCAAAACTAATAAGCCGTATCATCTTATGCAGGGCCATACCCCTTTCAACAATAAGGTTATTACTTGTCTTATGCATATGATAATACATCTCCTTATCCATAAGCCTGAAGATTATGGTCTTGTCACCTACCAGTGCCTGGTCATGCGATTCACTGTAAGCAATAGTCTTTTCGTCCACCCTGTGATTACTTAGCTCGTGATAAAGCTGACCTACGTTCCATTGCTCGTCCGGTACTTCTTTTATAAGTTTTATCCAGTAGTCAGGAGTACCCATGGCCAGCCTGTGGGTAAAGCCATAACCTCCCTGTTCCAGCGGAGTTGCAAGTCCCGGCATGCCGCTCATTTCTTCAGCTATCCTTATTGAATAGGGATTAATATCATTGATCAGTTTATTTGCCAGCATCATATATACCAGGGCATCTTCATCTTCCTGGCCATCAAAATAATTATCATATGATGTAAAATCTCTTGACAGGCCATGATCAAGGTATATCATGCTGGTAACTCCATCAAACCTGAAGCCGTCGAATTTATATTCCTCAAGCCAGTATTTGCAATTTGACAGAAGAAAGTGAATAACCTCATTCCTGGCATAGTTAAAACAAAGTGAATCCCATGCGGGGTGAAGGCCCCTGCTCCCATCATGAAAAAACTGGTAAACAGTACCATCATATTTTGCCAGTCCCTCCACCTCGTTCTTAACCGAGTGTGAATGTACTATATCCATTATTACAGCCAGGCCTGCCGCATGAGCTTCATCAACAAGGGCTTTTAATTGCTCAGGCGTACCAAAGCGGGATGAAGCAGCAAAGAAATTTGAAACATGGTAACCAAAAGAGCCATAGAAAGGATGTTCCATAATTGCCATCAGCTGCAGGGTATTATATCCAAGCTCTTTAATATGTGGCAATACATTTATCCTGAACTCCTCGTATGTCCCTATCTTTTCGTCTTCAGCAGCCATACCTATATGGGCTTCATAAACTATAGGGTTTTCAGATGCAGCCTGGAAATCAGGTATCCTCCAAAGATATTTATCTTCCGGATCCCACAGCTGAGCATTGAATATAAGACTCTCAGGGTCCTGAACCACCCTGGTAGCCCAGGCAGGTATCCTTTTACCCTTTCCTCCTTCCCAATAAACTGAAAGGCTGTATAACATACCGTGTTTAAATGCAGAAACAGGAATCTTAAGTTCCCAAACAGCATTATCAAGACATGTAAATTTATAAGCAGGAAGTTCTTTCCAGTCAGAAAAATCACCAATAAGGAAGATATTTGTGGCATTTGGAGCCCATTCCCTCAGGACCCACTCATCTCCTGACCTGTGAACCCCGAAATAATGATGCCCATTAGCAAAATCACTAAGTGACCTGCCTCCTGTAATTTCCTTTTCCTTTGCAGTTGCCCTTTGTATACGCTGTTGAATTACAGATGAATAAGGCTCTAGCCAGGGATCATTTTCTATTAGTGGGTAAATGTCTGACATTATCCACTAAATTATTAAATATTATTTAAATAAAGACTTTTGTTTCCTGTTTAGTTTCCGGCTTATTTTAGAGATAGCTTCCTGTATAGATCTCTCCGGCTCAATTACATTTGACACCCCCCAGAAATCGGGATCAGAAAAGTCACTTACCTGCTCAGAAAATACATCATGATAACTGAATGCTTCCTTTGCTTTTGGCTTACTTACCGCTGACTTATCTATGCCGGTTACAGCTGTCTCGGATGTGATATAGAAGTTGGAAGAAAACAGTTTCTTTTTCCACCTGGATTTAAAGGAAAGTTCTGTACGTATATAATGAATATACCATTTATCATCCATTATTCGATAGGAAACGATATATTTTGCGTTAAGCAGGTACATCTTCAAACCGAATGGTTTCTTTTTAATAAACCAGCTTACAGCTTCTTCTTTATGTCCCTGGCACACTTCAAGCTCAATATTCACTATGGCAGAAGATTCAACATCTATATATATATTTCCGCAATAAAGGTAGCCCTCTTCATCATTTTTTGGAGCAAAGCCTATCTTATAGCAATGCTGCTCCCCTATTTCCACCATCCCCTCCAGAACATAATTGTAATGTAAAAATTCGCTCTCTGTCAGGATAATGCCAGGATGCTTAATCAGATCAAGTTCTGACAATAGAAGCGGACCTCCCTGGAACTTCATGATAAGTGTATCACTGTTTTTTATGTTCTGGGCTTTTCTCCCTTTAAGTATCCTTATCCTGTCGGAATCCGTAATTTTTGTATATGAGGCTTTATATATATCAATCACAGCTTCTCCTACGGATAAATATTTATTATTTTTCCTTATTGATTCCCTGTAAAAACCATTCATTTCAACAGCTGTCCTGGAATAATTATCAGCTATTGATTTAATTGCATCAGCCAATATGGCCTTGGGATCAAGCAGGCTGATCGTAACCTCTTCTATTGGTATCAGGGCAGGATCCATCCTGATAATGTTTGTTTCTTCCGACAGCTCATTTATACTAAGCATTCTTTTCTTAAAGCCAAGGCTTTTGATTACTATGTTCGATTCACTGTAATGATAAGGTATCTTCAAAAGAAAGATCCCCTCTGAGTTTGTAACAGTTCCAATATTTCCAGGTTCAAGATATACTGATGCAAACACAAGAGGACTATTATCCTCAGCACTTATCACCAATGCCTTAATGCTTATATATCTCAGGCTGTCCGGCGGATTATAAGCAAAGGCAGCAAAGTATTGAGATGATAACAATATTAAAATAATAAAGCTAGCCATCAAGTACCGTCTTTTAAACCTCATCAACTTATTCATAACTATTAATATTACTGGTTTTGTATTTAGCTATAAGATACAAAAAAATGACCAGGAAAGCTAACACTCCGGCAAAAAATATGTGTGATTTAACAAGCAATGACAAGCGGGCAGAATCACAAAGTTTATATGCTGAATTAGAATTACAAAGAAGATAAGCCGGTTAGAACTGCAAAGTCCACAAACCGGTTAGAATTGCAAAGTAGATATCAGCAAGTTATGCTATTACCGGAAATTCTGACAAATAATGGTAAAAGAGCTAGACTTTCCTCATCCTGAGGTTTTTTGGAGTAACCTCAAGATATTCATCATCCTTAATATATTCCATGGCTTCCTCGAGAGAGAAATTAATACGGGGAGCTAATTTAACACTAACATCTGTACCTGAGGCACGCATATTTGTTAGCTTCTTTCCTTTCAAAACATTTACTTCAAGATCGCTATCCCTGGTGTACTCACCAATTACCTGGCCCTTATATACCTGCTCACCCGGCTCAATGAAAAATCTGCCCCTGTCCTGCAACCTGTCTATTGCATAAGCCAGGGCCTGGCCTGTATCAAGCGACACCAGAGATCCGTTATGCCTGTCTCTTATTTCTCCCTTGAATGCCTCGTAGGCCCTGAACAGATGGTTCATAACAGCTTCTCCGGCAGTAGCGGTAAGCAGATTGTTTCTTAAACCTATAAGGCCCCGTGAGGGAATGTCAAACTCCAGGTGCAACAGATCTTCTTTTGGCTCCATTACAAGAAGGTTTCCTTTACGCTGTGTAACAAGCTCAATGGCTTTTCCGGAGTACTGCTCCGGCACATCAATAACAAGAGTCTCATATGGTTCGCAAAGTACACCTTCTATTTCTTTAAGTATTACTTTAGGTTTGCCTACCTGCAGCTCATAACCTTCTCTTCTCATTGTCTCAATAAGAATTGAAAGATGAAGTATTCCCCTCCCGAACACAATAAACTTATCTTCAGAACTGGTCCCCTCCACACGCATTGCCAGGTTCTTATCGGTCTCAAGCAACAGCCTGTCTCTCAAATGCCTTGATGTAACGTATTTTCCTTCCTTCCCGTAAAAGGGTGAATTATTAATGGTGAACAACATGCTCATAGTGGGCTCATCAATCTTAATCCTTGGCAGGACTTCCGGCTTATCCTTATCGGCAATGGTATCACCTATATCAAAACTGTTAACGCCTACAATGGCGCAAATATCCCCTGCCCTGACCTCTTTTACCCTGATACGTCCCAGTCCCTCAAATAGATATAACTCTTTGACTTTCACCCTCTTAACCTCGCCGTCTTTGCTACACAGGCTATACTCTCCACCTTCCCTTAAATCACCTCTGAATATCCTGCCAATGGCTATCCTTCCCACAAAGCTTGAGTAATCAAGAGAAGTTATCTGCAACTGTGGGCTTCCTTCATTATAAGGCGCCTCGGGTATAACTTTAATTATTGTATCCAGCAATTCACTGATATCATCTGCCGGCTTTTTCCAGTCCCTGCTCATCCAACCCTGCTTCGAAGATCCGAATATAGTCTCGAAATCAAGCTGGTCTTCACTGGCTTCAAGATTAAACATCAGTTCAAAAACATCCTGCTCAACATCATCCGGTTTGCAATTAGGCTTATCAACTTTATTTATCACCACCACTGGCTTTAGCCCCAGCGCAATCGCTTTTCCCAGCACGAACCTGGTTTGTGGCATGGGGCCTTCAAAAGCATCAACAAGCAAAAGAACCCCGTCAGCCATCTTAAGGACCCTTTCCACCTCGCCCCCAAAATCGGCGTGACCGGGAGTATCAATAATATTTATCTTAACGCCTTTATATTCAACTGCGACATTTTTTGACAAAATTGTGATCCCGCGTTCCCTTTCCAGATCATTACTGTCAAGTATAAGTTCACCATGGTCACTGCGCTCGTCAAAAACCTTGCATTCCTGTATTATCCTGTCAACCAGCGTGGTTTTCCCATGATCGACATGGGCTATAATTGCTATGTTCCTTATTGATTGCATGTGATAGAAAATTTAAGCCGCAAAAGTACACATTATTTTGGATGCTTCATAGCAAAATCCATACCATTTATCATAATACTCTTAAAACAGAAATACTTAAGCCATGAATGATCACTATTCTATTCATAAAACCGAGGCTTATCAAAAAAGCTTTGGCAGTATTAACATGTTTTTGTAACTTATACAATCAGTATGAATATGTATTATTAAAAAAACAAAGTCATGAAAGTTCAATTTAAAACCCTGAAGTTTCTTGTATTCATTCTCCTCATATTCACTACCCGGCACTCACAAGTCAACACTTTATATGCCCAGACGCCACAACAGTTCAATTACCAGGCGGTAGCCAGGAATGGGGATATTGTTCTTAATGATGCCACCATAGATGTGAAATTTGATATTTTTCGTGGCGAAAATCCGGGTATTTCGGTTTGGAACGAGACACACACTAATGTAGCTACCAGTTCACTTGGTTTATTTAGTGTAAAAGTAGGAAGTATAGCAGCCCTTGATGATATTGACTGGACAGCAGGGCCATATTTTTTAAAAGTTCAGCTTAACCTGGGTAGCGGCTTTCAGGATTTTGGCAGTTCAGAGCTTCTGTCTGTTCCCTATGCCCTGAATAGCCAGTCGGTTTCTTCACTTGATAAACTGGGCATCAGGGGAGATGCAGGGATGGATCCCGATTCTGCACTGTTTGAGGTTAAGCGAAACGACGGACAAACAGTGTTTGCTGTTTATAACTCCGGAGTAAGGATATATGTTGAAGAAGGAGAAGGAAAAGGCAACAGTCGCGGAGGCTTTGCCGTAGGTGGTTTTAAGCCTGGAAAAGCCTCAGTACCAACAGGTGAATATTTCAGGGTAACACCAGACAGTGTGCGTATATATCTTGATAATACCGCAACAAAGGGAAGTCGTGGAGGCTTTGCAGTAGGCGGCTTTACACCCGGCAAGGGAATGGAACAGGAATACCTTAAAGTTACAAAAGACAGTACAAGGGTTTATATAAACAATACAGATACAAAAAAAAGTCGTGGTGGATTTGCCATAGGAGGATTTACTCCCGGAAAGGGTCCGGTTGATAACTATCTTGCAATATCAACCCATAATGAAGCCGAAATTATTAATCCCAGCCAGCCACGTATTCTTTGGTATCCAAAAAAAGAAGCTTTTTTAAGCGGGAGGGTTCTTATAGAACATCCTGACAGCGTTGGATTTAACTCCATGGCCACAGGCTTTGAGTCAAAATCAATAGGTAATTATTCACAGGCCTTTGGTTATAAATCCAGGTCTTTTGGTCACAGTTCAACAGCTATAGGTAACTATGCACAATCCATAGGGGCTACTTCTTTTGCACTTGGAGAAGGGGCCATCTCTAAGGGTATTGGTTCTTATGCCATTGGCTCGATTGGCCGGGATACACTTGGTAATTTAACAAACAACCCAACAACTTCTATAGGTAATCATTCTGTAGCTATAGGACTTGGGGCAAAAGCAACAAAAGTTTCATCATATGCAATTGGCACAAATGTGGAAGCTTCCGGCATTTCATCCCTGGCCATGGGCTATGAGTCTGTAGCCAGTAATCAGTATGCAACGGCACTGGGCTTTGGCTCTACGGCAAGCGGTTATTCTTCATTTGCCTCAGGACAATGGTCAACTGCCAGCGGAAGAGGCTCAGTTGCATTGGGATTCATTGCCAGGGCATACGGAAATCAATCTAATGCTATTGGATACAGGGCATTGGCTGATGCCGATTATTCTACGGCTATTGGAGCATATGCCCCGCTTGCTAATGCGGAAAATGCCACTGCCATTGGGAACCTGGTTCAGGCAACCAACCAGTTTGCCACTGCTTTAGGCTATGATTCTGATGCATCCGGCTATGGTTCATTAGCAGCCGGATACAAGAGTAGTGCAACAGGTTCCTACTCCTTTGCCGCAGGCTATAATAACATCACCAGGGGAACGGGTGCAGTAGCACTTGGTTATTCCAGTGAAGCAAACAGCAGCTACAGTGTTGCCATTGGCAGGAATGCCACTGCATCCGGTTTCCAGAGTATGGCCTTTGGAGCATTTATTACAGCAAGTGGAAGGAATGCCATAGGCCTGAACTGTGCCGGTACAACAAGAACCATCAGTAAAGACTATAGTCTTGGAATATTTGGATTTGTAGGTATTAATGATGGTTATCCTACATATGCCCTCGAATTACCTAATAATTCCAGCACTACAATGGGATATGGCAGAGCATTTGCCTGGGTAACATATTCCGATAAAAGGATAAAGAAAAATGCCAGTCCCCTTGAATATGGCCTTAAAGACATAATGCTTTTAACTCCATTAAGCTATGATCAGTACAGTGCTGAAATCAAGGATGGAATTATTGATTTTACTAATGACTATAAAAGGGAAATAGGCCTTTTTGCCCAGGATGTATTTGAAGTGATCCCTGAGGTGGCCTCTAAACCAGAAAACCCCGACAATGATCTTTGGAGTATGAATTATGAAAAGCTGGTGCCGGTACTGATAAAAGGAATGCAGGAACAACAGGCTGAGATATTGCAATTAATGCAGGAAATAGAAGAATTAAAAACTATGCTCAGCAGCATGAAGCATGACTAATCTGTTTATTAACTATTAGTTCTATATTGATCAGCTAAGCTAAAAAATACTCCTGGCTTTTATTATATTTTTCATTAGAAATAATTTAGAATAGTTCATAGAAATAATCTACATATCTAAATCCAATAACTATTAATACCTGAGTCATGAAAAAACAAAACAGAATTTACTTTTTCATATTCTATGTTATTTTCTTCTCACTCACAAGTCAATACTCACAAGTCAACACTTTGTTTGCCCAGGCACCAAAAGAGTTCAACTACCAGGCGGTAGCCAGGAATGGGGATATTGTTCTTAATGATGCCACCATAGATGTGAAATTTGAGATATTGCAAGGTACAGACCAGGGCATAGCAGTATGGACAGAAACACACAGCGGGGTAGTTACAAATTCACTGGGCCTGTTTAGTTTAAAGCTAGGCAGTATAACGCCCTTTGATTTCGATTGGGCAGACGGACCCTATTTCCTGAATATACAGTTTGATCCGGACGGGACAGGTTTCCTGGATTTTGGAAGTTCAGAGCTTCTGTCTGTTCCCTATGCCCTGAATAGCCAGTCGGTTTCTTCACTTGATAAACTGGGCATCAGGGGAGATGCAGGGATGGATCCCGATTCTGCACTGTTTGAGGTTAAGCGAAATGACGGACAAACAGTGTTTGCTGTTTATAATTCAGGAGTAAGGATATATGTTGAAGAGGGAGAAGGGAAAGGCAGCAGTCGCGGAGGCTTTGCCGTGGGAGGATTCAGACCGGGAAAAGCATCAGTACCAACAGGAGAATATTTCAGGGTAACACCAGACAGTGTGCGTATATATCTTGATAATACCGCAACAAAGGGAAGTCGTGGAGGCTTTGCAGTAGGCGGCTTCACTCCCGGCAAGGGAATGGAACAGGAATACCTGAGAGTTACAGAGGATAGTACCAGGGTGTATATAAACAATACAGCTACAAAAGGCAGCAACGGAGGTTTTGCTGTAGGAGGATTTACTCCCGGCAAGGGTGATGCAGAAGATCTGATGTATATGGGACTTTACAATTACTTTATTGGTCACCGGGCAGGCCAAAATAATACAGAAGGTATTTATAATACTTTCTTCGGCTACCAGGCTGGTTACAGCAATACCATTGGAAACAAGAATATATTTATGGGGCATTATTCAGGCTATTCCAATGTGGATGGTTACAAGAATTTATTTATAGGTGACTCATCGGGCTACGCCAATATTGGAGGCTATCGTAATGTTTTTATTGGTAGCAGGGCAGGCACGAACAATACGGGTGGATTCCAGAATGTTTTCCTGGGAGACGAAGCTGGTCATAGCAATACCACCGGAGAAAGAAATGTTTTTATTGGAACATATTCGGGCTGGAGCAACACAGAAGGAAATTCAAATGTTTTCCTTGGAAGAGCTTCGGGTATTAGTAACACTGATGGAAACGCAAATATATTTATTGGCAGAAGTTGCGGGTTCTATAATACTACCGGGGCTGATAATATTTTCATTGGTAAATGGGCAGGACTTCTAAACGAAAGCAGTAGTTCAAATATATTTATTGGAAATAATTCAGGCCGGCATAACGCTGCAGGTTATGAAAATGTTTTTGTAGGCGACTCTTCAGGTTTTTTCAATACAAGTGGTATTCATAATGTATTTATTGGCGTAAATTCAGGAATGACCAACTCTGAGGGCAGTTCCAATGTATTTATCGGCCAGGAAGCCGGTCAGGGAAATACCCTGGGTGAGAGAAACATTTTCTTTGGTCCTTTTAGCGGGAAACATAATGCTGAAGGTTCTAATAATATATTTATGGGTGAATACAGTGGTTTTTTTAACGGCAATGCTAATTCCAATGTGTTTATTGGAAATTATGCCGGATATATGAACAACTCGGGAGACAATAATGTTTTTATCGGCGACTCGGCAGGTACTTTTAATACAAACGGAAGATGGAATGTGTTTATTGGCTCAAAAACAGGAATGGATAACACTGATGGTTATGCAAATGTATTTATTGGTGAATGGTCGGGAAAAAACAACACAGGCGGAGTAAAAAATGTATTTATTGGAAATGCTGCAGGCTGGAGGAATACGAATGGATCTGACAATGTTTTCTTAGGCAGAACAGCTGGTGCATATAATAATACAGGAAATGCGAATATCTTCATTGGAAAAAGTTCAGGTTATTATAATACAACAGGTGCTGATAATATATTTATCGGCCAGTATGCCGGAGCTTATAGTGATACAGCTAATTCCAATATATTTATTGGCAATGCCAGTGGAAATAAGAATGATTCCGGGCAGGGTAATGTATTCTTAGGTAACCGGACAGGAAACCAGAATACCTCGGGAGGTAACAACACATTTATAGGACATGAAACAGCCCATAATAATACAGAAGGCGATAATAATATATTCATGGGTGCTTATGCCGGATATAATAATCAAACCGGATCTAATAATGTTTATCTGGGTATGAATACCGGCATGAGCAACATAAGTGGAGTTAACAATGTTTTTATTGGTAACGAAGCAGGATTTCAGGAACAGGGATCAAACAGGTTGTATATCACCAACTGGAGCTCCGACAGCAGTCAGACCCTTATATATGGAGAATTCGACACGAACAAGATCAGGCTAAACGCACAAGTCAATATCAGGGATTTTATGGTTCTTGAACCCAGTGGTGAACCTGCAGATCCTGTAAGGGGTACAGTTTATTATGATGATGCTTCAAATAAACTACGTGTATGGGACGGCGGACAGTGGAGGGATCTCTGGTAGGATATCCCTGGCCTGTCTCCTGTATCTCAATGCTTAATTTATTTTGCTCTGTATTGTCAGGTATTCATCCCTCCGCAAACATGAATAACCTGTCCGGTTACATATGACGACAGGTCTGAAGCAAGAAAGACAGCAGTATTTGCAACATCTTCAGGTTTACCTCCCCTTCTCAGGGGTATCTGTTGTATCCATGTTTTCCTGACATCTTCAGGAAGCTTGGCCGTCATATCTGTCTCAATATAACCCGGGGCAATTGCATTACAACGAATTCCCCTTGATCCTATTTCCTTTGCTACCGATTTAGTAAAGCCTATCATTCCTGCCTTTGAAGCTGAATAGTTTGACTGACCGGCATTTCCGCTAACTCCCACTACCGAGCTCATATTTACAATAGAGCCAGACCTCTGCTTGAGCATTACCGTTTGCACCGCTTTGGTAAAATTAAAAACAGATTTCAGATTAACAGTTATCACTGCATCCCATTGCTCCTCGGTCATCCTCATGAGCAGTGTATCCTTTGTTATTCCGGCGTTGTTTACAAGAACATCAATTTGTCCAAAATCGTTCATTATCTCCTTTACTATCTCGTCGGTCTGCTGAAAATTGCTGGCATCCGAAGCATAGGCCTTTGCCTTAACTCCATATCCCTCAAGCTCTTTTATCAGTGCCTCAGCTGCTTCATTTACAACAAGGTCGGTAACTGCAATATTAGCACCTTCAGAAGCATATTTCCTTGCTATTGCAGCTCCTATCCCTCTTGCAGCACCTGTTATTACAGCCGTTTTCCCTTCAAGTAATTTCATTGCTTAAAAAATTTATTATTATAAAATAGTATTCGTTAAATTATGTATTATTCTATCAGTAATCAATGTTAAAAATGAATTACCGGCTTATATTGAAAAAGTTCCTAAATATATAAGTAATCCATTTAATCCGCAATCGGCATATGCGACAGCTCATTTAAGAATTTGTTCCTTAAGCATATTACACAGCTCCGTAGCCCTGCCTTTAAGGAATATATCCGTGATATCTCCTGTGTAATTGCTTGGTTCAACATTAATCTCAATTATTGTGGCACCATTTCTCTTTGCCATGCCCGGAATCAGGGAAGCAGGCATTATTTCACCTGTTGTCCCAATCAGTAAAAAGACCTCCGAATTCATTGCTTCGTCATAAGATGCCTGCTGAGCTTTTTCAGGTATTTGCTCACCAAAAAAAACAAAATCGGGCTTTAACAGTCCCCCTTCCTTTTCACATCTCGGGGGAAGATTGCTTAAATCTATATCATCAGCCCCATAAACTGTACCACACTTAGTACATACAAGTCTCCTTGAGTTACCATGATACTCATAAACAGTTTTACTTCCTGCCTCCTGGTGAAGGTTATCGATATTCTGTGTGATAACAGATGAGAGTAATCCTTTTGCTTCCAGTTCAGCCAGAAAAAAATGTGCAGCATTTGGTTTGGCAGCACCAAAGAAGTCATAGAAGATCTCCTTAATTACTTCCCACGACTGCCTGGAATTTGTATGGAAATAATCTATGTCGAGAACAATGGGATCATATTTGCTCCAAAGCCCCGTTTCCCC
Organism: Bacteroidales bacterium; assembly: GCA_029932855.1. Classification (GTDB taxonomy): domain Bacteria; phylum Bacteroidota; class Bacteroidia; order Bacteroidales; family VadinHA17; genus JAYEGO01. The sequence goes on along the minus strand of JAOZPG010000020.1, from coordinate 12,919 downwards.
CCTGAAAGGAGGAATACCGCTTTCAACAGAAATACCTGCCCCGGTAAAAGCAGTTGTATGCCTGGAGTTCTTCAGTATTTCTGCTGCTTCTCTTATGCTGTCTTTCACTGTAAAATACCTATTGGTACATAAATAATAAAAAATAAAAACCGGTTGTTTTAGTCACAACCGGTTCTTAATATTTTCAAATGGCTGCGTACTATTTTACAAGCTCGGCCATTGTTGTTCCTATGTCGGCAGGAGACTCAACTACATGTATCCCGCATTCATTCATTATTTCCATCTTAGCTGCTGCTGTATCAGCCTTACCACCAATAATGGCTCCGGCATGTCCCATTCTTTTCCCTTTGGGAGCTGTTTGTCCCGCAATAAACCCAACAACCGGCTTTGTAGCATTATCCTTAATCCAGTATGCCGCATCGGCTTCCATGCTGCCACCTATCTCACCTATCATTATTATACCATCGGTCTCTGGATCATCCATTAACATTTTTACTGCATCAAGAGTTGTGGTACCAATTATAGGATCACCACCTATACCAATACAGGTTGATTGCCCCAGACCTGTCTTGGTTATCTGGTCAACGGCCTCATAAGTTAAAGTACCTGAGCGCGAAATTATACCTATACCGCCTTTTTTATGAATGAAGCCCGGCATTATCCCAACCTTAGCTTCACCCGGGGTAATAACACCGGGACAATTAGGACCAACCATTCTCAGGTCCATTCCATCAATATACTCTTTCACCTTAACCATGTCTGAAGTGGGAATTCCTTCTGTAATTGTTACTATTACCTTAATACCTGCATCTGCTGCTTCCATTATGGCATCTGCCGCAAAGGCGGGAGGCACGAAAATCACGCTTACATCTGCAGCTGTTTCTTTTACTGCATCTTCAACAGTATTAAAAACCGGTCTGTCCAGGTGCCTTTGTCCACCTTTGCCGGGAGTAACACCTCCAACAACATTGGTTCCATATTCAATCATCTGGCTGGCATGAAAAGTTCCTTCACCTCCGGTAAAACCCTGGACTATTACTTTTGAATCCTTATTTACTAATACGCTCATTTTTATTATTCTTAATGTTGGTAAAATCTCACCAAAAGTAATTTTTTTAATGCTCATATCAAAGTAAGAAATTTGTTTATATTTACCTGTATCAAGAAATTTTGATTAATAATATGTACCTAATGTTTCGCGGAATGAACATACAGGTTAACACAACTATTATATTTTATGATTATAAGAAGCTAAGTTAGTATGCAGAATGATAATACCATATGTGCCATATCCACCCCACCGGGTAACGGGGCCATTGCAATAATCCGTTTATCAGGACCGGAAGCTTTTACAATTACAGACAGGATATTTTTCCCGGCCGGAGTAAAAAAACATCTGGCAAAATACAAAGCCAACACTATCCACTTTGGCAGGTTAAAGGACAATGAAAATATTATTGATGAAGTGCTGCTAAGCATTTTTAAAGCACCAAACTCCTATACCGGAGAAGATATGATTGAGATATCCTGTCACGGATCGGAATTTATACAACAGCAGATAATGGCTTTATGCATCAGTCATGGAGCAGTGACTGCTGCTCCCGGAGAATTTACCAAACGTGCCTTTCTTAACGGGAAGTTAGATCTTTCACAGGCCGAAGCAGTGGCCGATCTGATTGCTTCCGACTCGGAAGCCTCACACCGTCTGGCCATCACCCAGATGAAAGGTGGTTTTTCTGATGAACTGAAAAAGCTCAGGGAAAAACTCCTGAACTTCATATCCCTGATTGAACTGGAACTTGATTTCGGTGAAGAAGATGTGGTATTTGCCGACAGGTCTCAACTGAAAAGCCTGATGAAAGAGCTTTCCCTCAACATCAACCGACTGGCTGATTCTTTTAATGCAGGCAATGTATTGAAAAACGGGGTTCCTGTAGCCATATCAGGAAAAACCAATGTAGGCAAATCTACCCTGTTAAATTCCCTTTTGCATGAAGAAAGAGCTATAGTTTCGGATATTGCCGGCACTACCAGGGATGCAATAGAAGATGTAATTAATATTGAAGGCATAAATTTTCGGTTTATTGATACCGCGGGACTCAGAAAAACAGATGACAGCATTGAAAGCATAGGAATAAAGAAAGCATTTCAGAAAATCGAAGATGCATATATAGTCTTATACCTGGTAGATGCCACCGGGCCAATTGAGGAGACAGACAGGCTCATCGGGAAGATCAAAAAGAGGCTGAAAGGGAAAAAGCAGAAACTTGTCCTGCTAATGAACAAGTCAGATAAGCTTTCCGATACACAGTTGAAGCAAAGGAATGACCCCGGCCGGTATAAAAACCTTGACAAAGATGACAGGCTGGTATTTATGTCTGCAAAAAACAGTTCTGATATAAGCAAACTCTCGGCTTTGCTGGCCGGCATAATAAAGTCAGAACAGGCAAACTCTCACGAGCTGATAATTACCAATATAAGGCATTACGAAGCACTTATAAAAGCCGGTGAAGCTCTCGGCAGGGCTTCCGATGGACTTGAAACGAAACTTAGCCCCGACCTGATGGCAATGGATATCAGGGAAGTACTGCACTACCTTGGGGAAATTACAGGCGAAATCACCACCGACGAAATACTCGGTAATATTTTCTCGAAATTCTGTATCGGAAAATAAGTCATGCTGATACAAGTTCATCCTGCTTTTCACCTGTACTATCCGGTTTTGCCCTGAAGCAATGATTTCATTTGTCCCCTAGCCTGTGAATAAATCTGTATGTCCCAAAGGATAATTCGCGCAGCGTGTTGCCAGAGCGTCCTATTTCTCCAGCATTGCCGGAGAGAAAGTGCTTTCTGTAAGTCTTGATCCAATCTGGAACTTATCAATATTCATAATCGATTTCCTGCCATTTTCTATGTTCTCAACCTTCATATAATAGGCAAAATAGCGGCCATTCGACTGCTTCTTATATTGCTCAATTGATTGTATTTTATATAATCCGCCGTCAAAATCATAGAATTCTATTTTATGGCACAGATAATCTGACTTATCTATCCAGACTATCTTTTTACTGTATCCGTTTTCATCTTCTATATCTTCATTTTTACAGCTGGTCTCAATCTTCCAGCACAAATGCTTATTGTATGTATCTGTTGAAAGGATCCTGTAATCGAAATCGTTCATGTTTGGCTTACTCATATCCGTATTAGTAAATTCCGAGCCCATAAAACTTTTTCCTTTTTCGCTACTTATAATTCTCCGTATTTTGCGTAAGGCCGGCATATATATCCACATATCGTCATCTTTGTTTTTGTAGTCATATATAAGAATCGACGTTCCTTTAACATCGGCAGGAGCTGTAAATTTCATGATTGTCTTATTTATTTCACCGAACTTTTTACTTGCTGTCGCAATCTTACGAATACGTTCACGCCCTTTTGCATCGTAAATTTTTAAAGTCAGAGTCATTTCCAGGGCTTCAAAATCTATCTGTGCGGATGACTTATCACTGATTTCTCTTGCTGTTTGGGCAAAAACTCCTGATGCTGAAACAATCAGGGATACAAACAATAAAATATGTTTAATCTTCATAGTATTTATTTTTTAAGAAATTCAGGTTTAATTAATACACAAATGGCAGGTATTAATATTAATGCGGATAACAAACAAAGCAGTATTGATATTATAATGAGAAAGGCAAAAGACCGGATTAAAGGAAAGGCTGAAAAAAACAGTACCGAAAAACCAATAATTACCGAAAAAGCATTAATGATTATTCCTCGTCCTGTTGCTGTCAGGCTTTTTCTGATTGCCTCTGAATATGAATCTTTCATTTTTAATTCGCTTTTTAATCGCCAGAAAATATGAATAGTGTAATCAACACCCAGGCCAATTGATATAGATGATAGCAATGCTGTAACAATATTAAGCTCTATTCCCAGCCATCCCATTAAACCGAATGTGCTTATTAAGGCAAATAAAAGCGGGATGCTACCAATTAAGCCAGCACTTATGCCTTTAAATATTATCATTAGAAGTATCAAAATTGCAAAGAATGCAAAGATCAGTGAATTTCTTTGCCCAGTGGCAATTGCCTTACTGATATCTTTTTCAATCAGGCTGATACCACCAACAACCGATAGATTTTTATCTTTGGCCGTTAACTGTTTTACATTATCAATAATCCTGTCAATTGTTTTAATATCGTCTGCCCTGTACTGAATAAGGATAAGCGCTTTTGTATAGTCAAAATCAACAAAGTCATCAAAATCGGCAGGATCCCCGCTCATTGAGTATAGTTCGAGATACTGGGCTACCGCTGCACGTGTGTCCGGTATTTTATCGTAAAATTCATCGCCCGGATCGTTAACAGCCCTGCTCATTATCCGTATCATAGTAGCAATTGAATTAACACTCCCTATCTCAGGCATTTTCTCAAGTTCATGCTCATAATAATCCATTCTTTTCAGGATCTTTGGATCTTTCATATCGCCCTTAAACATTATAGCGATATTCTTGGTACCTCCGAAATATTTATTTGCAACATTTAATGATTTGTTATACGAATGATTTTCTGGCAAAATGCTGTCGAAATCCGATGCTACTTTAAAATGAGAAAAGCCTAATGATACAATGATTACAAATCCGATAAAAGAATAAATAATTTTTCCCGGGTATTTTACCACTGTATTGGATAATCTGAACAGAAGTCTGTTTAAAAATCCGGGTTTTGCCTGATTTGATGAAAGGCTTCTCAGTACTATTCCCTTCTTTAAGAATACCATCACAGCAGGAATGAATGTTAAACTTAATATTATGGCAGAAGCTATCCCAACAGAGGTTACTACACCCATTTGCTTGGCAGGCAACAACACATGGCTAACAAGTCCGCTTATCCCTACAATTGTTGTTATCCCGGTTAAAATAATAGGCTTTTTTAAATAATTGGTAGTATCCCGTACAATCTCATTCATTGTCATCCCGGGGTGTAAGACATTTAGTTCCTGGTACCTGGCTATAAAATGTATGCCATAGTCATTTGCAATTGCAATCATCATTATAGGAACCAAAACCCCTATTATACTCAGTTGCCAGCCAAGTAAAGGGATCAGTGCCATGGATATCATAATTGATATAAAAACAACAATAGCCGGTAAAAAAACACCTCTTTTCTCTCTGAAGGAAAACCATAGAAAGATTAACATTATTAACATGCCTATTGGCAATAATAACATAAAATCACGTGAGATCTTTTCATTTGCTTCTGCTCTTAAAAATGCCTGCCCATAAATATAAACAGTTTCTCTGCCGGGATATTTATCCAGTAAGTCAAATATTGAAGTCATTAAGTCACTATCTGTCTTATCAGTAACAGAATTGAGCATTATTATGCTATATCTGAAATCTTCGGATACAACCAGTTTATAAGCAAGCTCATTTGTTTTTATCTCTTCCCTGAGCTTCTCCCGCTGGCTATCAGATTTTGGAATTCTTTTAATCACCGGATTAACAATCATTGCACCATCTTCTCCTTTAATACTTTTTGTATCGAAAAGCGACATTACCATATCAAAGTCCTTCATGCGGTTAAACTCTTTGCTCAGGGCCTTGATGCGCCTCAGGGTAGAATCATTTAACACATCATCAGTTTCAAATACAATCAGTAAGGGATCGCTTTTACCAAAAACCTGTTCAATCTTATCATTGTTAATCTTTGATGGCATATCATCAGGCATATATGACGTTAAATCAGAATTAATGCTCATATTCATCAGTGGAAAGATGCAGGAAATTACTATCACTGCTGCCAGAGTTATTATCAGCCATTTATGTCTTATTATGAACATCCCTTTATTCATCATTATATTTTAAGAAATCAGAAGCTTGTTTTTAATTCCAGAAATACTCCGTTCAATACTGGTCCTGAATAATCGAATACTGACTTATCCGGTCCGCTCATAAAAGACTCTCCAACTGAAGCAGCAAGAGCATCGTTTATTTTCCATGTCAGCCTGAGACGTATCAGGAATTCTTCAGATGTAAGATTATAATATCCCCCCATCTCTATATTCCAGCTATCGTAAGCCAGGTCTTTGCTAAGAACTAATGCAAAAGCATGATTGCTTTCTTCCTGCTGGTAAAACATTTTCCTGTTAAACAGGGCCGATTCATATTCTATCATTTCATTGGTAAACTGCATTTGGGCCAAAGGATCGAGTGAGTCGGTAAGTACAGGCAATGGTAATTCGGTAAAATCAAATGTGAATCTGCCTATGTATTGCAGGATAGTTGTTATTCCCCAAAAAGCATGTTCCACCCCGATCACACATGTAATACCGGGGTTTGGAATATGCATATTCTGCTCATAATCCCTGCTTATGTTATATGCGGCTTCAGTCCTGAGAATCCACGACTTTACCGGCAAAGCAAAATCAAAACCTATTGTGTTTTTTAAGTATGGGCTTGCTGTGTTTGTTATTACCGGTTCACCTGTGCTCCAATCAATTGACTTAACATTAAAGCCGTAAAATGGATCGTATCCCCTGAACCAGGATACAGAAAAGCCTATACCCGGAAGTTCAAAGTTCAATCGTGTTGCAAGAGAAGCATTCCCGAATGATATTTCGGGCATATTGACATCACCAAAACTTACTCCTTCACCCATATCAAACAGATCGAACCTGTAATTTGAAGGAGAATAAACTGGAATAGCTATCAGCTCAATATCAATAACAGGGTTTATACGATACTTCATTCTCAACATGAAGTTGGATAATTTCTGGTCATCCATATCAGAGGTCAAAAAGAAGTAGTCATTAGGAGTAATATTATTTGTTGGATTAAAGCCATCGCTACGTCCCCATGTAATAATCTGGTTTCCAAGAAACAGATCGAATCCGGCAGACTTATATCCTGCATAAAGCTCTTTAAGCTGAAACTCAGTATAGTGGTCATCAAAATTCACCCCTCCGCGAAATCGCAGGTCGCTATATAAATATGCATTAGCCTTATTAAACTCAGTTTGCAGGCAAAACTCTCCAAAAACTGATGAATAATCAAATAACTCACCGGCCCCATATGCCGATCCCCTGGCAAATCCATTCAATTCAATTCCTTTATTTGCACTCTTATCAAGGTCTGTCTGTGCACTTTCAAACAATCCCTGTCCCCTGCCTGCAGTTCCTGCAATCAGGCTTAAGATTATTAACAAGTATAATTTACTCATATCTGTATCTGTAGTATTAAATTTCCGCTATCCTGTCAGGTCTGTCAGGTACTACCTACCGCCCGGGTCTGTTATTACCAGCGTCATGCTGAGTTCACGACAATCCGGCAGGAAAGGATCTCAGCATCTGTTTGCCAGGAGACAGCTCCCGAATACGATCAGGAATAAGAAGCCCTGTCAATGACGATTAACTTATCACCAGTACAATTAAATGCTTAGATAGCAGGATATGGTTCTGGTTTTAAACTTTGGACAAAAAGTGTAAGTGCAAACTTTGTATTTTTTTATCCGGACTCTTAAAGTACTCACAGGCATTGCTATTTCTGTCCGAATAGCGAATGCCGGATATATTTCATTTTCTGCCAGGGGGATTGACAATAAAGCCTTAAAATTTACCGGTGAATAGAATTTTTAAACTGTAAAGGTGTTTGTCCGGTTATATTCTTAAATACCGAGAAGAAAGAAGATTTACTGCTAAAACCGCAATCGTAAGCAATTACTTCTATTGTAAACTTATTATAAGCCGGGTCAGATAGTTTTTGTTTTACTGCTTCAACCCTGTATTCATTTACAAACTGAAAGAAATTCTTGCCAATAGTAGTATTGAGGACTTCTGTGAGCTGGTGTTTGGGGATATTTAATTCCCCGGAAAGTATCTGCATACTGAGTTCGGGATTAAGAAACGGGACTTCATCTCTGAAGTATGTTAATAACAGGTCTTTTATTTCCTCCTTTTTATCATTTGTTAATTTTGTTTTCTTATATCGCTCTTCCGGTAGCTGAAGATCAGCATTCTTATTGTTTCTTTTATATATCTCATCCTGCCTGATACCATAATAACCCAATATAATGCTTACGGCTAATGTAGCTGAATAGTTAAACAGGTTTGATGCCTCAAAATTGTTATATATAAAGCCCAAAAAGCCAAATATTGTTGCCGTACATATATACACATTATACAATACAACAATAAATAACAACCAGCTTAGTTTTTGATTCTGACTGATATTTGAAAATTCATTTTTTAAGTTGATCCTGTGTTTATGCACGGCAAATATGCTGAGTGCGTTATATACTACCAGGGATACAATGAATGACATAGAGTATAATAATCTTATCCACAGACCTTTATCTTCAATAAAGAACATATCAATATTAAATGTAAGGCTGAAATAATGATTACTAAATTCAAAAAACAGGTAAGGGATAAGATGTAATAATTGCAGCCATTTTAGTCTGAATTTATCATCGGTAAGAGATTTGGAGTATAAATAAAATGCGGGATTAAACAGGAAGAATGAAGAAGGAATAATAGTAAAATCAAAAGATAAATAGGTGATGGCAATATTCACATAATCAATTGCCAGCAAAAACAGCCAGGCAGAAAGGAGTTTATCCGAAATGCTTAACTGTTTTTTTGTTATAGTTAATACTCCTGCAAATAATGATATAGAAAATCCAACCCAAACAACTGTTTCCATGTAATAAAGTTAACTAATCGTATTGATTTTTTTCACTAAAAATCAGCATTGAACTGCAGGCTGTAATTCCTCTGGGGCATTATGTCACCGGGCCTGCCCATATATTCAACATTAAACAGGTTCTTTATGGAAGCTGAAACAGAATATTTACTTCCCGGTTTAAATGCTGCCTGCAGGTCAACAATATAATAAGCCTTATTGTTTTCTTTCCAGTAGTCCGGAAATCCGGGCAGTATTTTCTCGCCTGTTAGCGGATCAAGAAATACATCGTCTATGTTCAGTATCTTTGACTTTGCATAAATATTTATACCAAGTTCCATGCTTCTGAAAGATGCTGTAGTTAAAAATAAAAAAGAATGTTTTCTCCTGTACTTCAGAAACACATCTGTGTTCATACCGCTTACAGGATTAAATTCTACCGGGAAAGTATAAGTATAACCTCCGCTAACACCAACTCTCAATGCATCAAATCTCTTTAACAGGCTGTACTCCCATTCCAGTCCGTATAGCCTGGAATTCTCAATATTATGCGCCCTGAAACCCAGGTCAAACTCTCCGGGCCTGCCGGGCAATGGGTAAATACCGTAGATATATTCTATCAGGTCCTGGTTCCTTGTATAGAACAGGGACAGGTCTGTAAGTCCCCTGAAACCGGCAAATGACAATCCCTGCTTAAGGCCCAGTTCTGCGCTCCAGCCTGATTCTGAGCCAAGTTCCGGATTTGGAATTATTATAACTCCCCCGGTGGTAGTGCTTGCATATTTCTCAGCAATTGAGGGATAACGGTAACCCTGCCCAAATGAGGCCCTCAGGTAAGTAAACTCAGCAGCCCTGTAATTTATGCCTGAACGGAATATAGGAATGAATCCTCCATCCAGAGAGTCTGTTTTGTTGGTTTCAAGCCGTATGCCGGCAGTTATCTTAAGCCTGCTAAAAGGCCTTAGTTCAGCCTGGCTATATACCGCAGTTGAAAGAGAGCTGTGGTTGCCGTGAAACTCTGAATTTATTTTACTCCAATACAGGGAAGTTCCAAATAGTATATCCAGTTTCTCAAAAAGCCTGTACCAGCCCTGGTATTCAGTGTAATATGATAATGCCCTGCTGTTATTGGCAGGATTATCGGGGAGCTTATTATCTGTATGTTGTAACCTTGCCCTCAGCTCATGCTTATATCTATCCTTTTCTTCCAGGCTTATATACGGATCGAAAGAGAGCATACTACCCCTGAACTTCATGGCTGTAGCCGGATTTTGCACCAGTCCCCCTGTAATGGCATTATCCCATAGCAGGAAGTCGGTCTTCTTATTTAATCCTGTGCTAAACAAAAATCCATAGTTGAGTTTTTCATTTTTTGTACTATGCCTCTTTAACTTAATATTGAATCCCCCGTATTTATCTTCATTGTCTTTACGATAGCCCTGATCTGTAAGCAGCCTGCCGCTAATACCCAGTTCCGTATTTCTTATTTTCCTTAAGTGCATGAATGTGGTCTTTGCAAAAAATCTGGGTGAGCTCCACCACTTCCATTCCTTCCTCGATGGATTACCGTACAGGCCTGAAAGCACTGTAAGCCGTGTTATTGCTTTTGGTCCGGCTTCCATTGTACGGATATTTATTATTCCATTAAGTGCCGAGGAACCATAAAGCACCGAAGAAGCACCCTTAATGATCTCCATCTGTGACAACATCTCCAGCGGCAGGAACTGCCACTTGATGTTAGAAGCATCGGCCGACAGGGCCGGCATTCCGTCAATAAGGGCAAGCACCCTGCTTCCGGCACCATAGCTATAACCACTACCGCCCCTTATTGAAGCCTGCCCATCCATTACTTCCACTCCCGGCGCCTGCTTCAGCAGTTCGTCGGCATTAAGGACATGATTCTCAACAATCTGCCGTGCTTTGATAAGACTTGTTGAAACAGTAAGCTCTGATAGTTTCTGTTCGGTCTTTCCCGGGCTAACTACTATTTCCTCTATCTCTCTTATTTCTGGTTTTAATAATATCTCAAGCACAGAACTGTCATTAGCCGTCTTGTATTCATATACCAGCTTTTCGTAGCCTACATAACTGAATTCAATTTTAATACCGGGGCCTGTATAGCTGAGTTCAAACTGTCCCCTGCTATCAGACACAGTGCCTTTTTCTATGCCGAAGCTGATATGTACACCGGGAAGGGGCCCGGATGTTAAAGCATCTTTGACTATTCCTCTCAGCATAAAACTTTCCTGGGCATTACTAATGCTAAACCAGAAAAGCAGGAAAAGGAAACTGATGCTCAGTCTCATTATTATTATTCAATGAAAGTCATCCTTACGGCAATGGGCGGCCTGTTGAACGCAGGATAACTTGTAGTGATCTTAAAAGTATTGTCAGTAAGTTCTTCTATGTTTGCAGTGATGGGAAGAGCCAGTGAATCTGTATTAATAGTGATCTCTGTCTCATTATTTGAAAAGCTCCACTTGCCGGTGTACAGGCCTACATATCCCGAGCCATCTATCCTGAACATTGCCTGTCCTGCAAATCCTTCCAGAAGCTCCCCTTCATTTGAAGCATCCGTCCCGTCTGCCAGTAAACTATCTGATTGCCATGTATGAGCTGTCAGTAACATGAATCGTTCGGAATAGTCCTCCTTGGCACAGGAAGTCCACAAAACAATTACTGATAAAAACAAGATATATGCAAAAGATGTTTTCATAATTCTGACTCTAATTTTCAAATGTAAAGATACACAGAATAGCTATTATCTTCCCTGTCAATATTTATTGTCCTAAAAAGACACAAGAAAGCAAGTCGATAAAAGAGCTAACTAAAAAGAGCTTTTATCTTTGCTTTCACCTCTTCCGGATCGGGATTGATATCAAAAATGATCTCAGGTTGCAGGTAGTGCAGCTCATTCTCCCTGGCAAACAACTTCTCACCTCCACCTGTAATGTTAAGCATTATAAGGTCATCCTTCCCTACCTTCTTTCCTTTAACAGCCTGCACAAGTGAAGCTGTTGCCACAGCTGCTGCAGAATGAATATCATTTCCTTCTGTCTGCTCAAAGAGTTGAGCAGCCTTTTCAGCCTCTTTATTGGTGCAGATAAGCACTTCACCATTGGTATCACTTAGGGCATCGAACAGTCCCCCGGCTATACTGTAAACCGGCCGGCGGTTGGTAAGTACCTTTGACCATACTTCTTCAACATCTTTCCTGGCTTTATCATCATCCATGGGAAGCATTTCCCTCGAGCGTATATCCCAGGCTTCCTTCAATGGTATAAATGGTATGTTTTGCGAAACCATTAGCTTCATCTTATTTGTCCCGAAGCGTCCGTCTTCAATCAGCCTCAGGTTTGCTTCCCAGGCAGAAACAGCTCCTGTGGAACTCCCCACAGCCTGGAAATAAAAGTCGGGGATCCTGCCTATGCTTGTTGCTGCCGACAATACCGTGGTTCCCATGCCTTCACGCCTGGCCACGTTCTTAGCACCTCCTTCAGGCACAAATCCGGGTAATTGAGCAGCAATATTTGAAAGATGAATAGCATCAAAATAATCACTCCCCTTCCTGCTGGCCACCAGCTTTACCGAGGGATTCAGCTCACGGTCGAACCACTGGGTCTTTATATAATCTTCAGGAACACAAAGCAAAAGGGGGATATTGTTATCCGAACAAACCCTTGCAAAAGAACGGGCGGTATTACCTGCCGAAGCAACAATAAGCACGTTTTTGTTCTCCGGACCCATCCTGCCGCATACCGTATAAGCCTCTGTCTCCTTAAAGGAACAGGTTTTCATCATGGCTCCCTTTTCAGGCCAGTAGCCGCTGAAGGTTATCCATAAGTTATTTAATCCCAGTATTTTTGCCAGTCCCGTTGATTTATATGTAACCGGAGCAGATGATCCATGCAATGTCCTTTTCACGGGCATCCAGTCGGCAAACCTGTATAAACCCATAGATTCATTCCCGTAATTAAGCTGTTTATTTTCGTAAACAGCTCTTATAAGTGTTTTTCCCTCCTCACCCGGCGCTTCAAGCATCCAGCCTTCATCATGAAATTGTTTTCCGCTTAAAACAGACTCAAGCAAATATTTTGTAGCTCTGAAATCCATATTATTAAATTTAAATGATCATGCAAAAATACAGATTAATTATATTTACAAGCTAAAAATCTAAAGTTTATGAAAAGTAAATATCCTGCTCTTTTGTTTTTACTGTTTTCTTTCATTCTTTCA
>JAOZPG010000041.1 GCA_029932855.1 Bacteroidales bacterium | reverse complement strand
AACCTGTTTGATGACAATACTGTTATGAGGGATTCCGCCATGATTGAGATAACAGTTACCGACAATGATGATCATGTCTTTACCAGGTTTTCGAGCTATAGCCTGGAAATAAGGAACAATAGTTTTGCCGGATTTGAAGACAAAAGACTAAGGATAAGTTATGTGGGTTTTATTGATGGAAACAATATTACCCTGGAGGTTCCTAATTCGGCCATACTTGATGCACTGAAAGCTAAGTTCTTCATAAATTCCACTTCTACTGCTTTTGTCGGTAGCGTGGAACAGAAGTCACGGGTTACACCAAATGATTTTAATAATCCCCTGGAATACCGTATAGTGGCAATTGACGGAGCAGAAGAGATTAACACTGTTACAGTTATCAGGCTTGATAAGTCAGCCAATTCGCAACTTCTCTCTTTTGACCTTGGAGGATTAGCCCCTGGTATCAGCACCACAGTAATAAAGGATGGGAATGATGTGGATGTGGTATTGAGCGACAGTACAGATATTAGTGCACTGAAGGCAGTATTCTCTATTCATACTTTTGCCAGGGCCTATGTTAACGGTGTTGAGCAGGAATCAGGATCAACAGTTAACGACTTTAGTTCCGAACTTGTATTTAATGTAAAGGCTGAGGATGGATCAGAATCAGATTACAATATAAATACCCTGTTCTCTCCCGTACTTACCCGCTTCTATTTTGGTGAGGGAAACCCCTTTGTTGCAGAGGGAATATTCAATGCGACAATGGATACTGTTTTCGTGGATGCACCGGATGGTTCTGATCTTACTTCACTGACTGCTTCTTTCACAACCAGGCCATACGATGTTGTACTTAAGCTGGGAGCTGTTATCCAGGAATCGGGACTTACAAGCAATGATTTTTCATCTCCCCTTACTTTTACCCTTTCAGGGGATGTTGAAAAAGAGGTTGTCGTATCGGTTCAATAATTATTTTTTTAGACTTATTACAACAATAAATCATAATTTAGAGACAGAATAATATCATATTTTCGGGTCAGATTTATACTTATTGGATTTTAATTATTAGTTTTATTCATCATATATGTATATATTTATTCACTTTATTTACCTATTTATTAACTAAAAACAGATTTTTATGAAAAAATTTACTCTTATTTTGGCCATGGCTGTAATATCCATGGCATCATTTTCTCAAACTGTATTATTTACAGAAGATTTTAACGATGGTAGTGGCGCTGCCCGCTGGGATACAGTTCAGGACGGTGAAAACGCCGCTGATTTCTTGTTTGATTACACTACTGCAGGACTTCCGGCATCACCCAATGGAGGAGGATATGGATTAAAATTAGAATCAAACCTTACTCAGGGTGTGAGCAGTCGGATATATGCATTTCCAATAGGCCAGACATTCAGCGGCACTTATACCGTACAGTTTGATTATTGGATTGCTACAGATACTTCAGGAAGCGGAACAACGGAATTTGCCTTAAGTGCAGTAATGCTTCAGGATGAAACTGTTCCGGTTGAGACTGGAGTTATGTATGCTTTTACCGGCGAGAATGGATCAGGTAGTGATGTCAGAGTTCATGAATATGGCTCCTTGATAGCAGTTGATGAGGTTCCCGGTGCTTATCTGATTGATCCTGAAACAGGAACTCAAACCAGAAACAATAACTATGACGACCCTGCACAACCCGGAGTATATAGTTATGCATATGAAGGTATGATGCCAATGAATCAGTGGTTAACCATAACTATTGAAGTAAGTCCTGACAGTCTTATCTGGTCAGTTAACGGTTTCCGTTGGTCTGCAATGACAAATGCTCTTAATGAAGCCGGTAATATAGCCATAGGACATGCAGACTGGTTCTCATCAGTAGCATCTCCGGCAGGTGCCATGTTCGGACTTTATGATAATATTACAGTCACAGATCCTACAGTTGGAATCAATGATCTCAGCAGCAGATCTCTGGATGTTTCAGTATATCCCAATCCTGCAAAAGGTTCAGTTAATGTAGATGTTCAGGAGCGTTCTGAAATGATCCTGATTAATGCAGTAGGACAAATTGTACAAAGAAGTATGGTTGAAAAAGGGCAGAATACAATCAGCCTTTCAGGTATTAAGCAAGGTATATATTATGCACGCTTTACTTCTGAAAGCGGCCAGGAAGCAACTCATAAAATAGTAGTTAAGTAAAAGCTTTATTACTTAATATCGTTTATAAAAAAACTGCGGATACATTATATATCCGCAGTTTTTTTTATTAAGTATTTCAAACTAATAATCCCAGCGGTAAGCTCTTCCGGCCCCTCCTGCATACGATCTTTTTCCGGAATTTCCCATCCTGCATCCATTAGCTCTTCCATATCCGTTTCCCTGTCCGTAGCCGTGGCCGGCACGACGTCCGGGTCCAAAGTTTCCAGCCCTCCTGCTATTAAGTAAAACAATCTGTTCATCTGTGAGCAGACTTCTCATCTCCAGCCTGTGAGCAAGCATTTTCTTGTCTATTTTGCTCTGCAAATTGTTAATCTTGTCAATATTAGCATTTATGGTCTTTATATCAGGCTTGTCGGCATTTTGAAGTGTTCTCATCCTGGCCCTGAGTTCAAACATTTCATCCCTTAATGGGCTCATGGCTTTGTAATGTACAAGCCTCATGTCTTCCATCTTTTCAATTTGTTCATTACTCAGGTTCAAATTGTTCTGGAAATTAGTTCTGTTATATCCGTTATATCCATATCCCCCACGTGCACCCCTTTGAGCCTCTGTGTTTAAGCTGCCTGCCATAAATAAGGCTAATAAGACAAGAGTAGTTTTCATAAATCTGATTGTTTTCATTTTCCTATTGTATTTAATGATTTGTAATAAATTATTTGAGCTCATTTACTACTTTGACAAATACAATTTCATTTTTATTCCCGCCTGATGATTTTATTCATAGCTCTCCAATGATCTCAGAGGCATTAGCATCGCTTTATTCAGCTGCTTTTCTCAATGACAATATGAAAACAAGAATATATTAGGGAGCCAGCCAGAAACCAACGGATACGCCTAAGATTGTTCCGATAACATAACCCAGAATTCCAACCAGTACAGCCGGTGTTACCATTTGTTTCAAACCAAAAGTAGCGGCCATTGGAGCCGCCAGGGTAGGACCTGATACATTTGCACATGATGCAATGGCAATTTCTTTTAAGCTGAACTTGAATATCTTACCTGTGACCATTATAATTACAAACTGAATGAGGAGAGTAAGTGTTGCAAAAATAAATATTTTCGGTCCGGCAAGAAAAACATCCTTTAGATTGGAAGCAGCCCCCACAACAGCCAGGAAAATATAAAGCATAGACATGCCCATGCTGAATGCAACGTTCTCAAGCTTTTGTAATATTTTTGGGAAAGTTGATGCAAGCCCTGCCATTAACAGGGTGATCACCAACAGGTTCAGGTTAGCAGATGTATTGAAAAGATCCGCGAGAAGACCTGCCAGCCAGACTCCAACTACTGTTACCACAGCAGCAATGCTAATGGCATAAGTTATAGATGCAATATCAACCTTTTCATTTTTTTTCTCTTCTTCGTCAGCCTGTATATTGTTTTTCGTTACTGAAAACTCAGGATAGTACTTTTGTAAAATCTTAACAAATGGTAAATAAAAAAGAAAGATAAGGTAGAACTGAATTCCAAAATTATCTACAGCCATAGTGGTGGTAAACAGGCTGCTGGTACTAAAATCAAGTGTTTCTGAAGCAGCAACAAAGTTAACACTGCCACCTACAAGTGTTGCAACGAACACTCCTGCCACTTTAAATGCTTCGGGACCGATATTAACTATAAAGAAACTGATTATGGCACCGATTACTATGCCGGCCGCACCCAGCAGATATATCATAATCAACCGTCCCGACTGCTTTACTATCTTTATGATATTTGCATTGAACAGAAGAAGGGGTATGGCCATTGGAGTAACATAATCGAAAACAAAATCATACACTGCCACATCCTTACCTCCCGACGCAGAAGGAAGGAAATGTACCAGTGCCAGGATAGCTGTAATTATCATTGTAATCATTACACCGGCAATGTTTTTAATCCAGCCTTTCTTCTCAGCATATACACCAAATGCGGAACTTGCCAGTAATACGGCCCATATTGCAAGGTGACTGTCTGCTGAAATAAATGATTCCATAGTATTAAGTCTTTTTAATTTGAAGCCAATCTGAAAAAACAAATATATATATATGGAAGTTTTTATCGATATATATTTTAGCTTTTCTTTATTTTCAATCTGTTCTTTCAATGAATTTATCTATACGAAATAATCAGTATAAGGTATTTTAGGTCCAATATGCTTCCCGTAATTCTGTTAAGACAAACATCTGGCTGCAGGCAGAAATACAGCTTGTATTCTGAGAGCAATATATACTGTCAGATAGCAGTCCTGATAATAATTAGATATATTATATTAAAAATGTAATTTTGATATAATAAAATTTATTTGTCATGAACATATATAGCCGCTCAATGCTTATCTTATTTCTTTTACTTACTTCATTAAGTTGTGTCAATGAATCATCCCGGGTCGATACCATATCAATCAGGCCACTCAGAGACACTATTGGTTTTGCACAATATGACTGGCAGATGGACAGTATTATGGCAAGGCTGGACAGGGCAGGGTGGGAGAAAACCCCGGGACAAGCCTGGAAAATGGCCATTTGTCCACATGATGATTATAGCTATGTAGGCAGGCTTTACCCGGAAACCCTTTCCAATATCAAAGCCGGTCTTGTTATCCTTCTGGGAGTAGCACACAGGGCCTCTCAACTGGGAATCCGGGACTCCCTGGTTTTTGACTCCCACACATACTGGAAAGCACCATGGCAACCGGTAAAGGTATCCGGTATAAGAGAAGAATTGTTTGAAATGCTTGATGATGAATATGCTATGAAAAGTGACACTATGCATGAAGTGGAACATTCCCTGGAAGCCATGATCCCCTTTCTTCAGTATTTTAATAAAGATATATCCATAGTACCCATCCTTGTTCCCACAATGTCTCCCGGCCGTATGGAGGAATGCGGAAGAGCACTGGCTGAAGCAATTCA
>JAOZPG010000040.1 GCA_029932855.1 Bacteroidales bacterium | reverse complement strand
CTTAAGTGCCAGCAAATGGGCTTAAGAGCGGCTATTTAATATAATGTCGAACCGAAAACCGCGCTAGCGGAATGAGCTCAGCGAAGCTAATTATGGGACAAACAATAAAGGGAAATGATTATTGAATAATGATTAATGGCTAATGAAGAATAATTGATTAATGTATAAGTTCCTGGTTATAATTTATTCTTGATAAATAGCGGAATGATTAAAGATCCTGAAACAAGTTCAGGATGACGACAGCGTACTATTTAATATAATACTGAACCGGAGCGAAGCGTAGCTCGGCGTAGCCAATTATAGGAAAAATGTTACCGGAAGTTTAATAGGAGACTTTTGACAAGGAGTACCGGAAAATTACTTTAACATAAAATCTGTGCCGTTATCGGGACATCCTTTCGCTGCGCTTAAGGAAGCCCGAGAACTGATTTTATGTTAATCAGCAAGCTGAACGCTAATTTGCTGCGTTTGTCCTATAACTTAGTGAGCTTTGGCGAACGGTCTCATGAGCCGCCTTAGGCGGTGAGTAATTAATGCGTTATGCTTGGTGCTGACAGCGAAGCTCGTCAGGATTAATATAGCTTTGGCTATATTTCCGAAAGATTCCTGTTAGCGATAAGCTCTTCAAGAAATCCTAAACTCAAATAGGGTGGGGGAAAAGTTCTTATATTATTTAGTTCCCGGCTTCTTTTACCAGCAAGAAACACTCTTTGACCGGAACGAAGTGAAGGGAAATGTGTGTGGTAATCATTGTTGTAGATATGTTGAACATTTTCTTCATAACGAAAATTCAATTTATTTTTGCATATCTGAGAACTATTAGTTATATTTAATGAAAGAGCATTAATTATGTAGATTATAAAATATAAATCAAAGATAAATATGAAAAAAAGTGTATTTTGGATTACAAGTTTTTTTGTAGGCGCTATAATTTTGGCCGGTAGTTGCGAAAAGAAGGATACTTATACAGTATACCAAGCTAAAGGACATGTTATTACTCAGCTTGGTCAATGTGCAGGCGAGAGTATATTAATTGAAGTTGATGATCCTGTTGGAATTGGGTTGCCTGGAGCAGTTGAGGCTCCAGGAATAA
Organism: Bacteroidales bacterium; assembly: GCA_029932855.1. Taxonomy (GTDB): domain Bacteria; phylum Bacteroidota; class Bacteroidia; order Bacteroidales; family VadinHA17; genus JAYEGO01. Next base: position 4,003 of record JAOZPG010000040.1, on the reverse strand, counting down.
AGGATAGTTTAATTATGTATGAAAATGGAATAAGAGTTCCATATTTTTCTAAAACAAACGTCGTAATTCCTGATAAGTTTATAAACTTATATATAGATGATGGAACCTGGTTGCATTTTGAATACAGGGAACTATTTGAGGGTGAAGATGGCTTATTTTTACCAGAACCACCTCCTATTTGTCCTACTAATATCATTCCACCCTCAGGTAATAAATACATAATAACACGAATCATTGATATCAATTAAACTTACGCTATGAAGAAAATAATGATATTATTAGCATTGGTTCATGCTGCTAATATTAATATTACAATTGCCCAATCTGATTATTATTGGTCAGCAGGCAAGAAGCATTTTTTACAGGAAATGCCTAATTCTTACATTGTGAAGTTCAACGATACAATCTCTATCCAACAAATAAAAAGCAATATTAAGAACAGAAACATAATGCTTTATGAAATAAAAGATATGCTTGGAATTGCATATCTTCCAAGTGGATCACATTTGACGATTAAGGAGATTAATTCCTTTCCTGAATTTCAAAATGTCATGCCTGCTTATAATTTTGATAATCTACCTTTTTACTTAACTGGGGAAATGTTAATATAGCTTTGGCTATATTACTTAAATGCTTCCTTCTAACAATACCTCATAACCAGAAGCCTATCACCTCAAACAGGGCAGGAAAAAGTTCTTCTTTTATTTAATTGCCGGTTTCCTCTTACCGGCACGAAACACTCTTTGACCGGAACGAAGTAAAGGACAATGGGTGTGGTAATATATAGATGTCATGTTATTTGTAAATTATTAAAAATAAATGTTTCTTACATTCAGCTAGTTAAACCTAAAAACATAATAAGCGAAGATTTTTATTAATAACTATATTGGCAATGAATATAATCCATAAATTATTTATCATCATTTTGATCCTGACATCAAGTTGCCAGGATGATTTTGATACAGCCCCGGGTTTGTATGTATATAAAACAAAAGGTGATTATTTTTATAATTATAGCTCTTGGAGGTTAAATGACAACTCTTTTTGGCATACTCCATTTCAAAATATTAGGATAAATGGTGGTGATACAGTATACCTGTACAGAGTAAGGCTGATTAATGGTTATATCTTATCTGGAGAGGTTTCTTTAGAACAAGTTTTTTTTGATTTGACTTTTGCGGACGTTTTAGAATTTCATTTAGAAAACCCTGGAATGTACATGCCTGATAGTATGCTAAATGATAATATCCTTGATGAAGATCCTTTTTTAGATTTGTATTATGATGCCAACAGGCCCAGGAAATATGAATATGAAGATACAGCATTAATAAACCAAATGATAAGAGATAATGAGCTTGACAAATATTTTGAACGCCTAAAATAAATTATTCATGAAGAAAGTTACTCCCCTAATTATTCTTCTTTCAATTTCACTATTTTCTTTCAGTCAAAAAGTTGATATTTCAACAGCCACAAAGGTTGCCCAAAAAGTACTTCAATCTGAGAAACCAGAGCTTATTGGTAAAGAATTTAATAGAATATTGCCCATTGGGCTTGATAAGGATACTTTACTTTATGTATTTGAATATTCTGATGATGGATTTGTAGTTGTTTCAGGGGAAAGCTCTGCCCCTCCAGTTCTAGGATACTGCGAATATGGTAAATATGAGCCAGCTAACATGCCAGGTGGACTGCTTTATTTAATAGACAGGTACAAATACGAGATAAATAACTTAAGAGAAAAAGGCAAAGAGCCGACAAAACAAATCAATTCATTATGGGATACCTATTTAAATACAAGTAAAGGGGCAACTTCAAGCTATGACATTGTACCACCAATGCTTCATACAACATGGAATCAGTGGAGTACTTATACTCCAAACAATTGTCCTGCAGGTTGTGTTGCTGTAGCAATGGCACAAATCTTAAAGTATTGGGATTGTCAGATAAATCCTGATGGTGGCAGAAGCTATACTAATTGGTATTATATTGATCATGAAACAGGAGATACCTTAGATTATTATTATGGAGCTTCAGCTGATTTTGGAGCAACAACCTATTATTGGACAAATATGGCAGATAGCAGTTATTCTTCAGATGCTGCAGAGCTTATTTATCATGCTGGAGTTTCATGCGAAACTCATTATAAAGAAGACGGATCGAGTTCATCAATTGGTAGAGCCCTTGACGCTTTTGAAGATTATTGGGGAATAAACTCGAATGCAGAAATAGACAGAAGGATTTTTCATCTCAGTGGTGACGACTGGCAGACAATGCTGGAAAATGAATTAATACTTGGTCGTCCCATCTATTATCGTGGACAAACCAGTGTATTTGGTGGTTCAGGACATGCCTGGGTAATAGAAGGCTATAATAGCGAGGGAAGTTTTTGGTGTAATTGGGGTTAGGGAGGAGATTATAATGGACCGTTTTTACTTGGAGACTTTGATCCACAAGGCGACCCTGGACCATACAATCAATACGAACAAGCAATATTTGGAGTCTATCCTGAACAATCTGTAAAGGTTGGTATGCCTCAAATAGATGATCAGTCATTTAGTTTTAATTCGAATGGCTATCAAATAGCAACTACTTCAGCTTTAGATGCAACCAGCTATGAATGGACCTGTACAAATGGCACAATTCAGGGAACAGGGGAAACAGCTACCTTAAATTCTGAGTGCAATACAACTGTTTATGTCAGAGCATATAATGCACTTTGTGATATATATTCAGATTATGATAGTGCCGAAATAACTATTAATTATCCTTTAACAGGATCTTCTACTGTTTGTATATCAAATAGTACTTTTTTATGTAATTATCCTTCTGGTGCGACCATATATTGGAGTCATAGCAATAATCTAATTTACGTTAGCGGCCAGGGGACTAGCAATTACACTGTAAAGGCATATAGTAATGAAGCTAAATCAGATGGCTGGATAAAGGCAATAATTAGCGGAGCTTCCTGTAATATTCCTGAGTCAAAAAAAAATGTTTGGGTAGGCAGGCCGGGCTTGCCGCTAACAACACCTGATGGTAATCCTCCAATGGAAGTAATTTATGGTCGTTCTTACCTGGTTAGACTATTTTACCCACCAGGTGCCGAACCATCCAGTGGGATTTGGTCAACGGTTGGCAGCATTACTCTCACACAGGGAAATACAGGCCCCAGCATTGTTTTTGAAGTTACCGGCTGGGATTTTGGACAATGGCGTGTAAATACTTCTAATAGCTGTGGGACATCTGATACCTACACCGGGTCAGTGTATATGCCCATGTGGAAATTTATCATGTATCCAAATCCGGCGGATGATTATATTGAGATTACAGCAGAAAAGAAGGAGTATGACACAAAAGGAATTGTAAGCGACACCTATGAAGTAAGAATATTAAATACTCTAAAATCCCTTGTATATCAATCTGCAAAAACTGACCAACCATTGCTAAAGATAAGTACAAAGAGTTTTATCAATGGTATATACTTTGTGCAAATAACAGCCGGGGAACAGGTGGAGGTAATGCAATTGATAATTAATCATTGAGTAATTGCTAAATTAATTCTCTGGTACTCAAAGTTTCAGTTTTTATGGTATTGAACTTTCTGAAACTTTACGCATCTTCCGATCCGCCTCATAAGAATTGAGTAGAAAACAGGGCAGTAGGGGAGGCCTAAAAGGTTGATTAATAGTTTTTTTAAGGCCATTTCTACCAAAAAAAACATCTAATTTTGACGTTCGTTATTAGATAAAATACTGTTTGAGGAGCTTTTTCAATATGCACATTACCAATAATATAGATCCTGATCCGCCAAATGGCGGACAGAATGACTGCCTTTATTATAAAGCCCGCGACGAGTTCATTTTATCTGTGGCCGGGGCTGGCCGTAGTTTTCAAGAAAAACCCGAAGGGTTCATGAGCACCATTGAAAATAGACACTTTGCGAATAATTTTTATGGTAGCGGTGAATTTTTTTGTTTACTTTTTTACTCGCCCTGACAGT
>JAOZPG010000031.1:141-18055 GCA_029932855.1 Bacteroidales bacterium | reverse complement strand
AGAAGTCCGGATAAAAGAAATACTATCAAAAGGACAAATGACCTCTTGGCTGGCATGATTCGATTTCTATTTTCTATGTTCGCTCTTTCTACTATATCTTGACCCTCTTTTTATTCATTTAGTTGCACTACAAACGACACTGACAACACATTATTACCCAGAATTTAATGCAAACTTTAAATATAAGTTTTTTATGTTTTGCTGAGGCATTACTTGCTCAAAAACTGTGTTTGCTATTTGTTACACCCTGTCAACTCTATATGATTCTGTCTTAATACTTTATCTTATTAGTAGCTTCTACGTAATAAGTGACAATAAGTTATTTATCCCAAATACTTTTTTTCGACACGGGAAAATGAAATAAAAAAAGTGAAATAAATGGCTTAATAAGTCAACCTGGCCTTAATAGTGCCGGGGATAACAGATGTTGCCTGAAAAGAAAAAAGCCATCTTAATTTGTTTTAAGACGGCTCCTTTTTCAGTATAAGAAATATCTCTATAATATCAGCATTGCATCTCCGTATGTTCCAAACCTGTATTTCTCCTTGATGGCTATCCTGTATGCTTCAAAAATGAAATCATAGCCTACAAAAGCAGATACCATCATTAACAATGTAGAGTAGGGGAGATGAAAATTAGAAATCATTTTTGAAGGAACATTGAAATCATAAGGAGGAAAAATAAACTTGTTTGTCCAACCCTCAAATGGTTTCAGGTAACCATTGGTTGAAACAGAACTTTCAAGCGTTCGAAGTACTGTTGTGCCAACAGCACATATATTTTTTTTATTCTTTTTGCCGGTATTGATAATATCAGTAGCCTCATCTGAGATGAATATCTGTTCTGAATCCATCTTATGCTTTGTAAGGTCCTCAACATCAACTGTACGAAAATTACCCAGGCCGACATGCAAAGTGATATAAGCAAAATTCACACCCTTTATTTCAAGTCTTTTTAAAAGTTCCCTGCTAAAATGCATACCGGCAGTCGGTGCTGCAACAGCTCCTTCATTCTTTGCATAGATTGTCTGGTAACGCTCCATATCTTCTGGCTCAGCCTCCCGGTTAATAAACTTTGGGAGAGGTGTCTCACCAAGTTTATAAAGTATGTCTTTAAACTCATCATAATCGCCGTCAAACAAAAACCTAAGTGTTCTGCCTCTTGAAGTAGTATTGTCAATCACCTCTGCAACAAGAATATCATCTTCACCAAAGTAAAGCTTATTGCCTATACGGATTTTCCTCGCCGGATCCACCAGCACATCCCATAATCTTTGTTCTTTGTTTAGTTCCCTTAAGAGAAAAACCTCTATTTCTGCTCCGGTCTTTTCCTTATTTCCATATAATCTTGCCGGGAAAACCTTCGTGTCATTAAAAACCATAACATCCTGGTCATCAAAATAATTAAGAACATCCTTAAAAACCTTATGTTCAATCTTACCTGTTGCTCTGTTCAGAATCATTAACCTCGATTCATCCCTGTTCTCTGCGGGATATTGTGCAATCAGTTTTTCCGGTAAGTTATACTTGTATTGTGATAATTTCATCCGTTATTTTTTTAATATTATTTATAATCCTTCCTTGGCAAATCTATGTTTATTGTTTGGTTGAGCTATGTCAGCTCTTTAATGACTTTCTTAAAATAATTCTACTATCTTGATAAGTAGGTACCTTATACGTAGCAAATTCAAATTTGTTCAGTTTTTTCCAATTTTTTTTGAAAATAATCTATACTCATAGCATCATCTACCTGATATTCACCTATTTGTGTCCTGATTAATTTTGATAAAAAAGCTCCACTATTTAAAGCATGCCCGAAATCCCTGGCAAGAGACCTGATATAAGTTCCTTTGCTGCATTTAATCCTTAATGTCAGTTCGGGAAGTAAAAAATTAAGGATTTGTATATTATATATATTTATTCTGCTTGGTTTTAATTCAATATGTTGGCCCTTTCTTGCATATTCATAAGCCCTTTTCCCTTTTATATTTTTAGCTGAATAAACCGGAGGCACCTGATCCTGTTCACCTATAAACCGGGGAATAATACCAGCTATTAACTCCTCGGTAATATGATCAATATGATATTCCTTATCAAAATCTGTTTCAAGATCATAGGAAGGGGTTGTATTACCAAATGTAAAAGTGGCTATATATTCCTTATCCATGCCCTGTATAGCCTGTATCTTTTTTGTAGCTTTTCCTGTGCAGATTATTAACAATCCGGAAGCAAGCGGGTCAAGAGTTCCTGCATGACCTACTTTAAGCTTTCTTATTTCATATCTGTTTCTTATAAGGTTTTTAACTTTCTTTACCAGGTCAAAGGATGTCCAACCAAGGGGTTTATCAAACATCAACACCTGTCCTTCTGAGTATATATTAGCAATCTCTGAATTATCCATTTCTCAATTAAGTATAAGCTGCTTATAATAAGACAAGTGCCAATATTCCGATTATTAGACAATAAAGCGCAAAATAATATATGTTCCCTTTTCTAACTATTGTTAACATCCACTTACAAGCAAAAAGTCCGGCTATAAATGCTGAAGCAAAGCCTGTAATTAATGCCATAAGGCTGATATCTTCATTCATAGTAAATCCTCCTTTAAAGATTTCCAGCATGTTAGCTCCAAGAATAGGCAGAATCACCATTAAGAAAGAAAACTGGGTTATGTCTCCTTTCTTGTGCCCCATGTATAATCCTGTAGATATTGTAAGTCCCGACCTGGAAATACCAGGAATAACTGCAAGAGCCTGTGCTATTCCAATAATAAAAGCACTCTGGAAGCTGATCTGCCGTTTACCTGCCGGAGCCAGCCTGGTAAGAGCCAGGACAATTGAAGTAAGTATCAACATCCCTCCAACCATTTTCGGATTACCAAAAAACCAGGACTCAATCTCATCAGAAAAAAATACACCAAGCAATCCAACGGGGATCATGGAGAATAATAACTTCCAGACATATTGAGATCCCTCATTTCTATTGATACTGAAAAAATCTTTGCTTAAGCGCAAAAGTTCTTTCCTGAAAACCACTATTGTACTTAAAACAGTAGCTCCATGTACGGCAATTGAAAACTGAATATTTTCATGTAAATCTGTATTAAGCAGAGTCTTCCCAAGTTCAAGATGACCACTACTGCTAACAGGTAAAAATTCGGTAAGCCCCTGAACAATGCCAAGGATTAATGCTTCAACTATATTCATTTATCCCTTTTTTCCGGACTTCTTCATTACTGCCCAGATTTCAAATGCAAATCCAAACAAAATAATTACAGGTGCCAGAGTAATTCTCCTGAAGCTAAAAATATCCATGCTAAATTCAGTCGGATTATCCGGATTCCCACCTATCATCAGGAGAAAACCCAGGAGAATAATTACAAATCCAATAGCAATCAGTATATAATTTTCTTTAGACAGGGGAAAACTACCTTCTTGCTTGTTTGTCTTTTCTTTTAAAACCATTCCTTATTTTCAGATTAATAAAACAAATCATCCTCTTCCATCCTAAGGTATTTTGAAACTGCAAAAAAAGTGGAAAAATAATTAAGAACAATACCAAACAAGATAATAACTACTGACAAAAAGATAAGTTCTTTTAAATCCTGCAATTTCATTACCTGTGGATATTCATTCTGAATTATATATACAATACCTCCTATAAATATATTTGCCAGTAATGCAGCAACAATACCATGATAAGCACTTCTTTTCAAAAAGGGTTTTCTTATAAAGGACCTGGTTGCTCCCACCAGTTGCATTGTATTTATAATAAACCTTTTAGAATAAATCGTTAGCCTAATAGTATTATTAATTAAGGTAAGAGCCGCAACAAACAAAAAAAGTGAAAATATCAATATCGAAATACTTATTTTCCTGATATTCTCATTAATTAAAAATACCAATGATTCATGATAGTAAACCTCCTTAACATCAGAATACTCCATTAGCGAACTTTCAATAAAAGAAATGCTGTCAGGGTTAGCATAAGCAGCATATAAATATACATCTATAGTAGCAAGCAATGGATTATACCCGAGAAAATTTAAAAAATCTTCACCCAACTCTTCCTGTAAGTCCGCTGCAGCTTCTTCTTTCGATACATATTTTGTTGATTTCACCCAGTCGGAAGCATCAAGATTTTTTTGCAACCTCCTAATATCAACTTCCCTGGTATTTTCCTTTAAAATAACTGATATATTAAGGCTTTCCTTAACATAATCTGATAAAGTTCTTGCATTTAAAAGTAATAACCCGGTTAACCCAACCATAAACAATACCAGGGATATACTTATTATTGAAGAAAAATATGAACTGGTTATTCTTCTCCTTGTAAAGCCTGGATCTTTTCCTCTCATCAGATAATCGATTATTAAGTTTGCAAAGATAAGAATTATCTTCAAGCCATCGCTGAGGCAAAATTCAACCTATTTAACAATATCTACCCAGCCATTCTTATCAGGAACATCTCCCATCTGAATAGCCTGCAAACGATTATACAACTTCGTTGAAACCGGTCCGGGTTCTCCATTCCCAAAGGAATATATTTTATCTGTGGCAGGATCTATAATTTTCTTTATAGGACTTATTACAGCCGCAGTGCCACAGGCACCTGCTTCCTCAAAGCTATCAAGTTCTTCAACAGGAATATTCCTTCTCTCCACTTTCAGACCAAGATCTTTGGCCAATTGCATAAGACTCTTGTTAGTTATTGAAGGAAGAATGGATGGAGACTTCGGAGTGATATATGTATTATTCTTAATCCCAAAAAAGTTTGCCGGGCCACATTCATCTATATACTTTTTTTCTTTTGAATCAAGAAAGAGAACATTTGCATAGCCCTTGTCATGTGCTTCTTTCATAATAAACAGGCTGCTGGCATAATTACCTCCCACCTTAATATTTCCTGTTCCAAGAGGAGCTGCCCGGTCATGTTCGCGACTTATCATCATGTCCACCGGTTTAAATCCTTCCTTGAAATACGGCCCTACCGGACTCACAAAAACCAGGAATAAATATTCTGAAGCAGCTTTAACTCCAACCTCAGGCCCAGTACCAAGTATCAGTGGCCTTACATATAAGGCAGCTCCTGTCCCATATGGTGGCACAAACTCTTTATTTTCATTAACCGCCATAAAAATTGCTTTACCAAATAAATCTTCAGGAACTTCAGCAAGAAGAATCCCTTTTGATGAAGAAATCATTCTTTGAGCATTTTCCCTCCACCTGAAAAGTCTTATCTTATTATCCTTCCCACGGAACGCCTTCAGTCCTTCAAATGCTTCCTGACCATAATGCAGACATGTTGCAGCTATGTGAATATCCAGCCTTTCTGAAGAGCTCAGTTCCAGACTGCCCCATTTATTATCTTTATAATAACACCTGACATTAAAATTGGTTTTCATATAACCAAATGGTAGATTTTCCCAGTTTATATTTTCCATTTTTGATGTTTTTAACAATTAAATACAAGCCTTTACCTAACAATCTTTCATTGAGGAAAGTTAAAGAAAGCTTAAAATAATTACAAGGAGATAAATATGTTATTTAACCAGGTTCTTTTAATGAATCAAGCTTCTTTAATTGCTCTTTCTTGTCAACATCCCTAAGCAATTTTGCTGTTTCTGTATAAAATTCATGTGTTTTAAGTATCTCGGCATAACCCTTTTTCCATTCAATAAATGAACCGACCTTATTAAAAGCTTTTAACTCAAGAAATATATTTAATGAGATCTCTGGAAAATCAATTCTTCCCATATAATTCATGTTAGCATCATATATGATCTTTTCAAGCAGATTCCTGGCACCATAATCATTTGAAGTAGCCTTTATTAATTTACATATTTTGTCTATCTGTTCTTCACTGTATTTATATGACTGTAAGAGGCTTTTTGTTATATCGCACGAAGCCTGCAAAGGATTTTCAGGTTCTGAAAGGTAGCCAATATCATGCATGAGTCCGGCAGTCCTTAGTAACAATATATCCTCTTCTTTCACTTTTTCAGCCCTTGCCAATAACTCTACCTGTGTATAAACATTAACTGTGTGCTTACGGTTATGAAATTTTAATTTATCTCCTGCTTCGACATCAATTTTTTCAAGGATATTATCTTCAAGATCATTAAGCCGCAACATTTGTAGATTTATTACAAATTCTTTATTTGGCGTAGCTGTTTCCCTATTTAATAATTCCGGTCTTATTCCTTTCACAAAATACATATCTATCTCGCCTTTATACTTTACCGGCATTTTTCCCCTGTAATCACATATAAAAAAATCTTTAACCAACTGGTATGTGGATCCTGAAATATTTACCTTACCCGCTTCACCCGAAGATTCCATTCTGCTGGCTGTATTTACCGTATCACCCCATATATCATAAGATAATTTCTTGTGCCCTACAACACCAGCTATGACAGAACCTGTATGTATTCCAATTCTTATATCCCAGATATTGGTTTTATCCTTTCTTGCCTGTTCATGGAGATCTGCCATATATTGTTGCATCTCAAGTGCTGCCATTACAACTTCAACCGGGTTGGTCCTGTTTTTTTCAGGAATGCCCCCGGCACACATATAAGCATCACCAATGGTTTTTATTTTTTCAGTATTGAATTTCTCTACAACCGAATCGAAATGAAAGAAAAAACTATCTAGTTCATCTATTAATTTTTCCGGATTCATCTGTTCTGCTATCTTAGTAAATCCCTGTATATCTGAAAACAAAACCGTAACCATCTTATATTTTTTCTTGCTTGCTTTTCCTTTGGTTTTCAGCTCATTAGCCGTGTCCCTGGGTAAAACATTTGCAAGAAGTCTTTCAGACTTATCTTTCTCCTTTACTAATTCATCGGTCCGCTCGTTAATTATCCGCTCCAACCTGAACTTTTCTTTAGCAAAACGAAAATTCTGAATCTTCAGAAAAGTAATAAACATAAGAATGGCTAACACAAGGTAAAGAAACCAGGCAATGCCAGTACGGTAAAAAGGCTTTAATATCCTAAATTTATATATAGCAATATGGCGATTATCCTTCCCATCCCTGCCCAATCCTACATGGAAACTATAATAACCGGGAGATAGATTCGAATATTCTTTAATAGCATAAGGAACGGCATCCTGCCAGTCATGCTCATGACCTTCAAGAAAAAACCTGTAAAGCAATCCCCGGTTGGTTCCTAATGTATCTAATAGAAATATAACCGAATTATATTCGTAAGGAATATTAAATTGTTCCGATTGTCCTGTTGTATCATAAAATAATAAAGCCCTCCCGGGATACTTAATCATATCGGAACCATGCCTGAATATAATTAGCTGAACCTCCGGCTGTACGAATCTTATATTCTCTCTCCCACGTGAATTATTTGAAATAAATAAGCCAAGTGTCAGAAATAAAAAAAAATGATAAGAATAATTTGATTTTTTAATAAAATTCATAACTTGTAAAACCAAATAAGCTGAACGGTTAGGTTTATCAAATTTAAAATAATTTTTTAAGCAAGTCCCGGTAGAGTGATAATATTAAAATTTAAATCTGATGAATACAGGTAAACATACCATTTTAGTTCCCCATGATTTTACAGAAGTAGGTGACTATGCATTAGAAAATGCCATGATCATCTCCCAAACTATGGAAAATGAAATCGCTATTATCCATATAGTAAAAAAAGAAACAGAGATTGAAGCCGCCGAAGCAAAATGTAAGGAAATTTCAGAAGATTTTTTCAAAAAACATTTTATTAAACCCAGTTATATTGTTAAGGTTGGAAGTATTTTTTCGGAGATTAGTGAAATTGCCGATGAAATGAATGCCAACCTGGTTGTAATGGGAACACATGGCGTTAGAGGTGTTCAGAAACTTACCGGAAGTCGTGCTTTGAAAGTTATTGTAAACTCTAGTGTTCCATATATAATCGTTCAGGGACCACCTGCAAAAAAGAAATTTGAAAAGATTGTCTTTCCAATTGATTTCAGGTCAGAAAACAAAGAAAAAAATACTTGGGTTAACTATCTGGCAAGTTATTACCAGACAAAATTTTATTTTCTTAAACAAGATGTTAAGGATAAAGCATTTAAGGCAAAAGTGCAATCCAATACAACATTTGCCAGAAAATACTTCGATTCCAAGAATATAAATTACGAAATACACACTGCTCCCGGAAAAAAGAAATTCTCAAAAGAAACTATTGAGTTTGCAAAACAGGTAGATGCAGATCTTATACTCATTATGACGACCAGGGATATAAATCTTGCAGATTTTGCTCTTGGAGCAAATGAACAGGAAACTATTGCAAACAAGGAGAAAATACCTGTTATGTGTGTAAATCCAAATCCCGAATTAAGAAGATCTCAGGGATTTTCAGCTATGGGAGGCTAATGAAACTTCTTTTCGCTACCCATAATTTCAATAAAATAATTGAAATTAAACCTGAATTACCACCAAGAATAGAACTACTCAATCTGAAAAATATTGGGTTCTATGATGATATCCCTGAAACCGGCAATAGCCTGGACGAAAATGCATATGAGAAAGCCAGATTTATATTTGACAAATTTGGAATTAACACTTTTGCTGATGATACGGGACTCGAGGTTGAAACATTAAACAATGAACCTGGAATATTTTCTGCCAGATATGCTGGCGAACAGAGAAATTCTGAAGATAACATAAAAAAATTGCTCGCAAATCTTCAGGGTATTACTAACCGAAAAGCAAGGTTCAGGACAGTAATCAGTCTTATTACCAATAAAAAAATCCTTAGTTTTGAAGGAATTGTAAATGGTTCAATATGCTCTGAACCAAGAGGAAGGGGCGGGTTTGGTTATGACGCAGTGTTCCTACCGGAAGATTATACAAAAACTTTTGCTGAAATGAATCTTTATGAAAAAAATCTTATTAGTCATAGAGCAATCGCAATAAAAAAATTAATAGCCTTCCTGGATCATTCATTTTAGCCTTTTCATAAAAAGGATATTTATCTCATATTAATTTTTACAGCGAGTAAATACTTATTAAGGAGCCAGAAGCTTAACTTAGTAAAAGAATATTCAATTCAATTCAATTCAATTCAATTCAATTTAATTTATTTTTATTATAATGATAAAAATATAATACCGAAGCTTTCGTTATTTCTTTAAAATATCCATATTGAAATTAAAATAAGTGATAAGGTTAAACTATTCATTATTTATTTATCTTTTTCTTATCAGTCAGGCTTTAAACGCCCAGGTTGCAGTCAGAGAATGGCGAGACTATCTGCCATATAATCATTCTATTTGTGTATCAGCAACTGATAAAATGATCGTTGCAACAACAGAATTTGCATTAATTACTTACAACATAAATACTTCTGAACTTTCAAAATTCTCTCAGGTTCAGGGCTTGTCAGACACAAAAATATCATTTGCAAAATTCTCACCATGGAATAATCTGCTCCTGGTAGCTTATCAGAATGGTAATCTCGATCTTATTGAAAATATGCATGTGTTTAATATATCAGACATATACCGGGCTGTAATTCCCGGTATGAAGGCTATTAATAATGCACTCTTTATAGAAAATCTTGCTTATTTGTCGTGCGACTTTGGTATTGTTGTCCTTGATCTTGAAAGAAGAGAAGTTAAAGAAACATACTATATCGGTGAATATGGCTCTTATGTCCGTGTATTTGAACTGGCATTGCAGGCCTCAACTTTATGGGCCGCTACAGAACATGGTTTATTAACTGCCGATATTAAAGACCCCTTGCTTGTTGATTATACCCACTGGCAAAAGGTAAGCGGGATTCCGGGAGCATCAGGCAATTTTAATACAATAGTATCAATAGATGAGCAAATCCTTACTAACCATACGAACACAAGCAATCATATCGACTCAGTATATCTATTTAATAATGTTACATGGTCATTTTTCACACACAACAATGGAAAAATAGAAAGCCTTTCCGTGAGCAATTCCAAACTTACTGTAAATGGAAATGGAAAAATTCTCATTTATGATGATAATCTTGACCTGATAACAGAAATTAACAAATATGGGTGGTCAAATCCGGAACCTTATTATTCAATTCTTGATGAATCAGGAAATCTGTGGATAGCTGATAATGAAAGTGGCCTATTCCGAACCAAAGATTTTGTTTCCTTCGATTATCTTACTCCGGAAGGACCTTATACTAAAAATGCTTTTACATTGTTACACCAGGACAATACTCTCTTTGTTGCAGGTGGAGCAATTACAGATACATGGTCAAATAACTGGATTCATGGAGAGTTCTTTAAATTCTCAAACGGAAAGTGGCAAAATAATATTATTCCTGAAGCCATAGATATTGTAAATATCATACCCTCTCCTGTAAATCCTGATCATATTTATGCTGCCAGTTGGGGTGAAGGATTACTGGAAATATCGGGTTCCGGAAAACTTATTAATAAATTCAAGTCATCAAATAGTTCATTACAAGCTTTACAATCAGACCAGAATGTTGTAAGGACCTGTGGACTTTTATTCGATAATTCTCAAAACCTGTGGATAACAAACAGCCAGGTAAATGATCCTGTATCGGTACTGTCTCCGTCAGGAGATTGGAACAGTTTGCATTTCAATGGTTTAATAAGCAATGTTGTTGTTGGTCCCATTTATGAAACAGAAAATAATGATAAATGGATCACTATCCCTCGTGAAAGCAAGCTATTGGTATTTAACAACTCCGGGACAACTGACTATGAAGCAGATGATAACCGGCGACTTATTTACCTTAAAGACGATGAAGGAAATAGTTTTAACAGTATAAATTGTCTTAGCCAGGATCTTGACGGCACAATATGGATTGGAACAAATCTTGGTCCTGTTGTTTTGTATAATCCGGAAGAAGCCCTGGAAGGGGGTAGTATGATTGCTCAAAGAATTAAAATTCCAAGGGATGATAACAGCGGACTTGCTGATTATCTGTTAAGTACGGAAAGAATTACTTCAATAGTAATTGATGGTGCAAACAGAAAATGGATAGGAACTGAAGAAGCAGGTATTTTCCTGCAATCTGCAGATGGCATTGAAACACTTGCAAGTTTTAACTCTGAAAACAGTCCCCTGTCTTCAAACTGGATAACATCAATAGCAATAAACGAAAAATCCGGGGAAGTATTTATCGGTACAGATGAAGGAATTTATTCCTACCGCGGAGAAGCCACTGCCGGTGTTTCAAAAATGACCATGGTTTATGTATTTCCAAATCCGGTCAGGGAAGACTACTCAGGCCCTGTGACAATAACGGGGCTAGTAACTGATGCTGATGTAAAGATCACTGATATTAACGGAAACCTGATATTTAAAACCAAAGCATTGGGCGGCCAGGCTATCTGGGATGGTAAAACCTCTTTTGGGAAGAGAGCAAGCACTGGCGTGTACCTGGTTTTTATAAGCAATAATGACGGATCTGAAACATTCGTAACAAAGATCCTTTTTATTAACTAGGTCTCAGATCATACCTGAAATTTTAATCTTCAACAATAAGGCTGGATATTCTTTCAATCTGCTTCTGCTTATTAACTTCCCTCAGATTTCTTGCTGTTTTGGTAAAATACTGGTGTGAAGATATGAACTTCACCTGCAGCTTATTCCAGTCATTTAATGATCCAATCTTATCCTGCTCCTTAAGTTCTTTAAATAAAGTATTAGACACAGGAATAAAATCACTCCTCCCAAGGTAATCAAGATCTGAATCGCATATTATCTCTTCTAACAGATTTTTAGGCTGGGGTGGTAACTTTGTTGCCATAATAATCTCACATATATGGTCTATCATTTCAGGAGTATAACCGTATTTAGGTAACATTTCCCTGGCCAGCAAGGTACCGTGGTATTCATGATTATCATATTCGATTGTATGTCCGGCATCATGAAATAAACCAGCCGTTTTCAACAAAAGAATTTCCTCATCTGAGACCCCTTCTCCCCAACCAATAAGCTCAACCTCAGTAACAACATCAACTGTATGCTTAACATTATGATAATAAAGGGAAGATGGTAACTCCTTTTCAAGTTTATCAAGAATTATTTCCTGGATATCTGTGAACTGTATTAACCCGAACTTAATAAAGAAATTATGATTGGTTTCCAGTCCTTTACCATCGACAGAAAACTCCGGTTTTAGGCCTATTACTTCATAAAGGTCAACATCCCCTTTGTATTTCACCGGCATCTTGCCATAATATTCACATGTGAAAAATTCTTTTACCAGTTCATATGTCATGACTGATATTATAATTTTACCATCTTCAGAGTTTGCTTCAATACGACTTGTAGTGTTTACGGTGTCACCCTTAATATCAAAAGAAATTTTCCTTTTTCCTGAAATATTGGCGGTAACAGGACCGGTATGTATCCCAAATTTAATTTTCCAGTTATTTCTCCCTTTCTTTTCCTTCTCTATCTCATTGTTCTTTATAAAATTCTTCATTTTAAGAGCGGCCAGAACAACTTCAACCGGATTAGTAATATTTTTCACCGGTATTCCCCCGGCACACATATAAGTATCTCCAATCGTTTTTATCTTTTCAATGTTCAGCGCTTTTACAGTAGTATCAAATTCATAAAATATCTCATCCAGCTCATCCATTAAAGCAGCTGAATCCATATCTCCCTGAACCCCCGAAAAGCCATGAATATCAGCCATAAAGACCGTTACCATATTGAATTTCAATGATGCTGAAGCTTTATCATCAGTAATATCAGTAATCTTACCCGGTTTTAGTTTTGAAACAAGGTTTTTGTATTTTTCATTCTCTTTCTGAAGTTTTTCATTCAGCTCTTTGATATCTTTTATCCTGGCTTCAAGATCCTGATTTTGTTTTGCCAGTTTTGAGATTCGTTTAACAAGTTCTTTTTCTTTGCTGACATTCATTATATGAATTTTTCAGTTTTTAAATTCCTTGAATTTAAGTCCGTTTTCTATTTATAACAAAAAAACTATCTTTAAACAGGGACTCATTATGTCTGCCCGGATATTGATTAATAAAATTAGTTAATTCGTCGGAAAATTATTTAACTTCTGTGATAATACTTAATAATTATCATTGAAATCTCTTTTGAGCATTAAATTTAATGATTCTTAAAACCAAAGGAATTGTTCTACACCATATTAAATATGGTGAAAACGGACTTATAGTTCAGGCTTTTACTGCTGAACTGGGACGCCAGAGTTTATTAATACAGGGTTTAAGAGGAAAAACAAGAAATGAGAAAGCAGCACTGTTCCAGCCTTTATATATTCTTGATCTTGAATTGTATTATAAACCAAGGCAATCTATTCACAGGATAAAAGAAGCCAAAAACTTTAAACCATATATCTCCATTCCTCACAGTTTTATCAAAAGCAGTATAGTACTTTTTATTGCCGAGATACTCTACTTATGTTTAAAAACCGAAGAAAAAGAAACTGAACTTTTTGAATTCCTGATAAGTTCATTGCAAATCCTTGATCATTGTGATTCGGGAATTTCAAACTTTCATCTGATTTTTCTGATAAAACTGTCTCGCTTTCTTGGTTTCTATCCAAACACAAGTGGAATAGCTCATCCTTTTTGTTTCGACCTGAAAGATGGAGAGTTCAGGGATTCTCCTCCCAATCATCCATTTTACCTGACACAATCACAAACTTTACTATTTAAAAGTATCCTGCAACACAATCTTAATAATTTGCATGATCTTATACTTACTAATGAAGCAAGGAGTGATATGCTTGATCAGATAATTGATTATTATAAACTTCAGGAACAAAATGTTTCCGGATTAAAATCTATAAAGATCTTAAAGGAAGTATTCCATAACTAATTATTCATCAATCTTTCTTAAGTTTTATTAAACTTTCTTCTCATCGTTAACAAATGAATCAGGCTTGCGAACTCAATAAAGTTAATTTTTAATTAAAAAAGTTCATGATCCGTTCATTTAGTTCTGAAATTATTAAATTTACTTTTCCTATTAAATCTTGAATAATTACTGATGCCTTTTCTCCCACCTATACTGAACTGGTTCAACATAAAACGCATACACCAGATTGAATTATTTAAGGAATATCCCGTAGAAGTTCAAGAAGAAGAACTAAGGAAATTACTTTACACGGCCCGTGATACGGAATATGGGAAGGAATATGATTTCAAATCTATTAAAACCAGAAAAGAATTTAGGGAGAGGGTCCCATTGCAGGATTATAACCAGATAAAACCATATGTTGAAAAGCTCAGGAATGGTAAAAAAAACCTTCTCTGGCCCGGAGAAATTAAATGGTTTGCAAAATCTTCCGGAACTACTGAAGACAAGAGTAAATTCATTCCTGTAAGTAAAGAGTGTTTAGAGAGCTGCCATTTCAGGGGTGGTAAAGATGTTCTTGCAATATATACCAATAACAATCCTGATACCGGGATCTTTTCAGGAAAAGGACTTACACTTGGAGGCAGTCATCAGATAAACAATTTCTCTAACCAGTCATTCTACGGTGACTTATCTGCTATTTTGATTGAAAACCTGCCATTCTGGGCTGAGTTTCTCAGGACACCTAAATCACAAATAGCTTTGATGGATGAATGGGATAAGAAGCTGGAGGAAGTTACCAAGCATACAATTAATGAAAATGTAACTAACCTGGCAGGTGTACCTTCATGGAATCTTGTACTTATTAAATACATCCTCGAATATACAGGGAAAAATAATCTTTTGGAAGTATGGCCCAGGCTGGAACTATTTATTCATGGAGGTGTTAACTTTGAACCTTACAGGAAACAATTTGAGAAGCTTATTCCCAGTTCCCATATGAAGTATATGGATACATATAATGCTTCTGAGGGTTTCTTTGGTATACAGAATGATCCTTCAGACAAGAATATGTTATTAATGCTGGATTATGGTATATTCTTCGAATTTATACCAATGGATCAGTTTGACTCAGATTCTCCTGCCACATATGGCATAGGAGAAGTAATTCCAGGCGTGAATTATGCAATTGTTATTTCAACAAATGGTGGCTTATGGAGATATCTTATAGGAGATACAATAATATTTACAAGTGTCTTCCCACATAAATTTTATATCTCAGGCCGCACAAAACATTTCATGAATGCATTTGGGGAAGAAATTATTATTGAGAATGCGGAGAAAGCTCTTTCCATAGCATGCAATAAGACAAATGCACAGATCACTGAATACTCTGCCGCTCCGGTATTTATGGGAGATAATCAAAAAGGCACTCATGAATGGGTCATTGAATTTGCCAGGGAACCGGATGATATAGATTATTTTTCAGAAATGTTAGACCATGGCTTAATGTCTGTTAATTCAGACTATGAAGCCAAGAGATATAAGGACATTACATTGGTAAAGCCAATTATCAGGAAATTGAAAAAGGGTACTTTTTATAATTGGTTTAATGATCATGGTAAACTCGGAGGTCAGAATAAGTTTCCACGTCTTTCAAATGATAGAAAATTTGTTGAAGCTTTAATCGAAATTGATAAGCGTTTAAAGAAATAGTATGCTTTATAAACTGGTTTTCTACTGCAGATAACATTTTATACATTATAATATTATGCTGTTTATGTATATTTACCGGTACAAACTCTTATGGGGCTTTTTTTAAGATTTAATTTATAAAAAAATGCATATAGCAATAGCGGGTAATATAGGTTCAGGGAAAACAACTCTTACAAAATTACTTTCAAAACATTATGGTTGGCAACCACATTATGAAGATGTAGATGACAATCCTTATTTGAATGATTTTTATGAAGATATGCAGAGATGGTCTTTTAACCTACAAATATACTTCCTTAACAGCAGGTTTAACCAGGTAATAGATATCAGAAAATCAGGGAACACTGTTATACAGGATCGCACCATCTATGAAGATGCTTATATATTTGCACCTAACCTGCATGCTATGGGTTTAATGTCAACCCGTGATTTTGAAAATTATTTTACATTATTTAATTTAATAAGCAGCTTGATAAAACCGCCAGACCTGATATTATACTTAAGGGCATCGGTCCCAACACTTGTAAACCAGATACAAAACAGGGGCAGAAAGTATGAAGATAATATAAGGCTAGATTATCTGAAACGACTGAATGAAAGATATGAAGCCTGGGCTGAAGCTTACACCCTGGGTAAAATGCTGATCATTGAAGCCGATCATTATAATTTTCCCAGTAATAATGATCACCTAAGAGAGGTTATAGACAAAATCGATGCTGAAATACATGGTCTATTTTAATTCCTTATCCACCATGGCTATAGCTTGTTGCCATTGAGAATCATCCATTCTGGCTCCTGTCACTTCTATGACTTTCCCTGACAATATGGCCCCGATCTGACCACATTTATTAAGTGCCAGGCTTTTTGTAAGTCCATAAATAAAACCTGAAGCATAAAGATCACCTGCTCCTGTTGTATCACTACTGTTCACATCAATAATGCCCGTCCTGAAAATATTATCGCCCCTTTTTATCAAAGACCCTTTACTGCCTATCTTAACAACAGCTATATCACACATCTCAGATATCTCTTTCAGAGCTTCCTCGGGTTCTTTTCCAGTAAGTGCCCTGGCTTCCTCTTCATTGGCAAATACCATATTCACATATTCAGGGATTAATTTTTTCAGGAAATCGAGGTTTTCTTCAACAATATTATAACTCGACAGATCTATAGAAACAAATGTATTACGGTTTTTTGCAAACTTGAGTGCCCTGATAACAAGATCATAATTAGGAACCAGGTATCCTTCAAAGTGAAAATAATCGTATCCCGAGAATTGCTTTTCATTTAACATCTCTGCACTAAGCTCCAGAGCAGCCCCCAGGTAAGTAGCAAAGGTCCTTTCTGAATCTTTCGAAATAAAAGCAGTTGCATAACCAGTCCTTGTTTCTCTGTAATTCAGGTAGGTGTTAATATTATAATTCTCAAGGTCTCTCTTAAAATACTCTCCATATTCATCACTGCCAACCGCTCCTATATAGCCTGTATCTACCCCCAGTCTGGCCAGGCCCTGGATAGTATTTGCTGCCGATCCGCCTGAACTTAATGTTTTTTCAAAATTTTTTGTGTATTTCAGTATATCTGCCGATCTCTTATCATCTACCAGTTGCATACTTCCCTTGGGCAAAGCTAACTCCTTAAGGGTCATGTCATTATTAAGTCTTATCAATACGTCTACCAGTGCGTTTCCCAATCCCAGGATTTTACTCATAATATTAATTGCTAAATTTTTAGACAAACGTACACAATGTTTAGTTTGAGTACAAACTGAGCCGCTGCGCTCTCACATAATTTAGAAGAAATTATGTTCGGTTATTTTGAATACAATATGATGAATTCTATTAATAAAATTATATGATCATCCCTGTGCGCTTTCATTTTTATACTTTTTTCCACTAAAATGAAAGTTTTTACAGGAAATATATTGTTTAATTGGTTAAAAGCGGTTATTTTTGCCACGCTAAAAAACATTCCTCATTAGCTCAGTTGGTTAGAGCATCTGACTGTTAATCAGAGGGTCCTTGGTTCGAGTCCAAGATGAGGAGCAAAACGGAGAGTAAAATCTCCGTTTTTTTTTAATCCAACTCAGATAATGTATTAGCTTTATTGGAGAGAAACCTACCAGGAGAAGAAGCCATTTTGATCTTTACAACACTTTCATACAACCTCTTAAAGTTGTTATATAACCAAATAGTTGTAATACTATGTGAGAGTGAACCGAGGAGCAAAGCGACGAGCTCATGAGTAACATTGTGTTGCGAATAACCGGCTCAGTTTGTACCAAAACTAACCGAACATAATTTCTATTTGAATTATGTGAGAGTGAACCGAGGAACAAAGCGACGAGCTCATGAGTAACATTGTGTTGCGAATAACCGGCTCAGTTTGTA
>JAOZPG010000039.1 GCA_029932855.1 Bacteroidales bacterium | reverse complement strand
TTCCAGCGAAGTGTCAAGAAGGGAGTACCAAGCACACAGCATTCTTCCTGCAACCCGCCGCTGTCTGTAAGCATAATGCGGGCATCAATATTAAGCCTTAGCATTTCATGATATCCCAGGGGTTCTAAAACAATTAGCCTGGGATTTTCTATTGCCCTATCCCACAAACCATATTTTTTAAGCATCTGCGTCGTACGCGGATGCACCGGCCATATAAGTGGCATATCCATGGTTACCTCATCAGAAAGGAAAGTAAATAGAGGAGCCAATACATCCTTCTCATCAACATTAGATGGCCTGTGCATTGTAAGCAGGGCATAAGGATTATTCGATATCTCCTTAATAGCATCAAGTTTATGGTCTTGCCCGGCAAGAAGGTTGTCTTGTAATATCTCTTTGATATCCAGTGACAAGGCTTTATCCTTGTTAGCTTCAAGAGTATCTATCATAATATTCCCGACAAACTTTATATTCTCATCCGCAACTCCTTCATTCTTCAGGTTCTCCCCTGAAAGCCTGTCGGGAATAAGCAAAAGATCGGATAACCTGTCTGTTACAAGTCTGTTTATTTCCTCGGGCATTGACATATCACCGCTTCTCAGTCCGGCCTCAATATGGCATACCTTTACACCCAGTTTCTTTGCAGTAACCGAACAGGCAAGCGTTGCATTCACATCACCAACAACCACGACCCAGTCGGGTTTCTCCTTCTCAAGTACCTTTTCAAATTCTATCATTGTATTTCCAACCTGCTCAGCATGACTTCCTGATCCCACTCCAAGGTTAATATCTGCCTGAGGAATACCCAGACTCTTGAAGAAAGTATCATTCATCTTCTGGTCGTAATGCTGACCTGTATGAACAAGGATATGATCAACTACTTGTCCTTCATTCTCTATATTCGAATTATTCTCCTTTATCGCCTTTATAAATGGCGCAATCTTCATAAAATTGGGCCTTGCCCCTACTACGGAAATTAATTTCATCTATTTGTTAGTCTTTGTATATACTACTTTCAAGAGTTTTTTCCATTCTTGATACTCCGGTTGTGGTTTGGTTCAGGATGCAATAAAATCATTAACTCTTAAGACTTTTTTTCTGGCTTCAATTTCTTGTTTAGGTATATCTAAACTGGCAGCTATTTCAGACCATTGATTTACTGCTGTTATAACTTCCTCTAATATTTGATTAGCTTTTTTGATACCAAATGTTTTACCTAAGCTTATTAAATCATCTCTTGTGAAATTATCAAATTTGCCATTTATAGATGATTGGTGAACATTTGTCCAGGTTCCACCCGGACTATATGAATAATTAACATCGTAAGCAGGAGATATTTGCCATTTACCTTCCTTATCCATTAGAAAAGAGAAGTTTTTTACATGATCATCATGATTCCTTGCTATAACATTAAACAGCATCCGTCTAAATTGTTGTTCGAGTTGATTATAAGGAAGCCTAAGTCTTTTCATTACTCTAAACAATGTTTCATAACTACTTGCTTTCTGGATTTTATAATCTATCCCTGCTAAAGCACCAAGGGTTTGCATATGTATTTTATCTCCATTATCTGTTCTGTCGAAACGTTTAGTTAAGAAATGAAACCTGTCGTTTTCTTCATATAACATGCTATCAGACATTTCGATACCAGATTTTCTAGCTAATAAATAGTAAGCATATTCAATTTTACCAAGACCTTTCCCTTCTCCTAAAGTTGTTCCATTAGCTCCATCTATTTTAAGAAGCCAATAAGAATAGCCTTCCGGCTGAATAATATCCCCTGGTTTAATTTCAGTAATTTTATTCTTCGAATCTGTTTTAATAGCAATCAAAGCCTTTGCCCTTGTTCCCCCAGCAGAGCTTCCTATTCTTAAAATATCTGACAAGCTATCTTTATCCAGATCATTATAAAAAGTCTCTTGCTTACCCTCTAAAACTTTTTTTGCAACTTCAAATAGATCACTAACATTTACATTGTAATTGTTATCCTCTTTATAATTTACAGGTTCATACTCCAATGCTCCCATCCCCCTTCTGCCTACATAGGTTAATCTGTCAACAGGGTTTATATCATCAATAGATAATTGCCTATGCCTTAACCATTCTTTCATCATAATATTCCCAAAATCATCTGGCATTGAATCTGATAATAAATAAGGTAAATTGTGAAAGTTGATATGATCTCTGTTCGTCGTAAATATTCTTTCTTGCGTAGGCATTATTATTGGAGAAGGCTCTATTCTTCTGTTTAGTGCTTCATTGCTATATTGAAAAGTAGAACTGCCTTTTTTATCATTCCACTCAATTGTGCCTAATCTTTCACCATATAGCCTAACTTCTACGATCATAGCTATTTCACTCTTTTAGATGCTCTTTCCCTTTCTGTTTTTAATTTTGCTTTTTCAAATTTCAACTTCAACTCTAAGTTCTCTCCAACCCTGAATACCGATTCTAAGTCATTAATTCGATTTAATCTTATTAAAATCCTTATTAAGCTTTCAACCGTTGTAGAATTACCTTGTTCTATCAGACTAATTGTTGAAACACTTAATCCCACTTCCTCGCTCAATTCCTTTTGAGTAAGATTTTGCTGTAATCTTATTTTTTTAAGCCTTTTGCCTATTTCTTTTAAGATTTCCTGCTCTGTTAAAAATAACCAATTATCCATTGTCTTAACTATTAAATTATTCGTAGTTAATACTGTATTATCATGTTAACTATTAACATATCATAAGTTAATGCAAAGATAATGTTTAATTTTAACTACCATAATATTCATAGTTGTATCAAATTAATGTTTTTAACTGTTGAATAGTCATAAGTTATAAGCTGTCGGTCTTGATTTTTTTTTGTTCAGGTTAAGATTTGTTTCAGGATACCATAATATCATGCCTTCCATAGAAGTAGCATTTCCTTACCATTCAATTCCTCCCCATATTCATTATTAAACTCTTCACAAGAATATACAAGATAACGGATTCGCTTTTTTATCAGGCTTTCTGATTTTTTAAGGGAACTAAGCATACTTAATCTTCTTGTAAGACCCTCCAAAAACCTGTGGTTTCACTATCTCTGTAAATAAAGTTCTTTTTCTTCAAGGAATCAATATGCTTTTGTACAGCTGACTCATTAATACCAAGCTTATCTGATAAAACTCTTCTTGAAATAGACGGATCATCAACTATTAAAGCCAGTACTTCTTTCTGCCTTTTTGTTAAAATGCCTACTTGACCACCTACTTGACCACCTACTTGACCACCTACTTGACCACCATAAGCAGGAAAAACCATACGCAAAAAGTTATCGGAAAAAATAAAACACTCTTTCTTATATCTTCTTAGAATTCTTGGTACACCTGAGCCTAATTGTTCAACAAGGCCCAGATCCTTAAAAACACGCATTATCTCTTTGTTTCTTGGAACAGAATAGCCTTCGAAAAACTCCTGTTTACTTAATCCCTCCGGCAGTCCTCCTGCGGATGTAATTTCAATTCTATCAGGGAATATTTCAAATTTCGGGGGAACTTCAGTTGTAAAATCGTTATGAACAAAAGCATTTATTATTGCTTCTCTGAGGGCAATAGGATCCCATAACTTTTCACTTTCCCTTTCTTTTGATGTAATCTCAGTAATGGTTCTGTTTTCAATATCAATTTTTTCCAGTACCTGCTTTGCTGCCTTAATTAAAGAAGCATTTCCATATTCATTATTCTCAATTAAGTCTAATCGGGTTTTACTTCCATATTTCGCAACTTTAACAGATGTTGCGTTATTATCGGAAAGAAGGTAGGCAACGTAATTATAACCTCCTGAGTCAGAAACCAATTCAAGATTCCTCGCAAAATGTTCATTCAAAGTAATCCCTGAAGCTTCATAATAAATCTTCAATTGCTCAAACTTGAGTTCTTGCTTCCTTGACACAATCCTACCAAGTGAATTCCTTATACGTTTAGAAAATAACTCTTCTATCATTTTCTGTGGCATAGGATCTGAAGCTGTTCCATTTCTAATGTAACAGCCTTTCTCAGTCATACCATATTTTTTCTTATAATATGGTTTTTCAGGTCCGCTTGCAACTGTAATCCTAATTATATCCTTTGCTTCTCTATCTTCAGATTGAACATCGAACAATCCCATACATGACGGCAAAATATTATTTTTTATACGGTCCTTCAGCCTAAGCATATCTTTATCAATATCATCTACACCCCGGATTATTCCATTTTTATCAATCCCAAAATAGATAATACCACCTTCTCTGTAATTTAGAAAAGCTATTACTTCCTTTTCAATATCAAGCTCTTTTGTAAGTCTCTCTTTAAATTCAATACGATTAGATTCGGGCATATTACTTCAATCTAATTAAACCACTGAATACCGTAAAAAAAACTTCATCAGCAGTTTTATGCAGGTTATTGATGTTATAAGATTTTCTTTCATTCTAGTTGCCGGGATGCGGTTTGGTTCAGGATACCATAATATCATGCCTTCCATAGAAGTAGCATTTCCTTACCATTCAATTCCTCCCCATATTCATTATTAAACTCTTCACAAGAATATACAAGATAACGGATTCGCTTTTTTATCAGGCTTTCTGATTTCTCAATTAAGCGTAAAAGGTATTCTTTGTCTATGCCGTCGCCTACAAATAGCAGGTCTATGATATTGCTGTCGAGGCCGCGGGCAAAGTCACCGGTAATAAATACCATATTCACATCACCCAGCTTATTTACAACCTTATCTATTATCTGGTCGAAGCCGATATTCTTAAGGAGCAGGTTGTGGATGTCACTAAAAAGAGGATGGGAGGTATTGGCCCGGAAGATCTTTTTGTTGCCCTTTGTTGTGGTAGATAGTAATCCTGCCTTTTCAAAGCGGTTTAGCTCAAGCCGGATGGCATTGGTAGATTCGCCAAATTCAGCTTCCAGTCCCCGCAAATAGGATGCTGAACTGCTATTGAGGAAAAACTTCATCAGCAGCTTAACGCGGGTTTTAGATGTAATTAAGGTATCTAACAAAGCATAAGGATTTTCAAAGCTTCGCCTGGTCAGTCCCGGGGCTTGGTGGGATAATTGACCGTTTTCGAGTAGTAAACCTACTCAATGTTTGTTAAATTACAAATTAATTTGAAAAATTAAATGAACATAAAAAGGATTATTGCCAGGAGTATAATAACAGTTATAACACCTATAATAAAGTTTTCAAAGT
>JAOZPG010000007.1:34516-124493 GCA_029932855.1 Bacteroidales bacterium | reverse complement strand
AAAGGACCTGCAACAGACTTTATGAATATGTCACCTGATAATTATTTTATTGGTCATGAGAGTGGCTCTTCCATTACATCCGGGGTATATAATTCCTTCCTTGGATATCAGACTGGTATTGCAACAACGGAAGGGGGTAGTAATTCATTTTTTGGTTACCAGAGTGGTTACAGCAATACTACAGGAGATAATAACCTTTTCCTGGGTGTTCAGAGTGGATATTCTAATGCAACGGGAAACAACAATACTTTTGTAGGCATAGAAAGTGGTAAATCTAATACAGCAGGAACAGATAATTCATTTATTGGCAGTTATTCCGGGACTTCCAACACTATAGGTGGTGGGAATTCTTTTATCGGTAAGCAGGCAGGATTAACAAATATTTCAGGTAACTACAATTCATTTTTTGGATATCAATCAGGATACTTAAACAGCAATGGCTCTTACAATGTGTTTCTGGGGTATCGCTCCGGTCATTCAAATACATCGGGTTCAAGTAATGTGTTTATAGGGAATGATGCAGGTTATTACAATACAATAGGCGCCAACAATCTGTTTATGGGATACAGATCAGGTTACTATAATGCTGATGGGGATTACAATACTTATCTGGGATATCAAAGTGGATACTATTCCGGAAACGGTTCAACAGATCCCAATTATAATACTTATATAGGCTATCAGTCCGGTTATAGTACCAGGTCGGGAAGCAATAATGCTTTTATGGGTTATAGAGCAGGACGATCAAACACTACCGGTTCAGGAAATGTTATTATGGGTAATGATGCCGGATACTCCAATACAACCGGTCCTAATAATATATTTATTGGTAACCAGGCAGGTTACACAAACACTACCGGAGGAAATAATGTATTCCTTGGGACTCTTGCAGGCCATGCAAATACAGCAAGCAATAATGTATTCCTGGGTTTTGAAAGCGGAAGGTACAACACATCAGGATCCACGAATGCTTTTATGGGATATCAGGCAGGTCGTTCAAATACTGTTGGAGCAAGTAATGTCTTTATCGGATATCGGTCAGGCTATGCAAATACAGCAAGCAATAATGTATTTATAGGAAGGGAAAGTGGCAGGTATAATACAACAGGTACTTATAATGCATTTATTGGCCTTCAGGCAGGATATTTAAATGTTACGGGATCCAGCAATGTTTTTATGGGTTACCATGCAGGATATAATAATACAACAAGTAATAATGTATTTATTGGGAGAGAAAGTGGTGGCTATAATACAAGTGGAGGTTACAATGCATTTATCGGCTACCGGACAGGGTATTTAAATACTACGGGAGGATATAATGTATTGTTGGGTTACCAGGCCGGATATAGTAATAAAGGGTCCAGTAATGTTGTCTTAGGTTACCTCGCAGGCTATGCAAATACAACAAGCAATAATGTATTTATAGGAAGGGAAAGTGGAAGGTATAATACAAGTGGAGGTTATAATGCGTTTATTGGCTACCAGGCGGGCTTTTCCAATACAACTGGAAGCAGTAATGTTAATATTGGCTACCAGGCCGGAAGGAATAACTCATTGTCTTCACATAATGTTTTTATGGGTTATTTAGCCGGGAGGGATCATGATACTGGCAATGACAATATTATGATTGGTTACAATGCTGGTTTGAATCATGACAATGGTGCGAATAATATATTCCTTGGTCCCTATGCCGGAAGGTATGCGGAAGGAGCTGGAAATATAAGCATAGGCTACAGGGCCGGTGAGGTAAATACTACGGGTTATAGCAATGTTTTTATATCAATGGCTGCAGGAATAAAAAATACAACAGGTTATAGTAATGTATATATTGGCGACCAGGCCGGGGCAAATATGGTGTCAGGATATGAGAATGTAATTATTGGCAGGGTTGCTGGATATACTAACGCTTCAGGTCACGGAAACGTGTTCATCGGCTATGGTGCCGGTTATTCTGAAACAGGATCAGAGAGGTTGTGTATTGGCGAGGGGAACCTGATATATGGTAGTTTTGCAGATAATTGGGTAAAAATAAACGGGCAACTTAGAGTTTCATCAGTTCCATATGGTGATAGGAAAAATCTGCAATGGGATAGTTCTAATGGATTATTATATTATGATAATTCATCCATGCGGTTTAAGGAAAATATAACAGACCTGAAGGATGATTTCTCTAAATTATTGAAAGTTTTTCCTAAGACCTATACCCGTCCCGATAATCCCGATGTTTGGGAGATTGGTTATATAGCCGAGGAATTTGATAAAGCTGGCTTAAATAAACTGGTCTGGTACGACGAGGACGGTTTACCGGAAGGGATCAATTATGATAAGATAATACTTTATTCAAATGAGAATATTAGAACCAATCACTTAAAAATAGCAGAATTGGAGGAAACAATAACAGAAAAGGACAGGGAGATTGATTTGCTGAAAGCACGTCTGAAAAAGGTGGAGACTTTCTTAGAACAGCTTGATATGAAATAGGAATGCAGGATTGAGAAGAGTTTCCTTTCAATGCTTATTTTTCCTTAGCTGGAGACAACTTTTTATTTATTTTTACGTATTCATTGTAATGTTATTTTATGATAATGCATAGAATTTATTAAGCATTTTTTAACATTAATAATGACAATGGAAAGCGGAATCCTATTACTACTAACTTATAACAAAAAATTCATGAAAGCTATTACAAAAACTTTAGTTAGTTTACTATTAGTATTATTTTTCAGCCAACAATCAAGCTTAAATAATCTGCTGGCCCAGGAGGCACCCAATAAGTTTAATTATCAGGCAGTTGTGAAGGATGGCAACTCTCTGCTTAAGGACCATGTTGTTAATGTTCAATTCACTATCCTGCAGGGAAGTTCCACAGGTATCCCTGTATGGACAGAGATACAGTCAGGGGTAAGCACTAACCCGGAGGGTATGCTTAACCTTAAGGTGGGAGATGTAACACCCCTGTTGGTAAACTGGGTCACCGGGCCTTATTATTTAAATGTCAAAATTGATTTGATTGATGGTTCCGGTTTAAGGGATTTTGGAACTTCTGAACTTCTTTCTGTTCCATATGCCCTGAGTGCACCTGTAATTACTTCATTCGATAAACTGGGTATCCAGGGCCAGATAGGAATGGATCCGGATTCTGCTTTATTTGAAGTGAAGAATGTTGATGGGCAGACAATTCTGGCTGTATATAATTCAGGGATACGCATGTTTGTTGAGGATGGAGCAGGAAAGGGAAGCAGGGGAGGATTTGCAGTAGGGGGATTTACCCCCGGAAAGGATGAGACAAATGAATATTTCAGGGTAACCAAGGATAGTACCAGGATATATGTTGACAATACTGATAGTGGAAAAGGATCACGTGGAGGCTTTGCCGTAGGAGGGTTTACTCCCGGCAAAGGAAAAGGACCGGTTAGTAATTTTCTGGATTTAACTCCTGATAATTATTTTATTGGCCATGAAGCGGGAGCCAGTAATACAATAGGTGAAGGTAACCTCTTCCTGGGTTATCAGGCAGGAACCTCAAATGAAAATGGTAGCTATAACTCCTTTATTGGTTACCAGGCAGGATATTCCAACCTGGGAGAGTTAAACTATTATATTCAGGGGAGTTATAATACATTTTTAGGTTATAAATCAGGTTATAGTAATACAAGGGGATGGTGGAATACATTTATGGGTTATGAG
This sequence comes from Bacteroidales bacterium, assembly GCA_029932855.1. GTDB lineage: Bacteria > Bacteroidota > Bacteroidia > Bacteroidales > VadinHA17 > JAYEGO01. The sequence continues at coordinate 120,806 of JAOZPG010000007.1, read as the reverse complement.
GCCGGTTTTAATAATGCAACAGGAATATACAATGTTTCAGTGGGAATGCATGCAGGTTATAGTAATAATAAAGCAAGGAATGTTTTTATAGGCAGTGACTGTGGTGAAGATAATAACGGGTCTGACAATGTAATGATTGGAAACCAGACAGGTCAGAGCAATACAGGAGCATCTAATACTTTCATTGGTGCTGCTGCTGCATTCAGGAACCTAATTGGCCAAAGGAATGTGTGTATTGGTAACTGGGCAGGTGCAAGGTCTGATGGTTCGGATGATGTTATTATCGGGAACCATGCGGGAGATTATTATGAGGAGGGGGCTGGGAATGTCTTTGTGGGATCCAAGGCAGGAGGAAATTTTGACCACGGAACGGGGAATGTGTTTGTAGGTGATTCGGCAGGATTAGGAGGAGCTTATGAGGAGAGTGTAACAGGTGATTATAACGTTTGTATTGGCAAAAATTCAGGTAAAAACCTTACTTCAGGTGATAATAATGTTTTTATTGGTCATAATGCCGGAATGTTTACAACTATAAGTTCGAATTATTTTTTCCTGGATAATCAGACGAGGACAAGTCTTACTGATCAGAAGAATGATGCCTTGATGTATGGCAATTTTAGTTCGATTCCTAATTCACAGTATCTGAGGATCAATGCGCATGTGGGAATAAACCATTATGGATCTTCGAGTTATGCATTATATATCGTGGGTAATGCTTATGCTTCGGGAGGGACATGGGATGCTTCAGATATCAGGTTGAAAAAAAATGTTGAGGAAATTAATAATGCCCTTTCCCTTGTTAAGAACATGAGGGGAGTAAGTTATAACTGGAGGTCGGACGAATATCCAGAGATGAAATTTTCAGACTCTAAGCAAATTGGTTTTGTGGCACAGGAGCTCGAAAAGTTTGTACCCGAACTGGTTAGTACGGATGATAAAGGATACAAGGCTGTTTCATATGAAAAAGTCTCACCAATACTGGTTGAGGCAATAAAAGATCAGCAGAAAATGATAGAGACACAGCAGCAGATGATTGAAAAGCAGGGTAAAGAAATAGAGAAGCTAAAAGCTGAAAAATCTGAACTTGCTCTGCTGAGAGAAGAAGTTGAAGAGTTAAAAGCTATGATGAATATGCTTACTGAGAAATAAAAATACCGGTTTCATTATATTTTCATTCCCAGCACGAGTATGTCGTCCACCTGGGCTTCATTGCCCATCCACAGTTGCAGCTCGGTGGTAAGTATTTCCTCCTGCTTTTTCAGTGTTTCCCTGTGTATTTTTAAAAGGAGCTGCTGGAAAGGGATGATCTTGAACTTCTTTGTTCTTTCTCCTCCGAACTGGTCGGGGAAGCCATCTGTGAACATATATACCATATCTCCTTTATTGAGGCTTATCTTATGATTGGTGAATGATTTGTTATCGAGAAGGTGTGAGCCAATAGGCATCTTATCACCTTTTGTCTCAATAAGCTTTCCTTTTCTTATTATATATAGTGAGTTTAAAGCTCCTGCATATTGCATCTCCATGGTATTGTTGTCTAAAATGCAAAGTCCCATATCAATACCGTCACCGGCATCATCATGATCTTCCGACTGGTGTAATGCTACCTTGAACTTTACTCTTAGCCTGTCGAGAAAAATGCTGGCCGTGGTGATCTTGAAATTATTGAATATCTCTTCGAGGAATGAATGGCCCAGGAAGCTGAGGAATGCCCCGGGAACACCATGTCCCGTACAATCTGCCACTGCTACCACTGTCTTATCGTCCTTGCGGCTAACCCAGTAAAAATCACCACTTACAAGGTCCCGGGGCCTGAAAAAGATAAAATATTCAGGAAGTAACTTGTTAAGGGCAGACCTTGGCCGCATAAGTGCCTTTTGTATTCTTTTGCCGTATTCTATGCTGTCGGTAATCTCCTGCTTCTGGAATGCTATCTCGTTTTTTTGTTTCTCTATTTCGTTTTTTTGTGCCTGTATCTCTTTTGTTCTTATTGTGACTTTCCTTTCGAGCACTTTTTTATCATGCTTAAGCTTTCTCTCCCTGATAATAATTAAGAGGTAAAGAAAAACCCCAATCGCCACCACAATGATTATATAAAAGAAAAGAGATCTGGTGAAGGGAGGAGTAACTTCTATCTTCTGCTCAATTGTTTCGCTAATATCATTAAGCACGTTTCTTGCACTTACTTTTAATGTATAACTGCCTTCAGGAAGGTAGGGGATAGTGATACTGCGGTTGGTGGTCCAGTCTGACCATTCATGGTCGAGCCCCTCAAGTAAATACTTGAACTCGGTACGGTCCGGTCTGATATAGCAGGGAGCCCATACATTGAATTCTTTGGGGAAGTCCTTGCTACCAAGACTTACGAGGTCTGTAGCAGGTTCGTTTATGTGAATATCAAAGATCCCCGGCCTGTGAAGTGTTTCATTTGGCAGTATCTTTCTGATATTGTTATTTCCGTCAACCACCCATAAATTATTTTCTTCATCGGTATAGAGATAACGTATCCCATCAAATATTTTCAGGAAACCGGATTGCAGTGAACTCAGTGAGTCCATTTCAGGAAGTTTAATCCATGTTTCTTCCGGGTTCAGCCATAACTGGTCTTCACGGCAGTAGATACATCTTAGCGATTTGAGATGCTTTGGAACTATGGTGTCGAGCTCAACAAAAGAGCCGCTACTCTCATTGAAGTCATAAATGCCTGATTCAGTAAAGAATACAGCTTTATTGCCCAGTCTGAATATTACTGTTTCTCCCTTTCCGGGACTCCTGTAACTTTTGAAGCTTGTATTGCCAGTGTCTGCAGGGATCTGCATGCAGAGAATATCTCTGTCTGAAGCCAGCCATAGCTTGTTATTGTCTTCACAGACAGAATGTATGGCTGTGCTAAGCCCGCTATTGGGATTATTTATTTTTACATTCCTCGCTGCAAAGTCAACTGTCCTTATTCCCGATTCTGTACCTACATAAAGCCTGCCCGGTATTTTTTGTGAGGCTATGACAGAGTGTATATATGAACCGGCAATGATATACCTGCTTTTGTTCCCGCTTATCCTGTACAGGCCGGTACTGGAAGCAACAAAAAGCATATTATCATAAACCAGTAACTGCCTGCATTTTGCATCAAGCCCCTTTACTTTCCTGAACTCATAACCAACAGATTCAAGCAGCAGGTTGGTTTTCTTAATATACTGTGTTTTATAGCTGACACTGGTTCTGGGACTTACTGTTTTTTCCGTGTGCTTTGATACTGAAGTTGTTTTAGCTTTATCTGTGTTAGTTGCTTCACTGTCTGCCAGGGAAGCTTTTTCCTGTTTTTGTTTTTTGTCAAACAGCCTGAAGAATAATCTTCTTTTAGCCTTGATCTTTTCTTTCTTTCCTGCAGCTATGGCTTCCTTACTTTCTTCCTGAAAGCTTTGCTTTTCTGCAGGCAGGTTTACCTGGTGATTTTCAGGCTGCCTGGTATTTATGTTGTCAGCAGAAGAGATATTGCTGTAAACAGGAACCAGTGTTTTAACAAAAACTTCTCTTTTCCTGTAATATTTTACCTCTGAGAGATAGAATACCCCTTCACTGGTGGATATGAACAGAGTGTCATTAAAGATAAGCAGCTGCGATATATTGCCTTCAAGGCCCTTGTATGAGTCGAACTTAAGTACCGGTAGTGAGAGATCTATCCTGCTGGCGCCAAATTCATGGCTTAACCATATACCGCCCTCACGGTCGGTGCCTATGGCATATATCTCATCATCCGGCAGTCCTGACTGGTAATTGAAAATATTTTCTGTTTTTCCGGTCTTTTTATTAAAGATGATACATCCTCCGGTGAGCGTGGCAAGTGCCACCCTGTTGTTATCAATACTAATACCGTGGGTGATCACGGCATTGAACAGGTAGCTCTCATCCTTAATGATCAGGTCTGAGAATTCGTTTCCGTCATAGAGGTAGAGAAAGCTGTTGTCGGTAGCAAACAGCAAGCTGTTATCATCGTATTTTGTATAGAATACTATGGATACATTGTCGAAGGCTTCGCCTCCGGCAATGGGAGAGAGCTTATTATTTACAAGCAGGTGCAGACCCTGGTTGAAAATATTAATAAAGAGCCTGTCATTATAGAAAAAGAACCCTGTAAAGGGATTAGCCTGCCCGGCCCATATTGTTTGCAGGTTTCTTATATCATCCCTGTTTACCACTGTGATGCTTTGAGGAGAGTAAAAATATATAGCATCTTTCCTGAAGGCTATCTTCTCAATACGGCCATAGTTGTAAGCCGGATCTGAGATGGGAATATATTTGTATGAGCCTGTCTCATCTCTAAGCAGGTATCCAAAGCTTTTTTCCAGTCCCACGAATATACTTGATGTAACAGTATCCCTGCCAATTGAGTAAGGCCTTATTCCGGAACAGGCATATTCCCATTTGTAGCCGTCGAAACTTAATATACCTTGCTGATTTGCAAAGAGCATCAGTCCCCTGTTATCCTGTGTGATGGCAGTATTCTTTGTGTTTGTGCCAGGCGGAGGTGTGAAGTTAGAGATATAAGAAACTCCTTCCTGCGAATACAGGATTAAGGTCGCCCACAGGTAAAATGCCGTGAAAAAGAGGCGGCGGACTTTATAGGCTGAGGCTTTATGCATAAATCTTATTGCAGATCCAGTTTATCGAGTGCTTTGAGGTTTAAAGTGTTAACAATATCCTTTGATTCAGGTGTGTACAGGAAGTTCAGTGTTTCACTGTAGTATTCTGTGATCTTAGCGCGAACCATCTTTTTCAGAGAGTTAAGAAACTCGTTGTCTTGCGTGAACTCCTGGTCAAGAACCGCTATTGTTGAAGGCATCCATCTCTGGGGGAACATATCTTCATATTTCCCTCCATTGCGGTACTCATACACTTCTTTCCGGATAAGCTCCAGAACAGCCTTTTTCCCTTCCTCTGTCTTTGCGCTAAGGCCCTTGTTTTTAAGGAACCTGTTAATAGCTTCTATCTCGGGAACCACCAGTATGGAGGTGTAAGGGTCCTGGTTATTATGAACCATGCACTGCATGATATATTCACTATGATCGCACATGGCTTCTTCTATTCCTTCGGGACTGTATTTCTCGCCGTCGCCTGATATCAGAAGACTCTTAAACCTTCCAAGTACGTAGAGGAATCCATCCCGGTCTATATAACCCATGTCGCCTGTGTGAAGCCATCCATCAATAATGGTTTCGGCTGTAGCCGCTTCGTTTTGCCAGTATTTCACCATCACGTTATCTCCTTTCACAAGTATCTCTCCCTTTTGGCCTGTTTCAAGCGGGTTGCCATCATTATCACATATCTTTATCTCCATATCCTTCACAGGCGGGCCCGAAGAGCCCAGCTTATGTACATCCGGTCCGTTTGCAGAAATAACAGGAGAGGCTTCCGACAATCCGTAACCCTGGTAAATGGGTATGCCTATAGCATAGAAGAACCTCTGCAGTTCAATGTCAAGCAGGGCTCCTCCACCATAGAAATATTTCATATTCCCGCCAAGCTGATCCCTTACTTTCTTAAAAATAATTGCATCATAAAGCTTTATCAGAGGAAGCTTCAGAAAACTCAGTCCTCCTCCTTTGTTAAATCCTTCCTTATTGTAGGCATAATTCAGTTTAAGGGCATGTTTAAACAGTTTCTCTATAAAGCTACCTTTGGCCCTGATGCCGCTTTCAATATTCTTTCTTATGCTTTTGGCGAAAGCAGGCACACTGAACATTAGCTGTGGTTTTACTTCCTTGATATTAAGCGATATGTTCTTAGTTGTTTCAATAGGGCTACTTCCTATCTGCAGGGCGGCCACACTTGCTCCCTTACCCATAAAGGCATACAGGCCTGCAGTATGTGCAAAAGAATGATCCCATGGCAGGAAGAGGAATATTCTCCAGTGGGGCAGGATATCCAGCAGGGTGTAAGCCTGATATACGTTTGCGTAATAGTTAAGGTGTGACAGCACTATCCCCTTGGGTTCTGCAGTGGTACCTGAAGTATAGCTGATATTTGAATAATCGTTTTCTTTAACAGAGCTGTATGTCTCCACAAATCCGGCTGAGTTATTTTCCAGATATGTTTTACCCTTTTCGCAAACCTCTGAAAACAATAGTTCATTTTCTCCTGCCCCGGCCATGCTGTCGAGGACAAGCACTTTTTCAAGATCGGGGAGATCTTTTAATACGGCTATTGCTTTCTTATATTGTTTTTCAGATACTATAAGCATCCTGGCCCCGCTGTGTTTTATCCTGAAAGCCAGTTCCGGTTCGGTTAAGAGTATGGACAGGGGAACATTCACTGCTCCTGTATATAATATCCCAAGCTCACTTACCATCCAGTCGTTTCTTCCTTCAGAGAGCAGGGCTATACGGTCACCTTTTTTTATGCCGTAATCTATAAGTCCTGCAGCAAAGTGATGTACTCTTTCTTTAATCTCTTTATAGCTTTCCGCTTCGAACTTATCAGTTTTCTTTTCCCATAAATAGGGCCTGTCACCAAACTTTTTTACACTGTCTTCGAAGAGATTTATTATTGTTTTCATAGTCGTGGTTTTGGTTCAGCATCTAAGATATGAAATTTTATGAATTTGGAGTGGGCCTAATTAAATGTTACTTTTACATAAACTGAAAATAGTATTGTATATTTTTTTATCTTTTTAAAACTTAAGGGCATGAGATCTTTACTTGTTTTAGCACTTACAACATTATTCTTACTTCCGTCATGTAATTTTATTAAGGATAAAGCCTGGTTCGGGAGCGGTAAAAAAGCTGCTGCACTGGAGTCGCAACACAGGCAGGATAGTTTACGTGTAGCTGATTCACTGAAACAGGTGAAGGCTGAAGAGCTGGCTTTTGCCAGGGAACAGGCAATACAGGATTCTCTGAGGCTAATAGAAGAGGAGCAGTTTGCCTGGGAGAACCGTTTCAGGTACCATATAATTGTTGGTAGCTTTCATACACCTGAGTTTGCCATGGAATGGTCGGATTATTTCAACTCCATGGGTTTCCAGACACAGATATTTGAGGATGTGGATGGCTTTGACCTTGTATCAGCCCTCGACCTGGAAGATTTTGGTGAAGCTGTATATATGATGGAGAATTACAGGGATACAGTGGTTATAGATGCCTGGATATATACATGGCCTGAATAGGGGAGCTTCAGATCATTTCCCGGATATTCATTAGGGAGTATATGGACCGTGCTATTTCTTCTATACTTAAGCGGGAGCAGTTATAGTAAATGTCGAATAGTATTGAGGGTTCTTCTTTTTCTTTTAAGAATTGCATAATAAAGTGAATTCTTTTACGATCGTAATCTTTAAGAAATTTCAGGGCTTCCTTTTCTTTCATTTGGTAAAACTTCATCACTTTTTGCAGTCTCCATTCTATAGGTGCGCTAAGTCTTATGTGCAGGCTGTTTTTCATATCCCTGCATATGGCTGCCCCTCCGCGGCCAATGATCACAACATTACCCTTTTCAGCAATAGAGACTATGGCACGTTTTACCGCTTTGCTTGCACTTATATCACTTAGGTAGAATTTCGATATGGTTGACAGTATGCCACCAAGCAGTCCCTGCTCGTTGTATTTGAAGAAATATTTCAGATCGGATGCAGGTACCCCCAGCTTTGAGGCCGATTCCTGAAGTATCTCCTTACTGACACTGGCCCATTTATCTTTTGCTTGCTTATTGATGAGGCTTACCAGCTCTTTAGCTATTGGTTTTGCAGGACATCCAAGTTGTCTCGAAATAGTAATTACCGGGGCCAGGCCACTTTTTATACTTTCTCTTTCCTTAACTACATTTTTTGCGTATTTACTTACATTGATAGACATGATTTTATGTATAACTGTGCTTCAATGATAAGTTACAACAATTATAGATCAATGTCAATAAGAATAATTCTTTTGACAGTTATTATTATATTATTACAGGCATAATTATTACAGGCCTAGAATCTCAGAATAGTTTCTGAGCGGTCGGGACCAACAGAAATAATATCTATGGGGATATTGAGCTCTTTTTCTATATAGGATGTATAGTCTTTAAGGTTAGCTGGGAGATCATTAAATTCTCTAAGCTGGCCGGGGTCTTTCTGCCAGCCCGGGAGCTCAGCATAGGACGGTTTTATATCCTCGTTTATTTCATAAGGGAATTGTGATGCAGGTGAACCGCTGTTCTTATATGCAGTACATACTTTTATTTTGTTGAAACCTGTAAGTACATCTGCCTTGGTCATTAAAAGGCTGGTGACGCCATTAAGCATGCAGGCATATTTCAGTGCCACCAGGTCGAGCCATCCGCACCTGCGGGGTCTTCCTGTTGTTGCTCCGAACTCGTGACCTTTTTTTCTGAGCATTTCGCCTGTTACATTTTCCTGCTCGCTGGGAAAGGGTCCGCTTCCCACGCGTGTGGTATATGCCTTGAAGATGCCATATACCTTGGCTATCTTGTTAGGAGCTACACCAAGTCCCGTGCAGGCTCCGGCACAAACTGTGTTTGAAGATGTAACATAAGGGTATGAGCCAAAGTCAATATCCAGGAGTGTTCCCTGGGCTCCTTCAGCAAGGACCTTCTTATTATTATCCAGGAAGGAGTTTACCATGTATTCACTGTCAACCAGGCTGAATCTTCTTATTGTCTCAATCGATTCATGCCATTGTTTCTCATATTTGTCAAGCTCATCCATGTAATCATAGTCATACTGGCGAAGCAGGGCAAGGTGTTTTTCTTTTAGCTTTTCATATTTATTGTCCAGCCCGCTGGAAACAAGGTCTCCTACCCTGAGTCCATTCCTGCCGGTTTTATCCATGTAAGTGGGACCTATGCCTTTGAGTGTGGAGCCTATCCTGCTTTTCCCTTTAGCTGCCTCTGATGCTGCATCAAGCACCCTGTGAGTTGGTAGTATCAGGTGTGCCTTACGGGATATATAAAGGTTTGAGCTGAGGTTGAGACCGCTTTTTTCAAGCTCTTTCACCTCTTCCATAAATATTACAGGATCTATAACCACTCCATTACCTATAAGATTTACTTTTTCGGGATGATGTATCCCTGAAGGGATAGTATGAAGTATGAACTTTTTTCCATCAAATTCAAGTGTGTGCCCGGCGTTGGGGCCTCCCTGAAATCGGGCTATCATATCGTAGCGGGGGCTTAGAAAATCCACAATTTTACCTTTACCTTCATCTCCCCACTGAAGGCCTAAAAGAACATCCATTTGCATTTTTTCACTTATTTAAACAGAGCCGCAAGGTATAAAATATTTTATTTTTTCCCCTTTTTCTCACTGTCATCCTCTTCTATTACACCGTAAATATATAAGGAATGATAAAGTGGCTTGAAGTTGTTCAGTTCGCTGGCGGTTTTTATTATTTCCTGTATCCTGGGATCACAAAATTCAATTACCTGCCCTGTAGCACTATCTATAAGATGATCGTGCTGACTGCAGTTATATGCTTTTTCAAATTGAGCAATATTTTTTCCGAATTGGTGTTTGATGACCAGGTTGCAGTCGAGAAGGAGTTCTATGGTGTTGTAAAGCGTTGCCCGACTCACCCTGTAGTTCTTATTTTTCATAAAGATATACAGAGACTCAATATCGAAATGCCCGTCTCTTGAATATATCTCATCAAGAATGGCGTATCTCTCAGGGGTCTTCCTATGTCCCTTTTTCTCAAGGTACTTTGTGAAAATCTGCTTTACGGTTTGTTTGGTGTCTTCACTCATTATTGGTGTTTTCACTCATTACTAATAAGCTGTAGCTTGGTTTTACAGCGCTTAAATTTAATCAATTAATTTAAAAATAAGACACTATTTAGAATTAATTTAAAAAGCTAAGGGGTTGTTATCTCTGCCCGGTTCACATTATCAATGCCTTTTATCTTGCTAAGGTTAAGAATTAAATTATTCAGGTCTGCTGTATTGTGAACATAAATATCTACCTGTGCTTCGAATATTTCATCATGAACCTCTAAGTTGAGTGTCCTTATGTTAACACTGAGTTGTTTGGATATAACTTCGGTAATATCCCTTATCATTCCTATCTTATCTATTCCCACCAATGTGATTCTCGCCAGGTATGAAAGAACTTTGTGTGTAGTCCACCTGGCACTTACAATACGATCGCCATGTTGAGACATGAGTTTAACTGCTTCATTGCAGTCTGATTTGTGAATAATAATGCTTCCGCTTTTGTCACGGTATCCAATAACATTATCTCCGGGTATTGGATTGCAACAGTTGGCAAGACTGTATTCTGCCCCTGGATTGTCAGGATTCTCATGCAAAAGGAAGGGATGTTTAAAATCGAATTTATTATTAGTTTTTTCCTGGACTTGTGACTTTTGTTTTCCGAAAGAAAGTTCCCAGTATCTTACCAACTTGCTTTTCGATTTCTTTCCAAGTACTTTTTTAAGGTCGTTAAGCTTTATTATCCCACTGCCTATCATGCTATATAGCTGATCCTTACTACTTACTTCATATGCAGGCAGCAGTTTTTTAAAAACCCTTGATGAGGGTTTTACATTGTGTTTATTAAGTTCTTTTTCAAGTATTTCTTTTCCCCGTTCTATCCTGTTAGATATTTCAGATTTCAGGGATTTTGTAATGTTGGACTTTGCCTTGGCAGTTGTTACATAATTAAGCCATTCCTGTTTGGGCTTGCTTTTATCGGAAGTGATTATCTCTACCTGGTCACTGGATCTGAGCTTATAACTGAAAGGCACCAGCTTACGGTTTACCTTGGCACCTATGGCCTTATTGCCTATTTCGCTATGTATTTCGTATGCAAAATCGAGTACTGTGGCATTCTTAGGGATGGATTTTATATGCCCTTTTGGTGTGAACACAAGTATCTCAGATGAGAAAAGGTTAAGCTTGAAGTCATCCAGGAACTCTATGGCGTCGGATGATGAATCTTCAAGAAGCTCTTTTATTTTTTTTATCCATTTCTCGAGTTCACTATCTTCGCCGGTACCATTCTTTTTATATTTCCAGTGTGCAGCAAGACCTTTCTCAGCTATCTCATCCATACGTTCTGAGCGTATCTGAATCTCTGCCCATTTCCCCTGGGGACCCATCACGGTGCAATGCAGTGCCTCGTAACCGTTGGCCTTTGGCTTGGATACCCAATCCCGCAGCCTGTCGGGCTTGGGAAGGTAGATATCGGTTATCATGGAATATATATTCCAGCACTGTGTCTTTTCAGGTATTCCTTCTTCAGACTCGAAAACTATCCTTATTGCAAGCAGGTCGTAAACCTCTTCAAATGATATCTTTTTCGATTGCATCTTGTTCCAGATGGAATAAATAGATTTGGGTCTTCCGCTTATATCGTATTTCAGTCCCGATGAATTGAGCTTGCCGATTATGGGGAGGGAGAATTTGCTTATTTCATTAATTCTTTTCGCCTTATTCAGCTGGATCTGTTTTTCTATTTGTTTGTAAACCTTGTTGTGCCTGTATTTCAGACTAAGGTCCTCCAGTTCTGTCTTAATGGCATAGAATCCAAGGCGGTGTGCCAGGGGAGCATAAAGGTAAATCGTTTCTCCCGATATTTTTAATATTTTATGTGGCGGCATGGAGCCCAGGGTGCGCATGTTATGCAGGCGGTCAGCAAGTTTTATCAGTATAACCCTTATATCATCCGAAAGGGTTAGCAGCATTTTTCTGAAATTCTCAGCCTGCAGTGATGATTTATGGTCGAAGAGTTCGGGTATTTTTGTGAGCCCGTTGATTATTGAGGCTATACTCTTCCCGAAATTACTTTCAATAATTTCAAGGTCATACTCTGTGTCCTCTACAACATCATGCAGAAGAGATGCGCATATTGATACTGTTCCCAGTCCCATTTCTTCACTGACTATCCTGGCCACAGCTATAGGGTGAAGGATATAAGGCTCACCTGATCGTCTTTTCTGTCCCTTGTGTGCCTCGTAGGCCAGATTGAAAGCTTTTCTGATCTTGTCCTTATTATTTCTGGTGGTTACCCTTTGCAGATTATCAAGAAGAGCATCGAATTCCTTCTTAATAAGCTGCTGGTCGTGTTGTGAAATAATAGACATAATAGCAAAGATAGATTTTCTTCACTAAAAATTAATGGTAAAGTACATTTAAGCGCCCTTCTTTTTCAATAGCTTTTCCGTCTTGTGAAACTGCTCTTACAAAATAAATATAAACCCCTCCCGGAACTTTATCTCCTGCATAGCTGCCATCCCAGCGTCCGTTTGGATCATTTGTCTGAAAAAGTGTATTTCCCCAGCGGTTTCTTATTACAAAAATGTATTCAGAGGGCAGGAAGTTTAATACCGGCCAAAATTCTTCATTTATACCGTCATCATCGGGAGTAAAAGCATTGGGCATATATATCATTGGACCTGCATAGACACAGCTGGTGCCTGATATGGCTTTTTCCGGCAGGGTGTTATTGCCGTAAGCCTCTATGTAATAGCAGTATTTCCCTTTATTGCCCTGCATGGCTGCATCTGAAATATCATCAACATAAAACGTGTCGGCAGGGGCCAGTTCATCGAGGAACAGGGGTGCTCCGTCGTCAATGCTCCTGTATATCTTATACTTATATACTCCCCCGTCCCATTCCAGGTATTTATTCCATCTCAGCCGGTTTGTCATATTTTTGTTTTCAGACGACAGGAATATGGCAGAGCTGAGGTTGGACATCCTTGCAGGCTTTCCGCACAGGTTTATGGATGCCAGTTTATAGTAGTAAGGTTTTTCTTCAGGCAGTTCATCAATGAGGCTTATCTGTCCTTCACCCTGGTATGTGAAACTTTGAACAGTATCGTAAGTCCCGTCTGCCCTGGTGGCACGCAGCAGGTAATAGCTTTCCAGCTCCGATCCGGAACCTATATCAAAGAACAGCTCGATGGATCTTTGCCCGCTTATTTCGTTACCTAATGCATAGATATATTCAGGTGGGGTTTTGAAAGTTGCACTCAGGGTGTCTCCATTGGATGTTGAGATCCTGCCGGCTTTATGATGTGCCAGTATGTAGTAATGATAAAACTGTTTTGCCGAAATCCCGGGATCGGAATACAGTCTGGCCTGATTATTCAATGTATCAAGTGGAACATTGTTCCTGAACACTACGTAATAATCAAGGCTGTCGCCCCAGCCTGTATAATTGCTCCATTCAAGTCTTAGATTGTAGCTGCATTCATCAAGCCTGGCTTCCAGATAAACTGTACTGTGGTGTCCGGGCAACTTACTTTCCTCATCATTTGTTGTATCCCATGCAGATACAGTAACAGTCAGGGGCCCTGTTGTAATAAAATTATCATTTTCATTCCAGGAGTAAGAAGTTTTGTCTATCCCATAAACCGTATCGATAGCTATATTAATGTTTCCCTTTTTTTTATGTATTATATATGCATTAACACCTGCCGATCCGCCGGGAAGCCAGTCAACTGTTTTCAGGCCTGTAAAGGGCTCAATTCTTACAACCTGGATTAGCGGAGGATCTGGTATTTGTGCTCCCAGTATGCCAATAAAAGTGAAAACAAAAGAAATTATTATGATCAGGGATCTCATAGGGCTTTTTTAATCCAAACCTTCTTTTTTGTAAAACTCATTAACAAAAGTATTTATTATATTTTTTCTTTGCTTTATAATAAAGCTTTCCGCACTTGTATATATTCTTTAATAAGAGACTTAATTATTTCTTCTGCGGGCCTGATCTCCTTAATCATAGAGGATACCTGTCCTATTTCAAGTGCACCTTCATCAATATCTCCTTCAAACATTCCCAGGCGGGCTTTGTCCCTGCCCATGATATCCATAATTTCCGCCCTGCTTTTTCCCGATACCGAGGCTTCTTCTATGCGCCTGTATAATTCGTTTTTCAGCATTCGTACAGGGATAAGTTTTTTCATTGTAAGCCTGGTGTCTCCCTCAGCTGCTTTGATTATCTTTTTCTTAAAGGATATGTGTGCAGACGATTCCTCAGATGCTGCAAATACAGAACCCATCTGAACGCCTTCGGCACCCAGGGCCATTGCTGCAAGCATTGCCCTGCCCGATGCAATGCCTCCTGCAGCGATCAGCGGGAGGGAAATAGCTTTCCTGGCTTCCGGGATAAGAGTAAACGTTGTGGTTTCTTCCCGGCTGTTATGTCCGCCTGCCTCAAAACCTTCTGCCACCACTGCATCAACACCGGCTTCTTCACACTTTACCGCATATTTGCTTCCTCCCACAACATGGGCCACTGTAATGCCGTTTTCCTTCAGGAAAGGTGTCCATATTTTAGGGTTCCCGGCTGCTGTAAAAACAATACTTACCTTTTCGGCTACAATAATCTTTAATATTTCTTCGGTATGCGATGTAAGAAGTGGCACGTTTACCGCAAAGGCTTTTTTTGTTGCTTCACGGGTTTTCCTTATATGTTCTTTCAGTAGTCCGGGACTCATTGAACCCGAACCGATTATTCCCAGTCCCCCGGCATTGCTTACCGCAGATGCAAGCTTCCAGCCCGAGCACCACACCATACCTCCCTGTATAATGGGATAACTTATTCCAAAAAGCTTGCTCACTCTTGATTCAGACAGATCCATAGGCATTATTTCTTATTAGCTGCCTTAAAATTAAAATTTTATAGTGATATTAGAAGAAGGACATTAATAAAGATATTATCTTTCATGTTTCAAAACTATTATATTGAAAGCTGTGCAGGATATTTATCTTGTATAAGTTTTTTATATTAAAATTTGTGAAGGATATTTATAATAAGTTTGTAACTTTTTATTAATAGGATATATAAAATATTCATAATAAATTGAGTAAACTTATTACATTAAATTTTGTTCAGGTATAATTAGACATGCATCTCAGAAGGTTATTATTGAAAGCATATAAATGGCGTATCCGTTATGTAAAGGAGCGCCAGTTTATTATGTTCCTGAGTTTCTTCACGGGATTGCTTGCGGGACTGGGTGCGGTTATTATTAAGAACCTTGTGCACCTGATAAAACACAGTCTCGAAAGCCTGCATAATTATTCGGGGAGCTTTTATATAAGCCTGCTCCTTCCACTGGCGGGACTTGTGCTGGTTATGGTTTTCATAAAATACCTGCTGCGCAAAAAAGTTGATCATGGTATTCCCACAGTCCTGTATTCCATATCAAAAAGGAATGGAAAGATACCTCCTCATAATATATTTTCTTCAGTAATTGCCAGCTCACTGACTGTTGGTTTTGGCGGTTCAGTGGGACTGGAGGGGCCAACACTGGCGACAGGTGCGGCAATAGGCTCTAATCTTGGCAGGTTGTTTGGCCTCAATTACCGGCAGGTGGTATTAATGCTTGGATGTGCTTCAGCCGGGGCAATGGCTGCAATTTTTAAGGCTCCCATTGCTGCTGTGGTTTTTGCACTGGAGGTTATAATGATAAACCTTACCATGGCTACTATTATTCCTTTGCTTATCGCATCGGTGACGGGTGCAATAACATCTTATTTATTTTTAGGGCAGGACACCCTTTATGTTATTTCTGATATTGAATCATATAATCTTTCAGAGTTACCTTACTTTGCTTTGCTGGGGGTGTTTACGGGACTGGTGTCCTTATACTTCATAAGAACCTATATATGGGTGGCAGGTTTATTTGAAAAAATAAAGAAATGGCAGTGGAGGCTGCTTATAGGGGCTGTTTTACTGGGCGGATTGATTCTGGTCTTTCCTTCTCTATACGGAGAAGGATATGAGTCAACCAACACTGCCCTGCATGGCAGCGTTGATCACTTATTTTCCAATAACTTCTTCTCCGGTATGGATAAGAATATTTTCCAGGTGTTGACACTACTGTTAATGATTGTCGGGTTGAAGGTTATTGCAACATCTCTTACCTTCGGGGCAGGAGGAGTTGGGGGAGTTTTTGCCCCTGCTCTTTTTGTCGGTGCCAATGCAGGCCTGTTTTTTGGGAAGCTACTGGATTACCTTGGAATTGAGCTTAATGAGCAGAACTTCTCACTGGTTGCCATGGGGGGACTGCTGTCAGGTGTTATTCATGCCCCTCTTACAGGCATCTTCCTTATTGCAGAGATCACCGGTGGCTATGAACTCTTATTGCCACTTATGATAACTGCAACCCTGTCTTATGCCACGATAAGATTGTTTCAGCCAAGCTCGGTATATACATACCAGTTGGCTAAAAGGGGAGAATTATTTACCCATCATCAGGATAGAACGGCCTTGTCGCTGATGGAGGTGAGAGATCTTATTGAAACAAAGTTCAATCCTATCGGTCCTGATGAAACACTCGGTGAGCTTGTAAAGCTTATCTCTAAGTCTGAAAGAAATATTTTTCCTGTTCTTGATGCAGAAGGAATATTTCTCGGGATGGTATGGCTGAATGATATTCGTGATATAGTATTTAAACCGGGCATGTATGATACTACATATGTAAGAGATCTCATGTTTATGCCAACGCCCGTAGTTTCTCCCACAGACTCGATGGAAGAAGTGGCTTCCAAGTTTCATGGATCTTCACACTATAACCTTGCTGTGCTTGATGAGGGAAAATATCTGGGTTTTGTTTCCAGGGCAAATGTTTTTTCCAAGTACCGTGAATTAATAAAGGATATGTCTGAGGATTAATATTTATATTTATACTTTTATCCCCATGAGATCAAGGGGTTTACTAAGGAAAATATTTATCTGGAGAACAAAGCATATTCCTCCAAGGCAATTTTTGCTGATCACGAGTTTTTTTGTAGGTATCATAAGTGGTCTTGCCGCAGTATTGTTGAAATCGGCAATTCATTACCTCTTGCTGCTCCTTAATACTTCGCTTTCAATAAATTCGAGCAATCTTTTGTATTTCGGACTACCTCTTCTGGGGATAATCCTCACCGCCCTGTTCGTGGGTTTTATTGTTAAGGACGATATAAGTCATGGTGTCAGCAAGATACTGTTTGCCATATCCAGGAAGAACAGCATACTGAAATTTCATAATAATTATTCCTCCATGGCAGCCAGTTCGCTTACTATTGGTTTTGGCGGATCGGTGGGAGCTGAGGCACCCATAGTGCTTACAGGTGCTTCACTGGGATCATCACTTGGCAAATGGCTTCACATGAACTACAGGGACAGGACCCTTATGTTGGGCTGTGGTGCTGCAGGTGCTATTGCCGGGATTTTTCAGGCCCCAATAGCCGGAGTGGTATTTACTCTCGAGGTGCTCATGCTTGACCTTACACTTTCATCTATAGTGCCTTTGCTTATTTCTTCTGTTATGGCTACTATTATGGCCTTTCTGCTTATGGGGAAGAGCTTTCTTTTTTCTTTTGTCCTGCGCGAGACATACAGCCTGTCTGATATTCCTTTTTATGCACTACTAGGTGTATTCACAGGATTGATATCATTTTATTTTACGCGTACAACAGGATTTATAGAGTCTAAACTGGCATCGATTAGGAGAAGGAGCATAAGGATATTTGCAGGGGGACTGGCACTGGGGATATTTATATTTGTTTTTCCGGCTCTCTATGGTGAGGGATATGAGACCATCTCTTTTTTACTGAAGGATGAAAGTGCTATGGTGCTGGGAAATAGTTTCCTGGCTTCACTTATCGATCAGTATGGGCTGATACTTATTTACCTGGGATTGTTGATATTATTCAAGGTCATTGCCATGGCAGTTACAACCGGTGCAGGTGGTGTGGGAGGGATATTTGCCCCTTCATTGTTTACAGGGGGAGTGGCCGGTTATTTTTTTAGCGGATTGCTGAACGGGATACCCTCTGTGAATCTGTCATCGAGCAACTATACCCTTGCAGGTATGGCGGGACTAATGGCCGGGGTGATGCATGCTCCACTGACAGGAATATTCCTTATTGCCGAGATAACAGGTGGATACGGTTTGTTGATACCACTGATAATAACTTCTACAGTTTCCTTCCTTACAATAATGTATTTTGAGCCTCACTCTATATATACGAAAAGGCTTGCCAGGAGGGGAGAGCTGATAACTCATGATAAGGATAAGGCTGTGCTTACACTTATGGACTGGAAAAAGCATATTGAAAAAGATTTTTCTGTTCTATCTCCGGATGAGTCACTCGGGAAGCTGGTAATGAAAGTCTCCAAATCAAAAAGAAACATTTTTCCGGTTCTGGATAATGAAAAAATACTGATAGGCATAGTTAGCCTTGATAATATAAGGGAAATAATGTTTCAGCATGACCTGTATGATAGCACCCTGGTCAGAGATCTGATGATAATTCCACGGGCACTGATACGTACTGATGATAACCTGGAACTTATCCTTGATAAGTTCAGGGATAGTGTTGCCTGGAACCTGCCCGTGGTTGATGAGGGAAAATATGTAGGCTTTATTTCAAAGTCCCGGATATTTGCTGCCTACAGGAAGGTCTTGGTAGATGTGACTTAAAACATTAAATTTGCCACTGGCATAAACATATTAATAGCCGGCAAGTTTGTTTGTGTGGATTGCAGGCTGATTATAAAAAATTATTTAAGTATTTAAGTATGAAAAGAGATACTACAGCATTTGATCTTATTGAAAAGGAAAACCGGCGCCAGCTGGATGGTATTGAACTTATAGCATCGGAAAACTTTGTAAGTCCCCAGGTACTTGAAGCCATGGGTTCTGTACTTAATAATAAGTATGCCGAAGGTTATCCCGGCCACAGGTATTATGGCGGATGCGAGGTGGTTGACCAGACCGAGCAGCTTGCAATAGACAGGTTGAAGGAATTGTTTAATGCCGAATATGCCAATGTACAGCCTCACTCGGGGGCACAGGCAAATGCAGCAGTTTTTCTAAGTGTGATGAAGCCCGGGGATACTTTTATGGGTCTTGATCTCTCGCATGGGGGGCACCTCTCACACGGGTCTCCCGTAAACCTTTCAGGTATATTATATAATCCCGTTGCTTACGGCCTTGATGAAGAGACGGGCAGGATTAATTATGACCGTATGGAAGAAATAGCCCTTAAGGTAAAACCAAAGCTTATTGTAGGTGGTGCTTCAGCTTATTCCAGGGAGTGGGACTATAAGAGGATGAGGGAGATAGCCGACAAGGTTGGGGCACTGATGATGATAGATATGGCCCACCCGGCCGGACTGATTGCTGCGGGACTACTGCAGAATCCACTTGAGCATGCTCATATAGTTACATCTACCACACATAAAACACTGAGGGGGCCGAGGGGAGGACTAATACTTATGGGCAGGGACTTTGATAATCCATGGGGCAAGGCAACCAAAAAAGGTGTTATAAGGAAGATGTCATCAATACTTAACTCAGGGGTGTTCCCGGGAACACAGGGCGGCCCGCTGGAACATATTATTGTGGCCAAGGCAGTGGCCTTTGGTGAAGCACTTCAGCCTGAGTTTAAAACATACCAGGCACAGGTTCTCAAAAATGCACAGGCCATGGCAAAGGCATTTATAGACAAGGGATACAAGGTGGTTTCAGGAGGTACAGACAACCATTCTATGCTGATAGACCTGAGAACCAAAGTATCCGAGGTAACGGGTAAGATGGTGGAGAACACACTGGTGAAAGCTGATATTACAGTTAATAAGAACATGGTACCCTTTGACAGCCGTACTCCTTTTACAACTTCAGGGATAAGGGTGGGGACACCTGCCATAACAACCCGCGGTTTTAAAGAAGATACCATGGAGACTGTGGTTGGGTTTATAGACCGGGTAATTAGCGATATAGATAATGAGGAGAATGTTGCGGCTGTGAGGAAGGAAGTTAATGAGATGATGCAAGGGCATCCATTATTTGCATATTGAGGCTCAGCCGGTTTTGCTTCTTTGTAAGGATTGTTTAATTTTAAAACTTTAATAGTCAAAGCTTGTCAGATAAAAAACTCATATTTATTGTTGATGATGATCCTTTTATCCTGAAGCTTTTATCGAAAAGACTCAGTGATGATGATCATGATGTGAAATCTTTTTCATATGGTGAGGATTGCATCAACTCAATTGAGATGAATCCCGATCTTATAATTCTCGATTATTTATTTCAGCACAAGGGAAAGGATAAAGTAATGAATGGAAAAGAGATATTTTCCATTATCAGGAAATTCAATGAGTCAATACCCGTAATCATATTGTCTGGACAGGATGATGGTGATGTGGTGCTGGAGATGGCGCGTATGGGAATTGAAGATTATGTTATCAAGGATGAATCGCTGGTAGATAATCTCCTGGAAGTTATAAAGGAGATATTCTAAGCGGATGGACTGGTACATATACCCGGCAATTATCATGGTCGGCTTTATAGCCGGTTTTATAAACACTCTTGCCGGGAGCGGATCACTGCTTACACTTCCTTTGCTTATGTTTTTAGGCCTGCCTGCAAATGTTGCCAATGGTACGAACAGGATAGCAATACTCCTTCAGAATATGGTTGGTGCGGCCAGTTTTAAGAAGCAGAAAGTACTTAAGCTGGATGAAGGATTCAGGCTTGGATTGCCTGCTGTGGCTGGTTCACTACTGGGTTCACTGCTGGCAGTGAACCTGAATGAGAGGGGAATGGAGCTGGTAATAGGAACACTGCTGGTGATAATGTTCTTTCTTATAATTATCAAGCCGGAAAGGTGGATGAACCCGGGTGAGGAGAATACCGGGGGCATGAAAAGCTGGTTGCAGGTTATTATATTTTTCCTTATCGGGATGTATGGGGGTTTCATACAGGCTGGGGTTGGATTCTTTCTGCTGGCGGGACTGGTGCTGGGGTCGGGTTTCGATCTGGTAAAATCAAATGCGATAAAAGTATTTATAATACTTCTTTATACTCCCCTTGCCCTGGTGGTCTTTATGGCTCACGGGCAGGTAAATTATTTAATAGGATTTGTACTGGCTATTGGTAATATGCTTGGTGCTTTTGTAGGGGCAAGGGTGGCGGTAAGCTGGGGGCCCCGCTTTGTAAGGATAATCCTGTTGCTGGCCATATTTGTTTCATCACTGAAACTACTGGGAGTATTCGGACTTATTGCCGGCTTGTTTGGGGGAGCTTAATCAAGCATGAAACGATAAGTGATGGTTCCCTTCTGAAAAGCCGGTGCATTGGCTTTTCTGTCAAATTTGGCTAAAAGTGCTGCCTCTTTAGCAGCTTTTAACAGGTTTTCTATAAGGGTTGTAGAGCCTTTAACTCCTGGAGTTGCTTTGGTAACATTTCCGTTGCGGTCAACTGTCACTTCAACAACAACTTTTCCTCCAACCTGGTAATTAACATCGGGCAGTGGAAGGCTCTGTGGTGTTCTTCCCGACAGGTTATATGAAACACCCTCATCACCCAGGCCTGTGCCTGTCTGGCTGTCGGAAGATGTTGATCCGCCGATCTGTCCCTGGTTGCCTTCCGTGCTACCGCTTCCCTGTCCTGTGCTGCTATTGTCTGTCAGGTTCTTGCCCCCCGTAAAGGCATTTTTTGTACGGTCCTCAATCTCCTGTATCTTTCGTTGTTCTTCTGCTATACGCTGCCTTTCCAGTTCTTCCAGCCTTTGTTTTTCCAGCCTTTGTTTTTCCAGTTCTGCTTCTGCGTCTTTTTGTTTTTGCAGTTCTTTCTGTTTCAGCCTTTCTACTTCCACCTTTTTGGGGTCGGGAGTGGATGGAAGAGCTACCGTTTCTTCAATATCCTGGGTAAGTATTTCTTCATCTCCTGGTGATGGCTCCGGCTCGGGAACATCAGGAACGGAAGCAGGAGTCTGGCTTTCTTCGCGGGGGACATTGCTCCCGGATGGCTCGATCAGTCCCATGCCTGCTTCATCAGTTCCGAAATTAATAAGTATGCCTTCTTCCTGGGGCAGGGGAAGTGGTGTTTTGAAACTGAGCAGGATCAAAAGAACAGCTATCACCAGGTGAAATATACCTGTGCCAAGATATCCCCTGCTATGTTTATAAAAAGAGTTCACCCTATTTTGGGTTTGTGGCAAGAATCATTTTATAATTATTGTTCTTGCAAATATTCATTACCTCAACCAGATGCTCCACAGCTATCCTCCTGTCCATATGCAGGGCAACATAAGTCTCGGGGTTTTCGCCTATCCTTTGTTTTAAAATCCCTTCCAGGTCTTCAAGCCTTACAGGCTGATCTTCTACAAAGTATTCCAGGTTTTCAGTAATTGATATTGAAGTAAAGGGTTTTGCAGATGTCTGGTGTTTACTCTGTGGTAGTAAAAGCTTTAAAGCTGTAGGATGTATAAGTGTTGAGGTTATCATAAAAAAGATAAGCAGCAGGAACACTATGTCTGTCATCCCCGACATACTGAAAGATACACTAACCTTATTTCTGCTTTGTATAGCCATTTTAATTACTATTTGGTCGCGGTCTTTTCTATTCGTTTACGGGTTCATTTAAAAGGTCAATAAATCCCGATGTTGTGGCTTCAAGGGTAAAAACAACTTTCTCTACCTTTGCAACCAGTATATTATATCCAAAATATGCGATAATGCCAACTATAAGTCCGGCCACCGTTGTTATCATAGCTGTATATATCCCGTTTGAAAGAACCGCTACATTAATATTATTCCCTGCGTTGGCCATATCATAGAAAGCAATAATCATGCCCATTACTGTTCCAAGGAAACCTATCATTGGGGCACCGCCGGCTACTGTTGCCAGGGTGGGCAATCCTTTCTCAAGCTTATAGACTTCAAGTTTACCTACATTCTCCAGGGCTGCATTAACATCGCGTATAGGTCTGCCTATCATTCTTATTCCTTTCTCAAGCATCCTGGCATCGGGACTGTTCTGTGCCTGGCAGAGGGCTAGTGCCGATTCTATTTTTCCATCATGAATATTGTCCTTTATCTTATTCATCAGTTGTGTGTCTGACTGCTGAATGGATCTTAATACAAAATATCTTTCAACAAATATAAATACAGCTATTACCGATAAAATAAGTATGGGAATCATTACCCAGCCACCCTTGAAAGCAAGTTTCCAGTATGAAAGGGTTATTTCTGTTGCCTGATCTGCAGCCTGTACCGTGTCGGCTAATTGTATCTGGGCAAGTGTGAATAATGCGCTCATGAAATCTGAATTTTATTTATGTAAAACTATTAAAAAAAAACGAAACAGGCTCCCTGCCCTTAATAAATTCAACAGTGATTAATTTTAGGCAGGGGCCATTCTGCAGGGCAGAAAAGGCTTATTATTACTCAGTTTTCTATGAAAACATCAGAAAATATGTGGCTGCACCTGCAAGGTATCCTGTAAGGGCCAGTAGGCTTATTTTTTTTAGGTACCAGATAAAGTCTATCTTTTCCATTCCCATTGCTGCTACACCCGCTGCGCTGCCAATAATAAGTAAACTTCCACCTGTTCCGGCACAGAATGCAAGGAACTGCCAGAACTGTCCGTCAACCATGAAAAAGGCTGCCTTTCCGACTGAGCCTGGGTCAGAAATATCGTACATGCCCATGGCTCCAGCCACAAGAGGTACATTATCGACTACTGAAGATAAGAAACCTATGCCAATGTTAATTAGGTAAATGTTCTGGTGGGTTACTTCATCCAGCCATGTAGCCATAAGAGTAAGGTGTCCGGCCGACTGAAGGGATGCTACAGCAGAAAGAATACCAAGAAAAAACAGCACAGTGGGTACATCAACCCTTGAGAGTACTCCTGAAACAGTAAGTCTCTTTTTAATGCCTATTATCTTATCCCTGTGAATGATCTCGGTTATTGTCCATAAAACCCCCAGTCCCAGCAGCATTCCCATATAAGGGGGGAGGTGGGTGAAGGTTTTGAATACAGGAACAAAGAGCAGGGTTGAAACACCCCAGATAAGTATAAACAGCCTGTGGCCGGGAGTTGTGAATTCTTCATTCTCAGCTTTTACAGCAGGCCTTTCAACATTTCCTTTCATCGAGAATGATAGTATTGCCAACGGAACTATCATGGTGACAAGACTGGGAAGGAAAACATCCTTTATTATAGGAATAGTTGTTACCTGTCCCTTTACCCACAACATTATGGTTGTTACGTCGCCAATAGGAGACCATGCACCTCCTGCATTGGCTGCAAGCACTACCATTGCAGCATAGAACCATCTTGTTTTCTGATCGGCAATGATCTTTCGCAGGAGGGCAACCATAACAATAGTAGTGGTAAGGTTATCAAGGGCAGCCGACATGAAGAATGTAAGAAAGCTTATTATCCAAAGCAGCTTCACTTTATTGGTTGTTTGTATCCTGTCGGTAATTACCTTGAATCCCTGGTTCTGGTCTATCATCTCCACAATGGTCATGGCTCCCAGGAGGAAGAAAAGTATCTCTGATATCTCTGCGAGATGATGAAGAAGCTCGTGGTGGGCAACAAAATCCTGGTATGCTTTTAATATGTTTCCACTGTAGATAAAGCTGGAATCGAGGAAGTCTTTGAGTTCAGAACTTCCAAGAACACCGAGAAAGCCTTCGTGCTCAATATAAGCAAGGTATTCTTTGGCTGTAAGTGCAGCCATAAAGCCCTGCTCATGCATGAACTCCCAGAATGACTCATTCCCGGGTAGAATAGACTCTACGCCAAAAATATATAATACCCAGGTAAGGGTCCCAATAAGAAGGGCAGATGCTGCTTTATCTATTTTGAGAGGGTGCTCGAGGGCTATTGCTGTATAACCCAGGACAAAGACAACGACCATTGCTATAAACATAATTTTATTTTTTAGTTATGAGTATTAAAAAAGTTCTAATTTTCTTTATCCATGATTCTTAATCCTAAGCTTAATAATCTGGTTTAAATGAATTTTGCAAAGAAAATAAAAATACCGGAATAATCAGCTCTGTTTTAAAACATCTGCCAATATTTATGAACAGGGGAATAAAAAACTATAAGAAGCCGGATATGTAAAACATTTGTAATGATATTAAGATGTATTTTTATCCGGGATTTCCTTATTATTTTTTTTCTTAAAAAGCTTGTCCCAATAAGATTTAAGCAGTTCACCGAAGGAATCGAATTCCTCCCGGAAGAATATTCCAATCCCTGTTTCATAGTTGGTAGATTCTTCATAAATCATTTTATCATTTGGCCTGGTAAAGGCTTTCAGCCTGAGTTTTCCACTTTTGTCAACCTTTACTTCCACAGATACATAACCTACTATTTCATTCGGGTCCTGGGTGCTTGTGTACTGGTTTCCCCCCACATCTATATTTGAATTTATCAAAACCCTGTCATTAAGTATCTGGGTTGCTATGGCAAGCTCTATCTCCTGGCTGGAGACCTGGTCGCCCGGCCTGTAACGGAATCCAATATCAAAATCATTACTTATCTGGGATATCCAGCTGCTAAGCTGGGATGATAGTAGTTCGGCCGTGGTGGCTTCCACTGCACCGGTTTTTATGGGTGATGTGCCGGGGGGGGCATAATTCGGATCGGGGAGAAAACTATTTATTATCAGTAGTGAAAGGAACTGTTTACTAAGGTCTTCTTCGGTATTAATAGTGTTCTTAAGCCTTGACTTTGTGTCTTCATCGGCAGTGGGAAGGTCTATGTTAAACCTGATGACCGGCGATTCAAGTTTTCCCGAAAGATATATTTCACAGTTTACAGGTATTCTTCTGCGGTAGGCTTCATCATAATAAAGATTATAAAGAGAGGTCCTTACTTTATATATTGCAACAACATCCAGTCTGGCATTTTGGGGATTACCTGTGAATGTTATCCTGCTGCCGTTTTTTACTTCAAATTTCTTATTTATAAGGTGGCTTAGCTTGAAATTATAAATTCCCTGGTCAATAGTATATTCACCGAATATATTAAAATCTCCCGAACTGCCTGAACTCACCTTCAGCTCGCCTATCCCTCTGCTTGTAAGCGATCCTCCTGCCATAGGATCAAAAAACAATGTTGCTTCCAGTTCGGGGGTGGTCTCAAGATTTATATTGAGGTCAACATTTGATGTTTTGGCTATTTCTTTAGGATTGCGTATATTCTTTTTTAGTTCTTTCTCCTCTTTCTCCGATTCGTTTGTATTAATAAAGCTTAAATAATGTGATTCGCGACGTGAATATTCCTTGTCAAGAGGAAGAAAAAATCTTGAATTTCCCATTGTCTTTCCTGCAATGTCCAGTTTAATATTGTCTGTCGTTCCTTTCAGACTTACGCTGCCCGAACCTACAACATTACCATAGAAGAACTTGTTCTGCCATTTCTCCAGATTAAGCATAAGCATTTCATCTGTCTGGAAATCAAGGTCAATAAATAATTTTTTCAGATTTCGCGCCGATATATGACCATTTGCATGAGCAGTATTGCCCAGACTGTCGTAAACTGTGACATCGCTGACCAGGAAATCACTATTGTATATATCCACATCATCATTAAAATTGTAGCTGGTATTTATCATGTCTATCAGCAGTGCTGCATCCCTGAAACTGAGCTTGCCCGACATTACAGGCTGCTTAATCTTACCCTTTAGTTTTAAACTACCAGAAATATCACCCTGTAGCCTGGATGAGAAGGCCTTAACAAAAGGTTTGAAGATATTGAGATCAAGGCTGTCAAGCTTAATATTTAGTTCAGTAGTTTTATTGCCTGGGAAATATTCGCCCTGAACCGATAGTGGGGAAAATCCTTCAATATCTGTATTCTCTTCCAGCATAATAGAATTGTTATTATGATTCCATTCGCTGCTGAAACTGACATTTCCCAGTCCTACATTATTTACCTTTAGCTCCCGGAAATAAAAATCCGAGATAAACCTGGGCTCTTTGTACAGATCTGAAACAGTGGCATTACCCTGAAATATCCCCTTAAGCTTAAGCTTATGGTTTAGCAGGTTGACACCGGAAAGGTCTAATCCCCTGGCAGTTATCAGAAGGCTGCCTTCGGGATTTTCACTTACTATTCCGTTTAATGCCAGCATCTTGTTGTGGCTTGTGAGAGCCAGATGCCTGAACCTTACTGAATTGCTGTCTGTGGTTATTGTAGCTTCATTTAGTTGCCAGTTGTCTCCCTTATGTATTATGGTGCCCGGGGAAATATGTATGTCTGTTTGCAGGGCACCGGATTCTTTGTTGGCCGAAAACAATGCCAGAACATCTATATTTCCATGATATTGAAGGCTGTCGTCATTTGACCAAAACATATTAAGATTAAGAGAGTCGTTTTTTAGTTTTGAGTTTGCCCTGAGCTCAGTAAGCACAAGCTTGCGGTGTGGCAGTATTAGCTCATCTGTTTTGAAACCCAGATCAATCTCGCTTACTTTCTCTGAAGACAGCATAAAGCCGGGATTGACCAGCTCATTGTCATTAAATAACAGGCTCTCAGAGTTTCCTTTCATAGTAATCTGTTTGCCGGAAGGATTAAATATGCCATGTATAGTACTGCCAGGGGCAATTCTTATATGGGGAAAAAAGAAATCGCTTATCTTCTCGGTATTTCTGAAATGTATGTTGAATGTGAAATTATTTTGGTAAATGCCCGTGGTGTCGGGAAATGACTTAATGCTTCCGGGTATGAACAGTGTTTGCAGGTAGCTTAAAGAGGGTTTTAGCAGGCTGAATTTATAATTTCCTATCAATTCAGCATCAAGGTAATCTGTTTCCAGATATACCCGGCTTGAGTCGGGCTTATTATGTGCTTCCAGGGTGAAGTTATATGCTTCCAGTACTTCGTTTTTGGAACTGATCCTTGAATTAAGTAGCCTGATAGAGCCATTAAAATCATCTAATGTGTTTCCTATGAAGTTGGCAGTTAGCAAAAGTGACAGGTCGGCTGTGGAGTCTGAAGGGATAAACTGCAGTTTATAAAGATTGGCATGGGGGATATTCAGGCTGAAGTCGAATTCAGGTGTATCGGAGGAGAAATCAAGAAGACCCAGGAAATCAAGTTTTAGGTTTGCTTCATCAATTCCAATATTACCGTCAAATGAATTGTGGGCATAAATGCCTGACAGTTCGATATTACGGTAATAATAATCATTAAACTCCAGCTGCCTGATCATGCCTTCAATCTCGGAATTAAGACCGGCTTCCGGTGACCATGATCCCTTTACTCCCACCGACATTGCTATACTTCCCAGATAATCTTCAAGTTTAGTATAACTGCCAATATTAAAGTCGGCAATGTCCAGTTTTCCCTTGAAGCTGAATGCCTTTGAGCTGTCTGGCACAATTGAGATATCGGTATGTGCAATACCAAGGTGGGATTTAAAGCTGCCGTAACTAACAAAATCATCAATAAAGCCTGTGAAAACTCCTTTGAACCTGATATATCCCAGTTGCTCAGCCAGTCTTAATATTTCAGGGTCTTCAACAATATTGTTTCTTTCCATTGCATCGAAAACATATTCCCCTATATTCAGCTCCTGCATGTTTATATAAAAGAAGGCATTCTCTATATCCGGAAGTCCGGAAATATCAAATTTCCCGGCCATAGATGTATTTGAATCGAAATCCAGGCGTATATTCCTTCCATGGAAACCAGATAATCTGCCATATGCAGAGCCTGAGATGTGTGCCTTTTCTTCAATGGATGAGAATCCTGGCACAAAGTATGCCAGGTCCCTGGAATCGAGCTCAGAATCTTTTATTATTATGTATAGTTTTACCTTTTCATATAGGTTTTTAAAGTCTTTATAATTATTGAACTCAAAGGCCACTTTTTCTGATGTGATATCTGAGTTTGAGCTTTTGATCCTGTTATTGAGGAATTGCAGACTCTTTTTTTGAACCAGTAATTTTGATTTGAATTCATTGATAACGAATCCCGACTTTTCCCTGAAACTCAGTTGCTTTATATTAAGACTGATACCTCCGGCAATAGTGTGGAGTTCAGATGCCTGCATATTTATGTTGTAAAGCTCCATATCTGTAAAATCAATGCTTGCATGACGATTTTTCCTGAAATTGTTTTTCAGTGAGAAATATGCATTGATATATTCTATCTTATGTATGCTTAGTTCCAGCGACCTGCCGGTTGAATCTTTGTTTTCTTTTTTTAGCTCATTTATGAAATAACTGAGGTTTATCGTAAGGCTCGAGTCCGTACTAAGCTTAAACCGGGGCTCTTTTAGCACCAGTTTGCCAATATCAATAATATTCTTTCGCCTGTTAATATGTTTTATATTGGCAGTGAGTTCAGGTACATAAAGAAGGGTGTCGCCATGTATATCTTCAATGTACAACTTTGACAGCTGCAATCTGTTAAAGAATTTAATTTCAACATGATCTACATAAAATCTGCCGGGGATGGTATTGGTGGCTTTTTCCATTAAGCTCTTTACCATCCACGACTGAACGCCGGGGTTTCTTAACAGAAGAATTATTGTTGCAGACAGTATTATCACCGTCAGCAGCACTATCTTCACGATATTGAATATTTTTTTAATATTTTTGATCTCTTCTTATCGTATTATTTTCTTATGTTAAGGGAGGCAAAATTTATTCCAATTATTAAATATCCTGCCTTTTTCATAAAAATAAACTAAAATAAATAAAACATTTGATAAACAGGTGTATAGCGATTCAAAAGATATAATAATACTGGGTATAGAGTCATCATGTGATGATACATCTGCTGCTATTGTAAGGAATGGATACCTTTTATCAAATGTAATGGCTAACCAGGATGTACACAGGAAATATGGCGGGGTAGTTCCTGAGCTTGCCTCAAGGGCACATCAGAATAATATTATACCTGTTGTGGATAATGCTGTTAAGCTTGCAGGAATATCCCTGGAAGATATTAGCGGGGTGGCTTTTACAAGGGGCCCGGGACTGCTGGGGTCTTTGCTTGTGGGGACATCCTTTGCCAAGGGGATGGCACTTGCCCGTGATATGGCCCTGATAGATATTAATCACCTGCAGGCGCATATACTGGCTCATTTTATTTATGAGAAGGGGAAGGAGCAGGAGATACCGGGTTTTCCTTTTTTGTGCCTGCTGGTATCGGGAGGGCATACACAGCTGGTGGTGATGAAGGAAGATATGAATATAAAAGTAATTGGGCAGACCATTGATGATGCTGCGGGAGAGGCTTTTGACAAATGTGCCAAGCTTATGAATCTTCCCTACCCTGGCGGCCCAGAGGTGGATAAGCTGGCTAAAGAAGGTGATCCCGAAGCTTTTAAGTTTGCAAAGCCTAGAATAAAAGATTTTGATTATAGTTTTAGCGGACTAAAAACTTCTTTTTTGTATTTTCTCAGGGATGAGATGAGGAAGGACACTGCTTTTATAGAAGATAACAAGAAGGACCTTTGTGCTTCGCTTCAGAAGACTATCATTGATATATTGATGAAGAAGCTTGAGCTGGCAGCCAGGGAGACAGGTATAAAGGAGATTGGTATTGCCGGGGGAGTGTCGGCAAACAGCGGACTTCGAAATGCAATGCTGGAACATGCCGGCAGCCATGGCTGGAAAGTATATATTCCTGAGTTCAGGCTTAGTACCGATAATGCAGCAATGATTGCTATTAGCGGCTATTATAAGTACCTGAAGGGGGAATTTGCCGATCAGTCGGTAGCACCAGACGCCCGGTGGAAGATTCAGTAGATTCTATTAAGTATGGGCAGTAGTTTCGTAAACTATTTTATATATTTACGTTTCAGTTGTTTATTTTAATTCAACTAATTTACAATATGGAGAAATTTACTATCAAGGGTTCACAGAAAACGCCTTCCATTGAACTTGATGAGAGCGGCCTGTTTAAGATTGGAGGAAGATCAATTCATGAGGATCCTGAAAAATTTTACAAGCCTGTTGTAAAATGGATAAATGAATATTGCGAAACCCGGAAAGACAGGCCCACTACTGTTGATGTGGAGCTGGAATATTTTAACAGCGGGTCGGCAAAATTTATTTTAAGCATACTTCAAACACTCACCAGCCGGATCAGTCCCAGGGAGAACCTCACCATTAACTGGCATTACGAGGATGGCGATTACGACATTCTTGAAAGAGGAGAATATTATTCATCCCTGCTGGACAAGAAATTCAGGTTTGTTGCTGACTGAGGGTGAAGAATAAGTACTGTGACTTGGTTTATGGCAGGCATATCTTGTAGGCCGGAATTTTAAAATTATAGTTTGATAACAGGATGGAAATGGCAGACAAGGAAAAAATAAAAGAGCTGAATAAGCGCTTTTACAAATCCCCGGCAGAGGAGGTGTTGAAATTTTTCATTAAAGAGTATAAGGGACGAATAGCGCTATCCTCAAGTCTAGGGGCTGAAGATCAGGTGCTTACCGATATGACTGCTGCCATAGACAAAAGCTTGCGGGTCTTTACGCTGGATACAGGCAGGATGTTCCCCGAAAATTACGACCTGATAGACAGGACTTCTAAAAAATACAAGATAGAGATAGAAAGTTATTTTCCGGATGCTGCGCAGGTGGAGGATATGGTAAGGACAAAGGGACATAATCTTTTTTATGAAAGCATAGAGAACAGGGAGCTATGCTGTAAGATAAGGAAGCTGGAGCCACTTAAGAGGGCCTTTAAAGGCCTCGATATCTGGATATGCGGACTTAGGGCTGACCAGTCGGTGACACGTATAAATACAAAACTGCTGGAGTGGGATGAACAGAATGGCCTGCTTAAGCTTAATCCTCTTTATGGCTGGACACACGAACAGGTATGGGATTATATTAAGAAACATGATGTGCCTTATAATCCCCTGCATGATAAAGGATTCTTAAGTATAGGTTGCCAGCCCTGTACACGTGCTGTTAAGGAAGGCGAGGATATCAGGGCAGGGAGATGGTGGTGGGAACAGCCCGAAAGCAAGGAATGCGGTCTGCATAAGAGTCCCGTTTATAAGGATAAACTATAGGTCCTGTTTCCCGGATCAAGTCCGAAAAATTAAAGCGTATTTTTTTAATAAGCCTGGAAAACTGAGATATTTTTTGCTTTACTTATACTCTCCGGTAACGTTGCCTGATACTGGCTACAGAAAAAAAGATAAACAATGTTCCCAGGAAGACCAGGAATATAAATGCCACTATATTATTGGGACTTATGCCTTTGGGTGAGTGAAAGGATATTAGCAGTCCTGCCGCTGATGCAATTATTATAAGAAGACCTATCAGCATGCTTAGCACATCGTAGAAAGTAAATATTATCCTGGTGGTCTTGTAGATGGGCGATTTCCTGAATTCATCGAATTTGCGCCTGGCTTCTTCTGCAGCCCTGGCGCGTGCTTTTATCCTTTCCTTTCTCAGCCATTGCCTGTAAAGTTCATCTGCCTGCTGCCTGCTTATGTTCTTGTGGCCTTTTTCAGCATCCCTCTTTTTCAGGTCGATAAGAAATTCATAAGCCTCGTTTATAAGTATGAACTTATCTTTTGCCTGGGGGTCCTTACTTATATCGGGATGGAACTTCTTGGCAAGTCTCCTGTAGGCTGTCTTTATTTCCTGCATGCCGGCAGAAGAAGAGATGCCAAGTATTTTATAGTACATCTGTGACATAATAAAAGCGGCTTATGCAAAATGTAAAACATAAATTGCAGCCATATATGAAAACGCCCGGAAGAAAACCTTACACAATTCCTGCAAAGCCCATAAAGGCCATGGCAAGCAGTCCCGCCACAATAAAAGCTATGGGAACACCTTTCATTGCTTTTGGAATATTCATAAGGTCGAGATGCTCCCTGATGCTTGAGAAGATTATCAGGGACAGGCCGAAACCAACAGCAGTGGCTGCTGCAAATACAACTCCTTCAAGAAGGTTATAATCATTCTGTACGCTGAGTATTGCCACACCTAGAACGGCACAGTTGGTAGTAATAAGGGGCAGGAATATACCAAGTGCCTGGAAGAGGGAAGGGCTTACTTTTTTAAGCATTATCTCTACCATCTGTACCAGTGAGGCAATGATCAGGATAAAAGTGATAGTCTGCAAAAAGCCTATGCCTAAAGGCACAAGCACATATACCTGGATAAGATATGTTACCATGGTGGCAAGAACCATAACGAACATTACTGCTCCCGACATACCTATGGCTGTTTCTACTTTGTTAGATACCCCGATAAAGGGACAGATACCAAGAAACTTTGTCAGTACAATATTGTTGACAAAAATTGCGGAGATTACTATTATAATAAATTCCATGATCTGTATTTTATGCTTTTTTCTACTTTATGATCTGTTAATTATTAAGCTTATCAGAATTATGAAGACTTGTTTCTTTAAGATATAGTTCTTGTGATTCTGTTAATTTAGTTGACTTTGCCTTGAGCTTCTGCATAAGCATAATCAGGTATCCAAGAGCTATAAATGCACCGGGAGCAAGTACAAACAAGAGCATCCCGTCTCCTTCAATGAATTTAAAGCCGAATATGGATCCCGATCCCAGTATTTCCCTGACACCACCAAGAATCATCAGGGCCATGGTGAAGCCAAATCCCATTCCCAGTCCGTCGATGGCTGATTTGCCCACGCTGTTCTTTGAGGCGAATGCTTCGGCACGGCCAAGCACTATACAGTTTACCACGATAAGGGGAATGAACAATCCAAGTGTATCAAAGAGGGCAGGGACATAAGCCTGCATGCTTAGCTCAACAACGGTTACAAAGGAAGCAATGATGACAATAAAAGAAGGTATCCTTACCTTATCGGGGATAAAGTCCTTGATAAGCGACACTACCACATTGCTGCCAAGAAGAACGAAAGTGGTGGCCAGTCCCATCCCCATTCCGTTTATTGCGCTGGTGGTGGTTCCCAGTGTCGGGCATAAACCCAGGAAGAGTACGAATACAGGATTTTCCTGTACAAAGCCTTTTGTAAAGTTTTTCAGATTAGTCATTTTGTCCTCCTTCCATATATGCGTTATAAGCGCGGTTTAAGGCATCGCAGAATGCCCTGGAGCTGATAGTTGAAGCAGTAATAGCATCTACATCGCCCCCGTCTTTTGTTACTGTAAGCTTAAAGTTTAGCGGGTTTTTCCCTATAAATTGCTTACTCCAGTCAGATTTTTTTCTATCCATCTTATCTCCCAGTCCCGGTGTTTCATGATGTTCCAGTACGGCAACATCTTTTATGCTGCCATCGGGTAAGAGTCCAACCATTACTTTTATCTCTCCCGAAAATCCCTGCCTGGTAAATGTTTCAACAGCAGTGCCAACCAGCTGCCCGTTTTTCTTTGCAGGGAAGAAGTGAAGAGTGTCACCATCAATACCCAGTTTATATTCATCGCTGTTTGGGTCATTATCAAAGGCAGGAAGCACCTGACGTATGGCATCCATCTTTTTTGCCAGTTTGGCTGCTGCAATTGGTTCCTTGGTAAGCTGGTATATAAAGCCAAGTGAAGCAGATGCAGCCAGTGTCACAGCAAGCATTGCTATGATCATGTTCGGAAGTGTTGATTCTTTCTTAGACATATTTAATATTCATTTGTCGGAAGCAAATAATTCTTTCCTGATAGTTATTTTTTATGGCCAAAACGTTTCGGTTTGAAGTAAGAGTTAATAAGCGGGACGAAAGCGTTCATGATAAGTATGGCAAACTGTACACCCTCGGGGTATGCGCCAAACCTCCTGATGATCACCGTGAGCATGCCTATGCCAACAGCATAGATAATCATTCCCATGGATGTCATGGGAGAGGTTACATAGTCGGTAGCCATAAATATTGCCCCCAGCATTAATCCACCGGTTAGCAGGTGGAATACAGGGTTTGCGTTTGCAATAGGATTGGCGAGCCACAATATACCGGTGAATACAGTAACAGTAAGCATTATTGTTACAGGTATATGCCATGTTATAACCTTGGTAATAAGCAGGTAAGCCAGACCTATAAGCAGGGCCAGGGCAGCTATTTCTCCCATAGATCCTCCCATCTTACCATAAAGCATCTCCATGCCCGATGGCAGATTTGCCAGGATATTATCCATGCCTTCCGATACCCTCATTCCTTCTTTTACAATGCCAAGTGGAGTTGCCCCTGTAGTGGCATCGAGGATATCCTGGCTGAATGGTGACATGAATTTTGGTATAAGTGTATCAAAGCCTTTTGGAACGGGCCAGCTGGTCATTTGTACAGGAAATGAAATAAAGAGGAACACCCTTCCTACTAGGGCGGGATTAAAAGGGTTGTTTCCCAGTCCCCCGAATGTCATTTTTCCTACACCAATAGCGATAAGGCTTCCAAGTATTACGAGCCAGAGGGGTATGTTTACCGGGAGACAGAAAGCTATAAGTACTCCTGTCAGTGCCGCTGAACCGTCGGTGATGCTCAGCTCCTTTTTAAGCAGGAACTTCTGGATAAGGAATTCAAAAAGCATACTTGAGACTACTGCAACTCCTGTAATTATTATTACTCCCCATCCGAACATCCAGACTGATACCGCAAAGGCAGGTATTAGTGCTATCAATACATTGTACATCAGCCCGGAGGTGGATTGCCCGCTGTGCAAATGAGGGGATGGAGATATTGTTATCGTCTTATTCATTATATAGATCTTTTATTTCCTGTTTCTTATGATATTACCAACCCTGAACTTAGCCAGCCTGATATAGTCGAGCAGTGGACGGTTGGAGGGACATACAAAGCTGCATGAACCACATTCTATACAGTCCATTACTTTTTCATTCTCCAGCCTTTCAAATTTTTCTTTTTCGCTAAGTGTCATCAGCAGGTATGGTTCCAGTCCCATGGGACATACATTAACACACTTCGTACAGCGTATGCAGGTACTGGATTGTTCCCTTTTGCTTTCTTCCCCGGGAATCAGTAATATTCCTGATGTTCCCTTCATCACGGGCACATCGGTTGAGTTAAGTGCTTTTCCCATCATGGGTCCGCCATTTACTATCTTCCCGGTATTTTCAGGTATCCCGCCGGCTGCTTCAATGAGCTGGCTGACAGGTGTTCCTATCCTTGCCAGAAGGTTGGATGGGGAGCTTACACCCTTGCCTGTTACGGTAACAACTCTTTCTATAAGGGGCTTGTTCTTCTGTATAGCTTCGTAAACTGCAAAGGAAGTACCTACATTGTGCACCACAACTCCCACATCAATGGGTAGTCCCCCGGAAGGAACCTCTCTGCCGGTGAGGGCTTTGATGAGCTGCTTCTCACCTCCCTGTGGGTATTTTACTTTAAGCGGGAACACTTCTATTTCCGGGTATTGTTTTGCAAGGTTGGTAAAATGCTGAATTGCATCTTTTTTATTATTCTCAATACCAACCATTCCCCTGTTTACTCCCAGGGCTTTCATTATTATCCTCAGGCCAATAAGTATCTCTTCTCCTTTTTCGAGCATCAGCCTGTGATCAGATGTTAGATAGGGTTCACACTCCACACCGTTGAGTATTACTATTTCGGCAGTCTTTCCTTTTGGTAGAGACATCTTTACATGTGAAGGGAATGTTGCTCCTCCCATACCCACTATTCCTGCTTCTAGTATCTTTTTTATTATTTCCTCACCGCTAATCCCGATTTCCTTTTTCAGGTCACTGCTCCTGTCAATTTCGGGTAGCCATTCATCGCCTGATACCTGTATGCTTACAGATGCTTTTTTGTATCCGGAACTGTCGAGAGACTTGTCAATCTTGATCACCTTACCTGTTACAGATGAATGTATATTGCTTGATACAAAACCTTTGCTGCTTCCTATCAGTTGTCCTGTTTTAACTTCGTCGCCCCTGTTTACAATGGCTTCGGCCGGGACTCCCAGGTGCTGTGACAGGGGAATGTTAACAGTTTCGGGCAGATCGGCTTTTATAATTTTATTCCCTGCCGAAAACTTATTTTCGGGGGGATGAACGCCGCCCATGGGAAATGTTTTTAACACTGCTTTATTGTTTTCTTGTTAATACTAATTCTTATCTGTCTTTTTCGTGGAGACCTCCTCAATATTTTTCTTAGCATCCTCTTCCTTTGGTGCTTCCGGGCTATCTGTTTGCTGATCCTTTACAGTGGATTCTTTCTTTAGCGGTTTCGCTGATGAAGCATCCTTCTTTGAGGCTTCCCCTGTTTTTACTCTTCTCGGGGGGAAGTTAAGTTCATGTATTGCATCTGTGGGACAAACTTCCACGCATTTTCTGCATAACACGCATTTATCTGAATCTATAAAGGCAAGATTGTTTTGCATGGTAATTGCGTCGTAGGCACATGCCTTGTAGCATAATGAACAACCTATACAAGCCACCGAGCAGTATTTTTTGGCAACGCCTCCCTTGTCCTCGTTAATACAGGAAACAAATATTTTCCTGTCCTTTTTATTCCTTTTCCTGAGTTCAATAATGTCGCGGGGACATGCTTCAACGCAGGCTCCACAGGCAACACAATTCTCATCAATGATAACCGGCAGGCCTGTTTTTTCATCCATATACATGGCATCGAACTCACATGCATCCACGCATTCACCCTGGCCAAGACATCCGTAGGGACAGTCGGTATCGCCTGTATAAAGATTGTGTATGACAGTACAGTTTTGTGCACCGTCGTAATTATTTGTCCTGGGGCGGTGCTCGAAAGAGCCGCTACACCTTATCACTGCCACCTGGGGTTTCCCCTCAACAGCTTCTTTACCCAATATGTTTGCTACATTGGCCATCACCTCATTGCCTCCGACAGGACAGAACAGATCATCAAGACTGTCAGCCTTAACGCAGGCCTCGGCAAAATTTCTGCAGCCCGGAAAGCCACAACCCCCGCAGTTGGCACTTGGCAAAGCCTCTTCAATATCATCTATCCTTGGGTCTTCATAT
Source organism: Bacteroidales bacterium (assembly GCA_029932855.1). Lineage (GTDB taxonomy): Bacteria > Bacteroidota > Bacteroidia > Bacteroidales > VadinHA17 > JAYEGO01. The sequence goes on along the minus strand of JAOZPG010000007.1, from coordinate 83,150 downwards.
ACCTTGAACTTTTGTGCAAAGACATATAATATCAGTGCCGCAACAAGTCCAAGAATACTTAATGACAGGATGGTTAACAGGAGAACTGAATTCATAACTTATTATTAATCGATTTTCTTTAATACAAAATTAAACTGCTTCTCAATCTTTTGCCTTAACTGGTAGAGCACTATGTAATAAACAGCTGTACCGGCCAGGCTGATAAGGCCTGCCAGTCCTTCATTTTTCAGAATAGCATTCAGGATGAATAAGCTGCTGAGTAACATTAGCAAGGGAAGTACATAGGCCAGGAATACTGCTTTAAGTCCCAGTGACTGCTGTAGTGTGATATTTACTTTATCACCCGGTTTAACATCAAAAGCAGGAATCATAGTGTCTACATATTTCTCTTTTACATCCGAGACTGAACAAACCCCTTTCAGCTGGCATGAGGCACATGATGAATGAGAAATAAAATTTACCCTTACCCTGTCGCCTATAAGACCTTCAACCCTGCCTGTATGTTCTATATCCATTTAGAAAAAATTTGTTGCAAATTTATAATTGTTTAAGCATAGTTAAACCAAAATTAACCAGTAATAATATTGTCTGCAACTAATTTAATATGAGTTTAAATAACCTAGGATATCACTCCCCAGTTTACTTTCTTTTGAAAGTTCAGACTGAGCTGCTTCTTCAGTACCTCATTTGAGTCATCTGTGAGTCCGGGATCAGCCTCAAGAATTTTCTCAGCCTCATTCCTGGCAAGCTGCAATATCTGGCCATCCCTGCTGAGGTTGGCAATTTTCAGGTTTAGGGCCATACCACTCTGTTGTGTCCCCTCCATATCTCCGGGGCCCCTGAGCCTGAGGTCCACCTCCGATATTTCAAAGCCGTCATTTGTATTTACCATGGTCTCAAGTCTTTTTCGGGCTTCATCCGAAAGCTTCTCCTTGCTCATAAGAATACAATACGACTGGTCACCGCCCCTTCCCACACGTCCCCTGAGCTGGTGCAGTTGCGACAGGCCGAAGCGCTCTGCACTTTCAATTACCATAACCGTAGCATTTGGTACATCCACACCAACCTCTATAACAGTTGTGGCCACCATAATGTGAGTTTTTCCATTCACGAAATAAGACATAGAAATTTCCTTTTCTTTAGCTTTCATTTTACCATGAATTACGCTGACTGCATATTCAGGAGGGGGAAAAGCCCTGGAGATGCCGTTATAACCATCTTCAAGGTCCTTATAATCCATCTTCTCAGATTCCTGGATCAGGGGAAATACCACGAAGATTTGCTGACCCTTCTTTATCTCCTTCTTCATAAAGCCAAACACTCTGTTCCTCTGGCTGTCGGTGAAATGCAGTGTCTTTACCGCTTTGCGTCCCGGGGGCAACTCATCTATCACAGATACATCCAGGTCGCCGTAAAGGGTCATTGCCAATGTACGGGGTATGGGGGTGGCAGTCATTACCAGTACATGGGGAGGCCGAACATTCTTTTTCCATAGCTTGGCCCTTTGTGCCACTCCGAAGCGATGTTGCTCATCTATAACCACAAATCCCAGGTTCCTGAAGCTTACCCTGTCCTCTATAAGTGCATGGGTGCCAATAAGGATATGCAGTTCTCCCTGTTGCAATTTCTCATCTATAATGTTCCTTTCAGCCTTCTTTGTGGATCCTGTTAGCAAGTACACGGAAATATCCAGTCCCGATGTCATTTTCGAGATAGTATTGAAATGCTGGTTTGCAAGTATTTCTGTTGGGGCCATCAGGCAGGCCTGGTATTTATTGTCAAGGGCAATAAGCATTCCCATAAGTGCTACCAGTGTTTTTCCGCTGCCTACATCTCCCTGCAGAAGCCTGTTCATTTGTTTGCCGGAACCAAGGTCATGCCTTATTTCTTTAATTACACGTTTCTGGGCACCGGTAAGTTCGAATTTCAGATGTTGATGATAAAAGCCGTTAAGGTATTCTCCCACTTCTGAGAAAACAAATCCCTGTGACTTTTCTTTACGTATTAGCTTCTGCCGGAGAAGATGCATCTGTATCATGAAAAGCTCCTCGAACTTAAGCCTGAAGCTGGCTCTGTTAAGAAGATCCTGGCTCGCCGGGAAATGGATATTTATAAGGGCCTCCTCCCTGGAGATCAGGTTTATTCTTTTTATCAGGTAGGAGGGGAGACTCTCACTTATCTTTCCCCTTGAGCTTTTTAAAAGGCTGTTCTGCAGTTTATGTATTACCCTGGTGTTAATAAAGTTATTCTTGAGCTTCTCGGTAGTGTTGTACAGGGCCTGCAGGGAGGTGGACAGTTTTGCATCAAATAGTTCATGATCCTCAATTTCGGGATGTATGATGTTAAAGCGTCCCTGGAATATTGCCGGCTTGCCGTAAACCACATAAGTCTTGTCCTCCTTAATACTTCCCTTTATCCATTTGGCTGCATGGAACCATACAAGCTGTATCATTCCGGCCTCATCACGGAAGTCGGCTACCAGTCTTTTTCTTCCCCTTCCTCCCTCTTGCCTGAAGTTGGAGATATTACCTTTTAACTGAATATGAGTCAGCTTGCTGTTGATCTCAGTGGTTTTATAAAACCTGCTGCGGTCGATATATTTATACGGGAAGTAAGCGATAAGGTCACCGAAGCTGTATATCTGCAACTCCTGGTTCAGTAATTCGGCTCTTTTGGGACCAACTCCTTTTAAAAATTTTATATCCTGCTGAAAATGTTCAGACATTATAAGAATTCTTTTTCTGCTGAAAATAAAGGGCCATAGCAATTATATAATACATTTTCAACCGGTCTGTTTTCTGTTTGAAACCTGCATTAACAAATTTAATCATTTTCAACCGGCATATTTCCCGGATGAAATCTACATTAACAAATTTAATCAATTCCTTTCTGTCGCATGCAGAAATGCAAAAAAGCTTATGAGAAAATTATTAAAAGTCCAATATTGTTTTTCATGTCAGGATATTATAATAAATATTTACTTTCGGGGAATAGTTTAAAAAAATACGCTGTCTAATAAAAAATGCAGAATTGCTACAGGAATCCGGTAAAAGCTAATATCATGACAACTAACTGTTCCGGACTTAAAGCTGATGATATATGAATAATATTTTAAGGCTTATAAAATTTCTCAAATATTTTATTTTTGCGGATCACAAGAGGGGTCATGGCATACATTCACCTTTTGTATATGATCTTATCAGGGAGGTGTTCATAGCCCCTGTTAATAAAGAAGATACCAAAGACATTGAAGAAATACGGAGGGAGATGAAGAGTGACAGCAGCCTGCTTACTTATCGCGACCCGGGAGCTGGTTCAGGAAAGATGAAAAGCAGCAGGAGGAGGGTGAAGGATATTGCAAGATATGCTGCAAGCAGGAAGAAATACTCTGAGTTGCTCTATAAGCTGGCTGCTGAGTTCCGTCCCGCACATATTATTGAACTGGGTAGCTCGCTGGGTATAGGGTGTATGTACCTGGCCAGGGGGAACCCTGATGCCAGAGTATATAGCATTGAAGGTGCAGAACCCCTTTCTGAACTTGCAGGGGCAAACATTGAAAGGGCAGGAATAAGTAATGTAACTTGCATAAATAATACATTTAAAGGGGCACTTGACAAGCTGACTGACAGTCTTGATAGTATGGATATGGTGTTTTTTGATGGTGACCATGATGGGGAGAGAACATGGGATTATTATGAGAAATGTCTGGAAAAGGCCGGCAGTGAGTCGGTTTTTATATTTGATGATATATACTGGTCGCCGGGAATGGAAAAGTTATGGAAAAGGATAGTTGATGACACAAGGGTAAAGATAAGCATTGACTTGTACCAGATGGGCCTGGTTTTTTTCAGGGAGGGGATAGTAAAGCAGCACTTTGTGATAAAGTATTAATTAAGAATAATTAAGGCTTTATAATTTTGTATTCATACAGAATGGCTTAATTTCGTATTTATTAAATATAGATTATGGGAAATATTATAGAATTAGACAGCATAATTAAGAATTACTATATCGGTACGGTGATAGTAAAAGCTTTACGGTCGGTAAGCCTGAACATAGAACATAATGAATATACTGCTATAATGGGCCCTTCGGGGTCTGGAAAATCAACCCTGATGAATATTCTGGGATGCCTGGATACCATTACAGACGGGAAGTATACTCTTAACTCCAAGGATGTGAGTAAGATGGAAGATAACAGGCTGGCTGAAATAAGAAATAAGGAGATAGGTTTTATTTTTCAGACTTTTAACCTCTTGCCCAGGTACACTGCCCTGGAGAATGTAATTCTTCCGCTTATTTATGCGGGTTATTCCAAACATGAGAGGATTGATAAGGCTAAAGAAGTATTAAAGAGTGTGGGCCTTGAGGACAGGATGAGTCATAAGCCCAATGAACTGTCGGGAGGGCAGAGGCAAAGGGTAGCTGTGGCCCGGGCCCTGGTGAATGATCCTTCCATAATACTGGCCGATGAGCCTACCGGAAACCTTGACTCAAAAACCTCCGTTGATATTATGAAGCTTCTGGGAGAGATACATGAGAGGGGAAATACGGTGATAGTTGTTACTCATGAGGAAAGTATTGCCTATTATACCAACAGGATAATTAAACTGCTGGATGGTGAGATAGAATCAGATCTTAAGAAATGAAAATATACACCCGGACGGGAGATAAGGGAAGCACCTCTCTTATTGGAGGTAAGAGGGTGTTGAAAGATGATCCGCAGATAGAAGCTTATGGGACCATAGATGAGCTATTGAGCTGGGTTAGCCTGTTGCGTGAGCAGGAGGAGCTTGTAGGGAAAAAGGACTTTTTGCTATCTGTCCTTGACAGGCTTATGACCTGTTCTGCCATAGTAGCAAACGACCCTGAAAACAATAATAAGAAACTACCACAGATAAAGGAGAGTGATATATTGGCTCTTGAAGATGAAATAGATGATATGGAATCAGGACTGGATGCATTGAATTCCTTTTTAATTCCCGGGGGACATCCTGTTATTTCATATTGTCATATTACAAGGACAGTTTGCCGGAGAGCTGAGCGTGCTGTTTTAAGAATAAAACTGCCTTTTCCCGAGGCTGAAGCTGTTAATAAGTACCTCAACAGGCTTTCAGACCTGCTTTTTGTTTTGTCACGACATATTTCAGTAATTGTAGGTGCAGATGAAACACCCTGGAAACCAGGTATATAAAGCATATTTAATTTTTATTAAAAATTTTATTTCCTGAGCTTAAAACTTTGGTTTTGTTTTGAATTAATATTTTATATATTTGCCAAAAAATTAGGAGCCTGTAAAAGGCCTGAAATTAAATAATTGCTTGATTTATGTATTGGACACTGGAATTAGCTTCGAAACTTGAAGATGCTCCCTGGCCGGCAACCAAGGAAGAGCTTATAGATTACGCAATAAGGTCGGGTGCGCCACTTGAGGTTACTGAGAACCTTCAGGCTATTGAGGATGAGGGAGACATTTATGAGAGTATAGAAGATATCTGGCCTGATTATCCGAGCAAAGATGATTTCTTCTTTAATGAAGATGAATATTAAAAAAAGTATATAAGCTCAGAAAGAATTACCCGCCCCGGAGCGGGTATTTTTTTTACTATTGAGAATATCTGTATTATTCCTGGGCCTCAAATCCTCTTTCCACATAAAGCCTTCCAGCCTGAGCTCTTCCGGAGTTATTTCCAGGTCGGGTTTCAGTATCCCGTCTGTCTGGTTTATCAGGTTTATTTTCTTTATCTCATTGTCTTCAATGTAAAGGTCAATATAGCTGCTTTCTGACTGGTTTACACCTGCTATTGCACCTGTTTCCTCATCTTTAAGGAAATATACTGCCTGTGCGTTACCCGATACATTTATTTTATACAGGGTTTCATCCCTGAACCATGATGTCATGTTTTTGCCTTTGATCTGGTTAAATCTTAATGAGTCTTCACGGGAAATAATAAAGGCCGATTTTATCATCTCGAGTTTATAAGGTTTATTGTTTTTTGTATGCAGTTCCATATAGTCTGCACTCAGCTGGTTTCCTTCGGCCCACAGCAGAGGGGAGGTGTAAAACCTGATAGTGGAATCGCTAAATGAATATGCCAGGGAATCACACAGTCCCTGAAAGCTCTTCTGAAATATTCTTACTCCATAATATGCTTCCAGTATCCTTTTGTCATCTTCCCCCGGCCGGCTGTTTGAATAGCCCGACCTGAGGGTGTCGGCATGCAGAAAGAGGCTGTCTCCTTCTTCTATTTCCTGTATGAACAGGGCCCGGCCGGTAAGCATAGATTCTTCAGTCTTTTCAATCAGGTATCCAAAGTTTCCTTTAAGCACTGCCTTCTGGGAGGAGTCTTCCAGCTGTACATTTCCATAGGCTTCCCCCAGTCCCAGTTTACGGTCATAATAGAGAGAATCTCCCTTAATAAGCTCATTATTTGTACGCAGAAAAGCATTCTTTGAGAACCTGGAGACATCATTCTTAGTATCATACCAGCCTTTTTCGCAGTAAATATAATTACTGTCGGATATTATCTCTGTTGGTCCGAAGAAGCTGGTAATACCACTGACAGTATGATAATTCATGGTGTCACAGTAAATATGATATTGAGGATTTATAACTTCAACATTATCCTGGAAATGGAATATCTCGGTTTTTAGATAGTATATTCCATTTGTGCTGGAAAGAAAATTATCTCCTGATGTTATTTCTCCATGTTCGTAATAATAGCCCATGTCCTTATTAAGGTCATAATCAAGATAATTTGTATTAAGCAGGGTTTCATTATTTATAAGCCTGACATTATTTCTTAATTGTGTTATCCTGGTATTGCCTGAGTAATAGAGGTAGTCGCCGTAAATTTTCAGTGTGTCTCCCTGCCTGATAAGTATGTTCCCGAATGCTTCTACTTCATTTTTGTCCTGGTAGAGGTATGCACTGTCACAATCAAGCAGGGTCCCTTTATGTTCCATCCTGACATCTCCTACCATTTTCCTGACATCTCCCTGTGACTTGTTATATATGAAGTCGTTAGCATTTAGAATATTGATCCTGGTCCCTTCCTGGGCATGAAGGCCCGAAAAGGAAAGGCAGGAAAGGAGTATAAGAAGTATATTTTTATACGAACTCATCCTGTTATTGACCATGAAAGCAAAGCTTTACTTTATCCAGTTCTTACTTTTAAACTGACATCCCCTGTATGATTCATCTATTTTTATATAGGTTGATTCCTGTTTTTCCTCAACCCATTCCATGAATACCTCCTGCTGACTGGCGCTTTTGGTCATCTCCTGCAGTATATGATAATCAAGTTTAAGGTTTGCTTTATGAGGCTCTATTCTGTTGCTTAGCTGAATTATTTTATATACATGGTTCCCCGACATGTCTTGTGTCTCAAAGGGATCTGATATTTCGCCGGGATTCAAATTCTGAATGGCTTTTGCACTTGCCTGCTCAAGCTGGTCGAGCTGAAACTTTGTATCTCCTGAGACAGGGTTCACCATTACTCCACCACTCATCCTGCTATCATCGTCTTGTGAGTAAAAGATAGCAGCATTTGCAAAGCTTATTGAATCCTGCCTGATCTTTACCAGGATAGAATCGAGAAAATCATAAACCTGCCTGGTTTCTTCGGCAGTTACTTTTGGTTTCATAAGGATATGACGTACATTAACCTTTTCACCTTTTCTTTCAATAAGCTGTATAATATGAAAACCAAACTTGGTTTCAACTATGGGTGAGATCGCTCCCTTTCTTATTGAGAAGGCCACGTCGGCAAATTCCTTAACAAGCTCGTTCTTACCCTGAAAGCCCAGCTCACCACCCCTGGCTGCCGACCCGGGATCTTCGGAGTAAAGGATTGCAAGAGTAGAAAAATCTTCCCCTTCCATTATCCTTTTTCTTAAATCAAGAAGTTTTTGCCTGACAGCTAATTTCGATTCTTCATTGAAAGGAGGATTCCTTAATAATTGCCTGTACTCAACCTGGGCAGGTATAAGAGGAAGGCTGTCTTTAGGAATCTTTCTGTAAAAGCTTCTTATCTCTGAGGGAGTAACGCTGATGTCATTTGCAATGTTTGATTGCATCTGCTGGCTTAACATCTGGTTACGTATCAGTTCGCGAAAATCATCTTTTATTTGCAGTATTGTTTTATTGTAATAGGCTTCCAGTTTTTCCTCGGAACCAATGCGCTGAATAAAACCCTGTATCTGGTTGTCCAGTGTTTGTTCAACCTGTGCATCGGTAATTTCTATACTATCTATCTTAGCCTGGTGAAGCATCAGCTTCTGTATTAACAGATCTTCCAGCACCTCGCATTTCATGTCTCCTGTAGAGGCATAGCCCTGGGCTTTCATCTGCAGGTATTGATTTTCAATATCCGACTGTATAATTATATTATCACCCACAACAGCCACTATCTGATCAACTATTTTTTCCTGGCTATATAAGTGACTTGTTCCGGATAAGAGGAGCAGACCTAATATTATGTTTGGTATCTTGTTCATATAAAAATTATCACTTAGTAAATCGTAAATTCATTATTACTTATCGCATCATTGTAAATATTGTTCTCAAGCTCTTCAATGAATTCTATCTTTCTCTTATTGAAGATGATGCTTTTTATTTTCGGTGACACAAAATCAAGGGGAGATATTTCAGAACGTGTTTTATAGTCCCTTATATGCACAAGATACAGGTAGGATGTGTCACTGGCCTCAATATTTTTATTGTACTTTAAGAAACGTTCCTGGTTGTTAAGTTCGTAAGGGATGTTCTTCAGAAGCTCATTAAAGAAGACCCATTCCTCGTTGAAATCATCAAACTTTGTAGCATACTGGTAACAATAACTTTCAATCTTTGTAAGGTCTTCATCCTTATCTGATTTGTACCATATCTTCAGCTTCTCAATATTGGGTGCCGATACAGGAAGCTTAATATAGAGCACTTTAACTATATTATTCTCAAGTGTGAACTTTTCCTGGTTGTTGGCATAATACGACTCCAGCTCTTCTTCTGTTATTGTAGTATCTATCCTCTGGTCCATCATTTTCTGTTCATACTCATATATAAGTAATGAAGTTCTTGTGATATTCAGCTTCTTTTCCAGCTGCTGTACCTGTTCTTCTGTAAGATTATTCTCGGCTATATTTCTTAGCAGTTCCATCTTTATCATGGCTTTCAGGTAAGTATGCACTATCTGTTCGCTGTCTGATTTCTGTATTCCTGCCGGGAATATGTCGGGGATATCACTCCTCAAGATTATTTTATCACCCACCCTGGCAACTGCATCCGAATCATTCTTTGCCAGTTTGCTGTCGCAGGCTGCAAAAGTAATAAGAATGGCCAGAAGTATGGCCAGGTGAATGTAAAATTTCATTTCTTATTGTTTGATATTGCCAATTTTCAATTTGAGTTCTTCCAGTAGCTCATTGTTTACTTTTACTTCATATTCTTTTCTAAGCGATTCTTCCCATTTTTCTTTCAGGTAGTCCTGGTAATCCGATGTTACCAGTCCCCTTATTTCATCTATATCCATGATCCTGGGATCAATGAGCTTGTTTATAAGAATGAGCTTACTCCCTTCATTATCATTTATCTTTTTATACTTACCTTTTTTTATATCCGTGGCTTCAAAATATTCAAATTCCGGAAGATATGTTTCTTTTTGTTCCAGCTTTACTGAACCGGGAACTGTGTCTGCAGGGTAGTATGTCCTGTAGAAAGACAGCTTATGCTTTTTCTTTGCCCCCTTCCGTAACAATTTATAGAGCTCTTTTTCCTGTTTATCTGTCGAGAAGCTGAACTGAAGGTATTGTACAGCTTCTTCCGACATATAATCCTTTGCATGAGCTTTATAGAATTTTTGCAGACCGGTACTGTCTTCAGATGCTTTGCTCCATACCTTATTATCTGATATCTCAAAGAGAAGCATACCGTCGTGATATTCTTTAAGCAGGTACCTGAACTCAGGATATTTATCTTCCAGTCTGCCTTTCTCAAAGCCGATGATCTCCTTCCTGACAAAATCATAATATAGTTTATCAACTATCTGTCTTGGAGTGCCGGCCAGTTTAATGCCTTTTTGTGCAGCAATATATGTTTTAAGATCTATTGGTGAATATTCCTTGCTGGCAAAACTGAACAATGTTCCTTGATTTTCCAGTCCGGAAGCATTCATCCATTGCCTGCTGGCAAGAGAAGAATCAGTAATAGCTTTGTAGAAGGGTTGAAGCAGGGATGAGTCAGATTTAAAAGAATATTCTTCTTTAAGCTGGTCGATAAATTCTTTTTTTGCCACTTCTATCCTGTCACCTGAAAGCACTTTTCTTTCTATAGCTTCCCTGCTTTTCTCCAGGGAAACAGGCTTTCTTATATCTATCCTTTTTATTATATGCCAGCCATAGGGGGTTTTAACCGGTTTGGATATTTCTCCGTTTTTAGTTAATGCAAAAGCAGCCTTATCGAAGTCAGGAATCATTTTCCCAGTCCCAAACCAGGGCAGTTCGCCACCGTTTTTTGCCGATCTGTAATCGTCGGAATGTTCTTTAGCCAGGCTGGCAAAGTCCTCACCCTGCTGAAGCATTTCATATATCTTTATTATTTCCTGCCCGGCCTTGTCTGTTTCTTCCTGTGATGAGCCCCGGGGAGTGGCTATCATAATATGGGCAACCTTAATCTCTCCTCTTGAGGGGCGTGTGTCAAGCACCTTGATGAGATGATATCCAAACCTGCTTTTTACAGGCATGCTTATTTCCCCGGGAGGGGTATTATATGCTGCAGTTTCAAAGGGATATACCATCTGGAAAACTGTGAAGTAACCCAGGTCTCCTCCGTTGAATTTTGCACTCGGATCATCTGAGGTTCCTTTGGCTACCGTGGTAAAAGATTCACCTGCAAGTATCCTTTCCCTGATATTGATTACCTTATTGTACAGATCTTCCTGCTCTTTGGTATTGAGATTGTTTCCTCCCTTGATAAGGATATGACTTGCATGAATATCTTTTTGAGATCTTTCCCAGGCTTCTTCAATTAGCCTGTCTATTGCTTTCTGGTTGGTAAGATATGGTTTTGCCAGTTGCTCACGGTAACCTTTCAGCTCCTTAATGAATGATGACAGGGTATCGTAACCAAGTTCTTCTGCCTGTACTACTTTAAGTTTAAAAGTAATGAAAAGATCCAGGTATTCATCAATTGGCATTTCCTTTACTTCATCGCCTACATTCCTGTTTTTCAGGTATATCCTTTCGAACTCACGTATGCTTACTTTTTGACTGCCTATTTCCATGAGCACGGCATCATCTGCCGGCTGGGCGGAAAGAGCATAAAACTGAAATAGTGAGATCACTAATAAGAAAAAGCTTGTTCGCATAATTAATAGTTGTATTTATTTACAAGTCTTAGAACGCTAATACTTTTGCAATGTTGTTTGTTATCTGCTATAATTTGGGGCTTCCCGGGTGATGGTTATATCATGTGGATGACTTTCCGTCATCCCTGCCTGTGTGATTTTATAGAATTTTGCCTTCTGGAGTTCTTTTATGTTTTTGGCGCCACAATAACCCATACCTGCCCTGAGTCCCCCTATTACCTGGTAGATTACCTCTGACAGATTGCCTTTAAAGGGAACCCTTGCTGCTATTCCTTCAGGAACCAGTTTGTTCAGGTCATCTTCAACATCCTGGAAATACCTGTCTTTTGAACCTTGTTGCATAGCTTCTAATGAACCCATGCCCCGGTAGGAATTGAATTTCCTGCCGTTATAGATTATTGTTTCTCCCGGGGATTCTGCAACGCCTGCAAACATGGATCCGGCCATAATTGAATCGGCTCCTGCAGCAAAGGCCTTAACTATATCACCTGAATATCTTATTCCGCCGTCTGCAATAACAGGAATTCCTGTTCCCTTAATGGCATTTGAAACCTCATATATGGCAGTAAGCTGGGGAACACCCACTCCTGCAATTATACGGGTAGTGCATATTGATCCGGGACCAATACCGACCTTTACTGCATCCGCACCGGCATCAACCAGTGCCTTTGCAGCATCTCCTGTGCCTATATTCCCGACTACAAGGTCAATATCCGGAAATTCCTTTTTTATTCTCTTTGCCATATCGATTACTCCTTTGGAATGACCATGTGCAGTGTCTATTACAAGAGCATCGGTATTGGCATTAACCAGGGCAGCTGCCCTTTCCATTGTGTCGGCTGCTATGCCCACTCCCGAAGCAACCCTTAGGCGTCCTTTGCTATCCTTACAAGAATTGGGCATATCCTTGGATTTGGAAATGTCCTTATATGTTATCAGTCCCGTTAAATGTCCGCTGTGATCCACAATGGGAAGCTTCTCTATCTTATGCTTCTTGAGTATTTGGGAGGCCATTGCCAGGTCGGTCTCCTCGGTTGTTGTGACCAGGTTCTCGTGGGTCATTATCTGGCTTACAGGCTGTTTGACATCCAGATCAAACCTGAGGTCCCTGTTTGTGACAATTCCTATAAGTATTCCCTTGTCATCAAGCACGGGTATTCCTCCTATCTTGAATTCATCCATCAGGTCGATGGCATCCTGGACCGTAGCATCTTTTTTGATGGTGATAGGATCATGTATCATTACGTTTTCTGCCCTTTTCACCTTTTTAACATGCCATGTCTGGTTTTCAATGCTCATGTTCTTATGGATAACGCCAATGCCACCTTCCCTTGCTATTGCAATGGCAAGATTCGCTTCTGTTACGGTATCCATGGCTGCTGAAACAATGGGTGAGTTTATCCTTATGTTTCTGGTAAACATAGTGTGAATATCGGTTTCACGAGGCATAAGTTTCGTGTATGAAGGAATCAGAAGTACGTCATCGAAAGTGATTCCTTCAGATACTATTTTTTCAGACTGGAATGTCATTGTGCTAAATTTTAGTAAATTTAAGTGGCGCAAAATTACAAAAAAAAGGCTTTGGAGACATGGCTTTTGAGCATTTTTTGAGTCCTTTATGAAAGGGAATGAAAAGGGCGCATCTTTTAATTAGCTAATAATTGGATTACTATCAGCAAATACTTACCCGCTACTGGGGGTTTTCAGGCTTCCGGCCTTTGCAGGAGGAAGTTATATTCTCTGTTATGGCTGGTAATGATACACTTGCACTTATGCCTACCGGTGGCGGTAAATCCATTACATTCCAGGTACCTGCACTGGCAAAAGAAGGGATATGTGTGGTTGTTACTCCTCTTATATCCCTGATGAAGGAACAGGTGGGCAGACTAAAAAAGATGGGCATAAAAGCATGTGCCCTCTACTCAGGGATGAGCCGTTCGGAAATAATGATAAATCTTGATAACTGTCTTTACGGAGATTTTAAGTTTTTATATGTTTCACCCGAGAGGACAAGGACGGAACTTTTCAGGAGCAGGTTCATTAAGATGAAACTTAGCCTGCTGGCAGTTGATGAGGCTCATTGTATTTCGCAGTGGGGCTATGATTTCAGACCATCTTACCTGAATATCGCTGAACTAAGGGAGATACAGCCAGATGTGCCTGTACTGGCTTTAACAGCAACGGCAACACTGGATATACTTGACGACATACAGGAGAAATTAAGATTCAGAGAGAAGAATGTATTGAGGAGTAGTTTTGAAAGGAAAAATATTGTCTTCAGGGTTATTGAGAGTGCTGATAAGCTTAAAATGCTTGGCAGGATAGTGCAGGGAATACATGGTTCCGGGATTATATATGTAAGAAGCAGGAAAAATGCAAGGATGCTGGCCGAGGAACTGGAAAGGAACAGGATATCTGCAACTTATTATCATGCAGGGCTGGCTCATTCGGAGAGAGATATCAGGCAGAAGAACTGGACCAATGGCTCAGTTAGGGTGATGATTGCTACAAATGCTTTTGGAATGGGGATTGATAAGGCGGATGTGAGATTTGTGCTGCATTATGATATCCCCGATTCAGTGGAGTCGTATTTCCAGGAAGCCGGCAGAGCCGGTAGGGATGGCGAAGAAGCATGGGCATTATTGCTTTATAATAAAAACGACAAATCTAAGCTTGAACGCAGGCTGAAAACAGGTTTTCCGGATATTGAGGAGGTAAAGAAGGTGTATGAAGCGCTTGGTAATTATCTGCAGATAGCTGTTGGTGGAGGAAAGAACCAGGTCTATGATTTTAATATTGCCAGTTTTTCCAGTCGCTTTAAGATGAATATGTTGATGGCATATAATAGCCTGAAGACCATTGAGCGGGAGGGCTATATTGAGCTCACCGAGGACGTAAAAAATCCTTCCAGGGTTCATTTCCTGGCCAGGAGGGACGATCTTTACCGCTTCCAGGTAGAGAACAGATCATTCGATGGTTTTATTAAACTTATTTTAAGATCATATACGGGTTTGTTTACCGAGTACATTTCCATAAGTGAGTCTTTTCTTGCCAGGAAAGGAAATATTTCTGCTGAAATGGTAAAAGAATATCTTAAGAGGCTTAGCTCAATGAAGATTATTTCCTATATCCCAGGGAAACGTACCTCGTTTATTATTTATAACGAGGAAAGGCTGGACAGGAAAAATCTTACAATTTCGTATGAACGTTTTGTAAAGAGAAAGGAAGGCTTTGTGTTAAGGCAGAAAAAGATGTGGGATTATGTTGAGACAAAGAGCATTTGTCGCAGTTTGTTCTTACTTGAATATTTTGGAGAAAAAGATGCTGTGGCATGTGGAAAATGCGATATTTGCAAAGCCGGAAATGAGTCCGGCCTGAGTGATTCTGAGTTTGGGATCATAAAGGATGAGATCAGAGAAAAGCTTGCTGAAAGGGCTTATAGTGCTGAAGATCTGGTGCATGCCCTGAATCATGAGGATGATAAGTTGCTGGAAGTGATACGTTATCTCCTGGATAATGAAATGATTAAGTATGCCGGGAATAATAAGTTGTCATGGTCAGGCAATTAAAGCTGGGAATAAAGAATGACCTGAAAATTTATTAAAAAATGGAAAAGCAGGAAGGCTTTAATTATTATTCTGAAGATATAATAGAGTATGTAAGGGCGGCAAATGACTTTTGCGACTTGCTTGCCAATGCCGGTAACTTAAAGAGGAGTGAGTTACTGGGCTCACTCAGGGAACTGTTGTCCCGCCTGTATTTGTATGCACTGAAGTTACCTGAGCTGGAAGCAGTATATGAGGAGGGAAATCAAAAGTTTGTTACAGAGGAGGAATATATGGTCATGAAAGACAGCCTCTCGTCCAAACTTGAATATCTTGACGATTACCCGGAAACAGGCGATAATGATCTGGATGGATCAGGCATGCCGGTAGTGGCTTATTTATCTGAAGATCTGAGTGATATATATCAGGACCTGAAAAATTTTATAATGCTGTACAGGCTGGGGAGCGACCAGCTGATGAATGATGCCTTATGGGAAACGAAATTTAGTTTTGAGACTTATTGGGGCACCAGGCTGGTAAATGCCCTCAGGTATATTCACAGGCGGCTGGTTTCAGATGAGCCGGTGAATGATGAGGAAAGCACCAGGGGAGAAGACAAGCGGCAATCGGGACCGGATACCAGCGAATGGTTTATCTCCAGGCGCCAGGATGAGACCAGGGAAAGAACAGAAGATTAAAAATTGCACAAAACTATCATTGTTGTCCTATAATCTTATGCTGAACCCGCCTCCTATAAATCATGTGCCTGTTTCGATACTTATCCCCGAGGAGATGTCCATTTGCATATCATCATTAAGTAGCCAGTTAAGTCCGTAGTCAAGGTATGGAGCAAAGCCTGTCATGTTCGAGTTTTCGTAAGCCTCAACAAACAATCCAAGCTGTTCACCTGCTGTATAGCTCAGTACCAGACTGGTCATGGTGTTTCCGCCCTCGGAAGCAGAGCTTGCTTCCCATCCAAGATTATAGCCCAGTGACATTTTTTCTGAAAGGCCCCAGGATAATGCAAGAATTATCCCGGGTCTTATTTGCCTTGCGGCCCCCGACCAGTCCCAGTTCAGGAACTATTTTATGGCCCTGCAAAATATTCACTTTAGTTCCCATGCTCAGATCTCCCATACCGAAGTCACTCTCAAGATTGCCGACCCTTACTGAATTTATGTCGCTTGCCAGTCTCAATTCAAGTTTATCCATTAAGCCATACCTCAGCAGGACAGAGGGAATGGTAAGAATACTGGTTTTAATATCCAGTTCAGTGCTGCTTGTGTTAAGTATTCCTGTTTCCAGTTGCAGGCTGCCTTTTGTAACTACCGATGATGTTGTGGTTTGGGTGGGCCTGTCAGTAATAAGTGCTTGTGCTGCAGCTTGTTGATGCAATGTGAATGCGACAATAATAAAAACAAGACTGATGGTCGTGCGGGCTATTAGTTTATGTTCTGGCATAGATGACATCATTTTTTTATTATTTATAGAAGCATTTGTATCTTGTGCCACTAATATAGTAATTCATGTTTAAATCAAAAATCACAAAAGAGGATATCAATATGCTGCCTTTAGGCTCTTTCAGCGGCAGTATCCGGATTGTTAATAGTTTTGAGGAGCTTAGGCAGGCTGTCGAAGAAATTAAAAGGCAGCCGGTACTTGGTTTTGATACGGAAACACGTCCTTCCTTTAAGAAAGGTATCAGGAACGGGGTATCTTTGTTGCAACTGTCTTGTGCAAAAAAAGCATGGTTGTTCAGGCTTAAGCATACGGGACTGCCGGCAGGGTTGACGGGGATATTGTCAGACCCGGCAATACTTAAAATTGGCGTTGCCATACATGACGATATAAAAACCCTCAGGGATATTAATGATTTTACAGCTGCGGGTTTCATTGACCTGCAGACTTATGTGAAGAAATTCAATATACAGGATAATGGCCTGCGTAAGCTTGCCGGGAATATTCTGAGCATTAAAATCTCGAAATCACAGCAGCTGTCAGACTGGGAAGCTTCCGAACTGAAGCCGGCCCAGGAAAAATATGCGGCCACCGATGCATGGGCATGTTATAAAATATATATGGAATTAAAGAATCATGAACAAGCAGGAAATCAGGAAAGTAATACTTAAGTCGGGAAAAGATCAGTCGCTGAGAAGATTTCACCCATGGGTGTTCTCGGGGGCCATTAAGAAGACCGAGGGGAATCCTGTGGACGGCGATCTGGTACAGGTATTTGATAATAAGGGAGAGTTCCTTGCTCTGGGACATTACCAGATAGGGTCTATAGCTATACGTGTTTTTTCATTTAGTGATATTGTCCCCGACAGGGAGTACTGGACAGGCAAGATAAGATCTGCTTATAATTACAGGGAAGCACTGGGAATTGCCGGATCTGCCTCAACAAATATTTACAGGCTGGTATATGCCGAGGGAGATGCTATGCCGGGACTCATTGCTGATTTTTATGGGGGGACACTGGTGCTGCAGTTTCATTCTGTGGGGATGTACCTCATCAGGGATGTGCTGACAGATGCTTTTTCAGAGGTGCTGGGGGACAGCCTGAAGGCAGTTTATGATAAGAGCAAATTCACATTGCCTCCTTTTAAAGGAGCTCCTTCAGAGAACAAGTGGCTGATGGGAGAAAAAGGGGATATAAGCGGACTGGAGTATGATAATAAATTCATGATAAGTGTGGAGGGGGGACAAAAAACCGGGTTCTTTATTGATCAGCGCGAGAACAGGAAGCTTGTGGGGGCGATGGCCAAAGACAGGAAAGTTCTTAATATGTTCGGTTATTCCGGGGGCTTTTCGGTTTATGCCCTGAGGCATGGGGCAGACCTGGTGCATACTGTGGATAGTTCTGCATCGGCCATAGAGATGGCAGGGCAAAATATGGCACTGAACTTTCCGGATACTGTGAAGCATGAGGCCATTGTTGCAGATGCTTTTGACTACCTTGACAGGGAGGGAGGGAATTATGATATGGTGATACTTGACCCTCCTGCATTTGCAAAAAGGAGGAATGCTCTTCACCAGGCCTTGCAGGGTTATAAGAGGCTGAATGCAAAAGCACTGAGATCAATACAAAAAGGCGGTATCCTGTTTACTTTTTCATGTTCACAGGTGGTAAGCAGGGAGAATTTCAGGAAATCTGTATTTGTAGCTGCTGCCAATGCGGGGCGAACAGTAAGAATCATTCGCCAGCTGAGCCAGCCGGCCGATCACCCGGTAAATATTTATCATCCCGAAGGAGAGTACCTGAAGGGACTTGTATTATATGTAGAGTAGGCTTTATTAACCCGACCTGACGGCTATTGCTTATTTTCCTGTTTCCTCTTTTTCAATCAGGTCCATAAGCATATCCAGCTCATCTCCATATTCCTTTAAGAACATCTCCCTGTCTTTATCAGTCATTAATCTTACAGACCTGGCATTCTCTCTTGCCTGTTCAGGATTTTTAATGCCCGGTATTACCGTTGATATTTCATCATAGCTCATAATAAAGCTCATGGCCAGGGAGGTCTTGCTGATATCGTATTTATCAGCATAAGTCCATATCCTGTCAAGCAGAGGTATGGCCGCTTCAAGCATCTCCCCGCTAAGGCGGAATGCCCGGTGGTCATTTTTGGGAAATCTGGTATCCCTGTTGAACTTCCCGGTAAGCAGTCCGAATTGCAGAGGCATCCTGGCAATTATTCCGTATCCTGCTTTTGCGCTCTCCCTGATAATGTTCAGTGCCCTGCGGTTTATAATGTTGAATACAAGCTGAAATCCGTATCCCAGCTTATTCTTTATCATGTACTCTGCTTCGGGAGAAGGATGGAATGTGTTAAGGGATAAGCCCCAGTACCTGATTTTCCCCTGTCTTGTTAAATCCTCCATGGCCTTAATACAATCTCCCTGCTCAAGATCTGTTGTCCTTGCCGAATGGAGCTGGTAATAATCTATCTGTTCCCTTCTAAGGCGTCGCAGGCTGTCTTCACATGCTTTTATAATGTGATCATATGAATAGTCAAGGGCAATACTTTTGTCATTCAGCAATTTATGGCCAACCTTCGTAGCAATTATTATATCACTGCTTTTCCCAAATACTTTGCCTATAAGTTCTTCTGAATGGCCCAGGCCATAGAAGTCTGCTGTATCAAAAAAGTTTATTCCCTGGTCGGCAGATCTTTTCAATGCTTTGACAGACAGCTTATCATCCACCTTACCCCAGCCAATGGCAATATCTCCGGCCATGGAAGGTCCGCCAATAGCCCATGCGCCAAAACCTGTTTCACTCAGCTCCAGGTCTGTAGATCCGAACTTTCTGTATCTCATGGTATTTGGTTTTTATTCAAATGTAAAAAATAAATACATGTTTCCTGATAATGCAGCTGATAATATTTAGTATTTTAATGATCTTATATTTAGAATGTATATGCAGGAAGAATACAGGAAGGATATTCAGTATGTAAAGTTTTGCCTATATGGCTTTTTAAAGAATCTGAGGTTCTTTGAGGCTTTCCTGTACCTGTTTTTCCTGGAAAAAGGATTATCTTTTTTCCAGATTGGTGTACTTATAGGAATCAGGGAAATGGCCAGGGGGGTACTGGAGATCCCAACAGGTTTGTTTGCAGACTTTCTTGGAAGGAGAAAGATGATGATCACGGCCTTTGCTTTTTATATAATATCCTTCATAATTTTTTTCTTTTCATCATCTTATCTGTATTTTATTTTTGCCATGCTTTTTTATGCTTTTGGGGATGCTTCCAGGACAGGCACCCATAAAGCAATGATAAATGAATACCTTAATCTTAAAAACTGGGAAAGTCATAAGCTGAGCTATTATGGCAGTACCAGGTCCTGGTCGCAAACAGGATCGGCTGTCTCTTCCCTTATTGCAGCTATGCTGGTGTTCGTCTCAGGCGAATACAGCTACATATTCCTGTATTCCGTAATTCCTTATTTCCTGGATCTCTTACTGATGATCTCTTATCCTGAGGTTCTTGACGGGATAGACAGGAAAGAGAGAAGCAAGGGATACAGGCTGCGTTACTCTGAGTTTCTAAGAGATCTGCGCAGCAGTTTTACAAAGAACTCTATAAGGCTGCTTGTAAACACTTCGATCTTCAGTGCATGGTATAAGGTGATCAAAGATTACCTGCAGCCTGTTATCCTGGCCTTTGTGTTAATAATTCCTTTCCATACAGATCTTTCTCATGAAAAAACAACAGCCCTTATTATAGGCCTTGTATATTTCCTTGTTTACCTGGCCGGGGCTATGGCATCAGGTTCTTCAGGGAGAATTTCAGAAAAAATGAAAGGTCCCGCGAGCTTACTGAATATCACATTGATAGCGGGACTGCTGGTGAGCCTGCTAATAGGCTTCCTTAATTCACAGGGTTCTTTTGTGTGGGAGTCAATCTCAATAATTCTTTTTGTAGTAATAGTGATGTTTGAGAATTTTAGAAAGCCGGCAGGTGTAGCCTGTATATCCAATAGGGTTGAAAAGAAGGTGCTTGCAACGAGCTTTTCTGTTGAGTCGCAACTGAAGGGATTGTTTGCGGCAGTTTTGGCTCCTTTGCTGGGTTTTTTAATTGACAGGCAGGGGATAGGAGAGGGACTGATGATACTGTCAGTTTTTCTTATAGTCCTTTTCCCTTTTATCAGGCTAAAACATAAAGGGGAATAGAAAGGAGGACTTTGTTAATGATGGGGAATTAAGTAATTTTGGATTTTTGATTATTATAATGCAGGATATGAGGGCTTTGTTTTTACCGGTCTTTTTAGTTGTTTTAAGTATTCCTTTACAGGCACAATACGAAGAGATACTGCTTCCGCAGAACAGATTGGCCTTTAATCTTATGAGTATTAAAGCACATCAGGTGGTGGATGAGGGTCCCAGGTATTATCCTTATTTTTTCTCGGGACTAAGATATAAGAGACTGATAGATGACAACATCTTAAGGTTTACTTTTAGTTATTTTCATAAGCTTGAGGAGACTCTTGATATTGATTTTTCCAGGTCGGGCACATTAAAGGAGGTAGAGATGGGTTTTGGATACCAGAGGAATTTTACCGATTACCGGATAAAGCCTTATGTGGCAGCTGACCTGAGTATTTTAATGAACTCAGCTGTCAGGAAGAACAATGGAGTGAAAGATGAAAGTTACGAAAAGAAGGTACTGGATAAATTCGGTATTGGTATTTCACCTGCTGTGGGTTTAAGGTTCGAGACAGGATCGGCTTTGAGCTTTTCTTTTGAGACCAGCCTGCAGTTCCTGATGAGCTGGAAGAACGGAATAACTTTTTTTCACCTGCCTTATACGGTTCCGATAACTAATGAAATAAAGGAATCCGGTTTATATTCAAGCTGGAACCCTGTGTCAGGCATTTTTGTAACTCTTGATTTTTAGTTTAATTAATAAATATAATAATGAACATAAGCAGGAAAATTAATGTAATGTTGCTGGCAATAATTACATTATTTGTTTTTTCATGCCAGACAGAAAATAAGAATATGAAACCACCAGTTGCTGAGAAGATAGCAAAAGAACTAATTGCCCATGGAGATACCAGGGTTGATAATTATTACTGGATGAGACTCTCGGATGAAGAAAAAAATGCTGAAAAGCCGTGGGAGCATGCTCAAAAAGTACTGGATTATTTAAATGCTGAAAATGCATATAAAGATGGGATGATGAAGCATACCTTGAAGCTTCAGAAGGATCTTTTTGATGAGATAGTCGGAAGGATAAAGAAGGATGATGAATCTGTTCCTTACAGGGATAATGATTATTATTATTACAGCAGGTATGTTGAGGGTGGTGAGTACCCGGTATATTGCAGGAAGAAGGGAAGCCTGGATGCGGAAGAGGAGATAATGCTGAATGTGAATGAACTGGCCGAAGGATACGATTATTATCAGATAGGAGGCATGAGCGTGAGTGAAGATAATAAGATTCTTGCCTATGGTGTTGACACTGTGAGCCGTCGCAGGTATACTGTCTATTTCAAGAATCTGGAGACAGGAGAGCTGCTGGCCGATAATATTCCCAATACTACGGGTGGGGTCACCTGGGCCAATGATAATAAAACAGTTTTCTTTTCTACCAAAGACGAGGTGACACTGAGGCCTGACCGCATAAAGAGTTATGTGCTGGGTGATGAAAAGCCAAAAGAAGTGTTTTATGAAGAGGATGAGACTTTCAGTACTTATGTTTATAAGACAAAATCAAAGAAATATCTTGTGATAGGATCTTCACAAACCCTTTCAACAGAATACCGGGTGCTTGAGGCAGATAATCCTACAGCTGAGTTCAGGATAATACAGCCCAGGGAAAAAGACCTGGAATACAGCATTGCCCATTTTGGAAATGATTTTTATATACGCACAAATATTGACGGGGCAAAGAACTTCAAGCTTATGAAGACTCCTGTTGATAAAACCGGTAAGGAGAACTGGGTGGATGTTATAGCTCACAGGGATGATGTTTTGCTGGAAGGTTTTGAGATATTCAGCAAATTCCTGGTGGTGGATGAAAGGATAAAGGGACTGACAAATCTGAGGGTAATTAAATGGGATGGCGGAGATTATTATATTGATTTCGGGCAGGAGACTTATAGTGCTTATATATCTGTTAACCCGGAGTTTGATACGGATATGCTGAGATATGTCTATTCATCCATGACCACCCCCTCTTCGACTTTTGACTATAATATGAATACTAAGGAAAGGATACTTCTGAAAGAGCAGGAAGTGCT
The DNA here is from genome assembly GCA_029932855.1 of Bacteroidales bacterium. Lineage (GTDB taxonomy): Bacteria > Bacteroidota > Bacteroidia > Bacteroidales > VadinHA17 > JAYEGO01. The sequence continues at coordinate 60,496 of JAOZPG010000007.1, read as the reverse complement.
GGGGGATTTTGATAAAGAGAATTATGAGACCAGGCGATTATTTGCTACTGCAGCTGACGGTGTTGAGATACCCATATCCCTGGTATACAGGAAAGGAATTCAGCTTGATGGGAACAACCCCACTCTATTATATGCATATGGCTCATATGGTTATTCTATGGATGCTTCATTCAGCTCTGTCAGGCTGAGTTTGCTGGACAGGGGTTTTGTTTATGCAATTGCTCATGTGAGAGGCGGACAGGAAATGGGACGCTGGTGGTATGAAGATGGTAAATTACTCAATAAGAAAAATACTTTTACTGATTTTAACAGCTGTGCTGCTTTTCTTATAGATGAGAAATATACAAGCAGCGAAAAGCTTTTTGCCATGGGGGGCAGTGCAGGGGGACTGTTAATGGGGGCGATATTAAATATGCAGCCCGAATTATACAAGGGAGTCGTGGCTGCTGTTCCGTTTGTGGATGTGGTTACCACAATGCTGGATGAAACAATACCCTTAACCACCTTTGAGTGGGATGAATGGGGCGATCCCAGGGAAAAAGAGTATTACGACTATATGCTTTCCTATTCTCCTTACGACCAGGTTAAGGCCATGGATTATCCCAATATACTTGTTACCACAGGTTTCTGGGATTCACAGGTACAATACTGGGAACCTGCAAAATGGGTTGCTAAGCTGAGGGATATGAAGACAGATGACAATCTCCTGCTTTTTCATATAAATATGGAGGCCGGACACGGTGGAGTTTCAGGACGCTACAGGAGGTATAAGGAAACCGCCCTGCAGTATGCCTTTATATTTGACCTGCTTGATATAAAGGAGTAATTGTAATTAAAAATATTGAAGAGTCCTGTACAAGCATCATGCTATACAGGACTCTTTTTTTATGACTAAGCTTAATTCCGGCTTTCCCATTTAATCTTTCCTGAGAGATACATGATGATGCTTAGTATAACAAACAGCCCCGTACTTCCCATTAAAAGAGCATATTCCTGAAGCTGTAGCAGTACGAAGAGGTAAACATAGAGCAGGGAAAGTATGCCTGCGGTAATCAGAGCCGTTTTTAAGGAATTCACTATTTTATAAATAAATACCGAAATCTGAAGTATTATGGCTGTGGCGGCAATAATGTAAGCAATAGTGAATCCCAGTTGCTCGGCCAGTGAGAGAAGCAGTACGTAGAATATTATCAGGGATGCTCCCACCATAAGGTATTGTACGGCGGGCACACTTTTCTTGTTAAGAATTTCAATGAAGAAGAAAAGTGTGAAAGTAAGTGTAAGGAAAAGCAGGGCATATTTCACAGACCTTTCGGTTTTCCTGTATTCATTTACCGGTAGCAGCAGGCTTACACCAAAGACAGAGTCAGAGGTATTGTATTTTTTGTTTTTCCATGTCTGAGGGTAGTTCCTGTTGAAATGAAGCACCTTCCAGCTGGCACGAAATCCCTCGGAGTTTACTTCCCTTTCCATGGGAAGGAATGCCCCGCCAAATGAAGGCTCTGTCCAGTCTGAATGCAGCTTCACTGTGGTTGTCTTGCCCATGGGAGTAAAATTGATGGAGTTGCTGCCTCTGAGATCTATCTCAACCAGGAAATCCGATATTTTTTCTGCATCCTTCCCTGTGAGTTTCACTGAAGTATGGAAGCCGCTTTCAAAAGGACTGCCTGCAGACAATCCGGGTTCTGCATTCACGGGAGAGTTATTGAAACTGATATTGACAGCCTCCTGTATTCCCCTCAGGTCGGAGACAGCCATTTCCATCCTGGCCTTATGCCAGAGGATATTATCCCTCCCTATATTTGCAATAATGTCTTTATCAGGCATATAGCTTCCATTTATTTTTAGTTTTGAGCTATATACAGGGACCTTGTAAATGCTTCTGTACCTTATCTCCGGTATTAGTTCCCCGCATATTTCAAGAGCCTCCGGGAGAATATACAGGTAGGATAGTTTTTTCACTGTTTCCTTCTCTGATGTCAGTTCTTTCCTGTAGTAGGGGATGGTCAGTACCGGTCCGGAAATGGTCTGGGAGCGTCCCCAGTTTTCCTGTATTTCTGTCTCGGTTTGCTGCTTAAGGCCTTCTCTTTCCCTTATCAGTTCCCTAATGAGAGATGCCGGGATCATAAGTATCAATACAAGGAAGAAGATTACAGCTAGTTTAAAGCTCAGTGATGAAGAAAAGCTTTTAACTTCTTTAATAAGATTGTCCATGAGCTATAGAATTTGAGAATTAATAAAAGTATTTTATAATTAAATAAGCCATAGCTTCTGATTGTTAGGAAAAGTACTTTGTAATTCAAAGTAATTATATAAAAAAAATATTATTCTTTCATTAATCCTTCAAGCCCGTCAAGGTGTTTCTCAAAAGCTTTCCTGCCGGCATTGCTAATCATGTAGCTGGTTCTGGGCTTCCTTCCTACAAATTGTTTATCCACGATTATGTAAAGTTCTTTCTCAAGAGCTTTTATGTGTGAAGCAAGGTTCCCGTCTGTTACTTCAAGCAGTTGTTTAAGTGAATTAAAGTCAGTCTCATCATTAACCATCAGGGCAGACATTATTCCCAGCCTTACCCTGCTGTCAAATATCTTGTTTAAGCTTTTAATAGGATTTTTCATAATTTCGTTTCACTTATTGTAAGAATTTCCTGATAATCAGGTCTCATCCTTCTTCTTCACTTAGCCAGATCATATTTCCTGTACATTATTATTCCATAAACGATATGTAAAACTCCAAAGCCGGTTATCCATAAAAACAATCCGTATTCCATAAAGATTGCTGCCATAATTCCTAACAAAACTTCTGAGAATCCAAGGTAACGTATTTCGCTAAGCATATAATTGCCGGCATTAATTAGTGCGAGCCCGTAAAAGAGCAAACTAACAGGTGCCAGCAGGTATAAGAGATTATTCATAATCAGCACTATTAAGAATATACCTCCCGAGAGCAGGGGTATACCAAGGTTTATAAGCACCCTTCTTGTTGTATGATCCCAAAGCTTCAGGCCTTTTCTTCTTGCTGTAAAGAATGAAAAGAAAACGGCAGATATAAGAGCAAGTATCAGCATTATTATCCCGTCAGTTATAAGGAATAGCTTTATTTTGCTTAATAATTCCCCGGAAGCCCGGAAGAGAGTTTCTCCTGTCAGGAATCCTGTATCTTTTAGGTACCACCATGCAAAGCCCCCACCTGCAAGTGCAATTATTCCCACAAATACCCCTGAGAGCCCGCTAAGTGATATAAACCTTGTGGATCTTTCCATAATAGACCTGATTTCTTTCAGGTCATCCATATATTCCTGTTTGTCTTTCATCCCTTTGTAATTTTGTAATTATCTGAGAAATAATGTAATTAAAAATTCATGAACTTATCCGGGTACTCGTTTTAGCCTTCCCTGATAAATTTTTTACTTCTTTCCTGGCAAATATTTTACTCCTTCCCCGGTAAACGATTCTTTCTTCTCCGGCACTCTGTTCATTCTATCCCCGGTAAACACTTATTAATTTTAAGTCCCGAAAATTTCTGATTAAGAAAATTCTTGTTCGTTTTCTGTTGAAATACAAGTTTAAAAAGAACTTTGTAATACAAAGTAAATTATTTAGTCAGTATTTACCAAATAAATCATTGCTTTTCTGATATTTATGTCATTTCTAGTATTTTTGTTGAGTCAATAATAAATTCCATTCTTTTGATATATCCTCAGAACTTTGAAAATAAGATAGGTTTTGACCGTTTAAGGGATATGCTGTCTTCCCTTTGTCTTAGTGAGATGGGCAGGGATAATGTGCGGCATATAGGCTTTCAGCGGGATATAAAAATAATATCTGACCAGCTTACAGAGGTGAGTGAGTTTGTGAAGGTGCTTAATGCAGAAAAAGATTTTCCGGCAGATAATTACTATAACCTTCTTCCGGTAATTAAAAAGATGAGGGTGGAGGGAATGTTTCCCGACCTGCAGGAGCTGTATGAAATGAGGCTTTCCCTCGAGGCTACACGGGCGGTCCTGAATTTTTTTCATTCTGAAGAGGGGGAGGAATACCCAGCACTGAGAAAAAGATCGGACACTGTTAAACTTTATCCTTTTGTGCTGGAATCCATAAACAGGATAATCACTGCAAAAGGGAAGGTTAAGGATAATGCTTCGCGAGAACTGTTGAATATAAGGAGAAGCCTGAAAGAAAAGAGTTCAACTGTTTCTTCCCGCATGCATGCCATACTGAAAAAAGCAAGGCAGGATGGGATTGTAGAAGAGGGTACCGAGCTTGCCATGCGTGGCGGACGTATGGTAATACCTGTAAGATCATCAGATAAGAGAAGGATAAGCGGATTGGTTCATGATGAATCTGCAACGGGGAAAACTTCATTTATTGAGCCGGCAGACATAGTTGAGATAAACAACGAGATAAGGGAGCTTGAATATGCAGAAAAAAGAGAGATAGTAAAGATATTGCTTGCTTTTGCCGATTCCCTGCGTCCTTACCTCGACGATATTCAGCAATCATATTACTTCCTTGGAGAGATAGATCTTATCCGGTCAAAAGCATTGCTTGCAGAAAAGATAGGAGCCATACAGCCCCGCCTGTCGGAAGAGCCTGTTGTATTATGGGAGAAAGCAGTGCATCCTTTATTGTACCTTAAGCTGCAGGGTAGCGGAAAAAAGCTGGTACCACTGGATATCTCGCTCAGCAGGGATAAACATATACTCCTTATATCCGGACCAAATGCAGGGGGGAAATCTGTTTGCCTGCAGACAGTGGGACTGCTCCAGTATATGTTGCAGTGTGGCCTGCATGTTCCGGTAAGTGAAAGTTCCAGCTTCGGTATTTTCAGCAGTCTGTTTCTCGATTTGGGTGATGAACAGTCAATAGAGAATGACCTCAGCACTTACAGCTCACACCTGTTTAATATGAAATATTTCCTTAAGAATGGAGATGCTGACACTCTTTTTCTTATTGATGAGTTTGGTACGGGAACAGAACCACTGCTGGGGGGGGCCATTGCCGAAGCCATACTGGGAAAGTTGTGTGAACAGGCTTCTTTTGGGGTTATAACTACTCATTACAGCAATCTTAAGCATTATGCATCTGCAACAGAGGGTATAGAGAATGGGGCCATGCTTTTTGATCATCAGAAAATGGAACCCCGCTATATTTTACAGATAGGTAAGCCTGGAAGTTCATTTGCCTTTGAGATCGCCCGCGGTATTGGCCTTCCTGTGGAGGTGCTGCAAAAAGCATCCTCTACTGCAGGGGAGGAACATATAAGTTTCGATAAACACCTCAGGGAGATAGCCCGTGACAAGAAATACTGGGAAAACAAGAGAAGCAGGATACGTAAATCGGAGAAGAAGCTGGAAGATACGCTGAATACTTACGAGAAGGAGCTGTCTGATATTATGACAGAGAGGAAAAAGATACTTGCTGAAGCAAAAAGGGAAGCAGAGGTACTGTTAAGCAATGCCAACAGGAAGATAGAGGCTACTATCAGGCAGATAAAGGAGGCACAGGCAGAGAAGGAGAGAACAAGGAAGGCCAGGGCAGAGCTTGATAAGCTAAGAGAGGAGGGTGGGGATGCCGGTAACCTGCCTGAGTATGAGAAAAAGCAGTCGCAGTTGAAAAAGGAAATGGCAGGAAGGTCTTTTCACAGGATGCAGCCTGAGTCTGCAAAACAAAAGGAAAGCATTGAGCTGAAAGCCGGGGATAAGGTAAGGATGGAGGGACAGGAGATAGCCGGGGAGGTGATGGACAGGCATGGAAAGAATTATCTTGTGGCCTTTGGGAACCTGATAACCAGTGTTTCTCCCGGAAGGCTGGAAAGGATAAGTGAAAATGAATACAGGACACATTCCCGTGGCAGGCCTGCGGCTGCAGATTCTGTTGCCTCACGTATTCAGGAGAAAAAGCTCAGGTTCAGGAACAGTATAGACCTCAGAGGAAAAAGGGCAGACGAAGCACTGGATATAATAAGGGATTATATCGATGAGGCAATAATGGTGGAGGCAAAGGAGCTAAGTATATTACATGGAAAAGGCACCGGTGCCCTCAGGCAGCTGATACGCGAGTTTCTTGGCAGCATGGATGTTGTATCCTCATTTCGGGATGAACACCCCGACCGCGGCGGAGCGGGGATCACCCTGGTGAAGCTGGATTATTGAAATACAAGAATTTCTTATTATATGATCTATCTACTTATATATACACCCCAGGCAACAAGCAGGATAAAATATAGTCTGGATATGATATTTTCCGGCATTCTTGGTGTTGAGATAGCTATTACAAGCAGCAAGGATGATTTTATGAAGCATGAGGGGCCTGTCCTGAACTATTCACACGAGCCGCTTGGCAAGGGAATATGGATACGACGGGACTCGCTTATGACGGAAACCGGTGTTAAGGAGGTGGATGTGAAATACTCTGTATGGAACAGTCTGCCTGTCCTTTTTAGCTGTGATCCTGGCCCCGACCTTCCTTTTGATCCTGTTGCAGCCGGCTTCTATATGCTGAGTAGGTACGAGGAATACCTTGACTTTCAGGCTGATGAGCTGGGCAGGTTTCCTGTTTTGGAGTCGGTGGCTTACAGGAATGGTTTTCATGAGATGCCTGTTGTGGATCTTTGGGCTGCAAAGACAGGACAGATTCTTAAGGAAAAATTCCCTGAGCTTGAGTTTAAAAAGAAAAAGTTCAGTTTCCTTTCAAGCATAGATGTCGACCAGGCCTGGGCATACAGGAATAAGCCTTTGCGTAGAAAGATCGGGGGAGGAGTGAAATCTCTTTTGGCAGGTGATATTGCAGGCCTTAAAGACAGGTTAAATACTTTGATTCTTGGCAGGAAAGATCCTTATGATACATGGGACATAATTGCAGAGGCCCAGAGAGATATTAAGCATATATTCTTTTTCCAGATAGGGAAAAATTCTCCTCTGGATAAAAACCTGCCGGGAAAACATCCGGCAATGGTCTCACTGATTAAAGATATCCGCAAAAAGGCAGCGCTGGGACTTCATCCCTCAATACGCTCCGGAATATCCATGGAGCTTACTGAAGAGATAGAGATACTTGAGAGTATTACAGGAGAAAAAGTGGGGAAAAGCAGGCAGCATTATATAGTACTGAAGTTCCCTGATACTTACAGGAGCCTGATCGAATCGGGGATAAATGAGGATTATTCAATGGGATTTCATGATGCTCCCGGATTCAGGGCAGGTACGGTCCTTCCTTTCTTTTTTTACGACCTGCTGAATGAAGAGTTTAGCGGACTGAAAATATATCCTTTCCAGGTCATGGATGCCTGTCTTAACAGGACTATGGGTCTTTCGCCTGAGCAGGCAGGAGAAAAGATCAGGGATATGATGGATATTAGCAGGCAGGCAGGGGGAATGTTCATAAGTATATGGCATAATTCTTCACTTGGAGAGCAGGGGGAGTGGAAGGGATGGAAAAGAGTGTTTGAGGAAATGATAAAAACAGGGACCCGCTACATAAATGAGCAGGGTTCTTAAGAATAAAAGGGACAAAGTCCTAAAAATCCAGGTCAATAGCCTGGTCGTCATTTACTTCACTGAGTCTTCCTGATTCACATTTCAGTGTCCTGGCATGGAATTTCTTCAGCAGGGTATAATTATGTGTGGCCATGATAACTGCTCTTCCTCCATTGCTGATATCCATAAGAGTTTTTATTATGGATTCAGATGTTCCGGGGTCAAGGTTACCCGTGGGCTCATCGGCCAGGATTATTTCGGGTTCATTTAACAGTGCCCGGGCAATTACAACTCTTTGCTGCTCGCCTCCCGAAAGTTGATGAGGCATTTTATAGCCCTTGTAATCCAATTCCACCTTTTCAAGTACTTCTTTAATTCGCTTTTCTATATCCATCTTGTTTTTCCATCCTGTAGCTTTTAAAACAAAGTCCAGATTATTGAAGATATTCCTGTCGTTAAGAAGTTGAAAGTCCTGGAAAACTATTCCGATCTTTCTCCTGAGATAAGCTATGTCTTTGCGCTTAAGCTGTGACAGTTTGTAGCCTGCAACCTCCGCATCTCCTTCTTTTAGTGGTATCTGAGCATTTATTGTTTTAATGAGACTTGTTTTTCCGCTGCCCACTTTCCCAATAAGATAAACAAATTCTCCTGGTTTAATCTTAAAGCTTACATGCGATAGTATGAGATTGTCTTTTTGATAAATGGGACAATCATTAAATTCGATGATATTAGCTGGGAGCATAAGAGAGAATTAAATGACGGCCGGTCTTAATAAAAGAGCCGGAGTTAATAGTTATTAATTAATAGAACAAAGATAAAAAAAACCAGGGGTCAGAGACTAATTTTTAGTCCGGTTTTAAAAATAGGAAAAATCCCATTATCAGGCTCAGTGTTTTTCAACATTCTTATGTTGATTAAAATGGATACTAAATTTAATCTGTTCCCGTTTAAAATTATATCTTTAGACAGAAATAACAGTATATAAATGCCCAGGGCCGTATATATCACATTACTTCTGATAATTTTATTGCCGGGAAATTATTCTTTTTCCCAGAGGCCTTTATCCATGCTCAGTATTGAGGAGGAATATAAAAATGCATACGAGCTGTATGACAGGGAGAAGTACGGCGCGGCACAAGAGGAATTCATGCAGGTGGCAGAAGAGCTTAAGGATATTGATTCCGAACTGAAAACAAGGGCTGAATTTTATGCTGCATTATGTGGTGCATATCTCTTTAATGAGGATTCTGAGTTCCTGCTTCTTGAATTTATTAAATCCAATCCTGAAAGCATGCTCACAAGGGATGCCTCATGGGAAATGGCGATGCTGATGTATCGCTTAAAGAAATATTCAAAAGCCGCGGAGTATTTTAAGGATGTTGATGCAGGGATACTGGATAGTGAAGACAGAGCCGAGTATTATTTTAAGAAAGGATATTGTTCTTTTGTGAAACGTGATTATGACCAGGCCGGTCTTGATTTTTATGAGATAAAGGATATACAGAGCGACTATACCGGTCCCGCTATCTATTATTACTCTTATATTGCCTATAAACAGAAGAATTTCCAGACTGCACTCCAGGGTTTCAGGCGGCTTGAAGAAGATGTGAATTTTAAGGAGATTGTTCCATATTATATATTACAGATACTTTATAGTCAGGAGGAGTATGAAGAGGTAATAAAGACAGGACCTGCATTGCTTGAGAAGTCCATACCGGGGCGCAGCGGGGAGATAGCCAGGTTTATAGGCGATTCATATTACCAGCTTAAAAACTACAGGGAGGCCAGGCCCTACCTGGAGACATATGTGAAGAAAACAAAGTATATCAGCAGGGAGGATAAGTTCCAGATGGGTTTTATGTATTATTATGCTGAAGAGTATGCAGAAGCAATAAAATACTTTGAGGCTGTGGGAGGGATAAAAGACCTGCTGGGCCAGAATGCTCACTATCTGCTGGCAGACTGTTTTATAAAGACAGGGAACAAGCAGGATGCAGCAATTGCATTTTATGCAGCTTCAAACATGGATTTTGATAAAGAGATAAGTGAGGATGCCCTTTTCAATTATGCAAAGATCACCTATGAGCTAAATTTCTCACCATTTAATGAAACAGTCAGGGCTTTTCAGGAGTTTATCGATACTTATCCTTATTCAAAGAAGATAGATGATGCATACCATTACCTGGTGCTGGCTTATTTCAATACAAGAAATTATAAATATGCATATGAATCTCTGACGAAAATACAGGATAAGAATAGTGAGATAAAGGAAGCATACCAGAGGGTGGCTTTTTTCAGGGGACTGGAATTATATGGTGACCTGCAGTTCGGAGAGGCTCTGGATATGTTTGATATATCCTTGCAGCAGGATGGCTATGACGGGGAAATAAGGGCCAGGGCTTTATACTGGAAGGCTGAAACAATGTACAGGCAGGCTGATTATTCTGCTGCACTGGAGCTTTATAATGAGTTTTTGCTGGAACCGGCGGCATATTCCAGACAGGAATATAATATTGCACATTATAATGTGGCATATTCATATTTTAACCTTAAAGATTATGGCAGGGCAGCACGCTGGTTCAGGAAATATGAGGCTCTTATAAAAGGATCAGGCAGCATTCTTATGGCAGATACTTATAACAGGCTTGGCGATTGTGCTTTTATATCTACAGATTATCCACTTGCAATAAAATATTATGAGAAATCAATAGGCATAGGATCTTCTTTTCCCGACTATGCCCTTTTTCAGAAATCTTTTTCTTATGGACTGGGAAGGGATTATTTCAGGAAAATAGAGGGACTGACAGTCCTGCTTAATGATTATAAAAAATCCGCTTACAGGGATGATGCTCTTTTTGAAAGAGGAAGATCTTATGTGCAGGTAGAAAAACCCGAGAAGGCACTTGATGATTTTTTCAGCATACTTGAGTTATACGAAAACAGTAGCTATTATTCAAAAGCATTGTTGAGCATTGGACTGGTATATTATAATAAAGGGGATAATGAAAAGGCCATAGAAACGTATAAACGCGTGGTCTCTGAGTTTCAGGGCAGTCCTGAATCGAGAAGCGCACTTACAGGAATGAAGACCGTTTACGTAGATATGAATAATGTGGATGCTTATTTCGAATATGTCCATTCTCTTGGCTCTTTTGCGAATCTGAGGCTCTCAGAGATGGATTCACTTACATACCAGAGCGGGGAAAATCTGTATATGGCCGGTGAATGTGAAAGGGCCGTGAAAGTGCTTAGCGATTACCTTGACAAATTTCCTGAAGGAAGTTTTGTTGTGAATGCAAGTTTTTACAGGGCTGAGTGCTATAGCAGAACAGGTAAGAACAAAGAGGCTCTTGAAGATTATAAGTTTGTAACAGGCAGGCCCAAGAATGTGTTTACGGAAGCATCACTTTTGGTTGTGAGTGCAATAAACTTCAGTGAAGGAAATTATTACGATGCCCTGGAGAATTATATTTACCTGGAACATGTGGCTGATATGGCTGGGAATAAGCTTACTGCCCTTACCGGCCAGATAAGATGTTTATACCTGCTGGGTGATTATGCCGGGGTGGTTAGCGTTGGAAAAAGAATATTAAATGTTGAGGAGCTTAATGAGGAGATAGTCAGAGAGGTGTATTTTAAACTGGGCAGGTCGTATGATGCTCTTGGATCGCTTGATAAAGCGGCTGAGCAATACAGGGAAATAGCCGGGAACATAAAGAATGCAGAAGGAGCAGAGGCCAAGTACAGGCTGGCAAAAATATTGTTTAAGCAGGACAGGCTGGAAGATGCACAAAAGGAGGTAAGTGAGTTTATAGATATGAATACTCCTCACCAGAAGTGGATGGCAAGGATATTTATTTTGTCGTCAGATATCAGTCTGAGGAATAAGGATCTCTTCCAGGCAAGATATACCCTGCAGAGCCTTATAGATTATTATGATATTGAGGATGACGGAATTAAACAGGAAGCCAGGGATAAGCTTGAGCAAATACTTGAGATGGAGAAAGAAGGAGAGCCTGAAAACAGATGATTATGAATAAGTGGCTGGCAAATATTATTATTACTGCAGTATTAGTCTCACTGCCTGCAGGCATGTGGGCGCAGGAGCCTATTAGCAAGGAAGTGAAAGTGGTTAAGCCTTATGTGCCTACACTTTCTTCTGCCTCCAAGATCAACCTGCTGCCAAAGATGGAGGATACACTGCGGCTGAGCACTGACTTTAAATATATTATCACACCCAAAAATTTTCAGCCCGTATATAAGTTTAGCCCTCTCAAACCTGCCAGGATGGAAAGTGAAAGCATATCTAAGCTGTACCATAGTTATCTTAAGCTTGGCTTTGGCAATTATCTTACACCTCAGGGAGAGCTTCATATAAATACTTTAAGGAAAAAGAAAAGCTCTGCAGGTGTTTACCTGAAGCATATATCTTCATACGGGAAGGTGAAGCTGGATAATTCCGAGAAAGTGTTTGCGGGCTATGGAGATACGGATTTCCTGACATACGGAAAAAAGATAATGAAAAAAGCCGTGCTTAACGGTGAGTTGGGTGTGAATCACAACTGGAACCATTATTATGGCTATGATACATCAATAGATACCAGCCTGGCCAATGAAGATATTCGCCTGAACTTCCTTGACATCTATAGCGGGTTGAAGCTTCATTCAATAAATATTGATTCAGATAAGATAAACTATGAGCTGGGCGGTACTTACCACTATTTTACCGACAAGTTCAATAATCCTGAGCATGAGATAGAGTTTGAAGCAGGACTGGACAAGGCTTTGGGTGAGGGCCAGTCTGCAGGAGGCAGGCTGACTGCCACAGTACTGGCTTCTGAGCTGTATGGAGGGTCAGGGCATAACAGCTTTATTGGTATTGAGCCATGGTATTCACAGGCTAAGGATGAGTGGAAGCTTGACCTGGCATTGAATATTTCTATTGAAATGAGGAATGGAAATTCAAGGGCATTCTTCTATCCGAAAGCCAGGTTTGAATTCAATGTTATTCCCCGCTACCTGACAAGTTATGTAGGGGTGGAAGGGGGCCTTGATATATATTCCTACAAGAATATGCTTAACATAAATCCATACATGGTACCGGGACAGGTGCCTGAAGCGACTACTAACAGGAAGCTTTTCTTCTCAGGGGGGTTCCAGGGCTCATTTTCCAGGAAATCTGCCTGGCACCTCAGGGGAAGCTACGGGCTTATAGATGATATGTATTTCTTTGTGAATGATACCCTGAGTGAATTAAAGAACCAGTTCCGTCTTGAGTATGATGATGTTGAGCTGGGACAGGTGCAGGCCGAACTAAGCACTGCCATAGGCGGCTCTGCCAGTCTTTATGTTAAGGCAAATTATTATTTTTATAATCCTGCCACTGAAACGAGGGCATGGCACAAGGCAAATGTGGATGCTGTTGCCGGCCTTCGTTACGACCTGAAAAACAAGATACTTATTGATCTTGATGTTTATTACACAGGAAAAAGATACGCTAAATCATATGTTTTCGGAGTGCCCGAGACAGAGCTTAAAGGATTTGCCGATATGAATCTTAAGATTGAGTACCGCTACACCAGGATATTATCTGCTTATCTGAGCATAAACAATATGTTCGGGTCTTATCAGAGGTGGAACCAATACAATGTACAGGGATTTTTACTCAGGGCCGGATTTACATACTCCCTGTAGTATATCCTGCCTGTAGTAGCTGCTTATCAGGAATATATATTCATGTTCAGTTAATGTCGTAAAATTCCCCTTTTGAGATGTTGATTTTTTGTTTATAAATGACAAAATATAGTTATTTATAAAGAGCTCTGAGTCACTAAAAAATAGTATATTTGCATGATAATATGACAGTTTTGTGTCATTAGTTGTAATTAGTGAAGAATCAGTGGTTTAAGTATTTCCTTCAGGCCGGTTTTCCGGTAAAATCTTAGCATAAATAAATAGGGTTTCGGAATATGCCACTGCTTGATTATTGAGAATAATTATTATGAGTAAAGAAGAGAATAAAAAAGCGGGACAACAGGAGTATTCAGCAGACAACATACAGGTTCTTGAGGGACTGGAAGCTGTAAGGAAAAGGCCTGCCATGTATATTGGAGATGTAAGTGTTAAAGGACTTCATCACCTGGTTTACGAGGTTGTTGATAATTCTATTGATGAGGCCCTTGCAGGTTACTGTAGTAATATAGAGGTTTTTATCAATGAGGATTGTTCTGTTACTGTAAGGGATGACGGAAGAGGAATACCTGTGGACCTTCATGAGAAAGAGGGTAGATCGGCCCTTGAGGTGGTTATGACGGTACTGCATGCCGGTGGTAAGTTTGATAAGGATTCCTATAAGGTGTCTGGGGGATTGCATGGTGTAGGGGTATCTTGTGTGAATGCATTGTCAGAAAAACTGAAAGCAAAGGTTTACAGGGATGGTAAGGTATACAGCCAGGAATATGAAAGAGGAAAGCCCCTGGCAAATGTTAAAGAGATAGGGGAAACCGGTATATCGGGGACAGAGGTGACTTTCATGCCTGATAACACCATATTCACAACAACAGAGTATAATTTTGAAATATTGTCGGCAAGGCTCAGGGAACTGGCTTTCCTGAATAAAGGTATTCGCCTGAAGCTGACGGACAAAAGACCACAGAAAGATAATGGCAATGACAATGGGAACGACAATGGCAATGGCAGTGCTTATCACACAGAAGAGTATTATTCTGAAGAAGGACTGAAAGAATTTGTGTCTTTCCTTGATGCCACACGGGAGAAACTTATTGAGCATCCTATTTCTATTGAGACAGAAAAAAATGGTATTCCGGTGGAGATAGCCATGCAGTATAATACTTCCTTTTCCGAAAATATTCATGCTTATGTGAATAATATTAATACCATTGAAGGTGGTACTCATCTTGCAGGTTTTAGGAGGGGTTTGACAAGAACTCTTAAGAATTATGCCGAGAAATCGGGTATGCTGGCAAAGCTTAAATTCGATATTTCAGGTGATGATTTCCGGGAAGGACTTACAGCCATAATATCTGTAAAGGTTCAGGAACCCCAGTTTGAAGGGCAGACAAAGACCAAGCTGGGTAACTCGGAGGTTATGGGTTCGGTTGACCAGGCTGTGAGTGCTTCGTTAAACTATTATCTGGAAGAAAATCCTAAAGATGCCAAGATAATAGTCCAGAAAGTTATACTGGCAGCCACTGCAAGGCATGCAGCCAGGAAGGCAAGGGAACTTGTGCAGAGAAAGAATGTGCTTTCAGGCTCAGGCCTGCCCGGTAAGCTTTCAGACTGCTCGGAAAGAGATCCTTCCCTTACTGAAGTTTACCTGGTTGAGGGTGATTCTGCCGGCGGAACAGCCAAGCAGGGACGCGACCGGAAGTTCCAGGCCATACTGCCATTAAGGGGTAAGATACTTAATGTTGAAAAGGCCATGCAGCATAAGATATTTGATAATGAAGAGATCAAGAATATATTTACCGCCCTGGGTGTAACCATTGGAACCGAGGAGGATAGCAAGGCACTTAATCTTACAAAACTAAGATATCACAAGGTGATAATAATGACCGATGCCGATGTGGATGGAAGTCATATTACCACTCTTATAATGACTTTCTTCTTCAGGTATATGAACGACCTTATAAATAATGGCTACCTGTATATAGCAACTCCGCCCCTTTACCTTGTAAAGAAAGGGAAAACTCAGCATTATTGCTGGTCGGAGGAAGAAAGGCTAGAGCGTGTGAAAGAGCTTGGAGGAGGGAAAGACAGCTCTGTAAATATTCAGAGGTATAAGGGGCTTGGTGAGATGAATGCCGAGCAGCTTTGGTCAACCACCATGGACCCCGATAAAAGGACACTCAGGCAGGTTACCATTGAAAATGCCGCCGAGGCTGACAGGATATTCTCAATGCTTATGGGTGATGAAGTGCCACCCAGAAGGGAGTTCATAGAGAAGCATGCCAAGTATGCCAATATTGACGCCTGATAGAAAATGAAAACCCTGCTACTGTTTATCACTATATTAATTGCCCTGCCGGCTGTCAGCCGGGCTCAGGAAGATGAGACTCTGATAAAAAGCCTTTTTGATGAGGCATTAACAGATCATACTGCCTACGAAAATCTAAGATATTTATGCAAAAATACCGGGGGGAGGATATCCGGTACACCGGAAGCTGCAGCAGCAGTAGAGTTTACCAGGCAGGTGATGAGCCGTATGCATCTCGATTCTGTTTACCTGCAGGATCTTATGGTTCCCCACTGGGAGAGGGGTGATATTGAATACGCAAAGATCAGTTCTTTAAAATATGGTGCGGCAGAACTGCCTGTATCTGCCCTGGGAAAGTCTGTCGGTACCGGCCTTGAGGGAGTGACAGCCGGCGTAGTGGAAGTAAAGAGTTTTGAGGAGCTCGAAGAAATTGGCAGGGAGAAGATTCAGGGAAAGGTGGTTTTCTTTAACAGGCAAATGGATCCCCGGAATATTAATACTTTCCAGGCATATGGTGCTGCTGTATCACAAAGGACCGGCGGGGCATCGGAGGCTTCTAAATATGGTGCTGTAGCTACTATAATAAGGTCAGTGACAACAGCCCGTGATGATTTCCCTCATACCGGTGTTATGTATTACCAGGATGGGGTGAAGGCTATCCCTGCAATTTCGGTAAGTACCAATGGCGCAGATCTTTTAAGTGAATGGCTGGGAAAAGATAAGGATGTTAAGATTCACTTTATAAGTAATTGTAAGAATTTGCCTGATGAAGCATCACATAATGTTATAGGAGAGATACATGGTTCGGAATTCCCTGATCAGATAATCACAATTGGCGGTCATCTTGATGCCTGGGATACCGGAGAAGGGGCACATGATGACGGGGGAGGATGCATACAGGCAATAGAAGTATTAAGATTGTTTAAAGTACTTGGGATAAAACCAAAAAGAACAATACGTGCTGTAATGTTCATGGATGAAGAGATATCACAGTCGGGTGCAAAGAGATATGCAGAACTGGCAAAAGCCGGGAATAATCAGCATTATGCTGCCCTGGAGTCCGACAGGGGAGTTCTTACGCCGCTGGGATTTGGTTTTCAGGCTGATGGTGAAAGACTGGAAAAGTTACTGGCACTTGAGAAATACTTTAAACCTTATAATATTATCGATTTCCGAAAAGGTGGCGGAGGCGCAGACATTGGTCCCCTGGGTGCACAGGGAGCTATGCTAATAAGTTTTATTCCCGATATACAGCGCTATTTCGATTTTCACCATTCTCCAAACGATGTATTTGAACATGTCAATGAGAGAGAGATGCAAATGGGAAGTGCAGCCATAGCAGCCCTGATCTATCTTATTGATAAATATGATCTCTAATATCCTGTTGGCTTTCTTTCCTTAATAGCCGTAAGCAGCTTTTTCCAGGTCTCTTACCGACTTAAACTTTGTTGGGGGGCTCAGGTATCTGGCCAGGAAATCATATACTTCCATTCTTATTTCCCTGGCTTTTTTAGTATCCATCCTGTTGAATGAATGTCCGCCCGGGATAGCTTCATAAATTTTGTATTCAAATTTTTTGTTTTCGGCTTTAAGACTTTTGATAAGGTGCTCTACTTCAAGGACATTTACATCAGCATCAATGGTATTTGTATGTATGAGTAATGGTGTTTGCAGCTTATGGGCCTGCCATGCCGGAGATCTTCTTTTGTATTCTTCAACATCTGCATAGGCGGTTTTGCCAATATGATAATCAGCCGAGTAGAGATCGCGGTAGCCTTGTGTTTTATATCCCATACGGGCTATCAGGTCACTAACCGGTACACCTGCATATGCCACCTTATAATTATTGGGATGATCAAAGATGTTCATAAGTGATATAAGTCCGCCATGACTCCATCCCAGTATACCTATCCTGTTTTTATCAACTATATCGTAGTTTTCAAGCATAAATGCCCTGCTTGCATCCACATCCTCCACTTCCAGTCCGCCGTAATCTATCTTCCTGTAATGAGATCTGCCATAACCCGTAGATCCACGATACTCGGAAGCTACAACAATATAGCCCTGAGCCATAAGTTCCCTTATAATATGTGTATAGTATGTGTTAAAGTTAGAATGAACACCCCCATGTGGAAAAACCAGCAGAGGGTATTTCTTTGATGGATCGATATTTTTGGGTATAAATATATATGACCAGAACTTTACAGGGTTTCCGGCTCCCTGGGCAGTGGGATTTTTTTCCCGCCGGAGTGGAGGGCCCGTCATATAAACTTTGTCGATATGAGCTACATCGCCGACCTTATTATACCAGTATATATCGTCTATGGCTTTTTCAACTTTATCCATGCGGTGATACAGTGACTCGAAATTATCGTTAAGAGTATTATACAGCTGTTCGTAGTCTGTGTTCTTTTCCTGTGCAAAGGCTGTTAAGCCCAGTAACATAACAATAGACAGAAGAGTTAGTTTCATAATGATTGTTTTTTTCATATTGTTTAAAATTTATTGCTTGTAAGTATTTAAATCTTTATTGTTCCCTCATAGACTTTCCTGGCAGGGCCTTCAAGCCATATGTTAGTAAAATTCTCATTATCGCCGGTCTCAAAACGCACTTTCAGTTTACCGCCTGCAGCCTGGATCTTGTATTGTTGACTGACACCGGCAGATGCAGATCCGTATTTTAAATAAACAGATATGGCAGCTGCCACACTTCCGGTTCCGCAGGCAAGGGTTTCATTTTCCACACCCCGCTCATAGGTCCTTATATTAATTATCCCTTTTGTATAGTTAACGAAGTTTACGTTTACTCCTTCAGGTGCATACTCTTTTGAGTTCCTTATTTCAGAGCCTTCTGTAAAAACATCGGTTTTATCAGTTTCGTCTGTGAATTTTACAATGTGAGGCGAGCCGGTATCTAGCAGGAATATGTTTTTTTGTTGTATTACACCAGCTACATTGATCATTTTGATCTTAACAATGTCTTCTGAGTCTTCTGAGCTTGTTTTTCCGGAAAATACTGCTTCATGCTCACCGTCAACAGCCATGAAGTTGCTGTGTGTTTTTCCGGTTATTCCCAGCTTTCTGGCAAATGCGGCAGCACATCTGCCCCCGTTACCGCACATGCTTCCCTCCCTGCCGTCTGAATTAAAATATTTCATTTCAAAGTCCGTATCGGGATGAGTATTTATTAAAATCAAGCCATCCGCACCTATCCCAAACCTTCTGTCACAAAGTTTTTTGATAAGAGAGGACTCCTTTGTCGATGAGGCCTTAATTTCCTGAAAGAGCTTCTTACGATTATCGATCATTATGAAATCATTACCGGTGGCCTGGTATTTTTCAAATTTCAGATCGAATGAAAGTGCTTGCTTCATGAATTTGCAGTTTATCGATTACGGCACAATATTTTTTGAATCAAAACTTGATGAAGGGCTGCTTTGCCAGTTTGGTTAAAAAGTGTTAAATTAAGAAAAAAGCAGCAACATTCCTTGGGGCAGGTCGTTCTTAATTATAAATTTCAATACTTTTTCCTGGCATGGATCTGAACTTTTTTGCAGCATATATCATCTGTTTTATTATAAGCAGGATTTAAAAAATACAAGGCATGGATTTTGAAAGGATTTGTGTCCGGAATGTAAAATATTAACTTAAAATCAATGACAATGAAAACCCGTAATTTTATTTTGTATCTGGCCTTAACAATAGGCGGTGGTCTTGTTGCAGTTTTTATTTATTCAATGTTTATTGGTGTTCCTGCACAAACTGACGGGCAGGTATTTAAGAAAGAACTGACTGCCGGCAGGCAGGATAGCCGGTTTACCGGCTTTGTCCACAATCCCGTTACAAGCACTGTAGCTGTTGATTTTACTGATGTTGCCGAGCAAACAGTTAAAGCGGTGGTTCATGTTAAGACAGTATCGGAGACCACGGCAGCTTATAATCCTATTTATGAATTTTTCTATGGTAGCCATAGCCCTTCAAGAAAGGTGTTATCATTTGGATCGGGTGTGATATTAAGCGATGACGGTTATATTGTTACAAATAATCATGTTGTTGAGGGAGCCGATGAGCTTGAAGTGATCCTTGATGATAAAAGGAGCTTTAAGGCTAAAATAATCGGACTTGATCCTAATACAGACCTGGCTCTTCTAAAGATTGATGCAGAGGGTTTAAGCACTGTTCCTTACGGGAATTCCGATAATGTCAGGCTGGGCCAGTGGGTGCTGGCAGTGGGAAATCCTTTTAACCTGACCTCTACGGTGACAGCCGGAATAATTAGCGCCAAAGGAAGAAACATTGGGATACTTGGAGGCAATAGCTATAGGATAGAATCTTTCCTGCAAACAGATGCGGCCCTTAACCCAGGGAACAGCGGAGGGGCACTGGTAAATGCAAAAGGTGAACTAATCGGCATAACTTCTGCCATTGTGTCAGCAACAGGAGAATATTCGGGTAATTCTTTTGCTATCCCGGTAGAGATAGTTAAGAAGATAGTTGCCGATCTTAAAGAATTCGGAAGGGTTCAGAGGGCAATACTTGGAGTAAGTATTACAGATGTAACAGCAGACCTGGTTGAAGAGGAGAATCTTGATAAAATTGAGGGAGTGTATATAAGCAGCATTACAGAGGGAGGTGCTGCTGAAGAGGCAGGTATTAAGGAAGGAGATGTTGTGCTGTCTATTGATAATACCAGTGTGAACTCGGTATCGGAGTTACAGGAGAAGTTTTCAAGGTACAGGCCGGGTGACAAGGTTCCGATAGTGATAAAAAGAAAAGCTAAAGTGAAACATTATGAAGTTGTTCTGCGTAATCTTGAAGGCGGAACAGAAATAGTACGCAGCAGCGACTATATCTTAGGAGGAAAGTTTGTTCCATTATCAGAGAAAGAGAAAAAAGAACTAAACCAATCAGGCGGATTAAAAATCATAAGCCTCAGGGAAGGTCGTTTGTCAGCTATGGGTATTAAGGCGGGATATATTATCTTACGCATTAATGACCGGAAGATGAACCAGTTAAGGGATATTAGAAGGATTGAAGATTCCGGCGAAGACATATATTCCATAGATGGTATTAGTCCCGAGGGAATGCAGTTTAGTTATCGTTTCCATTAGTTTGCCTGGTTTAAATCATATTGATATGCCTTTTAGGTTGATCGTAGAAAATAAAAGCCATATCTTTGTAGTATTAAAATTGAGGAGGAAGTAGATGAGACAATTAAAGATCACCAAGTCGATCACCAACAGGGAAAGTGCTTCATTGGATAAGTACCTGCAGGAAATTGGGAAAGAGGATCTGATCAGTGTTGAGGAGGAAGTGGATCTTGCCCAGAGGATAAAGAAGGGCGACCACGAGGCTTTGGAAAAGCTGACAAGGGCAAACCTTAGGTTTGTGGTTTCTGTTGCAAAGCAGTACCAGAACCAGGGATTAACTCTTCCTGACCTGATCAATGAAGGAAACCTGGGTTTGATCAAAGCTGCCGAAAAGTTTGATGAGACACGTGGGTTTAAATTCATTTCCTATGCAGTATGGTGGATTCGTCAGTCCATATTGCAGGCTTTGGCTGAACAATCGAGAATTGTACGTTTGCCTCTTAACCAGGTGGGATCCCTTAATAAAATCAATAAGGCTTTTTCCCGCTTTGAACAAGAGTTTGAACGTAAGCCTTCTCCCGAGGAACTTGCAGAAGTGCTGGATCTTCCAAGGGAAAAGGTTGCTGATACCCTAAGGGTGTCCGGCAGGCATATCTCGGTTGATGCACCCTTTGTTGACGGTGAAGACAACAGTCTCCTGGATGTTCTTCCCAATGCCGATTCTCCTATAGCAGACCGAGCTCTGCTTAATGAATCCCTGATCAGAGAAATTGAAAGAGCCCTTGCAACCCTTACAGAAAGGGAAAGGGAAATAATTAGATACTTCTTTGGCATAGGGGTCCAGGAAATGACACTGGAAGAAATAGGAGAGAAGTTTGGGTTGACCCGTGAGCGTGTTCGACAGATCAAGGAGAAGGCGATCAGAAGGCTTAGACACACATCAAGAAGCAAGCTTCTGAAGTCTTACCTGGGCTAATTACCCGAAAAAATATCTTAATAGTGAAGCATCCGCCCAAAAGGCGGATGCTTTTTTATTTCCTTTTTTCCAGTAGTTTCTGCAGTTCGTACATCTCATCACGCAGTCGGGCTGCTTCAATAAAGTCCAGTGCCCTGGCTGCTTTTTCCATAAGGCTTTTCGTTTTCTGAATGGCTTTCTCCAGGGCTATAGCATCCATATATTTAATAACCGGATCAGCTGCTATATTGATGGCGGCCTTTTCCTCGTAAGCTTTGCTTCCCGACTTGCCGTGTATCTGTGCCAGCAATGAGCCTGTGGATTTTACTATCTGTCTGGGGGTGATACCCATTCTCTCATTATATGCCAGTTGCTTTTCCCTTCTCCGGTTTGTCTCATCTATGGTTCTTTGCATTGAGCCCGTCATGTTGTCGGCATACATAATCACCTTACCATTTATATTCCTGGCTGCCCTGCCTGCTGTTTGTGTGAGTGCTCTTTCCGACCTCAGAAAACCTTCCTTATCCGCATCAAGTATTGCAACCAGGGATACTTCAGGCAGATCCAGGCCTTCCCTTAACAGGTTGATTCCCACAAGCACATCAATTGTTCCTTTCCTGAGATTGTCAAGTATTTCTACCCTGTCCAGTGTATCAATATCAGAGTGGATATAACTGCATTTTATATCCAGCTTAAGAAGGTATGCCGTAAGTTCTTCAGCCATTCTTTTTGTAAGTGTTGTAACCAGCACCCTCTCATTCTGTTCAATCCTTTTATGCAACTCCTCAAGAAGGTCGTCTATCTGATTCAGGCTGGGCTTTACCTCTATAGCAGGATCTAAAAGTCCTGTGGGCCTGATGATCTGTTCAACAATTACACCTTCACATTTTTCCAGTTCATAGTCAGCAGGTGTGGCACTCAGGTAAATTACCTGAGGCTGAAGGGATTCAAACTCTTCAAATTTGAGCGGTCTGTTATCAAGCGCAGCCGGCAGCCTGAAGCCATACTCCACCAGGGTCTGCTTCCTGGAATGATCGCCCCCGTACATAGCCCTGATCTGTGGTATGGTAGCATGACTTTCATCTATCACTACCAGGTAATCATCAGGAAAATAATCAAGCAGACAAAAGGGCCTGCTGCCCGGTGTCCTCTTGTCAAAATACCTTGAATAATTTTCTATTCCCGAGCAGTAACCAAGTTCCCTTATCATTTCAAGGTCATATTTAACCTTTTGCTCCAGCCTCTTTGCTTCAAGATCCTTTGCCTCGTCAATAAAGAACTGCACCTGTCTGTGCATATCACTTTCAATCTCAAAAAGCGCATTTTCTATGCGGGGCTTTGTAGTGACAAAAATATTGGCCGGAAAGATCACGGCTTGCTCCAGCTTTTCTTTTGTCTTGCCGGTGGAAGGATCAAAACTCTCTATCTCTTCAATTTCCTCACCCCAGAAGACCACCCTGAGGGCCATATCTGAATAGGCAAGAAAGATATCGGTGGTATCGCCCCTTACCCTGAAAGTCCCCCTTTTTGGTTCATATTCATTTCTTGAATAAAGGCTGTCTACAAGCCTTCTAAGGAATGTGTTCCTTCCCGGCCTGTCACCCTTCTTTATCAAAATAGTATTTTCATGAAAGTCATCGGGATTACCAATGCCGTACAGGCAGGAAACAGAAGAGATAACAAGCACATCTTTTCTCCCTGAGAGAAGGGCAGATGTTGTGCTCAGTCTTAACTTCTCTATCTCATCATTTATTGAAAGATCCTTTTCTATATATGTGTCCGTGGTGGGAAGGTAAGCTTCCGGCTGGTAATAATCGTAATATGAGACAAAATATTCCACCAGGCTGTCAGGAAAAAATTGTTTAAACTCCCCATAGAGCTGTGCCGCCAGTGTTTTATTGTGACTCAGTATCAGGGTTGGCTTCTGAACATTATTGATAAGGTTTGCTATGGTATAGGTCTTTCCCGATCCTGTTACGCCGAGCAGGGTCTGGTGCCTGATGCCGTTATTAATACCTTCGGTCAACTCTTGTATGGCTTCAGGCTGATCACCGGTAGGCCGGAAATCAGATATCAGTTTGAATTTATCCATTTAGTTTTTTTAGCCGTCAAATAAAAGGACAGATGCTTATCTTTCCTGCCAAAGTACCATATAAACAGGTAAGTGATCGCTAATTCCTCCATAATATGACTTGCCTCCATAAGTTTTATTCGGTGTCCATGTCCCTGCTTTAGAGTTATTATAAAGCAACCACTCTGCTTTAAAGATCTTTCCGCCATTATAATCTGTATGGAATCCGTCCCTGTCCTCAAGGACTGACCTGGATATTATTATCTGGTCAAGCATATTCCATGAACCCCTGTAGCTGTATGTCCCACTGTCACCCATGTTATGCATGTCATACATAAGGTTATAAAGCTCACGGTTTCCGTAATTCTTTCTCTTGTTATTAGCCCTAAGTATCTGGTTCACGCTGTTGTTGGTGGGCTCATCATTAAAATCACCCATTATGATGATCCTGGCATCTATGTCAGAATTAAAGACAGAGTCAACAGCCATTCTTAGTCTTACAGCAGAATATTTTCTGTATTTTTCCGTCTTCGCCTGACCCCCGCTTCTCGATTTCCAGTGGTTTACAAAGAGGAAAAACCTTTCGGAATTATCTGCTATACACTCAACCATCAATATATCTCTTACAAGTATGCTGTCTCCCGGGAATCTTATGCTGATGCTTTTTGTGGTTTCTATGCTAAACCTGTTTTTATTATACATTAGTGCCACATCAATACCCCTGATGTCGGGACTGTCATAATGAACTATCCCGTAGTTGCCCTTAATAAATCTTTCCGTGGAGGCAAGATCCATCAGCACTTTTTTATTCTCTACTTCGGCAAGTCCAATTAAGTCCGGGAGCATATCCTCACAACCCCCGGGAGTACCTGCCTCATACAATGCCCTTGCAATATTATCCAGCTTTTTCTCATATCTCTGCTTATTCCATTTTTTCTTTCCACCAGGTGTGAACTCATCATCCATTACTTCAGGGTCATCTTCAGTATCAAACAGATTCTCGGTATTGTAAAAGACCAGGCTAAGGCAGTTTCTGTCAGCAGCCTGGCTGCTCCTGTTCTGTGCATTAAGCAGGGATACTGAAAGTATAAATATCACTAAGAGAAATTCCTTTTTCATTCCATTTATTTTAATTGATTACTTATGTTCAATTGCTTCTGAATAGTATTACAGGCTATGGTCTTTCAATTATACAATAAAAAACAAAGTTTCTTACAAAGCAGAGGAAGTAATTCTTCTTAGTTTATTCATTATTCTGTCTTTTTAGCATGCTAACACTTCGTGGCCAGAAAGAATTGAAGGCTGTTATACAGCTAACTCCGCGCTGCACATTTTTTTACATACTGTTGTTTTTTGATTTTCTGTGTATTTTCCTCAGTCAAAATTATTATATTTAGATATCTGAAATTTTACATCTATCCCTTGAAAGATCAATACGCTAATTATAAAAGAGTCTGGTAAACACAGGGTTCCTGTGGTTTAGGTGATAATAAAACAAGAGATTAAACGAATATATTAAATATAAAACTATGAGATCTTATAAAATGATTGATGTTTCTGTAGATGAGAATATTTGTGTTCTGAAGATAAACAGGCCGGATGCTTTAAATGCTTTGAACTCGGAACTATTTGTGGAGCTAAGTGCTTTTCTTGTGGAACTGAAGCAGGATGAAAGCATTAAAGCGCTTATAATAACAGGTGAAGGGAAGGCCTTTGTGGCAGGGGCAGATATCGCTGAGATGGTTTCCAAGGATCCTGTGGGAGCTGAGGAATTCTCAAAGACCGGACAGGATACATTCTCTGAGCTTGAAAAGCTTGATATACCTGTAATAGCAGCGGTAAACGGCTATGCCCTGGGTGGTGGTTGTGAGCTGGCAATGGCATGTGATATTCGTATTGCAGGTGAATATGCAAAATTCGGACAGCCGGAAGTGAGCCTTGGCCTGATACCTGGTTTTGCAGGAACGCAACGAATGACCCGCCTGATGGGCATGGGGAATGCCCTCTATTACCTGATGAGCGGGGAACAGATAAAGGCTGATGAGGCATTCAGGATAGGACTGGTGCAAAAACTGACGGATAAGGACAGTCTTTTGCCTGAAGCAGTGGCCCTTGCCAGGAAGATAATAAGGAATGGTCCCAAAGCAGTGGCCAGTGTAAAAAGGGTTGCACGCATGGGACTTGAACTGGGAATGGAGAAGGGCTCTGAACTTGAACGGAAAGAATTTGCCTCCCTCTTTGGCAATGAAGGGACTGAAGGCATGAAAGCCTTCCTTGAGAAAAGAGATCCGGACTGGTAAAATATCGAGTAGCAGGAGAGTAAGTGATAGGGTAGTAGTAAACAGGATAATAAGTAGCAGGAAAATAGTGAACAGGATAATAAGTAGCAGG
>JAOZPG010000007.1:0-34416 GCA_029932855.1 Bacteroidales bacterium | reverse complement strand
AAATAGTGAACAGGATAATAAGTAGCAGGGAAATAGTGAACAGGATAATAATTGAAAGGAAGCTGATAAGTAAATAAACTAAATATGTAAAAATGGAATATTCACAAAGATTGTCAAATGTATCTGTCCTTGGGGCGGCAGGTAAAATGGGAAGCGGTATCCTCCTGCTCATGGCACAGGAGCTGTACTCGCTGAGCCGGGAAGCCGGGAACAGTGATCTTAAATTCATCCTTAATGCCATAGATATTTCTGAGGAGGGGCTAAAAGGGATTATGAAATATGTAGAGAAACTTACAAGGAAAACAGCAGAAAGGAAACCGGATAATATACGCCGGTTTTTTAATGCCGATATGCCTGAGGATGAGATGATAAGTGCGTATGTATCAGGGGTTATGGGAATAATTAATCCCACAACAGAGCTTGCTGCTGCAAATAATTCCCTGCTTGTTTTTGAAGCGGCTAGCGAGGACAAGGACCTTAAGGTTAAGCTAATGTCGGAGATAGACAAAAACTCAAAACAGGATGTGTGGTTTTTCACAAATACTTCTTCCATTCCCATTGCTTATATAGATGAGAAAGCTGCTCTTGAAGGCCGCATTCTTGGTTATCACTTCTATAATCCTCCTGCCGTACAAAAGCTGGTTGAACTGATAACAACTGCCAATACCAGGCCTGAACTCAGGGAACTGGCCCTTGAGCTGGCCGGGAGAATAAGGAAAACGATTGTTCCTTCAAATGATATCGCAGGATTTATAGGTAACGGTCATTTTATGCGTGATGCTCTTTACGCGTTTAACAAGGCCCTTGAGCTGAGTAATGATACAGGCCTTATAAATGCCATATATGCAGTGAACAGCATAAGCCAGAAATACCTGGTCAGGCCTATGGGTATATTCCAGTTGTGTGATTATGTGGGTCTGGATGTAGTGCAGTTCATAATGAAGGTGATGGATCCTTATATGAAGGAAGAGGACCTGCATTCCGGTCTGCTTGATGAGATGGTTAGCAGTGGTGTGAAGGGCGGACAGAACTCCGATGGTTCACAGAAGAACGGGTTCCTGAGATATGAAGGGGCGAGGATCACCGGAATATATGATCTTGATACAAAGGAATATGTGGATTCAAGGCCGGTGGAAACAGTAGTGGATGCATTCCTTGGAGAGCTTCCGGCGGGTCATCGCCAGTGGAAAGAGCTGATAAGGGCAGAGGATAAACAGGGGATACTAAGTCAGATATTTTCTGATCTGAAGGCTGCGCCCGGCAAGGGTTCTCAACTTGCATTTGAATACGGGAGAAATTCTAAAAATATAGGGATGAAACTGGTTGAAGATGGTGTGGCATTGAATGAAGAAGATGTAAACAAGGTATTGCTTACAGGTTTCTTCCATCTTTACGGTCCAATAAATAATTATTTCGATTAATATTTTTCTGCGCTTATATACGCAGCCTTTAAGTATTATTAAAACTTTATCTTATGAATTTTGAATTTACTGAAGAACAGGAGATGATCCGGCAGGCCGCCAGGGACTATGCTACAAGGGAACTGTCACAGGATGTATTGGAAAGGGATGAGAAAGCAGAATTCCCGACTCAACATATTAAAAACCTGGCTGAGTTGGGATTTATGGGGATGACGACAGACCCGAAGTATGACGGGGGAGGTATGGATACTGTATCCTATGTGCTGGCTATGGAAGAAATATCCAAGGTGGATGCATCCGTAGGGGTGGTGATATCCGTGAACAATTCGCTGGTAAACTGGGCCCTTGAACATTATGGCACCGAAGAGCAAAAGGAGAAATATCTTAAACCATCTGCCAGGGGAGAGAAATTCGGTGCTTTTCTTTTATCTGAACCAGAGGCCGGTTCGGATGCAACAATGCAAAGAACAACAGCAAAGCCTGAGGGTGATTACTATATTCTCAATGGTGTAAAGAACTGGATCACCAATGGTAACTCAGCTTCGATATACCTGGTGATAGCCCAGACCAATCCCGAGCTCAGGCACAAGGGGATTAATGCTTTTATTATTGATAAAGATCTTCCCGGAATTAGCATCGGACCACATGAGGAAAAGATGGGCATGAGGAGTTCCGATACTCATTCGGTGATGTTTACCGATGTGAAGGTGCATAAGGACAACAGGCTGGGGGATGAGGGTATGGGATTTAAGATAGCCATGAAAATACTTGACGGAGGAAGGCTGGGGATAGCTGCCCAGGCCCTGGGGATAGCTGCAGGTGCCATGGAAAGATCTGTCATCTATGCCAAGGAAAGAAAAGCCTTTGGTACAGAGATAGCCAACCACCAGGTTATAGCATTTAAGATAGCCGATATGGCTGTAAAGGTTGAGAACTCACGTAACCTGTGCCTGAAGGCAGCCTGGCTGAAAGACCAGGGTAAGCCTTTTGGAATGGCAAGTGCCATGGCAAAGCGATATGCTGCCGATGCTGCGATGTGGGTTACTACAGAGGCCGTTCAGATATTCGGGGGTTATGGTTATGTTCGTGAGTATCAGGTAGAACGCCTCATGAGAGAAGCAAAGCTTACACAGATATATGAGGGTACCTCGGAAATACAAAAAATTGTTATTTCAAGAAGTATTTTCAGAGAAAAATAAATTATTTGCGAAAAGATAATTTATTTATAAAAGGATAATTTAAGAAACCTTGTCTTTATATGAATGAAACAAGTGACATTAAAGGATGGGGAATTTATAAAGATCATTAATGATTGATATATGGCAGACAGATATAAACCAAAGAATCATATTCGCATAGTTACCGCTACATCATTGTTCGACGGTCATGATGCTGCTATTAATATTATGCGCCGTATTATTCAGGCCAATGGTGTTGAGGTCATTCACCTTGGTCATAACAGGTCGGTAACAGAGATTGTAGAAACAGCCATACAGGAGGATGTGCAGGCCATTGCTCTGACTTCATACCAGGGAGGACATATTGAGTTTTTTAAGTATATGTATGACTTGCTGAAGGAGAGGGGATATGCACATATTAAAATATTCGGAGGAGGAGGGGGAGTGATATTACCTGATGAGCAGGCAGAGCTTGAGGCATATGGTATAGAAAAAATATATTCGCCCGATGAAGGAAGGAAACTTGGGTTACAGGGAATGATAAACGACCTTATTAAAAGATCGGATTTTTCCCTGAAGAATAAACAGTTGCTAAATAAAGCTGAGCTGAATCCCGGCAATGCCCATATTATCTCGAGGCTTATCAGCATGGTTGATAATAAGGTCCCTGAGATAGGCGGATTTGTAAAAAATCTTAATGATAACTGTGAGGGGACAAGATCCATTGTTCTCGGTCTTACCGGTACCGGGGGTGCTGGCAAATCATCCCTGCTGGACGAACTGGTACTCAGGTTTAAAAGTATTTATCCCGATAATTCTCTTGCAATATTGTCGGTTGACCCGACAAAGAAAAGAACAGGGGGAGCCTTGCTGGGTGACAGGATAAGGATGAACTCTGTCTATGCTCCTAATATTTATATGAGGTCGGTGGCAACACGTCAGTCCAAGCTGTCTCTTTCAAGCTCAATACAGGATATACTGTGTATTATTAAATCAAGTGGTTTTGACCTGATAATACTGGAGACTTCGGGCATAGGACAATCGGATACCCAGATAGTTGATCATAGTGATATTTCGATATATGTAATGACTCCTGAATACGGATCGGCTACACAGCTGGAGAAAATAGATATGCTTGACTTTGCCGATATGGTGGTTATTAACAAATCAGATAAAAGGGGAGCCAAAGATGCACTGAGGGATGTGAAGAAACAATATCAGAGGAACCATGAGCTCTTTGATAAAGATTCCCGTGAGATGCCTGTTTGGGCTACAATTGCATCTAACTTCAGGGATGCAGGGGTTGATGAACTTTTCAGGGCACTTATAAAGAGAGTTGAAGAAAAATCAGGACAACTATTTAAAGCGAAGAGAGAGGGGATAGCTACGGAAGGAAGAGCGATGTCCCAAAACTTTAAGATCATTCCCGGTGATAGGGTACGTTATCTTTCAGATATTTCACAGGCAGTCAGGGATTATAACAGGCGGACTCGCGAGCAGGCTGATATTGCTGATAAATTATATGGCCTTAAGCAAAGCATCAGGCTCCTGGAAGACGGCGGTAGCAGTACTGTTGAAGCCGGTGGCAGGAAAGTGTCTGATATCCTGAAAGAGGAATACAGGAAACTTGAGAAAAGTCTGGATACTTCAAATATTGAGATAATAAAGAAATGGGATTCCAGGCTGAGGGCTTATAAAAAGAAGAGCTTCACTTACCAGGTGAGGGGCAGGGATATTGAAGTGGAGATATTTTCTGAAAGCCTGTCGCACCAGAAAATACCTAAGATATCAACACCTAAATTTAAATCATGGGGCGATATTCTGTCATGGAGTCTCAGGGAGAACTTTCCCGGGGAGTTTCCCTTTGCAGCAGGGGTGTTCCCCTTTAAGCGTGAACATGAAGATCCTACCAGGATGTTTGCCGGTGAAGGTGGTCCTGAGCGTACAAACAAGCGCTTTCATTACCTGTCATACGGACTGAAAGCACACAGGCTGTCAACGGCATTCGACTCTGTAACACTCTATGGGGCTGATCCTGAAACCCGTCCCGATATATTTGGGAAAATAGGTAATGCGGGGGTGTCTATAGCATGCCTTGATGATGCAAAAAAGCTGTATTCGGGCTTTAAGCTTACAGATCCCTCAACATCGGTATCTATGACAATCAACGGACCGGCACCAATAATGGTGGGCTTTTTTATGAATGCTGCCATTGACCAGCAATGTGAGCTTTATATTAAGGAAAAGGGTCTTGAAAAAGAGATAAGGTCAAAAATACAGGATCTATATAAAAAGCAGGGACTATCTGTGCCACAATACAGGGGCGAACTGCCTGCCGGGAATGATGGCCTGGGACTGATGCTGCTGGGTGTGACAGGCGACAGGCTGTTGCCACAGGATGTTTACAACAGGATAAAAGAGGAAACCATACAGAAGGTGAGGGGAACGATACAGGCAGATATTCTTAAAGAAGACCAGGCACAGAACACATGTATATTTTCAACCGACTTTGCCATTAAGCTTATGGGCGATGTGCAGGAATATTTTTCCAGGAATAAAGTCAGAAATTTTTATTCGGTCTCTATTTCGGGATACCATATTGCTGAAGCAGGGGCCAATCCTGTTACCCAGCTTGCTCTTACACTGTCGAATGGTTTTACCTATGTAGAGTATTATCTTTCCAGGGGGATGAAGATAGATGATTTCGCTCCTAACTTTTCTTTCTTTTTCTCCAACGGACTTGATCCGGAATATACGGTTATTGGGCGGGTGGCACGCATAATATGGGCAAAAGCAATGAAATATCGCTATGGAGCCAATGAAAGATCACAAAAGCTGAAGTATCATATTCAGACCTCGGGCCGCTCATTACATGCTCAGGAGATTGAGTTTAATGATATAAGAACCACCCTGCAGGCCCTGAGTGCTGTTTATGATAATTGTAATTCATTGCACACAAATGCCTATGATGAAGCAATTACAACTCCTACTGAGGAATCGGTAAGAAGAGCCATGGCCATACAGATGATAATAAATCATGAGCTGGGACTGGCTGTGAACCAAAATCCCCTGCAGGGCTCTTTTATTATTGAGGAGCTTACAGAGCTTGTTGAGGAAGCTGTGCTGATGGAGTTTGACAGGATAACTGAAAGGGGAGGGGTGCTGGGGGCCATGGAGACAATGTACCAGAGAAGCCAGATACAATCAGAGTCTCTGTATTATGAAGAAAAGAAAAATGATGGATCCCTGCCCCTGATGGGTGTGAACACTTTCCTTTCCCCGGATGGCTCCCCGACAATAGTCCCCAATGAGGTGATAAGGGCAACAAAAGCAGAAAAGGATTTCCAGGTAAGTATGATCAGGAAGCTGTATAAAGCTTTCCCGGAGAAAAGTGAGAAACTGCTGGCCGATCTGAAAAAAACAGCTACCGGGGGAGGAAATATTTTTGAGAGCCTGATGGAAGTGACAAAATACTGCTCACTGGGAAAAATTACACAGGCATTATATGAAGTAGGGGGACAATACAGGAGAAATATGTAAATTCGAAGCACAATTAAAGAATAAGGCGATCGGATATAAAGCATTTATAAGATCGCACTTAAGCAGTTAAACACTTTTTTAATAAAAATATAAAGCTATTATCATGGACCCCAAGGCCATAAATCTTGCAAATATTTTATTGCTGGCTATTAATCCCAGGGATGAATATACACAGGTGGGTGTGTTCAGGCTGGGAAAGGCAATCTTTTTAAAAAGGATCAATCATAGTAATGATGACCTTAAGAATTTTAAGAACCTGAATCAACAAAGGTCTTATCGTTCTGAAAAAATACTGGATGCACTGAGAGATAATGAAATAGATCTTGATAGTTTAGAGATAATTATGGGTAGGGGTGGATTGATTAAGCCTGTTGAGTCGGGGGTGTACGAGGTTAATGATAAGATGAAGCACGACCTGGAAAACTCTGTGCTGGGGGAGGATATTGTTAATCTTGGAGGTTTGCTTGCAAGAGATATTGCAGGCCAGCTGAAAAATGCAAAGGCTTATATTGCAAATCCTGTGGTTGTTGATGAGTTTAACGAGCTGGCAAGGGTTGCCGGGCATCCCCTTTTTAAAAGGAAATCTATCTTTCATGCCCTGAATCAAAAATATGTTGCAAGAAAACATGCCGCTTCGCTGGGTCTTAATTATGAAGATATGAGACTTATTGTTGTTACCCTTGGTCGTGCCATAACAATTGGCATTCATTACAAGGGAAAGGTCATTGACGCAACACAGGGCTTTGACGGTGACGGACCTTTCTCTCCGGTTTTCAGTGGATCCCTCCCTGTAGGTGATCTTATAAGAATGTGTTACAGTGGTGACTACAGCGAAGATGAAATGATGAAGATGGTGAGGGGCAAGGGAGGATTGTATGCTTATCTTGGAACTCCCAGCGGCTATGAAATTGATAAGAGGATACAGAACGAGGATGAGGAGGCCAGGTTCTATTTTGATGCTATGGCTTACCAGGTGGCCAAGTCGGTGGGATCGATGTGTATGACCTTTAAGGAAAAGGTTGACGGGGTGATCATTACTGGTGCCATGGCCAACAGCCAGATACTTGTTGATAGTATTATTGAAAGGATATCCAAGGTGGGAAACATTCATATATACCCCGGAGATGATGACCTGGATGCATTGGCATGGAATGGTTTTATGATGCAAAAGGGGGCATTGGAGAATAAAATTTATTGATATATATACTGCAGGACAACACAGGAGCTTGCATGAAAGTTTAAATCCTCGAGGGTGAAAGAATCCACAATTCAATCTTTTCTTCAACTGCTTTCGCTTATTGCCAATGTTGAGCATGGGGAAATAAGTGTACGCGCAAGACAGATTATAAGAAGCGTACTGGCAAGGGGCAGCAGGCCCGAGGTGGTGGATGGCTATATGGCAGCTTTTGATGAAATGCTTGCCAGGGATCATAAGGTTGATGTTGCAAAAAAGGGTGGTAAACAGTCCAGAAAAAAAAGGTCTTCACAATCGGTAAAAGCACTGGTTGTTTGTGAAAGGAACAACGAGCTGCTGGTTCAGCATGAAAAAGTAAGAATAATTGCCCGCCTGATCGAATTTGCAAATGAGGACGGTATTATTAGTAAGAAGGAACTTGAATTCCTGACTGTTGTCAGGGATGCTTTTAATATTGATAAGGGAGAGTTTGAGGATATTAAAGCCCTGGTGCTTGATTCATGGACAGAGGGTGTTCGTAAGGATAAATTATTGATACTTAGTGGTAAAGACTATAAGACTGAAGGGGATGAGAAGCAGATGCTATGGAAGAGCCTGCAGGGTCGTTTAGCTGCCCTTTTTATTCAGAGCAGCAATTTTTTTATAATAAAATATGACGGGCCTGATATCCTGCATAAGAACTCAATGGTGATGAAGCCCGGAATTATAGAGATATTTGACAATGATTCTTTTATCAGGGGAGCAAAGATAGCGCCTGTTTATTTTAATACCCTGAAATCCAGGTTTATACAGGACAGTATAAGCAAAGGTCTTAGCTTTGTAGCTAAGTCTGTCGATTATAAATTCAGGAACAGCATTAACGGGATACAGGAATTCAGTGTACTGGCAGAAGCGGGTGATCTGCTTGGTATTATGGGTGGTAGTGGTGTAGGTAAGTCTACTCTTTTAAATGTGTTCAATGGGAATATCAGGCCGGGAAAAGGAGAGATTTTGATTAATGGGACAGATATTTACAGGGAGGCTGAAAAGCTTGAGGGTATTATAGGATTTATACCCCAGGACGACCTTTTGATAGATGACCTTACAGTATTTCAGAACCTGTATTATAATGCAAAACTTTGCTTTAGGGATGTATCCGAACGGGGTATATTAAAGATTGTTGCGAAAGTATTGAAAGATCTTTCATTAAGAGATGTAAAACATCTGAAGGTAGGAAGCCCCCGGGAAAAGATCATAAGCGGTGGCCAGAGGAAGAGGCTTAATATTGGCCTTGAGCTCCTGAGGGAACCTTCTGTGCTTTTTGTGGATGAGCCAACATCGGGATTGTCTTCACAGGATGCCGAATCTGTTATGTGGTTGCTCAAGAAACAGGCTGTAAGCGGAAAGATAGTATTTGTAAATATCCACCAGCCTTCTTCAAATATTTACAAGTTATTCAATAAGATACTTGTGATGGATAAGGGTGGTTATGTGATATTCCAGGGTGATCCTTTGGATGCACAGGTGTATTTTAAGAAGGCAA
This sequence comes from Bacteroidales bacterium, assembly GCA_029932855.1. Lineage (GTDB taxonomy): Bacteria > Bacteroidota > Bacteroidia > Bacteroidales > VadinHA17 > JAYEGO01. Next base: position 25,560 of record JAOZPG010000007.1, on the reverse strand, counting down.
ATGATATTATGAATGCCGATGAGAGCCAGTGTGAAATATGTGGAAATGTGAATTCAGAGCAGATATTAGAGATAGTTGAGACCAAGCTTGTTAATGAATATGGTAAGTTTACGGATATAAGAAAATTCAGACCGGGGGACTGGAATGATAAGTATAAGGAGAAGATTGAATCAAAACTTGACTTTCCTGTTAAGAAGATGCCACTGCCTGACATTAATTTCAGGGTTCCTTCAAAATGGAAGCAATTTCTTATCTTTCTTATTCGCGATATCAGGGCCAAGATGGAAAACAGGCAATATATCCTTATCACATTGCTTGAAGCACCACTGCTGGCTTTTGTTATTGCTTACTTCACAAAGTATTTTGCCGGTACGGCCGATGATCCCGAAGTATATGTTTTTAGTATGAATGTGAACATGGTCTCATATATTTTTATGGCGGTAATAGTTTCACTTTTTTTGGGTATGATACTTAGTGCCGAGGAGATAATCAAAGATGCCCTGATACTTAAAAGGGAGTCATTCCTTAACCTTAGCAGGTTTTCCTACATCAATTCCAAGATTGTCATAGTTATGGGGATATCTGCCTTACAAATGCTAATGTTCGTTCTTATGGCTAATTCTATGCTTGAGATAAAAGGCATGACTTTTAAATACTGGTTTTTGCTTTTTTCGGCGGCATCTATGGCCAATTTAATTGGATTGAATATATCTTCGGCACTGAAAACAGTGGCCAGTATATATATAATTATCCCCCTGATACTTGTGCCCCAGATACTTTTTAGTGGCACCGTGGTATCATTTAATAATCTTAGGACATTAAGGAAACATACCGAGGCTGTTCCACCTGTAGGTGACCTTATGATCTCCAGGTGGGCTTTTGAGGCTCTTGCCGTGGAGCAATTCCGCAATAATAAATTCCAGAAAAACTTTTTTTATCAGGATGCTGCGATGAGTCGTGCTGAGTTTAAAACATCATACCTCCTGCCAAGACTGCGTGCTATTCTTAATGAAGCAATGAACCTGAGCCTTCAGGATGGAAATTCTGAGCTTATAAATTATAAGCTGCTTATGGTAAAAACAGAGATGGAGGAACTTGCCGATGAGACTGCAGGATTGTTCCCTCCCGGCTTTGTTAAGGGCATGGCTACTGACAGGCTTGATGAGGGAATGAATAATTACCTTCAGACATATATTGATACTGCTGATTTTGTCTATAATTCTATGTATAATGCAGCAAGTCAGGAGAAAGACTATCTGCTGCGCAGGCTTAGGACTGAAGTGGGTGGACAGCAGGCATTGCTGAAACTGCAGAATGATTATCATAATAAAAGTATAGCCGACCTGGTATTAAACAGGAATAGCCTGAAGAAGATCACTGAATATGACGGCAGGCTTATTCAAAGGATGGACCCGATATATGAGTTTCCTGTTTCAAAGATCGGAAGAGCTCATATGTATGCCCCGGTAAAAAGGCTTGGACAATATGAGATTGATACTTACTGGTTCAATCTGTTTGTAATCTGGATGTTCAGCCTGTTTGCATATGTCATTCTTTATTACGACCTGATAAAAAAAGCTATCAGGGCCTTAGATATGTATAAAACAGGCTAATATTATTTCCTACTGATAAGCAGGATATATATTGTAAATTTTTATTTTCACCATTGATCCTGCTCTTATATTTAGCTTTTTAGTTTTAAAAAAGATTGCTTCCCTTATATACTATTGATGATCCAAGGGGAACAACTTTGCCGGAGTATCTTAGCAAACCGGATGTATTAGCTCTTATAGTGGCGTCTGCATTACCTGAGGGACTAACTGACATATTTACAAATATATTACCTGCCGAAGATACTATCCTGAAGTCGAGATTAAGGAATCCTTTCTTTCCTTCCTTTATCTTAAAATCAGCTATTTGCCCTTCAACAGTAACTCCGCCAACACCATTGTAGCCAATAGATTGGGCATTTCCGAACTGAAATGCTCCCTTTTCCCTGTCAACACCAATAAAATTAAGATTGGGTTGCACAACCAGCCTTTCCCCTCTTTTGTTGGACAGGAAATTTGCTTCCAGCACAAACTGGCGCGATTCTATACTTGCTTTCATCACTGCAGCATCTGCTGCTTCCTGCATTGCCCGCTCTTCTTTTCTTATTTTCCTGGCAGCTTTTCTTTGTTCTTTTTTACTTTCCTGTGCCATAGCTGCAGAGGCAATCATAATTGTAAGAAAGAGAATAAATATTTTTTTCATAATTCCGGATCTTTAGTTTGATAACATAATCAATAATAATACAGATACCTGATCTGTGAAAATTTATACTACAAATATTAAACCAGAAATCAGAATCTGTTTTTATTTTTCCTGTAGCTCTGTTCGAGGACCATGGGACTGATAACTTTTCCATGCCCCGGGTAAAAACTTTTTGCTTCTGAATCAAGCAGTATCTTCCAGCTTTTTAATAATTCGGTAGCATTATTTGCAAATGGAGGGAATACATCCTTTTTGTTGAACATGCTTATGCAACAATCCCCCACAAAGCATTCACCACTGTCAAACAGGACAGATACGGAGCCTTCCGTATGGCCGGGAGTAGGAATGATGCTTGCTGAGAACCCTAGTTCCTTAAGTGGCATCAGCTTGTCTGCCACAATATCTGCTTCTGTGGCTTTTACCCTAAACAGGAAATTGAATATATTACCCAGTATGTTAAGTATTTTTCCAAAGAAATTTGTTCCTGCCGGGATAGGAGTAAGTCCCCTGCTGAGAATATGAGCTTCATTCTTATGTACGATTATTTTTAACCGGCTCCTTTCCTTAAGCCAGGCGGCAATACCTGCATGATCGAAATGCACATGTGTGATTATCAGTATGTCGATATCATTCAGATTATAACCCAGGGCATGAAGTCGCTTCTCAAACCTTTTTTCCTTTCCGTCTATACCTGCATCAATAAGCATAAGCTTATCATTTTCTTTAATAAGGTAGCAATTGGTGATGCCAAGTTTAATATTATGTATTTCAGGCATATTATGATCTTTTGGACAAGCCGGTTTTAACTGTAACTGCGCTAAGAAGGAAGTACGGTAACTGTATCTGTAAGCTCCTTATTATCAGGTTTTTTTACCTTAATGATGTAATTTCCGGCATCCTGAAAAGTGATATTTACTACTGACCCGTCAAGCAACACAACAGCATCTGTACAAACGACATCTTTTCCCTCTGTCTTTTTGCCCCATACCTCCATAATTATTACTGTATCTTCCTGCTCAAATTCGAGATTAGAGAATTCATAGCATCCGTTTGGCCCTATTGTACCAAACAGTTCAACTTCCAGTGGGTCGGGCAGAGAAACAGTATCAGCCATTGCTATACTGTCAACGTCTATAAGGAACTTTGTAACTTCTTCCTTATTACAGTTCCCCAGGCTCAGGATAATGATGATGCCCAGGATGGCGGGTAGGAAAAAACGTGATTTCATTGCTTTAAAATATTTGGATGTCTGACTAATATCTTGTTTATTATCTTACGAACCGGCTTAATAAAGATATGTTTTCTTTATGTAAAATCAATACTAAAAATAATATGTAAATTTACATGCATTAAATTAATCCCTGAAATGAAGCTCTTTAGATCATTATTTAAGACAATTGTATTGCTTTCTTTATTGTTTTCTTTTAATACACAGGAGGCTGCTGCAAGGAAACTATACAAAAAGCTGGCAGAATATTGTGATATTCTGTCTTCTGAGTTTAATAAGATTCCCGGAGACAGAAAGGAAAGTCTCAGGATGCTTGGAGATTATATACTGAATGATTATGATGCCAGGACAGAGATCTCTCTTTTATTTATTTGCGATAATAATTCCAGGAGAAGTCAGTTTGCCCAGGTATGGGCTCAAACGGCTTCTTATTATTATAAGTTAAAGAATATAAATACATATTCAGGAGGAATAAGTGAGACATCAATTAACTATCATATTATGTCATCTTTAAAGAGTGCGGGATTTTCAGTTACTGCTGCAGAAGCTTACTCAAAGAACCCGGTGTACCTTGTAAGTATGGGCAGGAAATATCCGGATATCCTGATCTTTTCGAAAAAATATGACTACTGGAATAATCCTGATGCCGGTTTTGCATCGGTATTTTGCAGCGATACCCGGGTTTTTGAAGATCTGGTGATAGCCGGTTCATCAGAAGTGATCAGGCTTCCTTATGAGGATGTAAAGATCTTTGATACTTCTTCTTACGGAAGTTCTGAGAAGAATGATCAGTTAAGCAGGGAGATCGCCAGGGATATGTTTTTTGTTATGGATTATGTTAGCAGGGAGCAAAACAAAAGATAATAGATGTTTGGTATTGAGGGTGCTGAATAAGTGATCTGTTTAGAGCCCCATTCCTGAGAGATAATAAGTGAATAATATAAATGATTGCAAAAACAATAAAACTGGATTCTGTAAGGCTGCTGCCTGTTTATGTTGTTCTGTTGTTTATTACATCCTGTACATTCGAACGGCCATGTGATGAGCAGGTTGAGTTCCCGGTAAATACCGGGTTTTATTTTATGGACGACAGTGAGATGAGGGATACTGTGCTGGAAGGTATTAGCCTGTTTGGCATTGGCAGGGAGGATAGTCTTCTGTATGATAGTGATACTACGGCCGGTATCAGCTTCAGGCTTTCGCCCTTTACTGACAGCAGCAGCATGATTCTTTCTTATGGAACATTATATGATACACTTGATTTTTATTATGAAAGAGAACTGAGAATGCTTTCGCCTGAATGTGGCTTTGCATTCTTATTCGACATAAAGGAACTACAAAGCACGGGAAACTTTATTGATTCTGTTTCCCTGCTTGATAATAAACTACAATCTATTGATGCAGAACATCTGCAAATATTTATTAATTAGCCTGTTGATGCTGGGTGCACAGGATTCCCTGGAAGCGCAGACTGATACTACCAGGCATGCTGCAGGGGGACTGATCATAGGAATGGACCTTGCCAGGATATATGTGACATCCCTTAAACCTGTTAATCTCAATGCCGAGATATCACTTGGCTATGCTGTGACAGATAATCTAAGGGCTGAGACGGAGATGGGTTACCTGGATGTGGCATTTGATGATCCTGAATACAGTTACAGCCTTGAGGGATATTATTACCGCCTTGGTGCCGACTGGAATGTTTTTAAAAGGGAGCCGGGCGAGTTACATGAGCTATTCTTTGGAGCCATGTACGGTTTTACCAGTTACACTCATGAGGCATCCGCTATTGTAATTGATGATGGCTACTGGGGCAGCGGGGAGGGGAGCCTTCCTTTAAGCAGGAATATGGCACAATGGATAGAATTAAGGGGAGGCATGAGGGTGGAATTGTTTAAGAATCTTTTTTTGGGATATACTGTGCGGTTCAGGATATTTGTTACAGATAAAACCGACCCCCTGCTGGAACCTTACCTTATCCCTGGTTATGGAAAGTCAGGAAAAAGTTCGGCTATTGGTATGAGCTATTCCCTGTTTTACAGGATACCGCTTAAACAATGATAAGGCATAACTTAAAGTTTATAAAAAAATTATTTAGAGAAATGAAACAGTTATTTCTGCTGGTTATTACAATAGCAATGCTTACAGTTCAATCCCGGGCACAGGATATAAGAATGGGACTTGTCGGAGGTATGAATTTTGCTACTTTCAGCACTGAACTTTTTGATGGCCAGTTCAGGATAGCCGGGCATGGCGGGATATATGCTGAGCGTGAATTATCCGGTAACTGGATGATTCATGCCGAACTTCTCTATTCTCAGCAGGGAGTTACATTAAGAGATGGTGAGGCTAAGATAATGCAAAATAACGATTATCTTTCTTTCCCAATGCTTATGAAATGGTCTGATGCTGGCAAGATGGAACTGCTGTTTGGTCCCTCAATAAATATATTGTTAAGGTCAAGGGAGTTACTTGAGTATCCGGGTTATTTTGCAGAGGATGATACGAGAGATGCTTATTATCTTATTGATATAGGATTACAGATAGGCTTTCAGTATCCCATAAACGATAAGCTGTCTGCCGGAGTCAGGTATTACATGGGAGTGATGGAAACAAGTAAGCTTTATAATTATATCAATGCACATTTCTCGATTCCCTTATTGTATAAATTTTAAATATTATCACAAAAAAAAGAGGCTCCGAAAAGCCTCTTTTTTGAATAAAGTAACCATGTGTTATTTTATTATAGGTGTTACAGGGCCCCTGTAAAGAACAGAGTAGGTGGGTTCGTATCCGCTTGGTACAAATACACCACCGGCACCCCAGTCATAATAACCAAACTGAAGTACAGCTGCATCTAACTTAAATTCATAAATATCAGTTGCAAACTTGGTAATAACAAGTGTTGCCGAAGTACCTATGTCCACTGCTGTAGAATCCATCTGCATACCTGCATAGCCGGCGGTAAAGCCATAGTAGAAAGTGCCAACAGGTTTTGTGTCATGGTCATAAGTATAGCTTCCTTCAAGAGTTCCGGTACCAATATTGGGATAGAACTTCAGCAGGTTTGGAACGGCAGGATCTGCTCCGGGGAATATTTCACCATACATTCTCCAGTATGTCATTCCCATTGATGAATATGTAAAAGCAGTGTCAATTGCATATTCTGTACCATCAATAACATAGTTATTATTTGGTGCAGCCACTACAACATCCATAGTTGTAGTTTTATCACCATCCTCATTTGTTGCTGTAAGGCTTACAGTAAAAGTGCCTGCTTCAAGATACTGGTGTTCAGGATTCTCATCAGTAGAGGCTGCTGAACCATCACCAAAGTCCCATGAGTAAGACTCTCCACCTGTTGTGGTGTTTGTAAAGGTCACATTATCCCATTGGATAACGTCAGTCGGACTGTAATCAAATCCGGGAACAGGAGGTGTAGGATCTTCTTCTTTATTACAGGCTGAAAATACCAGGCCAATAAAAAGAATTGCTGTCATTGCCATAAAGGCATTTTTTACATTTTTCATAAACTGTGTTTTAGGTAAATAATTGCAAAATAAAATGATTTAAAGTATTTGTTTGTATTGAAATATTGGGAAACCCTTGTCGCCCATTTCATTATAATAACTTATAAAACGAAATTTATAATATGACCCGTCAACCGCATGAATAATGTATTTCTTATTTTCGTCAATATAGTAAACATAGTCAGGTGGCTGAGGTATATCTTTCCAGTCATAGCCCAATACATCCTGTGTTGTTAAAAATTCATACTGATTAATATAGCTGGCATCAATGCTGTCATATTCAACATTTGCATCATCGATCTCAATTACTTCCACTCCATTTAGATAATTGGAGTATACACCGTTCAGGAAGTAGGGCAGGCCTTCTCCGGTATTAATATAATAATATCCCATGAAAGGGGTGAAAAGCAGGTCCCAGTTATCCCTGGGTGGCTCAATCTCTACTACATCATTATCTGTAAATGAATAGTAAACGTAATTGTAACTGCCATCTTTTGAAATACTGACACTATGATCAACATCAGTATTAACATCATTGTATGTAATAAGATATTCATTTGCATTTACACTTTCAAACTTAATCTTAAAGTAGGCTTCCGGGGGGTCGGTGTACATGGCTCCCCGGTACAATATATAAACAGAAGCTGAATCTATCCAGTTTCCGACTGCCGTGCTGTCAAGGTCCCCGTTTGGATGACTGAATTTCCAGTTCAGGCTGTCTCCGACAGGAAACAGGCCAATAACTGTATTAACATCAACAGCTTCATAATCAGTAATTCCTGTACAGACTATTCTTGCAGCTGTGCTATAATTTATAATAACATGCCATCCATTGACCCCTGTCTCAAAACCCAGGTCCCAGTCCTGGCGACTATTCCAGCTAATCTGTCGAATCTGATTCTCTTCTATCTTATAGAAAGTCTGGCTTGTATATATATTATTAGCGGCTGTTATCGTTTCCAGGGGATCCATCTTTTCGGTATCTATCTCCGTAAAACATGACCCAAGCAGGAAAACCGGGGCCAGTATAACTATGATAAGTCTTATATTAATTTGTCTTCTCATTTGCTTAGATTCAGGTTGAGTTTCAGGAAGAAATATCTTCCAAAAGCAGTGGGAGCGAATACTTCAGTTCCATTCTCATAACCAACGTAAGTAACATTAAGAAGATTCTTCCCTCCAAGTATTATACCCAGCCGGTTTCCCCAGAATTGTTTTGTAATGGTTGTCTCAAGATCACCATAAGCCTTACGGTAGATATAAACAAACTCATCAGGAGTTTCCGGGTCATTATCGGTATCAACACTCATGAGCCTGGGGGTTGAGCCATAATACTTAAAATAGGCAGCAAGGATCAGTTTTTGTTTCCTGAAATTATATTTGGTGCTCAGGCTAATGTTACTGTAGAAGTTATTTTTATCAAAACCTTCAGAGCCGAAATCCATCATTCCTCCAATGATTCCTGTTAAGCCATAGCCGGCATTTATTGTTAGGCTTGGATAGAGTAAAAATGATGTATTAAACTCTCCGCCTATGGTTTGTCTCTTAGCAATATTGGTGGTTTGATATTCGGTCGACCCCGCACTGACAGGATATATCTCAATAATATTCTTGCCTGAAGTGAAAAAGAAAGCCGGCTCAAGTTTTATTAAGAAATTTTCCCCTTCAATATTATATGCAATTGATGAGTTAAAGCTATGATTGGTTTCAGCTTTCAGATCAGGGTTGCCGTGAAGATCATGATTGGAATCTACAAAGTCGAGATATAATTCCTTTATGCTTGGTGCCCTGAATCCTTTGGCGTAGGAAGCCCTGAAATTTATCTTGTCAAACAAACGCCATTGCAGGTTGATTGATGGGGTTATGGGTGCCTGGTATTTTGTATTATATATTAATCTCAGTCCCGGTTGAATGGTGGCATTTGGCAGAAATTCATACTGGGCACTTATAAATGCCGCATAATCACCCATTGTTGGGTCATCAGCACTTATTTTGTCACCGCTTGCATCATCCCTGTTCATGTCAAGTCCTGCCTGTGTACTGATCCTGGATCCTTCTTTTTCAAACATTATGCTTGTTCTGAACATAATGTTATTGAAATTTGTAATGGAGGAGCCTGTTAGGGTCTGCTCAAAAGTGGTCAGGTCTTTAAGGTAATTCACCGTTTCCCTGTTATAAGGGGAATATGCTCCTATAGCTTCGAAAAAGAAATTTTCACCAAGCCTGGTATTTACCTGCATTGAACCAACAAAACGTTTGGTGTAGAAATACTGGTCTATAACAGAAACACCCTGTGGTTCCCTGTAATGTCTTATTTCTTCGTCAAAGTACTTGGCGCTGAGTTTTAGCTTGAAATCATTTTTCCTGAATGCGTAGTTTAAGCCGGTATTGTACTGCAGCTTGGGTTTAAATTCCATAGATCTAGTGGTATCTGACAGGTCAATACCCAGGAACATATTCCTTGTTCCCTGGATTGAGAGGGAATTGTTTCCCCTGATCGCTGAAGCTGAAGCAGTGAAATTATATCCGCCTTCCGTACCTGTATATGAACTTAATTTCAAGGAATTGCTATAAGTCGTATTCTCTTTCATTATGATATTTACCACTCCTGCCAGGGCATTGGTACCATAAACAACCGACATAGGCCCTTTTACCACTTCAATATGATCTACATTGTCCATATTTATCTGGGTAAGGTCAACATTCCCGTTTAACCTTCCTACTATAGGCACACCATCAATAAGGAACTTAACATTTTCGCCTCCCAGCCCGTTAAGAGAAAGGCTTGTACCCAGTGAAGGATCAACCTTAAGCCGGATATTTGTTTCATTTGAAAGAGCCTCAGCCAGGTTATTTACGCCTCGTTCTTCCATCTGGCGGCCGCTTATAAGATCTATTTGATAGATTGACTTATCAACAGGCTTTGGGTTATATTGCCCTGTTACAACAACAGTCTCAAGTTCCAGGAAATCAGGTTTAAGACTTATTGTCAGCTTCTCACCCGGCGAAATGCTACCCGAATAAGTTGTATAACCGACAAAACTAATCTTAAACTTACTTTGTTTATCAATACTAAACTTTACTTCACCATTGATATCTGAACTCATTCCCTTTATGTAGTTCCCCTGCATATCATAAAGAACCAGGTTGGCATAGGAGCATGCTTCAGATGTCTGCTCATCAATGACCTTCACACTGGAATTTTGTGAGTACAGGCCGGATGAGACAGAAAGAAAGCCCAATACAAGAATTACAAGTAATTTATTGGCTTGCATAGTCCGGTATTTTAACGGGTTTTGGTCATTGACTCATGAACCAATAGTACATAACTGCCGAGGCCCAGGTATTCTTCATTAAGCTTGCTCAGGTCGGCCTGCTTTTCATTGGCAATGGTCATTATGTTAAGTTCAGGGTATTGCTGGCGGATATGCCAGATAATACCTTCAAAATTATTTGAGTGGTAACTTCCGTTATAGTGAATAATAAGTTTTCCTTCTTTCCATTGTTTCATGGTAAAATGAGCCATGGTAGCATCTTTAATTGCCTGTGCTTTGGGGAAGTTCTCATTAACATGAGCCATCATGCCGGTCATTTTCATCATATCAGCATAGCATTTAACTTCAGGATCGTAAGCAATGGGCAGGGGAGGGAGGAACCTTTTTGCTTCATCAGAGAGGCTGTCGAGAGCTACAAGTCCGCCGGTATGAACAACAGCTGCATACCTTCTCGGAACGTTTGAAGCAATAAAGAACAGTCCTTTTTCCTTTGCAAATTCTACCAGGGGCTTATAATCGCCCTGGTAATTTGGCCACAGGCGTGCTTCTGCCTCAAAACTTTTCTTCGAGATCTTTCCTTCAAGGTATTCTGAGAGGATTACCTGGTTATCATTCTCAAACATCTCAGCAGCAAGTATCAGATCCTGTCCTTTGGCTTTATACAGGTCCTTTGTAATCTCGAACTCCAGCCAGTGTCCAATGGCATCGTCATGCTGTTCCCCAAAAAATACCAGGTCGGCTTTTTCAAGCTCTTTTATCATATTCTCATAACTTACCTGCTCGCCTTCTCCCGTATATAACATATAGGCAGGCTTATCGGTTTCAAATGCAAGTCCGAATACTGAAAGCAGAATTATGGCAATTATCGATTTTTTCATTTTATCAGGTTTAATGTGTTGTTTCTTTTCTGTATGGCTCTAATTTCCCCGTAGGGAATATTTGTTTTGTCCCGGCTTACTTGTCCTCCAGCTTAACAATAAATATTAGTTTCTCATCACCCCTGAGAATATCTATTGTAATGGTCTGACCAAAATCCAGTTTACTCATTCTTGCCATATAATCATATATGTTGGTTACTTCTTTTCCTTCAATAGCAATTATTTTGTCTCCCTTTAAAATACCAGCTTCATGGGCGGGTTTACCAGGCGTAACACCATCTATCCCCATTCCATCATTGCCTGTATCGGTAAAGCTTGGCATAATACCCAGTGTTACTCCTCTTACGCGGCGGGCTCCTGATGACTGTTGCATGGGTCCTGCCTCCTGGAATGTGAGTTTATTATCCATGTTTACCAGCTTTAGCATAAGCTCATATATCATGTCATCAACTTGCTTCAGTCCTTCGAAATTGATTTTGTCTATATCATCCCGGGGGGTATGATAATCTTCATGGGCTCCAGTTGAAAAGAAGAATACGGGGATCTCTTCAATATAAAATGATGCGTGGTCTGAGGGGCCAAGGCCGTTGCGTGACATTGCCAGTTTAAATACTGTTCCCTCCACCAGGTCATTAAGGAGGTCTTCAGTCTCAACAGCTGTGCCTGTGCCTCCTACCATAAGTTCGTTAGATGGCTTAAGACGACCCACCATATCAACATTTACTGCAGCTACTATCCTGTCAAGATCAACAAGGGGATTGGCTGTAAAATATTTTGAGCCAAGCAAGCCCATCTCTTCGCCTGTAAAAGCCATAACGATAACACTTCTTTTAAGCGATTTCCTGTTGGCTGCAAGTTTTTCAGCTATTTCAATTACGCTGGCAACACCTGAAGCATTATCATCGGCACCATTGTGTATGGCCACTTCATCAGGTACCCTTGAGCCTGTTGTAGGTCCTCCCATACCAAGGTGGTCGTAATGTCCGCCAATAAGAATGATCTCTTCCTTAAGAACAGGATCATTACCTTCCAGGAAGCCTATAACATTTTGTGTTTCAACCTTAGTAAATTCAATCTCTGAATTTGCACTGAGTTTAACTCCTGTAGCGAAAGAAACGGGTTTCCTGTCATTCATCAGGACAGTTTCCAGTTCCTCTATTGTCTTACCGCTTTTTTCAAGTATTTTATTGGCAAGCTCTCTTTTAATCTGGAAAGCAGGTATGCCTGAATTGCTTCCCATCTGTTCGGGAAGGAGCTTTACCAGGGCATCTTTCTTGTCATAATCCACACCTGATACCAGCAATACACCAGCAGCACCTTTATCTTTTGCTGAAAGCACCTTGTTCCTGTCGCCTGAATAATCAATAAACATACTTTCATCATTATCCAGCTCAGGGTCAGCTCTCAGTATCAATACCCATTTGCCTGTAAGGTCCATGCCTTCATAATCAAGCCATGACAATTCTTTCTTGTCTATGTCAAAGCCATAACCACAAAATACCACTTCACCGCTGAGGCTCCCGTTTGCCGAGAATTTAAAAGGTATGAAATCCTCATTTAAAACTCCTTGTACTCCTTCAAAGGAGAGACTGTTATCTCTGGCTTCTATACCTGTAATAACTTCAAGTGTCTGGAATCCGTTTTCCGATAATGTTTCATATCCAAAAGACTGGAATTGTTCAGTGATATATTCAGCAGCCATCTTGCCACCAGGAGTACCGGGAAATCGTCCTTTAAGGGAATCGGAAGCCAGGAAGCTGATATGATCGTTAAGTTCCGCTGTACTTATTTCCGGGTTGTCAATGCCACTACGGGAACACCCGGATATAAGCAGAGACACCATTGCTGCCAGGAGTAAGTTCTTCATATTAATTAAATTCTTTAGATACATGACGTTATTATATTAATTTAAGTTGCTTTTTAGCCGGTTAACAGTATAAACTGATTTTACAATCCCAGTGATGAAATATCCATACAGTAGAGAGTAAGGGTTCTTTCTCCTTCCGGAGCTCCCCTGCTGGATGAAAAACCCAGAGTTTTGGCATCCGGGGAAAGAACAGGAAATCCGTCAAAGGCATCACTGTAGGTTAGCCTGGTCTCTTCGCCTGTTTCCATATCCATCATGAATATCTCGAAGTTCATCGGAGGAAGTACTTTCACGAATACAAAATGTTTTCCGTCGTATGCAGGAAATGGAGCCCAGTTGGTACCATCATTATGTGTTAATTGTTTCAGGTCTGTACCATCATCCTTAATAGTATAGATAGTCATTGCCATTCCTCTTTTTCCTTCTTCTTTTTTCGACCATGCCCTGTAAATGATAGTCTCGCTGTCGGGCATATAGAAAGCACCACCTTCCTGGTCATCTTCGGTAAATGTTACCTGGTGTTCATTGCTGCCGTCAACATCCATAACCCACAGGTCCATGCTGCCCTCGGTCTGGCGTCCAAAGAGTATTTTCGATCCGTCGGGAGAGACAGAAACCTCTGCATCGTAGTATTTATTGTTTGTAAGTCTTACTACATGTCCTCCATCAAGGTCACTGGAATACAGCTCGGCTCCCTGTGGATAGTTTCTGGCATCAGAATAGACTCCGGGCTTCATGTCCAGATTATCCCTTGTGGATGTCCAGATGATCTTTTTCCCGTCAGGATAGTAATAACTGCAAGCATCCATGCCCTTGTCATTTATCCTTTTAATGTTTGTGCCGTCAACATTTAAAGTATATACCATATGGAAACTGTCAGTTTCAAATTTGGCATTACAGATCATGCTTTTTCCATCTGGTGAGAAATATGCTTCAGCAGCATTATAGATGTTGGGTATTTTCCAGACTCTCATTTCCTGGTCTGTGCTTACATCTTCAAATACAACTTTTTCTGCCAGGCTTGAGTCTTTAGCATTGTTATCTTCTTTATTATTGCTTGCTGACTGGCATGATATAGCTGTGCCAAGTACAGATGCAGCCAGGAAAAGATTTAATACGATCTTCTTCATTTTATTAGGTATTAGTTGATAGTTTATTATTCAGGTATATTACCTGTAGATTTAGTTTTATGTACATTATTCTGTAAGGGCTTTCCTGGCTGTGATTTTTGCCGATACCGGTATAATTATGCCATCATAGGGAATAGCATAATTAAGAGGTGAGCCTAATGCCGGGAATATCCCTTTTAATATATTTACAGGCTCCTTACCCTCAAATCCCAGGTATGAATACTTGCCATAATGAAGAAGTTTCATAGTAAGACCCGCAATGGCTTCAGAATTGTTGCTTGCCATAAATCCAAGACTGAGTTCCTGGTTCTCAGGGTTCTGTATAGCATATACCAATGATCCCTCCTTTTTTAACTTTGTTGCAGAAGCCTGTTCTTCATTACTTAATTTATTAAAATATTTTTCCGGTATTTGTGATGCTTCGGCAAAAATGTTTTCAAATCCAAGTACCCAGGTGGTAATATCTGCAGGGATGGCTCCAATCTCACTATCCTTCACTATTTTCAGGTTTTTATCCTGTGCCTCCTGTGTGGCTTTCCATATTTCTGCCATGGCTTTATATTCATTGATATAGGGGCTTTCTGAGGGCAATATTAAGAGAGCATCACTGGCACCAAAAAGTTGTGTTAGTGTTGTAGGAACTTCATTTCTGTCAAGCCTTCTGAATATCTGAAATGTAGGATCTATCTCCAGCCTGACAGGTTTTTCCCTGAATTTAAGTGAATAGTCTTTTTCCCTGTTGTTCATGTTTATTGATACAGTCTTAACTGTTTCGCTTCCTTCCAGGTATATATAAACAGGGATCTTCAGCTCAAACGTTTCTTCTTTCTGTATCTGGCTGAGACGGAATGTGAGTTCATAAGCTTCATCCCCGGTTGTTACTTCAACATTTGATAAGCTAAGAGAAGGGGCACCTGCTTTTTCTATCCATTGATTGAAGAAAGAGCTGAGATCATCACCTGTGATCTCTTCAAAACAATGCTTTATATCATTGAATCCTGCTTTCTTGAATTTGTAGTCATTATAGAATTTTGAGTAAGCCTTTAAGAATGTTTTATCGCCATAATAATACCTGAGCATATTATTTATCATCATAGCCTTGCCGTAGCCTATTGCTTCTTCTGCAGAATTATTCCTTGACAAAAATTCCGAAACGGGAAAGTCATTCTGAGGATTTACATAATCTGTATATTTTTGCAGTGTTGCCTGCCGGTATTCAGCACCCTGTCCCAGTTGCTCCTTTAAAAGATGATCGGCCATATAAACTGTTATCCCTTCGCACCAGTTGCCTGTCTCATAGTCAACATAAACCGAGTTACCCCAGTAATTATGAAGCAGTTCATGAGGGTATGATGAATGAAGTATCCAGGGGAAACGTATAACTTTTGGTCCCAGTAATGTGAAAGAAGGCATCCCGTAACCTGTCTCCCAGAAGTTTTCGACCAGGGCAAACTTTGTGAAGGGATAGGGACCTATCATTTTTTCATACATGGCAAGGTATCCCTGTGTGGCACCAAGATATTTCATGGCCAGCTTTCCATCAGGACTTCTCAGGAAAGCCTGGAACAGGACTCTCCCGTTCGACTGGGAGTATTCTGTCCATTTCCCTCCAACAAGGTAAATCTCGTCCATAGGTTCGGGTGACTCATAGCTGATGATATGTTTGTCCTTATTCATCCGGTCTATGGTTCTTGTCCCCTGTGATAAGATTGTCCATCCGGAATCAATTTCAACATTCATGTTAAAGCTTGCAAGTTCAGCTTCATTAAATCCCGGTATCCAGAAGCTTGATCCTGCCAGGTATATTCCCTTCTCTGAAATTGTACCGCTGGTTTCACTAAAACCCCTGGCATACTCAGCCGCACCGGCCTCAATATCATCGGAAATTTCTCCTTCGTAAACCAGGCGTATCTCTTTAGGGATATTATTGTTCCTGAGATATACTTTATATTCTGTAATACTAATTGCAGAGTCATCACTATTGTACTCCTTAATCACTTCGGTTTTGACTTTTTTGTCAGGGGAGGATAATTCCAATCCCTTTTGCAGGGTGAAAGTTAGTTTATCCTGTGTTAAAAGATAATCCTCAGAAAAGCTGATCTTATCCTCAACATGGATATAACTATTCTCAATATCAATTTTTATATCCAGTTCATGATTAAGGTCCTGGGAAAACAGATTAAGGATAATAAGGCTTAACAATAATGTTGTAAGTAGTGTCTTCATTGCTTTATTCTTCAAGTAAGTATGGGAGTAAAAATAGATAATATTTTATAAATAACAATAAAAAAATATCGATAAACGATAAGTGTTAAGCCAAAAAAAAAACTTAATTGTTTTTATCATCATCAATATCTTGTTGCAAAACGCCTTCCTGGTATTCCAGTATATCTGCAGGCTGACAGTCAAGGGCCTTGCAGATGGCTTCAAGAGTAGAGAATCTTATTGCTCTGGCTTTTCCCTTTTTCAGGATTGACAGGTTTGCCATGGTGATGCCAATCCTCTCGGACAGCTCTGTAAGAGACATCTTGCGCCTTGCCAGCATTACATCCAGGTTAGTATTAATAGGCATGGTATTTAATTTGTTTGTTTTTTTATTCTAAAAAAGAGTATCATGAAAATCTATATTGTGAGCTCCTGTTCTTCCCTAAGCTTTGCTCCGCGAATAAAGACTATTGAGATCACCAGTAACATTAAGCCGAAAAACAGGCTTTTAAAATCTATTTCCGTGTCTCTTTGCAGCTGCATTGAGTTTATTTCGTAGTTCCTTAAGACATAATCACTTATGAAAAACTGTGCCAGTTCGACAAAGGCTGTTACAGCTATTATTACAAAGGCTATTCTTTTTATTATCAGGCCGTTTCTCTGCTCGAAAAAGTTGCCTTTACTTAGACCTGAGAAGATCTTTATCAGGAGATGGAAAATATAGATGTAGCTTAATACCTCAATAATGGCAACTATCACCTTAATCAGGACTATCCCCTGTTTATGGCCTGCTATATGCAGCCTGCCATGGCCATTGGTCAGCATTATTGCATGGCTGGCTCCGTCATTCAATGTCTGGGAACCCAGGTCTATCTGTTTGAATTCTATTCCAAAGCCTGTAAACTTATCAATATTGATATTATCGGGATTTACAAGCAGAAGAACAAAGAAAGCGATATATACTGCCACTGATAAACACTGCAAATACCACATTGCTTTAAGAATGACCGTTATCGTATTAATTAAGGATGATTTTTTAAACATTGGAAAGGCTGTTTGATTTTGAAAATCAAATATAATAATCTATGTCGAAAATCGATAATAATACCCGGGTTTGTCTTTTTACAGAAAATTATTTAAATTGCTATATCATTGAAAATGAAGCTTTAGATTGCTTAGTCAAAGTGTATCTCAATAAGAAGGTATTACCGGTGTTTGTCTTTTTTTCCTGCCTGCTGTTTATGGTTTCAGGACTGGCAGCACAGGAGTATGTTCATTATACAGGCCTTCAGCTTAAAAGTCAACACATTAAAAACATAAGTGCTTCAGTTACATCTGATGATGGCAGTATTATAATTGCAGGTTCATTTGAAGGAGTACTGGACATAAATAGTACATTATATACTGCCGCAAACAGAAAGAGTCTTTTTATAAGTTCCTTTGACAGCACTGCCGGTCTCAACTGGATAAAATTGTTGTCCTCACCCGGTAATTCTGCGATAACAGGGATCCTTGCACAGGGAGATAATGAATATATTGTTATCGGGAACTATTTCAACTCCCTTATGCTTGATGACAGAAAGCTGGAAACCGGGGCCGGGAGCAATGTATTTATTTTAAGCTTCAATAATAAGGGAGATATATTGTTATTTGATAATCTGCTTGCCGGTTTTCCTGCCAGGGTGGATTGTTTTAGCATAGATACATCTCACAACATTGTGCTTGGCGGCGGATTTAAGGGCAATCTTAAGTATGGTGAGCTTATGCTTGAGTCTGCAGGTAAAGAGGATGTTTTCATACTTACAGTAGATTCGTTAAAAAATATTAAGAATGGCTTTTCATTCGGGGGAGAAGGGAATGACAGTCCTGCAGGGATAATTAATTATAAAGATGGTTTTATAGTCTGTGGTAACTTTAAAAGGGATATTGCTCTTGCTGATACAATTATCAGTTCAAAGGGCAGAGATGACATTTTTCTTATTTCTTTTTCTCCCGGCATCCGGCCTGTTGAACTGTTCACTACCGGCGGACCTGCATCTGATAAGGCTTCCGGATTATGTAAAGATATGAACGGTGGATTTTTCCTTTATGGCAGTTTCGGGGATGATATGTTTATTGATGGAGAGCAGCTTCATTCTGAAGGTAAAAAAGATATTTTTCTTTTACATTTTATTGATTCCCTGCAGCCCCGTGAAAAAGGCTCATGGGGTGGCCGCTCAGATGATATCCCGTATGCACTGGCTGTTGATGAATATAATAACATATTCCTGTCGGGAGCTTTTAAAAATAAAATAAGTTTCGATAATCATTTGCTGGAGTCATCGTCCAGGTTCTTCAATGGTTTCATAGTTTCCTTGTCTTCCGCTATGGATGTTAACTGGGCAAAGTGCCTGCCGGGAAGCTCGGAAGTTCTGCCTGAAGGCATATTGTCGGATGGAGGGGAGTATCTGTATAGCTGGGGTTCTTTTCATGGCGGGTTAATGGCAGAGGGAGCCGCTTATTATTCCAGGCATGCACCCGACATTTTTATGCTTGGCTTCAGGGATCCGTGTTATAATTTCGGTCCGGACCTTCCCGATCTTTTCTACCTCTGTAACGGCAGGGAGGATACCATAACTATTAATGGAGATTATTCATCCTACCTCTGGGGCGACAGCCTTTCTGTTGATTCAAGCCTGGTCGTTGCAGACACAGGCCTTTATTATGTCAGGCTAAGCAATGACTATGGATGCACAAGCACTGACAGTGTAAAGGTGAAAAATGATTCCCTGTCACTTAATTATATTGTAGAAGATGAGCTTATGCCGGAGGGCAATAACGGGAGTATAGAATTAATTGTTTCAGAGGGTATCCCTCCATATACATATTTGTGGTTTGATGGATCGGGGCAGTCAAGCCTTTATGGGCTGCAAGGAGGTTTATATGAGCTTATTGTAACTGATTCAGGTGGCTGCAGCATAAAAGAAAAAATAGAAGTTCTTACAGGCACAGCCAGCGGTATATTTGATTTAAGCGTTTTCCCGAATCCCGTGTCAGATAATGCGAGGCTTAGCTACTCTGTACCATTGAACACCTGGGTGGAGATATCACTTTATGATATAGCCGGCAGGAAAAGGATGTTGCTCTTTGAAGGGGAAAGCAATAAAGGTACTTATGTGTTGGAGCTAAATGCCACAGGCCTGGAAGACGGGATATATTATATAAGGATACAGACCGGTGAGGGTAGTATCTCACGGAAAATAGTAGTATCAAATGAATAGTTATATGCGGGCAGGACATAAATACAGGAAAATCATTTGCCTGATTATTTTCATGCTGATAATGCCTGAGGGCTTTTTACGGGCTCAGGAATCATTTCCCGGACTTGACAGGACCTCTGTTGCTTCGCCAGATGCAGGGGCAATAGTCAGGTCTGCCAGCATACCTGTAAGTTATTATACAGGAATCCCGTCTGTAAGTATCCCTCTGTGGGAGCTTACAGGAAGGACAATGAAGATAGCTATATCGCTGCAATACCATGCCTCGGGTATTAAAGTTGAGGAAATGGCCGGCTGGACAGGACTGGGCTGGTCGCTTAATGCCGGGGGAGTGATTTCGCGTACGGTCAGGGGAATTGCCGATGATCATCAGCTTGGGTACTTATCAACAGGAGCTAATTATCTTCCTGATATTGAGGATAATCCGGATGAGTTCGGGTCATGGAACCCACCCGGGGAAACCAGCCAGGAGCAATACCAGTACCTCGAATATATTGTGAATAATGACAGAGATGCTGAGCCCGATATTTTTAGTTTTAGTTTTAACGGCAGGACAGGTAAATTCTTTTTTGATCCGAATGGTAAGATTGTTATGCAATCTATGGAGAAGCTTAAAATTGAATATGAAAGATCGGCTGATAACAAAATAATTAGCTGGAAGATTACAGATGAAGAAGGCAGGATATATACATTTGGCACTGAGGCTTGTATAGAACGTACAACAAACATATACCCATTTCCACGAGGAGAAGAATATGTTTCATCATGGTTCCTGCTGTCAGTTGAATCAGCCAACAGGGAGGATAGCTTTTACTTCAGCTATTCTGACTATTCAAAGAATGTCAGGTATTCCATGCCGCAGACCAAAATTTCCAACTTGCCTTATAGCGGTGATGACCTGCATAATTATTCCGAGCAGCATATTGAAGGGAAATATCTGAGCAAAGTTATCTCACCCCGGGAGACAGTAGAATTTGAGAAAGAGGATGTTTATTCTTATGTGAACGGAGCCGTCAGCTGTCTCAGGAGAATTAATATTTATGATAACTACACAAGATCATTGCAAAAGCTTTTCAGGCTTGACTATAGCTGGTTTCCTTCAGTAAATTGCGGTACTGCAAATGACTACCTCCCTCCATGCAGGAGGCTGAGGCTTGACAAGATATATGATATAGCACCGGGCACATCCGATCCCCGGCCTCCCACAATGCTGTTTTACAATAATACTCCTTTGCCTCCGAGGGGCTCATTCGCCCGTGATCACTGGGGCTTTTATAATGGTGCTGACAATGAACATATGATATCTTCTGTCCTGATGAAGAATACTCATTCAGCTACGGCCATTAATCCCTATATCGACAGTTATGGGGCTGCCTGCTTTGAAGATCTGTCCCGGATAAATCTTAATATACAATATATCGAAGAAGCTTCCTGGGAATATGAAGGGGCAGACAGGGAGCCTCATGAGGGATTTATGAAAGCGGGACTCCTGGAGAGAATTGTTTATCCTACAGGCAGTAGTACGAATTTTGTTTTTGAGCCACATGATTTTGGGTATTTCAGTATGCCTGAACCGGTGGTTCGTCACTCTGTCGCTGCATTTGATGGTTTTGAGAAACAAATTATCAGGGTTCATGACCCGCAGCAGATACAGATAATACCATTGTTCTATATTGAGCAGGGCAGTAACAAGGATAATCTGGGAATGGATCCTGATCCAGGTTCATTTGTATATATCGCTTATAAAGGTCCTCTTGACAGGGATAGCCTGCTATTTTTTAAAGAATCTAAAACCGGAGATATTGACACTGTTTTTAGCTATGATTATGAGACAAATATAGAGGACGGAGTGGAGTGGGAGTCTTTTCATAAGCTGTGGCTGGCGAAAGCAGGAGAATATGAGCTGGGAGCTTATGCCGCACACCCCGATGATTATATAGTAATGCTGACAGACCTCCGGGAAGGCAGTCCGGATGATAATGTGCAAAAGATCTTTTCAAAGGAATACGAACAGCTTGGATTTAAGGCCGGGGAGGAATATTTTCCTGATGATATAAGCGGGTATTGTTCTGAGGATTTTGTGCTTACTGAGATGGACAATCCATTGGTGAAGCTGAACTTTTTTTTCAGGTCAAAGTTACATCCAAACAGGATATCCACAGTGGGACTTGAAGAGCCATTGACTTATGTTAAATTATCTGAGACAGGAGGCCGGACTCCTGAAGTAATCTATCACATGAGCTATTATGGGGATGATCTGATCCGGTGGAATGAAGATCGCCTGGAATATGAATATTCCGGTAAGATAAGGCTTGAACTGCCACCAGGCAGTTACAGGCTTGAATTTATTCCCAGGATTGAATCGGAATACGGCTATATAAATGCGCTTGTAAGGAAAGTGAGCAGGATATTACCTTATGCCAGGGCAGGGGGACTAAGGATAGCGCAAATAGTTGAGATGGATAATGCATCTGATACCCTTGGGGTTACAGATTTCAACTACAGGCTGAAAGATGATGACCTGCAAAGATCGAGCGGTATACTTATGAACTGGCCTGTATATTTCGAGCTGCCCAGGGATATATTTTATATGGGAAGTGATTTCGATCCTATTTCCAATCCGCCGATAAGAATGTTCTCAATGGGAAAGGCCGATCCTGCACGTAGCTCGGGAACACATATAACTTACAGCCAGCTTACTGTCTCCAGGAGGGGGACCGGAAAAACAGTCTACCGTTTTACTTCAGGACTTGATTTTCCGGATATCTCATCAAATCTTTTTCCCTATCCGCCGGCAATATCTTACGACTGGAAAAGGGGTCAGTTGAAAGAAAAACTTTATTATAGTGAAAATAATGTCCTGCAAAAGAAAGAAGAATACAGCTATAATCCCTTAAAAGGATCCGCAAACCGCTCCTATATTCCGGCACTCAGGGTTGTCAAGCGGATTCCGGGAGCCAATTATACATATGCCTTTGACAGGTACTATATTCCGGCAGGATGGAATTATATGCAGAAAAGTGAAGAAATAGGTTATGCCATTAATGGTGAAAATCCTTTGCATATTGTGAAAGAATATGTTTATGATTCAGTTCATCTTCAATTAAAAAAGACAATAAGCAGGGATAGTGACAGCAGCAGGATTGAAACAATAAATACATATCCTTCTGAGCTTGCCGCAGCAGGTGATCCTGCAATAAATGCTCTTATGCAAAAGCATATGCCTGGAGTGCCTTTGATTACTGAAAGCTTTAGGGGGAATGAAAGGATAAAGGGTTCAAAGATAAATTATGATTTTTATAAGGGATCTCTTCTGCTGCCTTCAAGCATTGAGATTCTTGAGGGAAATGAATACCGGAAGAGAATATTTTACGATAGCTATGATTCACATGGAAATATCCTTCAGTACCACAGGAAGGGAGGAGTGTTTAACTCTATAAACTGGGATCCTTTACAACTATACCCCGTGGCAAAAACAGAAAATTCCGAATATCATCCGGATATTGCCGATTATCCCCCCGGATCATTTATTACCAGATATAGATATCATCCTTTCTGGGGTGTTATTACAGAGACCGGGCCTGATAATGTGAGTATGCATTATGTCTATAATAGCTATGGAGATCTTGAAATTATTGCAAATGATGATGGTAATATCCTTAAAGAATACCATTATCACTACAAACAATATTCAGGGGATACTGCAAGGGCAGGTGAGCCAATTGATTTCAGCCTGTCAAAAGCTGTTTCGTCTGAAGACCAGATCATGAAAAAAGGAGAGCAATACCCGGTACTGGTACTCTTATCTGTTGATGCTGATGTACAGGAGGGAGATATAATAACTATTACTGCAGAGCTTGACTATGCTTTGCCGCCATTTAATTATAGCTGGGAGATGAAAACCTTAACTTCATCTGACTGGATATTGTTGAAGGAAATACCGGATTCACCCTACAGGACATCTGTGCTGAAGCAACAGGCAGGGAAGGATGATTTTTATATAAGATGCAGGGTGAAAAACGGAAAATTTTCGCTTTCTGAACTTATCTTTATCCATGTAAACAAAAAATGAAAGCATATGACAGGAAAAGGGGAACAGCCAGGTCTTAAGTATCACGACCTGAATGTTAAGAGTAAATGGGGAGCAGATGATGAGATTAAAAAACATATTTCAAAGGTTGTGCTTGGTACACCCGGTAAGATGAGGTACAGGCATATCAATGTCCTGGATAAAATTGAAAAAGTCGGGGATACACTTTTTCTGACTTTATACAAAGCCGGCAGGCTGCTTGGTACTGTAGGACTGATCCACAGGCTGGTGGAAAATGAGGATAATAAATATAACGCATTCTTTATCAGATATTTCTCTATCTTTTCGCCCATGCGTTCAAAGAAACACCGGCAGAAGAAGTTCAGGAGGGAAGAAGATAAAAGCTTTATTATCAAGGATAAAATAAAAGAGGAAGTGGAAAGGATGGACAGCTTTATTGTGGATCCCGAACACAGGAAACTGAAGACTGTTTCTTATGCTTTTATAGAGAAGGATAACCAACGCTCTCTGGATTTTAGCGAAATGATAGGATATAAGACCCTTGGAATGATACATACGATTCTGTTTTCCAGGTTCTTTCCGAAGAAGCATAAAAATGTCAGATTACTCAGAAAGGATGAAAGAGAGCAAATGAAAAAGAGTATAAAAGAGTTTTACAGTGATCATAATATGTTTTTCTCGCAGTACCTCGATCTTGATAATGATTACCTGGTAATAGAAGAGGATGGCGAGATAGTTGCAGGCCTTCAGGTAGATAAAGTTGACTGGGAAGTTCTGGAGTTGCCCGGCTTATCAGGCTGGTTTTTACTTAATGTTTTTCCCAGGGTGCCCATGCTAAGAAAGATATTCAATGCCCGGGAGCTTGGCTTTGTTACATACGAGGCTATATGGTTCAAAAAGGGAAAGGAGAAATACCTGTCTCAACTGTTTGAAACGGCATGTGCAAATTATGATGTTGGCCTTGGTATGGCGTGGTTTGATACAAGAAGCATTATTTACTCGACAATAAAAAAAGCTGTGAGATATGGCTTCCTGGCATCAGTTCAGGGCTCTACCCCGGGTCTGATAAGGTTTAAGCCTGTTAATATTAGCAGTGAGGAAGAGCAGGACTTTTATAGGAGGCCGGTTTATGTGTCTGCTTATGACATGACATAGATGCTTTTATTTCCAATAAAATAAGTATTTCCTCAATTCTTGTTTTAATCTTACGGAAAGACTTATTATTGTCCTTGCGATGGTGACTGTATTTTCATGTACTGCCGGTTCGACTAGAATAAAGTGCGTTCCCGTTTATACTTGTTTTCTTATATGATGGTAATAATATCAAAATAGAACTTAATACTTAATAATATATATTTGTATACATACTAATTACAGGAGCTATGACTTTGAACATCGAGGATAAGGGACTTGAGAAATTAATTGTTGTTGGTGACAGGTTACTTATTAAACCTAAAACTGCCGATAGCAAAACAAGATCCGGCCTTTATCTGCCTCCCGGAGTACAGGAAAAGGAGAAGATACAAAGTGGTTATGTTGTTAAGGTTGGTCCGGGATATCCAATACCTGCAATTACAGATGCCGATGAGCCATGGAAAGACAAGAAAGAGGAGGTGAAGTATGTTCCTTTGCAGCCTGTTGAGGGCGACCTGGCCATTTATCTTCAAAATCCGGCCTGGGAGATATTTTTTAATAACGAGAAATATGTAATTGTTCCTCACTCTGCAGTATTGTTGCTCGTAAGGGATTCGGGTTTATTTGAGTAGAAAGATTATTCCTCACTATGTTCGTCATGATCTGCCACGGCCCTTAACAAGTTATGGATTGGAAGATTATTCCTCACTATGTTCGTCATGATCTGCCACGGCCCTTAACAAGTTATG